>NZ_CP192511.1:676727-1353454 GCF_050613185.1 Testudinibacter sp. TW-1
AACAACAAAGCAACGACAAGAAACAACAATTGATCGACGCCGAAGATAAATTAGCAGTGAATATCGGCTTAGAAATTCTGAAAATCGTGCCGGGACGTATCTCCACCGAAGTGGATGCACGCCTGTCTTACGACACCGCCGCCACCATTGAAAAAGCACGCAAACTGATCAAACTGTATAATCAAGCCGGTATCAGCAATGATCGTATTCTGATCAAAATCGCCTCCACTTGGCAGGGGATCCGCGCCGCCGAAGTGTTGGAAAAAGAAGGTATCAACTGTAACCTGACCCTATTATTCTCCCAAGCGCAAGCCCGCGCCTGTGCCGAAGCCGGGGTTTACCTGATCTCCCCGTTCGTCGGTCGAATTTTAGACTGGTACAAAGCCAACAGCGACAAAAAAGCATACGCACCGCATGAAGATCCGGGCGTGATTTCCGTCACCGAAATTTACGATTACTACAAAAAATACGATTATAAAACCGTCGTGATGGGCGCCAGTTTCCGCAATATCGGCGAAATTATCGAACTTGCCGGTTGTGATCGCTTGACTATCGCTCCGGGCTTGTTAAAAGAGCTGCAAGAAAGCAATGAGCCGCTGGTGCGCAAATTGGAATTCAAAGGCAACGTCAAAGAGCGTCCGCAGCCATTGACCGAAGCCGAATTCTACTGGCAGCACAACAGCGACCCGATGGCAGTGGAAAAACTGACCGACGGCATCCGCAAATTCGCCGCCGATCAAGAAAAATTGGAAGCGATGCTAGTGACAAAACTGTAATCATTGCCGCTTAAATTGAAAAATCGGAATCTCGATCAGATTCCGATTTTTTATGATCAAAAAACCATGTTTTCCTGGTTTTTCCCTACTCGACCGCACTTAATCACCGCACTTTGGTAACCCCCTCCATTCATGAAATAAATCGGGAGGGAGAGGAGGGAAATGATTTGAGCAATAGACTTGATCAGCGGTCCGAAGTGCGGCTAACCGCACTTTGTTGCTGATAAAGCGCCAAGGCTTGTGGCAATACTTTTTGAATGTTCGCTTCCCGTTCTTGATAGCTCGGGTGAGTGGAAACCAACTGCTGTAAAAATCCGGCGTCATCGGCAGAAAACTCATAGAGCTTCTGCCATAGCCGAGTCACGTGTTGTGGATTGTAGCCGGCTTCAGCCATTATCAATAATCCTAATCGATCCGCCTCCAACTCACTACTGCGTGAAAATGGTTTACTGATGGCATATTCCGGCACCCAAGCCAAAGCAGAACCGACATAACTGAACGCAGTAGAAGCCACGGTGCCGCCGAAGATTCCAAGCAAACCTGTCGCCCGATCGAGATTCACCTGTTCTTTGCCGTGTTCTTTCACCACGTGCACCATTTCATGCGCCAGAATCATTGCCAGTTCGTCATCACTTAAATGCAGTTTATCTACCAACGCACTGTGAATAACCATTTTCCCGCCGGGCATTGTCCAAGCGCTGATTTCCGGGCTGCGAAAAACCGCAATCTGCCAATCCAATGCCCGGCCACTTTCATTATATTGCTCTGCGATCGGAAACAAACGGGAAAAAGTGTGCGTCACCTGCACCGCGGTTGTCGAATCATGCTCAACGATACCGAACAGCTCCATCTGATTGACTATCCGCTGATAATTTTTTGCGGATTTTTGATTTAAATCTTGGCTGCTAAGGCAGCCAGCCAAAGCAAGGCTAGCCGCTGACAGCAAAGCAAAACGCCATTTATTCAACTCATCAACCCGCTTTTTTCGCTTTGTTATATACCGCCATCGCCTCCGGCATTAAACGGCGCAGATTAGCTTCGCGATCGGCGTTGGTCGGGTGAGTAGAGATTAAACCTTCTAAAGCACCGCCGGAGCCGCCGCTGGCCGCACTCATTTTTTGCCATAATTTGATCGACGCTTCCGGATTGTAACCCGCTTCCGCCATCAGCAATAAGCCGACTTCATCCGCTTCTGTTTCATTGCCGCGTGAGAACGGTTTGTTCAAGCCGTATTCTTGGGTCAAACCGACTACGCTGCTAAAATCATAGCCGGTGGTGGCGGTCAACACCGCGCTGCCGACACTGCCCAATAAGCCGGTCGCCATATTGAAATTCACTTTTTGTTTGCCGTGTTCTTTCAAGGCGTGCGCCATTTCATGCCCCATCACCACCGCAATTTCATCATTATTTAATTTGAGTTTATCGACCAAACCGGTATAAAACATCATTTTACCGCCGGGCATCGCCCACGCGTTCAGTTCATTGCTTTTCATCACCGTAATTTGCCATTGGAACGGCACGCCGGTGTCGTTGGCTTTTTCCGCATACGGCTTGATCCGCTGGAACACGGTATTAATCCGTTTTGCGGTGTTGGACGTGGTATCAATCACCCCTTGTTGCTTCATTTCGTTGACGGTTTGGGTATAACTGCTCGCCGCCTGTTGGTTAATGGTTTGAGTGTCGGCACAAGCTGCCAAACCCACGGAGAATACGGCAGTTAATGCCCATGTTTTGATTTGCTTTCTCATCATCACTTCCTCACAATTTAAAAAAATACCGCACTTTTGCAAGAGCGGTATCTGATCAATAAACCCACTTTCCGTAACAAGGGAAAGAAACAACGTTATTTCTGTGCACGCTCAAACGAGGTTTTAATCTCTTCGCGGGCGGCTTCAACGCCTTCCCAACCGTCCACTTTCACCCATTTACCGGCTTCCAGTGCTTTGTAGTTTTCGAAGAAATGTTGAATTTGTGCTTTCAGCAATGCCGGCACATCATTGATGTCTTGGATGTGATCGTATTCTTTGCTTAATTTGCTGTGCGGCACGGCGATCAATTTGGCATCTTCGCCGGATTCGTCGGTCATTTTCAATACGCCGACCGGACGGCAACGGATTACCGAACCCGGAATCAACGGATAAGGGGTTGGCACTAATACATCAACCGGGTCACCGTCTAATGACAAGGTGTTGTTGATATAACCATAGTTCGCCGGATAAAACATTGCCGTCGCCATAAAGCGATCAACGAACACCGCGCCGGACTCTTTATCCACTTCGTATTTAATCGGATCGGCGTTTGCCGGAATTTCAATCACAACATAAATATCATCCGGCAGTTCTTTACCGGCAGGGACTTTTTCTAAACCCATTTTATATTCCTTTTTAAAATAGTGAATGTAAACGCTATGAATTATAGCGTCAATCTTTTCGTTTTGTCGAGAAAATCCAACAGTGCGGTCTGGCTTAACCGCACTTATAGAATTACAGTTTTTCCACCAACTCCACCGCCGCGCCGATATAGCTTGCCGGGGTCAGTTGTTTCAAGCGCACTTTTTCCGTCTCGGGAATCGCCAAGCCGTCAATAAAGGTTTGCATTGCCGCGGCATCAACCCGTTTGCCGCGGGTCAGCTCTTTCAATTTTTCATACGGTTTTTCAATCCCGTAACGACGCATTACTGTTTGGATCGGCTCGGCAAGCACTTCCCAGTTTTGATCCAGTTCGGTACGCAAGTGCGCTTCGTTGACTTCCAGTTTGCTGATCCCTTTGCTAGTGGCGGCATAGGCAATCAAAGTATAACCCAAGCCGACGCCCAAATTGCGCAGCACAGTCGAATCGGTCAAATCGCGTTGCCAACGGGAAATCGGCAGTTTTGCGCCCAAGTGCGCCATCACCGCATTTGCCAAGCCTAAGTTACCTTCCGAGTTTTCAAAATCGATCGGATTGACCTTGTGCGGCATGGTGGACGAGCCGATTTCGCCGGCGATGGTGCGTTGTTTAAAGTGGTTCAAGGCGATATAACCCCACATATCACGGTCAAAATCAATGATAACGGTGTTGAAACGGGCGATATTGTCGAACATTTCCGCAATATAATCATGCGGCTCGATTTGGGTCGTGTACGGATTCCAATTCACGCCCAGACTTTCGACAAATTCTCGGCTGAATGTATGCCAGTCGATTTCCGGGTAAGCCGACAAATGCGCATTGTAATTACCGACCGCACCATTAATTTTGCCGAGAATCTCGGTTTGTTGCAGTTGTTTAAACTGGCGCTGCAAACGGTAAACCACATTCGCCATCTCCTTGCCGACCGTTGAAGGCGAAGCCGGCTGCCCGTGGGTGCGTGACAACAACGGAATGGTTTTAAATTGTTCTGCCAAACCTTTGATTTCGTCAATCAGTTTTTGCCACGCCGGTAAAATCACCTCATCACGCGCTGTTTTTAACATTAACGCATGGGATAAATTATTGATATCTTCGGAAGTACAGGCAAAGTGGATAAACTCGCTCACCGCCGCCAGTTCGGGCAGGGCTTCGGATTTTTCTTTCAAGAAATACTCCACCGCTTTCACATCATGGTTGGTGGTGCGCTCGATTTCTTTAATCCGCTGCGCATCGGCAAGGGAAAACCCGGCAACGATTTGGTTCAAATAGTCGTTGGCTTGCGCGGACAAGACTGCCACTTCCGCAATTTCAGCGGTTGCGGCCAATTTCTGCAACCAACGCACTTCCACCGTCACACGGAATTTCAACAAACCGAATTCACTGAAAATTGAACGTAAACCAACGGCTTTGTCTTGATAACGGCCGTCGATCGGGGAAAGTGCGGTTAAAGCAGTAAGTTCCATTGGGGAAAGCTCCATATGGTAAAATTAAAGGGAAGAATAAAGCTGTTGTGCATGTTGGTAATATTTATTGCGGCTGAACAGCAATTTCAGGCGCGAACCGCCGAGCTGCCGCCACAACACCGCCGAACGAATGCCACATAATAAAGTGGCACGCACGCGGTTTTGGATACCGCTTTGCTGTAGATATAACGGCGAGCCTTTGACTTGGATTTTTGCCCCCAACGGGCTGATCACATCGACATAAATATCGGCGATACTGGCGATCATCTGTTCGTCGAGCAAATCAAGATGTTGTAATTGGCGTGCTAAACCTTGAATCCGATGACCAAGCAATTGTTTGCTTTGCGGGGTTTTATCCAGCTTACTTTCCAACGCAAGCAAACTCATCCAATAACGCCCGACATTCATATCCAACTCACCCTTGCCGCCGGACACTTGTTCTAATAACGTAGTTAAACCTAAGCGTAAATTGGCGACATCATTACCGTACACATCTAAAGTGGAACTCGGCGCGGTATTCACAAGCGAATTCAACGAAGCGGCAAACGCCGCTTGATCCGCACTGCCGCGTTCAGAAAATTGCTGCACCAACTTCGCCGACTGACAAACGCCGGCAAGTGCGAGAGTGAGATCGTGGTAGTCTGCCATAGTGGGTAAATGTCATCCTTATATCGGTGCGGAAGTCTCAATCAAACTGGCGAAACTATAACACTGTTCCACTATTTTTAAAAGTTTACAATATCGCCATAAGGCAAATTATCATTGCCTTTAAGCTGTCTAGTGTGGATTCAATGTGAGCCTATTATTCTTCGGATTAGGCGCGCTTGCTAAAATCTTTCGAATAATAATTCAAGTTTTGTTGCCAAGTCCAACCCTGCTTTGCCCAGAAAGCGTTGCCGCTTTGGTTGTCGGCGAACACTAACAAACGCCCGCGGGTGATATTTTTACTGCGCAGTTGCTGTTCCAATTTATGCAGCAGTGCGCTACCAATCCCTTTGCCTTGCTGATTTTGCGCCACCGCCATATGATAAATCGTAGCACGGCGACCGTCGTAGCCGCACATGATGACGCCGAGCAGTTGTTTATCTTGCTCGGCAACAAAATTCAGATCGGGATTAAAGGCAAGGAAAGCGCTGACGGCTTGTTCGTTGTCATCAACCGCACTCATGCCCATGCCGGGTGTGTTGTGCCACAATTCGGCAACCGGTGCGCAATCGTCCGTTTGCATTGGGCGAATCGTCAAGGCTGAAAGTGCGGTTGCCATTCGGTTATCACTCATTTAACCGTACTTTCGATAATGCCGCCGCCTAAGCAAACTTCGCCTTGATAGAACACGGCGGATTGCCCCGGGGTGACGGCGATTTGCGGTTGGTCAAACCGCACTTCGATCTTGCCGTCGTCAAGCGGCAGGATTTCACAGGCAATATCATCTTGCCGATAGCGGGTTTTCACCGTGCAGCGCAACGCTTGACGAATAGGTTCGCGCGAGACCCAATCCAACTGTTGGGCAATCAAGCCGTTCGACAATAACGCGGAATTATCCAGCCCTTGCGCCACAACTAACACGTTGTTAACTAGGTCTTTCTCGACCACATACCACGCATTCTCGTCTTTGCCTTTCACCCCGCCAATGCGCAAGCCTTTTCGCTGTCCGAGGGTGTGATACATCAAACCGTCATGGCGTCCGATCACTTCACCGTCAAGAGTGCGGATTTCACCCGGCTGTGCCGGCAGATAGCGAGCCAAAAAGTCCTTGAATTTACGTTCGCCGATAAAGCAAATTCCGGTCGAATCTTTTTTCTTGGCAGTGATCAGCCCCAGCTCTTCCGCAATTTGGCGTACCACCGGTTTTTCCAGTTCGCCGACCGGGAACAGACTTTGCGCCACTTGTTGGTGGCTCAGGGTATAAAGAAAATAGCTTTGGTCTTTGTTGCTGTCCAAACCGCGCAGCAGTTGCACCTTAGCACCGACCGCACTTTCATCGACAAAGGAACGGCGCACATAATGCCCGGTGGCAATATAATCCGCGCCTAAATCTTCCGCGGCATATTCCAAAAAGGCTTTGAATTTGATCTCTTTGTTACACAGAATATCCGGGTTCGGCGTACGTCCCGCTTTGTATTCGACTAAAAAATGTTCAAATACATTATCCCAGTATTCCGCGGCAAAATTGATCTTATGTAAGTGAATGCCCAACTTGTCGCAGACCGCCTGCGCATCCGCCAAGTCTGCTGCCGCAGTACAATAATCGCTGTCGTCGTCCTCTTCCCAGTTTTTCATAAATAAGCCTTCCACCTGATAGCCTTGCTGTTGCAGGATATAGGCGGAAACCGACGAATCGACGCCGCCGGACATTCCGACGATGACTTTTTTGGTGGCATTCGCTGCTTTTTTTGCGTTGCCGAGAGGATTTAATTTCTCAAATGTTGCTGAAATCAAGGTCATTACAAATCCAATTGTTTGATATTACAAGATAATCGGTTGGTCGGACGAGATCGCCCGACCAATAGGCGACTAGATAATTCGCTCTTGTTGCTCTAATTTTTGTTTTCGCGCTTCGGCTGCCATTTTGGCTTTACGGTTATCGCAAGGTTCCGGACAATCGCACACTTTTTCCAAGCCAAGGGTGGCAATACCGCCGCAACTGCCATGGATAGACTTGCGTTTAACCCAATAGCCGATTGACATCGCTAGAATCACCACAAGAAAAATACCGAAGGTGATAAAAAATACGTTCATAACTTCATTCCTAATCCTATGCTGACGGTTATTGCGCCGTGAGCCGTTTAAATGCCGATGACATTTTAGTCTCAAAACCGTTATTTGTCTTGATAATCAAGTAAATCGCCAGATTATTTTTTTCGGCAACCGCCAATGCCTTGTCGCTGCCCAAAACAAACAATCCCGTCGCCAAGCCGTCGGCGGTCATACTGGACGGATCGAGCACCGTCACCGAGACTAAATTATGTTGAATTGGTTTGCCGCTATGCGGGTCAATCTCATGGGAAAAACGTACGCCGTCCCGTTCAAAATAGTTACGATAATCGCCGGAGGTTGCCATTGCCATGTCTTGCAAACCAATGATCAACTGTACCGCTCTTGAACCGTCAAATTCCGGTTTTTCAATCGCAATTTGCCATGCTTTATTCGCTTTATTCCGCCCTTTGGCACGGATTTCCCCGCCGATTTCAACCAGATAATCCGTCACGCCGAGCGATTCCAGATATTCCGCCAATTGATCCACGCCGAAGCCTTTGGCAATTGACGATAGGTCGATATACAGATTCGGAATGCTTTTACTTAACCGATATTGCCCGTCTTGCTGCTGTAGGATTAATTTATCCAAACCGACCCAAGCGCGCCGTGCCTCGATTTCCTGATCGGTCGGAATCTTTTCCGGGCGGTTTTCCGGTCCGAAGCCCCATAAGTTCACCAAAGGTCCGACGGTAATATCCAATGCTCCGTCGGTTAATTGGTGTAAACGGATTGCTTCGGCAACCACCTTGCCAAATTCCGCTGAAATAGGAAATGCACCTTCAACCGGTTGCAACCGATTAAATCGGGAGATTTCCGAATCTTTCTGGTAAGTCGACATTTGCCGGTTCACTTCTTGCAAAGTGCGGTCAATGGCTTGCTGCACCGCTTGCGCTTCCGGCAAGTTTTTGCTGCTGTCAGCCAAATATTTGACGCTGTAAGTGGTGCCCATGGTTTTACCATTGAAAGCCACTTCCGTTGTTTTATCACCGCAGGCGGCAACACTGATACTAATAAAAAAGGCTAGCCCGAGCCGGGCCAGCCAGTTAATTGATTGTTTTAAAATCATTTTCTATCTCTGAATGTGATTCCATTAACCACCGAAGTCATCCAACAGGATGTTTTCGTCTTCAACCCCTAGGTTTTTCAACATACCGATTACCGCGGCATTCATCACCGGAGGCCCACACATATAGTATTCACAATCTTCCGGCGCTTCGTGGTCTTTCAGATAGTTTTCATACAATACGTTGTGAATAAAGCCGGTGTAGCCGTCCCAATGATCTTCCGGCAACGGATCAGACAAGGCTACATGCCATTTAAAGTTGTCGTTTTCCGCTTGCAGGGTGTCGAAATCTTCCACGTAGAACATTTCGCGTTTAGAACGTGCGCCATACCAGAACGACATTTTACGTTTTGAATGCAGGCGTTTTAACTGATCAAAGATATGCGAACGCATTGGCGCCATACCGGCACCACCACCGATAAACACCATTTCCGCATCGGTATCTTTAGCGAAGAATTCGCCGAATGGTCCGGAAATCGTCACTTTATCACCCGCTTTCAATGACCAAATGTAAGAAGACATTTGCCCTGGCGGTGCATCAGGTTGTTTTGGCGGCGGTGTCGCAATCCGCACGTTCAACATGATAATGCCTTTTTCTTCCGGATAAGATGCCATGGAATAAGCACGGATAATCGGCTCGTCGACTTTCGACACATAACGCCATAAGTTAAATTTATCCCAGTCTTCATGGTATTCTTCCGGAATATCGAAGTCTTTATAATTTACGGTATGTGGCTCGGCTTCAATCTGAATGTAACCGCCGGCACGGAACGGAACTTCTTCCCCTTCCGGAATGGCAAGTTTCAATTCTTTGATAAAAGTCGCTTTGTTATCGTTTGAAATAACGGTACATTCCCATTTTTTCACACCGAAGATTTCCGGCTCGACTTCCACTTCCATGTCGCTTTTGACATTGACTTGGCAAGATAAGCGCCAGCCTTCTTTGGCTTCTTTTTTACTGATATGGGAAAGTTCGGTTGGCAGAATATCACCGCCGCCGTGTAATACTTTAACCTTGCATTGACCGCAAGAGCCGCCGCCGCCGCAAGCGGAAGACAAGAAAATGCCTTCGCTCGCCAGTGCGCCCAACAGCTTACCGCCCGCAGGCAGTTTAATCGCTTTGCTCGGATCCTCGTTGATCCCGATAGTAATGTCACCGGAGTTGACCAGTTTTGACTTGGCGAACAAAATCAGCACCACCAAAACCAAAACAATCACGGTAAACATTGCGATACCTAAAATGATTTCCATCTGCTATTCCTCTCTTTACAACTGAATGCCGGAGAATGACATGAAGCCAAGCGCCATCAGGCCAACAGTAATAAATGTGATTCCCAATCCACGCAAGCCTTTCGGCACGTCGGAATACTTCATTTTTTCTGTTAAGCCGGCTAACGCTACGATTGCCAACATCCAACCCGTACCTGCACCAATACCGTACACAACTGATTCGGCAAAGTTGTAATCACGCTGTACCATGAAAGATACGCCGCCGAAGATTGCGCAGTTTACGGTAATCAACGGCAGGAAGATCCCCAAGGCGTTGTACAAGGCCGGAAAGTATTTATCTAAAATCATTTCCAGAATTTGTACCAACGCAGCGATCACACCGATAAAGGTGATAAAGTTAAGGAAACTGAGATCCACGCCTTCAATCAAAGCACCGTCTTTCAAGATCAGGTTATACACGATGTTATTGGTCGGTACTGCGATACCCAATACCACGATAACGGCGATCCCCAAACCGAAAGAGGTCGATACTTTTTTCGATACCGCAAGGAAAGTACACATTCCAAGGAAGAAAGCCAGTGCCATGTTTTCGATAAAAATCGAACGCACAAAAAGACTGATATAATGTTCCATGCTTATTTACTCTCCACTTGTTCCGGTTTGTAGGTTCTTAATAACCAAATCACGAAACCGATAATAAAGAATGCGCTTGGCGCCAACAGGAACAAACCGTTCGGCTGATACCAGCCGCCGTTATTGATGGTTTCCAAAATCGTTACGCCGAACAATTTTCCGGAACCGATCAGTTCACGCAAGAACGCCACCACGATTAAAATCGCACCGTAGCCCAAACCGTTACCGACCCCGTCCAAGAAGCTGTCAATCGGGCTTTCTTTCATCGCAAACGCTTCCGCACGTCCCATAACGATACAGTTGGTGATAATCAAACCGACGAATACCGAGAGCTGTTTGGAAATATCATAAGCGTAAGCGCGCAAAATTTGGTCAACCAAGATAACCAAAGAGGCAATGATCGCCATTTGTACGATAATCCGCACGCTGTTCGGAATGAAATTGCGAATGCAAGAAATAAAGAAACTGGAAAACGCAGTAACAAATACCACTGCAATCGCCATTACCACAGCCGTTTCCAACTTGGTTGTCACCGCCAGCGCAGAACAGATCCCGAGGATTTGTAACGCAATTGGGTTGTTATCCAAGATAGGGGATAACAATAAGCCTTTTCTACCTTTTAACTCAGCCATTGTTTAATTCTCCTGCTCTAAGTTTTTTCAGGAACGGGCCGAAGCCGTTTTTACCAAACCAGAATTTGAAACTGGCGTCGACACCGTTCGCTGTTAGCGTGGCGCCGGATAACGCATCAATTCCGTGTTCTTTATTGGCCGAACCACCTTTGGCAACAAATAACGCCTCTTGCCCTTGGGCATCATAAATTTTCTTGCCCGGGAATTGAGCCTGCCAGCCTGGATTCTCAATTTCACCGCCCAAGCCCGGGGTTTCCCCGTGTTGATAATAAGTGATACCGTCAATCGTATTGCCATCCGGCTGAATCGCCATAAAGCCGTACATCACCGACCAAAGACCCGAGCCGTAAATCGGCAGTACGATTTTTTCCACTCGTCCTTGATCATTTTTCACCAAATAAATTTCTGCCAAATTGGCACGGCGACGAATCTTCGCCAAATCTTCTTCGGCCGGCAGGGCAATGCTGGTTTGCGGGTTCTTAGCCGCCGCAGCCGCGTCAAATCCGGCTTGTTCAGGTACGTATTCGCCTGTATTCAAATCAACCAAACGCGGCTCAATATTTTTCGCATAAACCTGCTTAATATTGATTCCCGGTTTTAACAAACCGGCTACGCTAAGGATATTTTTTTGTTTATCCAGTAATTTTTGTTCTTCCTGCACCGGTTTCAAGCTCACCGCAGAGCCGGCAACAATAATCGAACAGACTAAGCTGACGAGAAGAATAACCAGAATCGTGCCTGCAAAACTGTCTTTCTTAAACATTGCGAGCTCTCCTACGTTTGATATTTGCTTGAACTACCAAGTAGTCAAATAACGGTGCAAACAAATTAGCAAATAGAATCGCTAACATCATGCCTTCCGGATATGCCGGGTTAACCACACGGATTAACACGCACATTACGCCGATTAATGCGCCGTACCACCACTTTCCTTTATTCGTGAAAGAGGCCGATACCGGATCCGTCGCCATAAAGAACATCCCCAAGGCGAAGCCGCCCAGCACCAAATGCCAATGCCACGGCATTGCAAACATCGGATTGCTGTCAGAACCAATGACGTTGAAAAGCGTTGACATCGCAATCATCCCGATCATCACACCGGCAACGATACGCCAAGAAGCGATACGGGCGAAAATAATGAATGCGCCGCCTAAAATCAGCATTAGGGTTGATACTTCCCCAATCGATCCCGGAATGTTACCGATGAAAGCATCCATCCAAGTGATTGGTTGTTGCGTAACATTGTTAATCAAACCACTTTCGCCACCCATATTCCATTGCGAAAGTGCGGTTGCGCCGGTGAAACCGTCGGCGGCAACCCACACTGCGTCACCGGAAATTTGCGCCGGATAAGCGAAGAATAGGAATGCACGCCCCGCCAGCGCCGGGTTCATAAAGTTTTTACCCACACCGCCGAACACTTCTTTCGCCACAACAACCCCAAAAGTGGTTGCCAGTGCCGCTTGCCATAACGGTAACGTTGGCGGAACGATTAATGCCAACAGGATTGAGGTGACAAAGAAGCCTTCGTTGATTTCATGCTTACGGATCATGGCGAATAATACTTCCCAGAAACCACCTACCAAAAACACTACGGCATAGATTGGCAGGAAGAAAATTGCACCCAGTACGATTTTGGCGATGACGCCCGCATCCGGCGATAATACCCCGAACATATCCGCCAAAGCAAAGTGCCAGTCATTGGCAATATTTTGCGCCACATTTTGCGCAAACACCTCAGGTGAGGCCAAACTGCCTAATGCCAATAATGATTGCGCGCCCACGTTGTACATACCGTAGAACATCGCCGGAAACAGCGCTAACCAGACTAATACCATCATACGTTTTGAATCGATTGCATCACGTACGTGGGAAGATTTACTGGTTACCGTTCCCGGTGTATATAAAAACGTGGCGGTTGCTTCATACAGCGCATACCACTTTTCATATTTTCCACCCGGCAAAAACGCAGGTTCGATTTTCTCTAAAAGATGTTTTAAACCCATTTTAACCTTCCTTCTCGATCTTATCTAACGCCGCGCGCAAGATTGGACCATATTCATTTTTGCCCGGACAAACAAAGGTGCAAAGTGCCAGATCTTCTTCATCCAGTTCCAAACAACCTAACGCTTGCGCACCGTCAGTATCGCCGGCACTTAAATCACGCAGTAACAAGGTCGGAATAATATCCAACGGCATTACGCGCTCATAAGCACCGATCGGCACCATCGCACGGTGTCCGCCGTTCACGGCCGAAGTTAAGTTAAACAATTTTTTACCAAAATGTCCCAACACGGTACGGGTGATTGAGAATTTATCTGCGCCCGGCATAATCCAGCCGATAAACTCTTTCTCGCGTCCTTCGGCAATCACGGAAACTTGTAATGCATAACGTCCCAAATAATTATGTGGACCGACCGCAGTTGTACCATTTAATACCGAACCTGAAATCACACGGTTTTCACCGTCTTGCAGTTCATTGGCTGTCAATTGTGAAAGGTTCGCCCCTAAACAGGTGCGCACTAACCCGGGATTTTTCACTTGCGGACCGCCGAGAGCGACAACACGCTCAACCGACAATTCACCGCTGGTAAACAGTTTGCCAATGGCAATCACATCTTGGTAATTCAAATACCAAACGGATTTGGTTGCACTAACCGGCTCAAGAAAGTGGATATGCGTACCGCTTAATCCGGCGGGATGCGGACCGCTAAACTCTTCGGTTTGCAGCTTGGCAATTTGCGGAAGGGTAATTTGCGTCCCGGCAGCTTTACACACATACAGTTTTTCATTATTCAAGCGGCTGAGCACCAACAGACCGTCTTGGAATGCTTGCGCTTGCTCGTTAATGATCACCACAGGATCTGCCGCCAACGGATTGGTATCCATGGCATTCACAAAAATCGCGGCAGGTACGGCATCCGTAGCCGGCGATTTGCTGAACGGACGTGTACGCAATGCCGTCCAAAGACCGGATTGCAGCAAATTTTCACGTACTTGTTCATCGGTTAATGACGACAGTTGTTGACGATCGTATTTGTTAAACGTAATTTGCTCATTACCTTCAACCTTAATTACAACCGATTGTAATACACGCTTGGCGCCACGATTAATCGCCGTGACAGTGCCGCTTGCCGGTGCAGTAAAGACCACACCCGGGTTTTTCTTATCAGAGAAAAGCACCTGTCCTTTCTTGACAACATCACCCTCGCGAACACTCATCGACGGACGCATACCTACATAATCTTCGCCAAGCACCGCAACTTCAGTAATGGCAGGACCATTCTGGATTACCTGTGCCGGTTTCCCTGAAATTGGAAGATCCAAGCCTTTCTTAATTGTAATCATATTGTTAGCACTACTTTTTAGTTAGGTTTACATCACAATTGCCAATCTTACGTTCTGAAAACGCGGTATCGGCAACCTCTTTTTGAGCAATGAATGGGGAAAGGTCTAAACATGGGAATCCCACAACAGCTAAACACTTACCACTCAAACATAAAATTTAAAACTCAAATTCCGGAAAATATCAAAAAAGACAACAGGCTGCTTATCCAAATGCTTCGCCTTGCTTCCCGTCATTTTTGATGGTTAATTTTTTGATAATAAAAACGACTTATTGTAACCAATTAAGCCGCTAAAATTCCACTTTAACCACGACTTTTTTTGATCTGATCACACTTTTTATACCCGAATGTAGCAGGATTGTTACTATTTTACCTACAAAGAGTTAATCGCCATGCCCCATGCAGTTCGGGGAAGAAATAACCTGCCGCTGTTTTTTCGACCACTCTTGCGGGGTATACGCGTGAATAGCCAAGGCATGAATCCCGTTCTGTTGCGGATTGATAAGTTGATAAATTTTTTGATGACGCACCACGGCACGCAGCGTTTCGAAATCCGAAGCAGCAATAATCACTTTAAAATGCGAATTTGCCCCTTTGCCCGAACTGTGCATATGGCTTTCGTTTAGCACCTCAAGATAATCCGGTTGCAAGGCTTGTTGTAAAAGTGCGGCAATCTGTTGCTGATCCATAAAATTCCTAAGCTGAAATGTGAATAAAAGCATAATTTTTGCGGTCTAACGCTATACTTTATTACGTGAGTTTGCAACAATAATTCTCGCCTGATATTTTAAATTTGATATTTAAGGAGATAACATGAAAAAATCCTCGCTAAAAACCCTTTCCTCCGCATTGCTATTGGGAAGTGCGGTGTTACTGAGCGGTTGCCAAACCCAAAATAACACCCTGACCTTCACCCCGCCGGCGCCAAGCGCTCAATTTAACACCGCCAACCAACGGGTTGTTGCCAATGTGGTCACCCAAGACCAACGCGCCAGCTCAACCGTTGCCAGTTACACCTCCGGCGGCAACGTACAACACCTGATTGCCAGCCCGGAAGTAGCACAGCTGTTTCAACAAGTGGTGCAGCAAGGTCTGAATAGCAAAGGCTTCCGTATCGCCGGCGGATCTGCTTCAAACAGCAATGTGATTGTGCGTATTACCGATTTCGGCGCGCAAGTGAGCGAAGGCAATCTGAAATATAAAATTGACAGCAAAGTGAATATCGTGGTGGAAGTTCAAGGCGCGAAAGGCACATTCTCGAAAAGTTTCGGCGCGACCAACTCGCAAGAGGGCGTATTCGGCGTGAATAACGAAGGCATTCAGAAAATCATCAACCGCTCTTTCCAAGATGTCGTCACCAAGTTCTATAACGACAATGAAATCAGCAACGCGCTGTTGGGATTGAGCAATTAGCCATAACCGCATTATTTATGTTGCAGCCAAACCGCACTTTCAAAGTGCGGTTTTTTATGGCTGGCTCTCAGCGGCATTGAAATTCAGACAAGAAAAAACCCGCTGAGTAAACTCAACGGGTCGTAAATAATGGCTCCTCCTGCTGGACTTGAACCAGCGACATACGGATTAACAGTCCGCCGTTCTACCGACTGAACTAAGGAGGAAAAGTGGTGCCTCGAGGCGGAATCGAACCACCGACACGGGGATTTTCAATCCCCTGCTCTACCGACTGAGCTATCGAGGCAACTCATCAGTGGTGCGTATTAAACGTTTTTTTCGTTTTCAAGTCAACCTCTATTTTAAAAAAACTTTCATCGCCCCATTCGTTTGCATGCTTTGTGTGCAAAGTGTCTGTTTTTAATCCGTAAACTGATTATTAATTAGCACGCACGCGATATTTCTTTTGCGCCGAATCCACTTTCACCAGATAATTACGCGCCTGAGCAGACGGATGTCGGGTGGTCAAAGTGCGGTACACTTGCTCGGGAAGTAAGCGATTGATCTTTTCTATCGCCATGGTTTTGTCCTGATCAAACACGCGCAACACCGCCCCTGCACCGCTGTTATACGCGGAAATCATCGCATAGCGTTTAGAAGACGGATCGGTGATCCCGGCAAGGTAGTTATTTTGCAACAAAGACAAATAGGCGACACCGGCATCAATGTTTTTGTGCGGATCAAACAAATATTCTTTGCTCGGCTGTCCCGGCATTTTCTTCATAATCTGAAAAATATCACGTCCGGCAGTATGCGGCACCACCTGCATTAAACCGATTGCATTGGCATAACTGATCGCATACGGATTGAAGCTCGATTCGGTTTGCATAATCGCCAAAATCAGGCTTTCGTCAATATTATAATGACGCGCGGCGCGGCGCACGAACGGCACATATTTTTGCGCGCGTACGTTGATATGGTTGGCGATCATCGGAATGGTGACATATTCTACCAACTGCCCGTTACTCAAGCGCCGGGTTTGCAGGCTATTTTGCAATAAATGATTGGCAAAAGCATTGGCGCTGTCGAGATTGCTAATCGTCGCGCCACGGTGATCCACCACCTGTCCGGCTAAAAACGGACGTGAGCTGATTGGCGCATCACCGTCGGCAAACAGATCAATTCCGTTGGCGTCCGAACCCATCATCAAGGTATGCACAATGGATTTTTTCAGGCGATATGCGTCCATTCCCTGGGTTTCAATGGTGATCTTGCCTTCGTCAAAACTGATATGGCTGCGGGTGTTATATTGGTCGGTGTATTTGACATAATCCTTACGGCTCGCCACCAACAGTTCGTTCACTCCCCATTTGCGATCAATGTTATGCGAAAACTGCCCGGTCAGAATATCCAACCCCCGTAAATCTTTGGCAAAAGCGTCGTCATAATCAATTCCACTGCTTTTTTTGGAGGAAGAGCCACACGCCACTAAAAAAGGGATCAACAGCACCAGTAAATATTTTTTCATGGGTAAACCTTCAACTCGCCGCTTATTGACTTGGGGGAACATAGCCTTCGATATGAACGTCTTTGCCTTCAAACAGGAAATTGACCATTTCGCTTTCCAGTAGCTGACGATGTTCAACGTTCATCATATTCAGTTTTTTCTCATTGACTAACATGGTCTGTTTTTTCATCCATTCGCCCCATGCCTGCTTGCTGATCGAATCGAAGATCCGCTTGCCCAGTTCACCGGGATAAAGCTGAAAATCCAGCCCGTCGGCTTCCTGTTTCAAATATTCGCAATAAACTGTTCGTGCCATTTGCTAGTCCTTTTTACTTTTTTACATTAGATCATTAATTAGACAAATTATTTCTGCCTTGGTTGCATTGCCTGCAATTGTAATAATAAATTTTTCATTGGTGTCGCCAAACCGATTTTTGGCGGTGATTGAAAATTATACCAATAATTCTTTGTTTCGGGTATATCCGTGCGGTATTCCGGTTGGCTTTCCGCCACTTTTTCTGACAAAGGGTATGATCGGGGGCGGTCATTCATCCGAAGTGCGGTTTTCTCCGCATAAATCGGTACGATATCCAAGTGAAAATGGCTGAACGTGTGGCGAAAAGCGGTCCATTGTCGGTAATCCCGAATATCCTGTTGCTGTAAATAGGCAAGCAAATCCGCTTTCTGTTCAAACTGCGGGAAACAATACAGTCCGCCCCACAAGCCTTGCGGCGGGCGCTGCTGTAATAACACCTGATTGCCGTCCCGCAACAATAAGAAATACGCCTGTTTTTCCGGCAAGCTTTTTTTCGGCTTTTTGCCCGGATAAGCCTGCCAATTCTGTTGCCGATTGGCGACACAACTAACTTGCAGCGGGCACAGACCGCACTTGGGTTTCGAACGGGTACACACCATCGCGCCCAGATCCATCATCGCCTGATTAAAATCCGCCACTTGCTCGTTCGGGGTGACTTGCTCGCTATATTGCCACAGTCGGTCGCTGACTTTTTTCTCTCCCGCCCAGCCGTCTACGGCAAAATGGCGCGCCAATACGCGTTTCACATTGCCGTCCAGAATCGGATAAGGCGCATTCAGGCAAGAAGATAAAATCGCACCGGCGGTGCTACGCCCAACCCCGGGCAACTGCCACACTTGTTCAAAATCGGTTGGAAATTGTCCGTGATGTTGATCGCGGATCACCTGCGCCGCTTTATGCAAATTGCGCGCCCGCGCGTAATAACCCAAGCCCGTCCAGAGGTGTAGCACTTCATCAATCGCCGCATCTGCCAATGCCGTCACCGTCGGAAAAGTCGCCGTAAAGCGTTCGAAATAGGGGATCACGGTCGCCACTTGGGTTTGTTGCAACATCACTTCCGACAACCAAACTTGATATAGGGTTTTATTACGCTGCCACGGCAAATCTTTGCGTCCGTATTGCCGGTACCAGTCGAGTACCGCACGTGCGAAAGGGGCATGAATTGAAGATTGGGCTAACATAACGGCTCTATTGCGAATCAAAAAACCGCACTTTACCGCAACTGCACTCACAACGCCATGAAAATCACACTTCCGCAGCGTTGCATTTTCGTCAGAATGTGTTTTTTCAATTAATGTCAGATGTTACCATGCCCGATACTATCGATTACCACACACCTTATGCGCACGACTAACCGAATGGGCAACGTCAGCGCAATTCAGCCGTTCCAATCCTTTCAAAATTCCGCAATCCTGCATACGGTGCACTTCGCCGCATTGGCTGCGCAATTCGCCTAATTGCGCTTCCAACGCGCGTAACTCCGCAATCCGTGCTTTAACGTGCAGCAAATGCCGATCAATCAAATCATTAATCGAAGCGCAACTGGCATTGGAGTCGGCTTTGGCTTGTAGCAATTCACGAATTTCATCCTGTGTCATTTCTAAAGCGCGGCAACGGCGGATAAACACCAAGCGCTCCAAATGTCGCGTGCCGTATTCACGGTAGTTATTCAGGCGGTTGCGCGGTGCCGCCGGCATTAATCCCTCCCGTTCGTAATAACGAATGGTTTCCACCGCACAGCCGGTTTGTTTAGCCAAATCCCCGATTTTCATTTTTTCCCCCGCTTGACCCTGTAGCTGCTACAGGGTGTTTAATATCATACAACAACCGTACGATTGAAGGAAAAGATTATGTCAGGCTGCTGCTCTCAGCAACGTCATCAATCGGCACAACCGCACTTTGCCGAGTTGGCGCAAGCCAAAACGGTCGCAGGCGGGGTACAAACCACCATGCGGATCAAGCAAATGGACTGCCCGACCGAAGAAGGCATGATTCGCAAAAAATTAGGCGCAATGGCAGAAGTACACGCGTTGGAATTCAATCTAATCCAACGAATGTTGCGCGTCACCCACGGCGAACATGATTTGCCGAAGATATTAGCCGCAATCCGCGCCCTTGGTTTTGAGCCTGAATTGCCGGATAGCGACGGCAAACCAGCCCAAACCGTCGAACCGCAAAAACCGCTATTGCCACTGGCGATAGCTGGCGTATCGGCATTAGGTGCAGAAGCCGTAACTTGGTTTGGCTTGCCCACTTGGGCTAATGGGATTGGGGCAATCTTGGCGGTGACAGCGGTGTTGTTGTGCGGATTGGAAACTTACAAAAAAGGCTTGTGGTCGATTCGCTGCGGCAGTTTAAATATCAACGCCTTGATGAGCATTGCCGTAACCGGCGGCTTGCTGATTGGACAATGGGCGGAAGCGGCGATGGTGATGGTATTGTTTGCTTTGGCAGAAATGATCGAAGCCAAGTCCCTTGAGCGTGCCCGAAATGCAATTGGCGAATTAATGGCGCTCGCCCCCGAAACCGCCACCGTACAACAAGCTGACGGTTCGTGGCAAGAGATTACAGCGCAGAACGTGGCTGTGGGCAATATTGTACGGGTAAAACCGGGTGAACGAATCGCCCTCGACGGCACGATCACCTGGGGGCAAAGTGCGGTCAACCAAGCGCCGATTACCGGCGAAAGTCTGCCGCTGAATAAAACGGTGGGTGATCAGGTATTCGCCGGCACGATCAACCAAAGCGGTTCGTTTGAATACCGAGTCACCGCCGCCGCAAACAACTCGACCCTAGCCCGCATTATCCATGCGGTGGAAGAGGCGCAAAGTGTGAAAGCGCCGACACAACGCATTGTCGATCGCTTCGCGCAAATTTATACCCCTGCGGTGCTGGTGATTGCATTGTTGGTTGCCATCATTCCGCCGCTATTTATGGCTGGCGCTTGGTTTGAATGGATTTATAAGACATTGGTTTTATTGGTGATCGCCTGCCCTTGCGCCTTGGTCATTTCCACGCCGGTCACAGTGGTCAGCGGCTTGGCAGCGGCGGCGCGCAAAGGGATTTTGATTAAAGGCGGCGTTTATTTAGAACAAGGGCGGTTATTAAAAACCTTGGCGTTGGATAAAACCGGAACTTTAACCCACGGCAAACCGGTACAAACCGAAATGACCGCACTTGCCGCCATGCCATTGACGGAAGCACAACGCCTTGCCGCCAGCCTTGCCGCTCATTCCGATCACCCGGTTTCACAGGCGATTACAACTGCTGGCAATGAACAAAATCCAGCATTAGCCGATGTGGACAATTTCACCGCACTTTTGGGACGCGGCGTACAAGGGCAAATTAACGGCACGGACTATGTGCTGGGCAATATTCACTTAATCGAAGAACGCAAACAAGCCACGAACGAGCTACAAAGCCAAATCGAGCTATTGGAAAAACAGGGTAACAGCGTGGTGCTATTAGCGGATAACAAACAAGTGTTGGCGCTATTTGCCGTTGCTGATACCGTGAAAAAAAGCAGCTGCCAAGCCATTGCCGAACTACACAACTTAGGCGTAAAAACGCTAATGCTGACCGGTGACAATCAACACACCGCCAATACGATTGCGGCACAAGTCGGCATTGATCAAGCCCTTGGCAATCAATTGCCTGAAGATAAATTAAAGGTGATACAACGTGCGGTTGAACAACAAGCTAAACAGCAAAAAATCGGCATGGTCGGCGACGGCATTAATGACGCGCCCGCCCTTGCCCGTGCAGATATTGGTTTTGCCATGGGCGCAATGGGAACGGATACCGCACTTGAAACCGCTGATGTTGCCTTAATGGACGATGATTTGCGCAAAATCCCTGAATTTATCCGTTTATCAAAAAATACCCACACCATTCTGAAGCAAAACATCAGCTTCGCCCTTGCGGTTAAACTCCTCTTCTTTGTTTTAACGCTTGCCGGGCTAGGCACAATGTGGATGGCGGTGTTCGCTGATGTCGGCACCAGTTTACTGGTGGTGGGAAATGGCTTACGCTTAATGCGAACCTAATCGGCTAACCACACTTTAGTGATTAAAGATGAAAAAGTGCGGTAGAGAAACCTCTTTATTTATCCCTATATAAGGATAAACTTGACTTTATCCTTTTTAGCGGTTATTTTATTAAATATCTGCTAAAGAGGATAAATCATGGCAATTACCACCGCAAAAATGTTAGCGCATGCCTTAAAAGAATTTCGCTATCAGAATAAGTTGTCGCAATCGCAAGTCGCTTTGCTCGCCGGCGTGAAGCAAGCGACGGTTTCCGCTTTTGAAAACCAGCCTGAACGCAGCAAAGTCGATACCTTGTTTAATTTGCTGTCGGCGTTAGAACTAGAAATCACGCTATCGCCACGTAATAAAACCGCAACCCCGACAAGTGATCAAGTGCAAGAGCCGACCCCTGATTTTGATGACGAGGATTGGTGATGAACCGCTTGACGATTGCGATGAACGGTATTGAAGTCGGGCTGTGGACAAAAAGCCGCGACGGCGCAAGCCAATTTCAATACGAATCCACTTGGTTAAACCACGCTAAGGCGCGTCCGATTTCGTTGTCGCTGCCGTTATCGGAAAAAGTCTATAAAGGTAGCCCCGTCTATAATTTTTTCGATAATTTATTGCCTGATAATGAACAAATCCGTTCACGTATTCAACAGCGTTTCCAAGTTGCCACCAAACACCCGTTTGATTTACTCGGTGCCATTGGGCATGACTGTGTTGGCGCAATTCAGCTTTATCCGCAAGGAAAACGCCCTTATTCGGTCAGGAAAATCGACGCCGTGCCGTTAAGTGAAACGGATATTGCGGCATTATTAAAAAACTACCAATTTTCACCGTTGGGAATGGATAATGCACACCAAGATTTTCGGATTTCCCTTGCCGGTGCGCAGGAAAAAACCGCACTTTTATATCATCACAACCAATGGTGCAAGCCGCTCAACACCACGCCGACCAGCCATATTATGAAATTGCCGATCGGTATTGTCGGGCAAGGACAGCTTGATTTATCCGACAGTTGCGAAAATGAATGGCTTTGTTTGCAACTGTTGACAGCCTTTGGCTTGCCCGTCGCCAATGCGGAAATTTTGTATTTTGACGATTGCAAAGTGTTGTCGGTTGAACGTTTTGATCGCCGCTGGGCGGCTTCAGGACGTTGGTTAGTGCGCTTGCCGCAGGAAGATATGTGTCAAGCCTTGGCAATTGCCCCTGCGTTAAAATACGAAGCGGACGGCGGACCGAGTATCTTATCCATTCTCGAATTGTTAAAAGGCTCGGCAGACAGTCTTGAAGATCGTCTGCGCTTTTTTAAAGCACAGATTATCTTTTGGTTGATGGCGGCGATTGACGGACATGCGAAAAACTACAGTCTGTTTTTGGAAAAAGATAACCGCTACCGTCTAACGCCGTTTTATGATGTCATCTCTGCGTTTCCACTGTTAAAACCGCAAGGCTTACAACGGCAAAAAATCAAAATGGCAATGGCATGGCACGGAAAAAACAAACACTATTTATGGGATAAAATCCAAATCCGCCATTTTCTCGAAACCGGCAGACTGGCAGGTTTGCGCCCGCTACTCGTCGAAGAAATATTGCACGAAGTTGCTACAAACTATCAAAGTGCGGTTGAACAATGTCAGCAACGGCTGCCGAAAAACTTTCCGCTAGAGATTGGCGAACCGATTTTAGAGGGCGTTTGGCAGCAAGGAAAGCGATTGAAAGGATAGAAAAAACCGCACGTTGAAGTGCGGTTCGGTAACATATTGATTGCTTGAGACTATTGTGGCGTTCCTTCTGCGCCGAAAACACCTCGCCACTCAGCCCCATTATCATTGGAGCTTCCTTTTCCAACAATAAATTTACCCTTATCTAAGAAATCACCTTTTAACTCACCGTCTTTAGTAATTAGATCATATTGATTTTGCTTTTTATTTACAGTCGCTTGCAATGTAAAATCAGGTTCAGTAACATCCGATCCAGCCAAGTCTAAAAATAGCTGACCACCGCCAGTATCATTACTTTGAATTGTACCACTCATGCCTTTTGTGGTTGCATTATAAGTTAAACTCAAATTTGCTTCAGCACTAGCAAAATCATTAGTGTTCGTCGAATAAAGGAACTTGCCTTCATAATTCATACTGACCGATGGAGCAACTGTATCTTTTTTATCACTATTATAGCCATAAAACATATCAAATTCACGAGCACGCTGAGTAGCGTCCCTCCATACATCCCCTGCAGCGACCTCATTATCTGTTGCAATATAACCATAATAACCAACATCTGCTAAAGAAAGTACTTTTGTATTATTATCACCATCTACAATAGTAATAGTTGATGGTGTTTCTGAGGTTTTGACCGTTTCAAATTTATTATTATCTAATTTAACTTCATAATATCCTTTTCTTTCACCTTCCCATGCTGAAAAGCCATAACCATACTTAATCATGACTAATTGCCCATCATAAGTAGGTATCACTTGTGGTTGTGGTTGTGGTTGTGGTTGTGGTTGTACAGGATCTACCGCCGGAGGAACTTGATCCTCTGGTTTATCTTTTGGCTCTTCTTCTTTATCTTCAGATACGCCAGTATTAACCTGATTTGTACTTGTATTTTCTGACGCAGTGTTTTCAGATTGCTGCTTATTTGATGCTTGGCTACGAATCTCTTTCTCTTTTAAAGCCGCCAGTTCAGTTTGCTCAGATGAACTTGCAGAGCCTGAATTTGAACCTGAATTTTCAACCAAATTGGAAGCAATTGGAGTCGTATCAGCCGCAGACGATCCACCGCCGCCGCCACAAGCAACTAAAAAAGCGGATAGGAAAAGGGTAATTGCTGTTTTATTATAAATACTTTTCATCATGTTATTTCTCTTATCATCATGTTAATGAAATATTCCGCAGGTTAAGCCTCAAATCAAAAATAAATACATCCTATTCTTATTTGCTTAACTGAGGTGGTGCGCATTCTAACAAGGATTACGTCAAGCTTTGTCTATTTAACGTAAGAAATCAGGCTCTGATCACCCTTGATTGCCAAAGAAATAGCGAAAACAGTTGTAATCCCCACAGATATTTGCATAATGCGCCTATCAAATAGAAAGGGATCTTATTTCGTTATCATGTCAAAAGTTACACAACCGCAAACCACCTTTGCCGATCAGAAGCGCAAAACGGTCGAAACCGCGGAATTTACCGCCGACGGGCGTTATATGCGCAAAGTGCGTAGCTTTGTGCTGCGCACCGGGCGTTTGAGCGATTATCAGAAAAATGCGATGAACAACCATTGGGCGGATTTCGGCTTGGAATATCAAGCCACGCCGTTCGATTTCAGCGCGATTTACGGCAATGATAATCCGGTGGTGTTGGAAATCGGCTTCGGCATGGGAACGTCGTTGGTGGAAATGGCGAAAAATAATCCGGATCGCAATTATCTCGGAATTGAAGTGCATACTCCGGGCGTCGGTGCCTGCGTGGCATTGGCGGTGCAGGAAAAGGTGACGAATTTGCGCGTAATTTGCCACGACGCGATGGAAATTTTGCGCGACAGTATTGCCGATCACAGCTTAGGCGGATTACAATTGTTTTTCCCTGATCCGTGGCAAAAAAGCAAACACCATAAACGTCGGATCGTGCAGCCGGAATTTATCCGCTTGATACAACAAAAGCTGAAGTGCGGTGGCTTTATTCACATGGCGACCGATTGGCAGAATTATGCCGAGCATATGCTGGAAACCCTGCAACACAGCGATGAATTGCATAACCAATCGGCAACGAACGATTATATCCCGCGTCCGGATTTCCGCCCGTTGACCAAGTTCGAACAGCGCGGACAAAAACTGGGACACGGGGTTTGGGATCTGTATTTTATTTATCGTTAAATAAACTTTATTCATTATCAACTAAAAAAGGAAAATAGTATGGCTATTCAGCGTAACCGCAGACAGCGCAAAAAAATGCACCTTGCCGAATTCCAAGAGTTAGGCTTTGTTGTCCGCTGGCAATTCGCCGACAACACTTCGGTTGAAGAAATCGACGCCACTTTGGATCGTTTTATCGACGAAGTGATCAAGCCACACGGCTTAGCCTACGAAGGCAGCGGCTACCTACATTGGGAAGGGTTGGTTTGTTTGGAAAAAGTCGGCAACTGCGACGATTCACACCGCACGTTGGTACAAAACTGGCTCAGCGCAAACAACCTGCAACAAATCGAAACCAGCGAACTGTTCGATATCTGGTGGGATTATCCGATTCAGTAATTGCGCCTTGAATTATTGAAATTTGATCTTATCTATTAAAGTGCGGTTTTCAGACCGCACTTTTGCTATTTTTTGAAGGATAATCATGAACACATTACAATTTTTAGTGCAGACCGTGGCGGGGCTATATACCTTTATTCTGATATTGCGCGCGTGGTTCCAATATTGTCAGGTGGATTTTTACAATCCGCTGTCGCAAGTCGTGGTGAAACTGACGCAGCCGGTGTTGGCGCCGTTACGCAAATTGATCCCAACGCGCAAGAATATTGATTTTGCTGCGTTAGCATTCGCTTTTGTGCTGAATATGCTGAAATATCCGCTATTAACCGGCGGTTTTGACGGCGCCAGTTTGCCGCAGTTCGCACTGATCGGTGTATTGGCGATGATTAAGGCGTTTGGCGAGATTATCTTTTGGGCGATTTTGATCCGTGCGGTAATGAGCTGGTTTTCGCAAGGCAATCACCCGCTGGAATACCAACTGTACCGTATCACTGAGCCGCTGCTAGCCCCGATTCGCCGCATTCTGCCGAATACCGGCATGATCGATTTCTCGGTGATGGCGTTGGCGTTTATCCTGATTTTCGGCAACAAGTTGCTGATGGATCTCTTCGGCGCCTTGTGGCTGCTTGCATAACCGATGGCGGCGGTTGAAACACACCCAAACGGATTGCGGCTGAAAATTTTGCTGCAACCCAAAGCGAGCAGAGATCAGCTGGTCGGGCTACACGACGACGAGCTGAAAATCACCATCACCGCCCCGCCGATTGACGGACAAGCCAACGCGCACCTGTTAAAATTCCTCAGCAAACAATTCAAAGTCGCCAAAAGTAGCATTGTGTTGGAAAAAGGCGAATTAAATCGGCATAAACAAGTTTTTATTCCTGAACCGAAAATCATTCCTGATGTGGTACAAGCCTTGCTTAATGCGTAAAACCGCACTTTATTCTTTGCTTTCTTATTTCCCATACAAATCACCCCTTAATTTTTGAGAAGCATTTTTATTTGACACAGATCAAATTTTCAAGATATAGTGCTTTCAAATAATAAAACATCTATATATAGTGTTTTAGCTTTTTGATTTAATCAATATAAGGGGCTTTTATGTCAGGGTTACAGGTCATCAAACGCGACGGTGCCAGCACGCCGTTTGTGGCGGAGCGGATTTTACAGGCGATTCGTAAGGCGGCGGTTGCTTGCGGTATCAACAACGAGGCGTTTTGTTCGCATATCAGCAATGAAGTTTGCCAGCAGATTTTCAGCCATTATCAAAAGCAGATTGATATTGCGCATATTCAAGCGATTGTCGAAGAAAAACTAATGCGCAGCCAATATCCTCAAATTGCGCGTGCCTATATCGAATACCGCCACGACCGCGATTTGGCGCGCGAGAAACGTAGCCAATTGACGCAAGAGATCGAGGGGTTGATTGAGCAAAGCAATCTGGAAATCCTGAATGAAAACGCCAATAAAGACGCCAAAGTGATCCCGACCCAGCGCGATCTACTGGCGGGTATCGTGGCAAAACATTACGCCAAACGCTATCTCTTGCCCGCCGATGTGGTGGCGGCACACGAAAAAGGCGAAATTCATTATCACGATTTGGATTACGCGCCGTTCTTCCCGATGTTCAACTGCATGTTGGTTGATCTGCAAGGCATGCTCGAGCAGGGCTTTAAAATGGGTAATGCCGAGATTGAAACCCCGAAATCGATCACCACCGCCACCGCCGTCACCGCACAGATTATCGCGCAGGTGGCAAGCCATATTTACGGCGGCACAACCATCAATCGGATTGATGAAGTGCTTGCGCCTTATGTGCAGAAAAGTTATGAAAAACATTTGGTGGTGGCGGCAGAATGGCAAATTGCCGATGCGGAAGGCTACGCCAAAGCACGCTTGCAAAAAGAGTGTTTTGACGCCTTTCAATCGTTGGAATACGAAGTCAACACCCTGCACACCGCCAACGGGCAAACCCCGTTTGTGACCTTCGGTTTCGGCTTGGGCACAAGTTGGCAATCACGTCTGATTCAGCAGGCGATTTTGCAAAACCGAATTCGCGGTTTAGGCAAAAATCATAAAACCGCCATTTTCCCGAAACTGGTGTTTACCTTAAAACAAGGGCTAAATTTACATCCGACGGATCCGAATTACGACATTAAACAACTGGCACTGGAATGCGCCACGCAACGCATGTACCCCGATATTTTGAATTACGATCAAGTGGTGCAAGTCACCGGTTCGTTCAAAGCGCCGATGGGCTGCCGCAGCTTTTTAGGCAAATATGAACAGGATCAACAGGAAATCCACGAGGGGCGCAATAATCTCGGCGTCGTCAGTTTGAACCTGCCGCGTATTGCGCTGGAAGCGCAAGGTGACGAAGTGCGGTTTTATCAATTGTTGGATCAGCGCCTCGCCATTGCTAAAAAAGCGCTGATGACGCGGATTGCGCGCTTGCAACAAACCAAAGCGCGGGTTGCGCCGATTTTATATATGGAGGGCGCGTGCGGCGTGCGTTTAAACGCCGATGATTGTGTCGCCGATATTTTCAAAAACGGCAGAGCCTCGATTTCGCTCGGGTATATCGGCATTCACGAAACCATCAATGCGCTGTTCGGCAGCCATATTTATGATCAACAAAGTCTGTGGCAAAAAGGGTTGGCGATCGTGCAACACCTGCGAAGTGCGGTCGAAACGTGGAAACAAGAAACCGGCTATGCCTTTAGCCTGTATTCCACCCCAAGTGAAAATCTGTGCGACCGTTTCTGCCGCCTCGACAGCAAAACCTTTGGCATTATCGAGGGCGTAACCGACAAAGGTTATTACACTAACAGTTTCCATTTGGACGTGGAGAAGAAAGTCAATCCGTACGATAAACTGGATTTTGAAATGGCATATCCGCCAATCGCCAACGGCGGTTTTATCTGCTACGGCGAATACCCGAATCTGCAACACAACCTGAAAGCGTTGGAGGACGTGTGGGATTACAGCTATTCGCGCGTGCCGTATTACGGCACCAATACGCCGATTGACGAGTGCTACGGCTGCGGTTACAAAGGCGAATTCGACTGCACCAGCAAAGGCTTCACCTGCCCGTCCTGCGGCAATCACGACAGTAACACGGTGTCGGTGACCCGTCGGGTGTGCGGCTATCTCGGCAGTCCCGACGCGCGTCCGTTCAACAGCGGCAAGCAGGAAGAGGTGAAACGGCGGGTGAAACACCTATAAAAGTACGGTCTGAACATGAATTATCTGCAATATTATCCGGTTGATGTGGTCAACGGCGAAGGCACGCGCTGCACCCTGTTTGTCGCAGGGTGCGAACACCAATGCAAGGGCTGTTACAACCAAAAAAGCTGGTCGTTCTGTGCCGGAGTGCCGTTCGATCAAGCGATGGAAGATCAGATTATTGCCGATTTACAAGACACACGGATCAAGCGGCAAGGCTTGAGCCTGAGCGGCGGCGATCCGTTGCACCCGAGAAACCTGACCGCACTTTTGCCGTTGGTGCAACGGATTAAACGCGAGTGTTTGGGCAAGGATATTTGGTTGTGGACGGGTTATCGTTTGCAAGAACTCAGCCCCGAGCAAAAGGCGTTGGTGGGTTATGTGGATGTGTTGATCGACGGCAAATTCGAGCAGAGCCTCGCCGATCCGAAACTGCTGTGGCGCGGTTCGAGTAATCAGGTGATTTATCGGTTGCATATCTAAAAAATAGCAATCTTGATAAGGCGTCACGGGCAAAAAATGACGTTTTATACCTTACTGTCCAAACACGTTGACACATTGTCTAAGAATTTTTTTGCCGTTATTTTAGGTAATAGGCTATTCGCTTCCGTGAAAAATGGCAGATTGCCCCATATTGTCATGTCACCGATCATAAAAAAGCGGTGCTTAGCACGGGTTAAAGCCACATTTAATAAATTAGGTTTGCTTGCCGCCCAACCCGCCGCACAAAGATTGAGCTCATCACAGCCAAGCACCAGCCATACAATACTTTCTTCTTTGCCTTGAAAAGTATGCACAGTTCCTATACGGCTACCGCACCATTTTTTCAAGGTCGATTTCAACGGCGCTTCCCTTATTAACGAATGGCAATGGCTCCATTCGTCATGATTTACCATTTTCTTAACCAATTCCGCTTGAATCTGTTTGAAAGGAGAAATAATGTAAATTGGCGGCAGCTCATTCAATTTATTATATAAAATTACAACGGCTTCAAATACCAGTTCAATCTGCTCTTTAACCGATTGCTTATTATTAGCCGCACCGCCAATATCAACCCAGGCGCTGTTTCCTAAATCCAAACTTCCTTTCGGCGGCAACCGTTTCAGTCGATCTATCGGTTCGAAAAAGACCATTTTGCCTTGATAAGCAATCTGATTGGCGATCGAAAACATCGGATCGACACAGCGGCGATGAACTCTTAGCGGACAGCCAAGCCAATCATCATCAAGACTGACTCCATATTGATTCGCCATATCAGCCAAGTACTGCACTGATATTTTATGCGGAGCCACCTGCCTGGTGATATCTTGGTTGGAAATTTGAGCTATCGCTTCGATTAATTTAGTCGGAACGGTAAATACAGGTTCAATTTGCAACGGATCACCGACTACAACGGCTCTTTGACTACGCCATAGTGCGCCGACAGCAGCCTGCGGTATTGCTTGCCCGGCTTCGTCAATAAACAGCCAGCCGAGACTTTTTGCCCCCAGCCCTCTGAATTGAGTAAAAAATGAGGCAAAAGTACTGGAAATAACAGGGATTATCATAAATAAACTTTGCCAAATCGGCAGGATATTTTCCGTTTTCAATATATGTTTACCGGATAAAAAATCTTGTATTGCCAGAAGATTTCCTGCAAAACCATTCCCTTGTTGTGTGACCTCTGCTAACCAAGCTTCATGTAATTGTAAGGCGGCTTTAAAAAGTTGCGAGCGTTTGATATTTACTCTTTTATCAAACCATACTCCCTGAATCTGCCATTTATCTTGCTCTAACGCGCAGCTGTCAAACGGCGCTTCGGCCTCCGGAAAAGTATGCCGATACTGTTCCAATTCCTGCATTTTGACCTGCCATAATTTCCGTCTTTCTACTAACTGCCGCCGTAGCGTTTGATAATGAAGCAAGGCTGAATGCTGACTCTTTTTTAAACTAAGCCATTCTTTTTCTAACTGGATCTCCTGCTCGTTGCATATCTGCAACTTTTCTTTCTTCTCGTTCAACACCGCGATGTAGTGAATGCAATCATTAGATTTAAAAATCTTTTTCAACCACCACCAATTAGGTCGGATTTGCTCAATTGCGTTTTTCTCTTTTATCAACAAACGTAATTCAGCGCTAATGATTTCCCTGCGCTGTTCCACTTGCAACAGGTTATTTTCTACCTCACTTAACTGTTTTTTGGCGCTCTTCTCTTGTTGCAAAATTTGCCGAATAAAATCAACTTCAGTTTGACCATCTAACTCAATACGCAGTTGGGCATAGTGATCGAGTTGTTGAATTAATGTACTCACTTCAGCTTCTATCGCTAAAAAATCGCTTCTTGCTTGAGCAAAAGATATTCCTTTTTTCTTAGCATAATCTCGACGCCAATGCCATATCGATTGATGTTTATTGCAATCATACCCTTTAGCGGTTGAATCAAGGCTACCTTCGCCATCAAAAAAGAATTTATTCACAAAATTCTGCCGGTTGGTTTTATTTCCGAGCGAACATGCAATCAATCCCCAAGGCAACTCTTCATCCGAAAGCTGATTATAACCACCCTTATTGTTTTTAGCCGCAATATTATGGGCAACTGTTTGCAAATAGGTTAGCGGTGCTTCGTTGGATTGAGCATGTTCAGATAAATTATTGCTATCCTCACTAATTTTCCACATCCCCAGCGATTTTGCTTTGGGTAAGTCTTTAGAAATATTTTCGACAGCCGTATTATTTGACGAGGCAACAACCATTTCAAAGCCGGTCAGTGACTCTTTTAATAATGAAATCGTCACACATTTGCCACCGTGAAAATCGACTTGCCGCTTTCCGGAAAAAGTATCGACAACACGATTAAACTGCGCTAATTCATGGGCCCGACGGACAATATTCTCTGCCATAATATCGCGCAACAGTGTCGTTTTACCGGTTCCGGGCGGCCCATTGACTGAAAATATTCCGCTTTGCTTCAGTTGCGTAAAAATACTGTTAATCGCAAATTGCTGCATTAAACTCATTCTATGCGTCGGGCAATCCGGCCAATGTCCGGCATTGAGATAACGCGGACGTAATCTCTCCGCAATTTGCTTTTGTCCTTCAAGCTGATACAAATCAATCCGCTGCGCTTTACTCAATGGCGTCAGATACTCCTCTAACACAGAACAACTTTCGCCATTTTTCAATGCCATAATAACGCTCTTAAGCTCTTTAATATAAAAACTATTAAAAATATTAATTAAATTTTCTTGGGTATCAAGGTCTTCTTCTTGCTGTTCTCTATTATTATTGCTATCACTAAGAGCGGTGGCGGTGGCAGAATCCGATTTTTTAATCGGCGTCATCAAGGCTCGAATAACGATCGTCATTGAATCTTGGTTGCTCAAGTGAGGTTGATAATCCGCCCATTGATAAAAAAGTGTTTGTAAAGATAATAAATCCAGACCGGATAAGCCTTTTTGTTGATTTTCCTCTGTCGCACGCTGTAAATAGTCGTACTGAAAATTAACCAGCTTTAATTTAAGTTGATCCAAATCATAATCAAATTGCTCAGATGATAATCCGCTTAGCCCGCCTTTCTGAATTTGCCCCAGTGCCCAAGGAGCTGCCGAAACAGCAATATCATCCAGAAGCAATTCACCTTCTTGATTCAACTTCAATTTTGCAAAACACGTTTTTCCCTCAAGATCCAGCCGTTCCTCTTCAAAAAGCTCGTTTTCTAACCCCAGCTCTTCAGAGACCACTTTTTGCGTTATTTTTGACAGCTCGTATTTATCAAAAATCCCAAAATAGATTTCGTATCCAGTAATTTTATAACCGTCTTGCGCGGTATTAGCTTGCCACAATCGAATTTCTGACGACTGTAAATCGGCTTGCGAAAAACAATGTATCGTCCTTTCGGCGTCACTGGCTTCCAGCACCGTCCTTTGTAAATCGAAAGGAATAAAAAATTCGATCTTATACCAAAATTTAAGAATTTCTATGCAACGGGAACGTCGTATTTTTTTATCTACCGAATCATATTCCATCTTCAACTCCTAAAGCGTCTAATCCTTTAGCAAACGCCGCCACCTTCGCCCAATCGGTATATTCCACCTCTTTGCTGGTGTCGGTTTCGCCGCCGGTGATTTTCATAATCAAACGGATCATAAAACGGTCAAAAAAACGGTATTGCGGATAACGCAACGCACCGGCGAAAACCGCACTTTGGCTCGGTTGCCAGTCGATCCGTTGCAATAATTTACGGGTGTAGGCGTTGGTCTCAGGGGTATTTTTATCCGCTTTGCGCGCGGTTAAATTCACGCTGTAAAAGGCGGTTTTTTTCGCATTTAATAACGCCGCATGGCGGGCGATATACGGCTCTAACGCCTTGTTAAAATGCCCGTAACGAATCGACGCGCCGATGATAATCCGATCGTACTGCGCCAAATCCCGCTGCTCGGCTGCGGCGAGTGCCACTAAATCCACCACCGCACTTTGATTCCGATTCCGATTCTGGTTTTTGATTTCGGCGGCAATCGCTTGCGCAATTTTATGGGTTTGCCCATCGACACTCGAATAAATAATTAAGGTTTTCATTTTAGGCTCTCGATTAACTTTTCCAAAACACCGGGGTAAACAACACCAATAAGGTAAACACTTCCAACCGCCCGCAGATCATGGCGAAGGTTAAAATCCATTTTGCGCTGTCGGGGATTGCAACGAAGTTGCTGCTGATACTGCCCAAGCCCGGACCGAGATTGTTTAAGCAAGCCACCACCGCATTAAAGGCATCAAAACTGTCGACACCGCAGGCGATAACCGCCAATAAGCAGATCACAAAAATCAGCAGATAGGCGGAAAAAAACGCCCAAATGCCTTGAATCACCCGTTCGGACAGCACGCGGTTACCCAATTTAATCGGCTGCACAATATTCGGGTGTACTAAACGGTTCATCTCGCGTTTGCCTTGCACCAACAGTAACAGTACCCGAATCACTTTCAAACCGCCGCCGGTCGAACCGGCGCAACCGCCGATAAACGAGGTCATCAACAGCAACATCGGTAAAAACGAAGGCCAACTGTCGAACGAGGAGGTGGTGAACCCGGCGGTGGTGGAAATCGACAACGACTGAAAAATGGCGTGTTCCAACGCTTCGCCGTAACCGGAAAAATGGTTATAACCGATTAAAGCGACGGTGCAAATCGTCACCAACGCCAGTTGGATAAACAGAAAGGCTTTAAATTCGGGATCGGTGAAATAGAGTTTGAAAATATTGCTTTTGCCCAACTCAAAATAAGCGGAAAAATGCAGCGCAAAGTTACAGCCGGAAATAAATAAAAATAGCGCGGCAATCAAGTTAATCGCCGTGCTGTTAAAGTAGCCCATGCTGGCATCGTGGGTCGAGAAACCGCCGATCGAAATCGTCGAAAAACTGTGGCTGATGGCGTCGAACACGTCCATACCCGCCAACCAATAAGCCAGTGCGCATAACAAAGTCAAGGTAGAATAAATCACCCATAACGCCTTGGCAGTTTCGGCGATACGCGGGCGCATTTTTTGCTCTTTCAGCGGCCCCGGCATTTCGGCACGGTAAAGCTGCATGCCGCCGATACCCAACAACGGAATAATCGCAATTGCCAACACGATGATCCCCATGCCGCCGAGCCATTGCAGCATTTGGCGGTAAAATAAAATCGCCTTCGGCAAGCTGTCCAAGCCGACAATCACCGTTGCGCCGGTGGTGGTTAAGCCGGAAAAGGATTCGAAAAACGCATTGGCAACATTCAGTTGCGGGTGTTCAAATAACATGAACGGTAACGAACCGACACTGCCCAGCACCACCCAAAACAGCACCACAATTAAAAATCCCTCACGCGAACGCAATTCGTGTTTATGGTTATGTGTCGCCCACCACAGCAATGCGCCCACGGCTAACGTGATAAAAAAGGTTTCGACAAAGGCACGGCCGCCGCCGTCGCTGTAAAGCAAAGCAATCAAGGCAGGGACAAGCATAGTGAGCGAGAAACACATCACCAAAATGCCGACGATACGAATAATAGACTGGATATGCACGGGGTTGTCGTTCCTTTAAGTTAAAGCCAGCAGGCGCAAACTGCCACCGCTGCGATCATTCAACGCACGGCTGAATTCGGCAAACTGTTCTGCGCTAATGCCAAGCTGTAATTCAATCCGCTGGGCGAACTGTTGTTCGATAATTTCGACTTGGTGCAGCTTCAGCAATTGCTGCACCAAATTGATTTGCCCGTAATCGCAACTGAGCGCAAAGACTTGGCGTTCGATTTTTTCTATCGTGTTCAGCAATTTCAACGCCTGCTGCACGCCGTTGCCGTAAGCCCGCACCAGCCCGCCGGTGCCAAGTTGAATGCCGCCGTAATAACGCACCACCACCGCACTGATTTCGCCAATACCGCTGCCGAGCAAGATATTCAACATCGGCTTGCCTGCCGTGCCGGACGGTTCGCCGTCGTCGGAAAAACCCAATTGCTGCGAATCGTTCGGTCGCCCGGCAACCGTCGCCCAACAATGATGGCGTGCGTTCGGGTGTTGCTGTTTCAGTTGTTGCCAAAACGCTTTCGCCTGTTCCAATCCCTCTGTCGCTTGCAGATAGGTGATGAAACGGCTTTTTTTAATTTCTTCGCTAAATTCGACGCCCGCCGCCGGAATCAGGTAACGCATAATCGGCTATCTGTTGCCAAGTGCGGTCAGCGCGTTTTGCGTCAGGTTGTTCGCGCCATTGGCGGTGATCACAATATTATCTTCGGTACGCACGCCGCCGTAGGCAAGCAACTGTTCGATCTTCTGCCAGTTAAATTTGCCCGCCAACGCATGATGACGCCATTGTTCAAGCAACAGCGGAATAAAATACAATCCCGGCTCGACCGTCAACACCATGTTCGGCTCTAAGGTGCGGGTGCAGCGCAAACTCGGATAAACCTCGGGCGGCGCTTTATGCGTGCCGCGCCGATTTTGTTGAAAACCGGCGACATCATGCACCTGCAAACCGAGAAAATGCCCCAAGCCGTGCGGGAAGAAAGTGCGGTTAATCCCCGCTTCAAAAATCTGTTCCGCCGGCAGTTTCACCAAGTCAAATTCCCACAAGGTTTCGGCAATCCGTTGCTGCATTATGGTGTGGTAGCTAAGATAATTATAACCAACCTGCATTTGTGCGATAATCGCCAGTTTGTGCTGCTCCAACGTGCGCACCAAATCGGCAAATTCATCATTCGGATTGAAACTGTAACTGCGGGTAATATCCGAGGCATAACCGAGATAGCTCGCGCCGGCGTCAAGCAAAAAACTACGTTGCGTTTGCGGCTTGGTTTGTTGTAATCGGGTGTAGTGCAGCACCGCACTGTGGTGGTTTATCGCCACGATGTTGGCATACGGCACATTCGAGTCCGACTGTCCGCTGGCGCGCAGATATTCTAGGTTAATCTCAAATTCCGATTGACCGTCGAAGAAAGCCGCTTGTGCTGCCTGATGTCCTTTTAAGGCGGCAAATTGCGCCCGTTGCAAGCAATCCAGCTCATACTCGCTTTTGATACTGCGTTGATAATGCAAGTAATTCAGGGCTTTTTGCAGATTAATTTGACTAAAACCGAACGCTTGCGCCAATGCCTCTTCCTCGCCCAGATATAAAGTGCGGTCAAGGTGGCTAAAATAGGTTTTGATCTCGTCGGCGTGTTTCAGAATCGTCCAGTCAAATTCGTCCGTCCAAAATGCCTGCGGTGCAGCTTCGTGCAGATACCAATAATCATCGGGTTGGTAAAAATACAAGTGCGGTTTGTTCACGCCGTCGAGATATAACCAGCTACCGACCGCACTGGTGTGCGGCACAAAATAATTAAACAATGGATTGATTTTAAACGGTTTGGTTTGATCGTCGAGAAAATGGTAACGTTCTTCACCGGCGTGAATCCAAATCCCGTCCAAGCGGTTGCCGTGTAAAATCTCCCGCACCAGCGTTTGCAAGCCGTGCAAGTGCCGTTGAAAAAGCGCCTGTTGCGAATTCGACATCAAAAACTCCTAAAATTGCGTTATCTGCGGTATTATATCGCCTAAATCCAACAAATAAGCAAGAATTTATGAACCAAGTGGAAATTAATGAGATTGCAATTGATGAAACCCTCGATACCGTCGGATTGCGCTGCCCGGAACCGGTGATGTTGCTGCGCAAAAGCATTCGCCATCGCCAAGACGGCGAGGTGGTGCTGCTGTTGGCGGACGACCCCGCCACCACCCGCGATATTCCCAGCTTTTGCCAGTTTATGGATCACACCCTGCTGCACAGCGAAACCGCACAAACCCCTTATCGTTATTGGGTGCGCAAGGGGCGGGGTTAAGAGAAATTAAAGGTTAAATTTACACCGCAAGCCTGTGCATAACGCTGTAAACTATTCACGCTGGCACGGCTGGCATTGCGCTCCAATTTGCTGACTGCCGGCTGCGAAATGCCCATGCGTTCAGCCACTTGTCGGCTATTTAACCCTGCCTTAGCCCGCATTTGTTGCAATAACGCTTGTAACTCATCAGCACGTTTTTCGGTTTGATAAATGGTATTGACCTCCGGATCAGCGAGTAAATTCGCTTTTAATTCTTGGTATGCAATCGGTTTAATTTTCATGGCTCAGTTCTCCTAAACGTTTTAATGCAAGCTCAATCATAACCGGCTCAAGTGCGGTTATTTCCGCTACCGCCTCCGAGTGAAACTGTAGTTCAAACATATCAATATCCTGTCTTTTTTTGACAAGTATAACTTAAAAGTTAATTCAATCCAAAGATTATACGCTGGTTTTAACGATCACACTCACACTTCGCTATTTTATTATTGTACAAAAATTGCCTTTAACTTGATTTTTCTCTAATATTTTTCGATATTCCGCTGTTAAATATCCTTAGGTAAACCATGCCACAACCGCACTTTGCTTTCCGTTTATTGAATAACGCCGCGTTTCGTTGGGCGTTGTTGCTATTGTTGGTGCAGCAAATGATTGTTGCGTCATCGACCTATTGGATTGCGAAAGTGGCGGAGAACATCAGCGTTGGCGGGGCGTTCGGCGTTTACTTTGTACTGTTTATTCTGTCGCTGACGATCGTCTATCTACCGGCGAGTTTCGCCGCAATGCTGTTGGAAAAAGCCAAATTCACTGCGCTCAATCGCTACACCGCACTTTTTCAAAAAAACTTCAACAATCAAGCCGGTTTGCGCAATGATCGCACGCTGAAAGATCAACGGTTGCCGTTTATCGCCTCTGAGGGATTTTTGACGATCGATGAAAGCTACCGTTTTCTGTTTGACGGCGTGTCGCTGTTGCTGAATGTCAGTTTTAATATTGCGGTGTTGGCGTGGATTTTAGCCCCGTCGATAATGCTCTCCTATCTGCTCGGCGTGCTGTTAGCGGCGTTGGCGGTATTTGCTTTTAAACAACGGATTTATCAGCGCGGGCAAGCGGCGCAGCAAGGGCGCACGAAATTGCAGCGCACGCTGTCGCTGGCGTGGGATAACGTGCTGCTCGGCAACCGTTACAATCAACACTATTTCAATCAGGCGTTGCAACAAAATCAAAACGAAGCACTGAAAACCGCAGTCAGCAATCGTGGCTGGAATCATCTTGCCTCGTCGTTGGGTATGTTGCTGATGATGAGCCCGGTGCTGGCGTGGACGGCGATTCTGTTTTATCAACACCAAAACGACACCGCACTTTTGGCGGTGCTGGTGGCGACCTTGCCGCGGCAGGTGCTGATTTTACAATATACCGATATCTTGATTTCGGTGGCAACCGGTTGGTCGGGCATGAAAGCGAAACTGCAAGGCTTGCAAAGTGCGGTTGCCGTGCCGCAAAACAGCCTCAACGGGCGCATTCAATGGGATAAATTGCAGGCGCAAGCGCAAAATTGCGACGGCGAATTTAGCCTTGCGACTTTGCCGAACCATGCCCTCAAGTGCGGTCGGATTACCTTGCGCGGCGCAAACGGCTGCGGTAAATCCAGCTATCTCTGTTGGCTAAAACAGCAACTGGGCGAGCAAGCCTATTATCTGCCGGCACAGCACGAATTGCTGTTCGCCGATAACACTGCGCTGTCCACAGGGCAAACCCTAAAACGCAATTTGCACGAATTGGCGGACGACTTAAACAGCGACAAGCATGCCGTTCGCATGTTGCTGCTTGATGAATGGGACGCAAATTTGGATAAAGACAGTATTGATACCCTCAATCAACTGATCGCCGAACTCAGCCAACGCTGCTTGGTGATTGAAGTGCGCCATCGCGCTTAAAGCCGTTTTTCCATCATATGGTGCGGCACGCCTTCTTCGTCGTAGCCGTCGCCATAGACTTGGTAACCGCACTTTTGATAAAAGCCGATTGCCGAATCCTGCGCGCCTAAAATCAAGCGTTTCACGCCCTGCGCCTGCGCACGCCGTTCCATTTCCGCCATCAAGCGTTCGCCCAACGCCTTGCCGCGTTGCGATTGCAACACCGCAATCCGTTGTAATTTATAGACGCCATCGGCATAAGGATAGATCCGTGCGGTGGCGAGCGGCTGATTATCAGCGGAATAGAGCGTCAGATACTCACAATCTGCTTCAACGTCATCAATTTCGATCTCCATCGAGAAGCCCTGCTCCTCAACAAACACCGCGATTCGCACGGCTAACCCGTCTTGATAAACCGCACTTTGTAATGAATTCGACCAACGCGCTTGGATCATGTTGCCCCCTGAAATAAAACATAAAAACAAAAGTGCGGTTCAAACCGCCCGATAAATCAATTTACCCGTTTGCTTGGATTTTCGCAAACAGATCATCATCAATTTTGCTGGCGCGAAGATAAGCAGGGCGAGCTTGCTGGCGGGCGATATAGGCGGTGAAAACCGGGTTTGCTTCAATGACTTTAACCGCATTAATGCCGAAATCCAATAGCTCGGCAAGATATAAATCCGCGGCACTGAAACGGTTGCCGCACAAAAAATCGTGTTGGCTTAATGTCTGTTCAAGTGCGGTCAGGCACAACGGCAAACTGCCATAGCCCAACGCGGTGCGATCACTCTCTTTCGGTTTCAATTGCAATGCCACTTCTATCATCGCGGCTTCCAACGGGGCGGCGGCAAAAAACAACCAACGGTAATACACGCCGCGTTGCGGATCATTCAAGGTCGGGGCGAGTTGTTTTTGCGGGCAAAGATCGGCTAGATAAGCACAAATTGCGGCACATTCGGTGATCACGGTGTCGCCGTGTTTTAATGCCGGCACTTTGCCCATCGGGTTAATCGCCAGATAATCAGCCGCTTTCATTGCGCCGCTAAAATCGGTAAACAGCACGGTTTCATACGCTAAGCCGGTTTCTTCCAACATCCAGCGCGCCGTTCTGCCGCGTGACATCGGGTGGGTATAGAGGGTCAGGGTTTGCATTATTTGCTCCTTGTGTTTCGAGGGTTATTTCACTGCCAAGACACTATACCTCAGCCGGATGACAATTTCTGTCAGCAGTGATTTAGCGGTGGGTACAGTCGCCGTCTCGTTTTTGCCAACGCTGCAGCAGCAAAGTGCGGTCAGGTTGGTAATGTTCGTCGCACAATTCGATAGCAATGATTCGGTCGGGGCGAAAATGGCGGAACTCTTGGCGCAGCTCACACCATGCGGCGACTAATTGCGCCTGCTCAAAAAAGCCGATTGCAAACGGATAAATAATGCGCTGCGAATATTTTTGTTTTTCATTGCGATAAGTCAGTTTGACTTTCAGCTGGCGCTGAATAGCGTGGCGCAGTTTGATAAAAACATCGTCGAGAAAGGGGGGCGGATTGTTGCTGACCGCAATAAATAAGGCGTTGTTTTCCAGTTGTTGCGACAAATGCGGCGGCAACAGTGCCGAGATTTTGCTTAAGCCGTTCTTCGCCGCTTGGCTTAATTCGCTGTCGGCGGAACGGTGCACCCAACGCATTCCCAGCACTAACGCCTCAATTTCGCTTTCCGTCAACATTAGCTTGGACAGTTCAAATTCCTTGCGTAACAGATAGCCGATTCCGGCCTCGCCCTCAATATCCGCCCCCTGCGCCCGCAAACTGTCAATATCACGATAGAGTGTGCGCAGGCTGATATTCAGCTTTTCCGCCAAAACCGCGCCGGTGAGCGGGTATTTATGTCCGCGCAAAATCTGTAACAGGGTAAACAAACGCTCGCTTTTCGACATCACATTGCCTTATGCCAAATAGACAAAAGTGAGGTTAAACCGCACTTCAGGCTGATGACAAAGTCTCTTTCTCGAATCATTTCCCTCCCGCCGTATACGGAGGGAGGTGTCCGAAGGATGGAGGGAGGCATAAAGAATGTTAAAAATGAATATGTTGCATTTTCATATTCCCCTCCCCATTTTTCTTACGAAAAATGGTACTCCCTCCGCACGCGGAGGGAGAGAAGTCAGTTTGTCTGCAATCTCAAGTGCGGTTAAACCGCACTTTGTCTAAATCAGATTCTTACTTCGCCACTTTCAGCTGCTGATAGTAGTTTTCGTAGATAATCGCTGCATCGCCGACATCATCTTGCCAGTAGCTTTTTTGCAGCACTTCCGCCGGTGGATACAGCGAGCTGTCGTTGACCATTTCCGCCGGTAGCAATTTCTGCGCTTCCAGATTCGGGGTCGGGTAGCCGATTTCCAAGGCTAACTCTTTCGCCACTTCGGCGCTTAACAGGTAGTTAATCAACTTATGCGCGCCGTCCGGATTCTGTGCGGTGGCTGGAATCGCTAAGGTGTCCACCCATAATACCGGACCTTCTTTCGGCCATAGCAAATTGATCGGTGCGCCGTCTTTGCGGGCGATATAGGCTGAACCGTTCCACAGCATACCTAAATCCACTTCCCCGGCAACAAAGGCATTCGCCGGATTGTCGGAACTGAACGCCAACACGTTAGGACGCAATTTCAATAACTCTTCATAGGCTTTTTTGATCACCTCCGGATCAGTGGTATTCGGATCTTCGCCCAGTTTCAACAACGCAAGGTTGAAGATTTCGCGCGCATCGTCTAACAGTTGTAATTTGTCTTTATATTCCGGATTCCACAAATCGCCCCATGAAGCGATTTTGGTTGAATCAATCACGTCGCTGTTGTACGCAATACCCGGCGCGCCTAAAATTTGCGGCAGCGAATATTCGTTGTTCGGATCGTACGGTTTATTCAGCAAATTCGGATCAAGCTCTTTTAACACCGGCAATTTGCTGTGATCCAACGGCAACAACATGCCTTCTTTACGCATTTTAGACACAAAATAGTTTGACGGCGCAATCACGTCATAGCCACCGTTTTTGCCCAAGGTTTTCAAACGGGCATACATGGTTTCGTTTGATTCCAAACTGGAAACAATCACTTTAATCCCGGTTTCTTTGGTGAAGTTATCCAATAATCCACTTGGCACGTATTCGGTCCAAGTGTAAAGATAAACCGTGTCGTTATCTGCTTTCGCTGCATTGCTGACAGCAAACAGCATGGTCGCGGCAGTAAAAAAAGCCGAAAGTTTTTTCATTGCTTGAGTCCTTAAAATAAGCATGAGTTTTCAAGATAATATCAGCACCTAGGCTGATGTTGCCTGTTCATGGTTTAGGCGGTAGGCAACCAAATCTTCAATTGTCACCACCGGATAGCCATGCTGTTGGGCAAAGGCGACGATTTCCGTTGCCCGTGCCATTGTACCGTCATCATTGGTAATCTCGCAAATCACACCGGCAGGTTGAAAACCGGCTAAGATTGCCAAATCTACCGAGGCTTCAGTATGTCCACGCCGTGCCAACACGCCGTTCGCCTGTGATTTTAACGGAAAAATATGTCCGGGGCGATGCAAATCGCTCGCAACCGCACTTGGATTGATCGCGGCTTTAACCGTGGTCACCCGATCCGCCGCGGAAACACCGGTCGAAACCCCTTGCGCCGCTTCAATCGTGACGGTGAAGGCGGTTTTATTCACGCTGGTATTTTCCGTTACCATTGGCGGTAACTGCAAACGATCGCAAGTTTCTTGCGGAATACATAAGCAAACAATGCCACTGCCGTAACGGATTAGCTTCGCCATTTGTTCGGTGGTGATGGTTTCGGCGGGGAAAATCAGATCGCCTTCGTTTTCGCGATTTTCATCGTCTAAAACCAGAACGCCGTTGCCTTGCTTAAAGGCTTCGATTGCGGCAAGGACACGTTGTCGGCTGTCGCCGAATTGGGTGAGTAAAGACTGACTCATGGTAAATTCCTTTTTAAATAAATAAGGTAAATGAATACGCTACCAGAATCAGGGCGAAATAGAGGCATTGTGCCGCTCCACACCAACATACAGCAGATCAAAGTGCGGTTTATCACAATAAAAAGCGGAGTTTCCCGGAACGGGAAAGCCCTTATTCTCTACCATCCAGACTGTGACTGTCGGCTTCGGATTTGCACCGAATCTGCTAGACCCTGCCGTAGCAGGCGCTCGTGGGCTTAAGTGCGGTTGTCGTGTAAACAATCGCGCCCTTACCACCGGTGGGGAATTGCACCCCGCCCTGAGAATTGCCCGCTTATTATAACGAAAAAAAATGCTGTGCCTACTGTTTATCAAAAGCAATCGAGAAAAAAACGGCTGACATAAAAAAGTTCCCTTTAATCAGTCCATTTCGTACAATAGGGAAATATTCATTATTCAGGAACCAAGACCATGCTGAACCCGAAAAAACTAGAGCAATTCGCACAACAAATTCATGATGCGCTACCGCAAGGCGTTAAAAATTTTGGTGAAGATATGGAAGCCAAAGTGAAGCAGGTGATTCAGGCGCAATTAGCTAAATTGGATGTGGTGACACAAGAAGATTTTGAGGTGCAAACCCAAGTGTTAATCCGCACCCGTGAGAAACTGACCGCACTTGAACAACGTTTAGACGAGTTAGAAAGTAAGTTAGCGCTTACCGAAACCAGTCCGCCCGCAGAAAATGCCGAATAATCCATAATTAGAGAACAGCTTATGTCTTTTGCTTATCTGCAACAAAAACGCAAACAACTCAACCTGAAAGTCGCCGAGGTGTGCGAGCAAGCCGGGGTGACTCGCGCCTATTTTAACCAATTGGTCAGCGGCAAAATTAAAAATCCGAGTGCGATTAAACTGCAAGCCTTGCATAAAGTGTTGAACATCACCGAAGTCGAAGATAAAAAAATCGGCGTGATTTTCGGTAAGTTCTATCCGGTGCATACCGGGCATATCAACATGATTTATGAAGCGTTTAGTAAGGTCGATGAAATTCATGTGGTGGTATGCAGCGAAAGTGAGCGCGATCTGAAGCTGTTTTACGACAGCAAAATGAAAAAAATGCCGACCCCGCAAGATCGTTTGCGTTGGATGCAGCAGATTTTCAAATATCAGCAAAAGCATATTTTTATCCATCATTTGGTTGAGGACGGCTTGCCGAGTTATCCCAACGGCTGGGAAGCATGGGCTGGACGGGTTAAGCAGTTGTTTGACCAGAAAAACGTTGCACCAACCATTGTGTTCAGCAGCGAACCGCAAGACCAAGAGCCGTATGAGAAATATTTAGGCTTGCAGGTCAATCTGGTTGATCCGGAGCGGAAATTTTTCAATGTTTCGGCAACCAAAATCCGCAACCATCCCTTCCATTACTGGAAATTTATTCCGAAAGAGGTGCGGCCGTTTTTCGCCAAAACCATTGCCATTTTAGGCGGCGAAAGCAGCGGTAAAAGTGTATTGGTGAATAAACTGGCGACGGTATTTAACACCACCTCAGCCTGGGAATACGGGCGTGAATATGTGTTTGAGCAGCTCGGCGGCGATGAACAGGCAATGCAATTTTCCGACTATCCGTTAATGGCAATCGGGCATTTACGCTATGTTGATTATGCGGTGCGTCATGCGCACAAAGTCGCGATTATCGATACCGATTTCATCACTACGCAGGCATTTTGTATCCAATATGAAGGCAAAGCGCACCCGTTTTTAGATTCGATGATTAAGGAATATCCGTTTGATATTACCATTTTATTATCGAACAACACCAAATGGGTGGACGACGGCTTGCGCAGTTTGGGCGATCAAAAATCGCGCCAAAAATTCCAAGATCTGCTCAAACGCTTGTTGGATAAATATAAAGTGCCGTATATTGAAATTGAATCGCCAAGCTATTTAGAGCGCTACGATATGGCGAAAGAGATTGTCGAAAAAGTGTTGAATGAGGAAGATTTGCCGACGCTGCAAAATGATAACGGACGGGAGCTGTAACCATGTTGTTATTCGCCGGGGATCCGCACGGCAGTTTTGAACATCTTTTCCCTTTTTTGCAGCAACAAGAGCAGGACGTTGCCCTCGTGATTTTAGGCGATCTGCAATTAAGCGACGGTGCTGTCTTAGAACGGCTATCGGAGCATTGCGATTTATGGTTTATCCACGGCAATCACGACAGTAAAACCGTTGCCGCATTTCAAGCCTTATGGGGAACCACGTGGAAAGAACGCAATTTGCACGGGCGGGTAGTCGAAATTCAAGGACAAAAAATTGCCGGTTTAGGCGGCGTATTCCGCGGGCAGATCTGGATGCCGCCGAATAAACCGCTGTTCTTCGATCCGATCCATTTTTGCCAATATTGCCCATCGGATAAAATTTGGCAGGGCGGCTTACCGTTGCGCCACCGCACGTCGATTTTTTTATCGGATATTGAGCAGTTGGAGCAACAACAAGCGGATATTCTAATTTGCCATGAAGCCCCTAAACCACATCCGTCGGGTTTTCAAGTGCTTAATGCGCTAGCCGAAAAAATGGGGGTTAAAAAAATTTTTCACGGACACCACCATGAAAACTTTGACTATACCGCACTTGCTCATAAAACGAGTTATCAAGTTGTCAATGTGGGTTTCCGCAGCCTTGCTACGCTGGATGGAGAATACTTATTGCAAGGCGTTGATGATCGCTAACCTTCATTTCGGTTTCATATAGGCAGAAAACAAAAAAGCTCACCAATCGGTGAGCTTTTTATTTTTTATAATGATTATTCCGCAGCGGCTTCTTCAGTCGCTACTTCCGGACGATCAACCAACTCAATGTAAGCCATTGGCGCGTTGTCGCCTGCACGGAAACCACATTTCAAAATGCGGGTGTAACCACCGGCACGTTGAGCAAAACGTGGACCTAATTCATTAAATAATTTCGCAACGATTTCGTTGTCGCGAGTACGAGCAAAAGCTAAACGGCGGTTTGCAACGCTGTCTGCTTTAGCTAAAGTAATTAACGGTTCAACTACACGACGTAATTCTTTCGCTTTAGGCAAAGTCGTCTTGATGATTTCATGACGAACTAAAGAACCTGCCATATTACGGAACATCGCTTGGCGATGGCTGCTATTACGGTTTAGTTGACGACCACTCTTGCGATGGCGCATGACCTTATCCTTCTCAGAAAAATCTTAATCCATACCGAAATTAGTCTTCAGCAATACTTGCCGGAGGCCAATTTTCAAGGCGCATACCCAGTGATAGTCCGCGTGAAGCCAACACGTCCTTAATTTCAGTAAGTGATTTCTTACCAAGATTAGGGGTTTTCAACAGCTCCACTTCAGTGCGTTGGACTAAATCACCGATATAGTGAATTGTTTCTGCTTTCAAACAGTTAGCAGAACGAACTGTCAACTCTAAATCGTCCACCGGACGCAGAAGAATCGGATCGAACTCCGGTTTTTCTTCTTTAATTTCAGGTTGACGAATATCACGCAAATCAACGAATGCATCAAGTTGCTCTGCTAGAATTGTCGCTGCACGACGAATCGCTTCTTCCGGATCGATAGTGCCGTTGGTTTCCATTTCGATAACCAATTTATCCAAATCGGTACGCTGTTCAACACGGGCAGCTTCAACATTATAAGAAATGCGATCTACCGGGCTGTAACAAGCGTCAACCAATAGGCGACCAATCGGACGATCTTCGTCTTGAACATGTTTGCGCGCAGAGGCAGGCACATAGCCGCGACCACGCTGCACGCGAATGCGCATATTAATTGATGCATTGGCATCAGTCAAATGACAAATCACATGTTCCGGATTAACAATCTCAACATCTCCATCATGGGTGATATCGCCAGCAACAACAGGTCCGATTCCAGATTTGCTCAGCGTCAGGAACACATCGTCCTTATTCTGTACTTTAACCGCTAGACCTTTTAAGTTCAGAAGCACTTCTAGAATATCTTCTTGAACGCCTTCTTTACTGCTGTACTCATGTAACACACCGTCGATTTCCACTTCAGTTACGCCGCAACCCGGCATAGATGACAACAGAATACGACGTAACGCATTACCTAATGTGTGGCCGAAACCACGTTCTAACGGTTCTAAGGTCACTTTAGCGTGCGTCGGGCTTAATTGCTCGATATCGACTAAATGTGGCTTTAAAAATTCTGTCACAGAACCCTGCATTTTATCCTCTCTTTGCTTCTAAGCTCTATTATTTAGAATAAAGCTCAACGATCAGATGTTCGTTAATGTCTGCTGATAAATCAGAACGTTCAGGAATACGTTTGAATACGCCTTCCATTTTAGCAGCATCAACTTCCAACCATGTTGGTTTTTCTCTTTGCTCTGCTAATTCTAATGATGCTTTAATACGTGCTTGTTTTTTCGATTTTTCACGAATAGCAACGACATCTTCAACAGAAACTTGGAACGATGGAATATTAACCACACGACCATTCACAACAACTGCTTTGTGACTCACTAATTGGCGAGCTTCAGCACGCGTTGCCGCAAATCCCATACGGTAAACAACGTTATCCAAACGACCTTCCAATAATACCAACAAGTTTTCACCGGTATTACCTTTTAAGCGGTTAGCTTCTTTGTAGTAATTACGGAATTGACGCTCTAAGATACCGTACATACGGCGAACCTTTTGCTTCTCACGTAATTGACTACCGTAATCGGATAAACGCGCTTTACGAGCACCGTGTTGACCAGGTGCGGTATCTAATTTACATTTTGATTCAATCGCGCGGACACCGGACTTAAGGAATAAGTCAGTACCTTCACGACGGCTTAGCTTGAGTTTAGGACCCAAATATCTTGCCATTTTCTTTCTCCAACTATCCTATAACGCCATTAAACACGACGTTTTTTCGGTGGACGACAACCGTTATGTGGAATCGGAGTCACATCAGTAATGTTGGTGATACGGAAACCCGCAGCATTCAACGCACGAATTGTTGATTCACGACCAGGGCCCGGGCCCTTAACCATAACTTCCAAATTTTTCAAACCGAATTCTTTTACGATCTCGGCGCAACGCTCAGCAGCAACCTGTGCAGCGAACGGGGTAGATTTACGCGAACCACGGAAACCTGAACCACCTGCTGTAGCCCATGCTAAAGCATTACCTTGACGGTCTGTAATGGTAACGATTGTGTTATTGAAAGATGCATGGATATGTGCCACGCCATCTACGACTTGTTTTTTTACACGCTTACGTGCACGAACTGGTGTTTTAGCCATTATCATTTACCCCGATTATTTCTTGATCGGCTTACGAGGACCCTTACGGGTACGCGCATTTGTTTTAGTACGTTGACCATGTACTGGCAAACTACGACGATGACGTAAACCACGGTAACATCCTAAGTCTAACAGACGTTTGATGTTCAAAGTTACTTCACGACGCAAATCACCTTCAACGGTAAATTTACCAACTTCGTCACGCAGAATATCGATCTGCTCTTCAGACAATTCTCTGATCTTTACATCTTCGGCAATACCGGCAGAAGCACAGATGGCTTTTGAACGGGTTTTACCGATTCCGTAGATTGCAGTTAACGCAATTACAGCATGTTTGTGATCAGGAATGTTAATGCCTGCAATACGGGCCACTATGCACTCCTATTTATTTAAAGTTAATTGATATACTGATCTTGAAAAGCCCGTTTCAGGATACTCAAACAGTATATCAAGGACGAAATGAGCTGAGCAGTATAACTGCCCAGCTTATTCTTTGCAAGGAAAATTAGAGATTAACCTTGACGTTGCTTGTGACGCGGATCACTGCAAATCACACGAACGATACCGTCACGCTTGATCACTTTGCAGTTACGACACATTTTTTTTACGGAAGCACGAACTTTCATTGCTTTTCCCTTTTGTCTTATGGGCGATTACTGCCCGAACCCTTTAAGGTTTGCTTTCTTCAGCGCAGATTCATATTGCGTCGACATCAAGTGACTTTGAACCTGTGCGATGAAATCCATAATTACCACAACCACGATGAGAAGTGAGGTTCCACCGAAGTAGAACTGGACGTTCCAAGCGGAGGTCATAATATAAGGCACTAAACAAACAAACGTAATATATAATGCGCCAATCAAAGTCAAACGAGTCATGATCTTGTCAATATAACGCGACGTTTGTTCACCTGGTCTAATACCCGGAATAAATGCACCGGATCTTTTCAGATTATCCGCAGTATCTCGTGGATTATATTGCATTGCCGTGTAGAAGAAACTGAAGAAAATAATTGCCACCGCATACAGCACCAAATAAATCGGCTCGCCCGGCGCTAGCAACAACGATAAATTCGACAACCACTCCATGTTAGCACCTTGTCCGAACCACTGGGTTAGCGTGGCCGGGAACAAAATGATACTTGAAGCAAAAATAGCCGGGATAACCCCTGCCATATTGACTTTAAGCGGTAAGTGCGAACTTTGCGCCGCTAACATATGACGGCCTTGTTGGCGTTTGGCATAGTTTACGACGATTCTTCTTTGTCCTCTTTCTACGAAGATAACAAAATAAGTCACAGCAAAGACAATAACTGCAATCAACAATAATACCAGTACATTCATTTGTCCTTGGCGCGCCTGCTCAATGGTTTGACCAATGGCAGAAGGCAATCCGGCGACAATACCTGCAAAGATAATTAAAGAAATCCCATTTCCGATTCCCCGTTCGGTAATTTGTTCGCCCAACCACATCAGGAACATGGTGCCGGTGACCAAACTCACGACCGCAGTGATATAAAAGCCCAAACCAAGGTTTGGAACTAATCCCGGAATCATACTCGGCAAGCCGGTAGAAATACCAATCGCCTGAATCGTTGCCAATACCAACGTTGAATAACGTGTGTATTTGCTGATTTTACGACGACCGGCTTCCCCTTCTTTCTTCAATTCTGCCAGCGCAGGATGTACCGCAGTTAATAACTGGATAATGATCGATGCCGAGATATACGGCATGATCCCTAACGCAAAGACTGAAGCACGGCTCAAGGCACCACCTGAGAACATGTTAAACATGTCGATGATGGTACCTTGTTGTTGATTGATCAACTGAGCTAATACAGCGGCATCAATACCAGGAACCGGAATAAATGAACCTATGCGAAATACGATTAATGCGCCTAACAGAAACAGTAATCTTCTTTTCAGTTCACCTGTACCCCCTTGGGTACTTTTTGCTTGATAACCTGGTTGTTTTGCCATTGATTAATTATTCCTCAACTGAGCCGCCAGCAGCTTCGATTGCTGCTTTAGCACCTTGAGTTACACGCAAACCGCGTACAACTACCGCACTTTTAACTTCACCGGCAAGAATAACTTTAGCGAATTGAATATTATTTGAAATAATATTCGCGGCTTTCAATGACTCTAAGGTCACTTCGCCGTCTACTTTCGCTAAATCATTCAAACGAATTTCAGCCGAAACCAGTGCTTTTTGTGAAGTGAAACCGAATTTCGGTAAACGACGGTATAAAGGCATTTGACCACCTTCGAAGCCACGACGAACGCCACCACCGTTGTTACGGGATTTTTGTCCTTTGTGACCGCGACCACCTGTTTTACCTAAACCGGAACCAATACCACGTCCAAGACGTTTAGCACTTTTTTTAGCTCCATCAGCCGGAGACAGAGTATTTAAACGCATTCTCTTACTCCTCTACTTTAACCATGTATGAAACTTGGTTGATCATCCCACGGACAGCCGGCGTATCGATTAACTCGACTGTGTGGTTGATACGGCGAAGACCAAGACCACGAAGCGTAGCTTTGTGTTTCGGTAAACGACCGATTGAGCTACGGGTTTGTGTTACTTTGATAGTTTTTGCCATGATCAATTACCCCAAAATTTCATCAACGGTTTTACTGCGTTTCGCAGCAACCATTTCTGGTGATTTCATATTTGCCAATGCATCAATAGTTGCACGGACAACGTTAATTGGGTTGGTTGAACCGTATGCTTTAGACAATACGTTACGCACGCCAGCAACTTCTAATACTGCACGCATCGCACCGCCTGCGATAATCCCGGTACCTTCACTGGCTGGTTGCATAAATACGCGTGAACCAGTGTGAGCGCCCTTGACAGGGTGCTGTAAAGTACCTTCTGTAATCGCTACATTAACCATATTGCGACGGGCTTTTTCCATCGCTTTTTGGATCGCTGCCGGAACTTCACGGGCTTTACCGTAACCAAAACCTACGCGACCGTTACCATCACCTACCACTGTCAATGCAGCGAAGCTGAAAATACGACCACCTTTAACTGTTTTAGATACACGGTTTACCGCGATTAGCTTCTCTTGCAGTTCACCAGCTTGTTTTTCGATGTTTGACATCTCAAATTCCTCTATTAGAACTGTAGACCAGCTTCACGAGCCGCATCGGCCAATGCTTGCACACGACCATGATATTTAAAACCGGAACGGTCAAAGGCAACGGATTGTACGCCTTTAGCCAACGCTCTTTCAGCAACAGCTTTACCTACTACTGCAGCAGCATCTTTATTACCGGTGTATTTCACTTGCTCACTAATGACTTTTTCAACAGTTGAAGCAGCGGCAAGTACTTCTGAACCGTTAGGTGCAATAACTTGCGCATAAATGTGACGAGGAGTGCGGTGAATAACCAAACGGGTTACTCCTTGTTCTCTCATCGCATGACGTGCGCGAGTTGCACGACGGATACGAGCCAATTTCTTATCCATAGTGTTACCTTATTATTTTTTCTTAGCCTCTTTGGTACGTACGACTTCATCATCATAACGTACCCCTTTGCCTTTGTAAGGCTCAGGACGGCGATAAGCACGAATGTCTGCTGCAACTTGACCAATAAGCTGTTTGTCTGCACCGGTCAAAACGATTTCAGTTTGTGACGGGCATTCCGCTTTGATACCTGCCGGCAATGCGTGCTCAACCGGGTGAGAGAAACCTAAACTTAAAGCAATGCTGTTGCCTTTAATTTGAGCTCTGTAACCTACACCCACCAATCTTAACTTCTTAGTGAAGCCTTCAGTAACACCGATAACCATTGCGTTAACAAGCGCGCGAGTTGTACCGGATTGTGCATTTGCGCTTTTGCCTTCGTTACGAGGAACAAAAGTCAACGCACCATCTTCTTGTTTAACTTCAACTTCATTGTGAATGGTACGAGATAACTCACCATTCTTACCTTTTACCGTTAATAGCTGGCCGTTAAGTTTTACCTCAACGCCGGCAGGAATATTAACGGGTGCTTTAGCAACACGAGACATCTTCCTACCTCTCTATTAAGCTACGTAACAGATGATCTCACCGCCTAAACCGGCTTTACGCGCGGCACGGTCAGTCATCACACCTTTAGATGTAGAAACGACAGCGATACCTAACCCACCCATTACACTTGGTAACTCGTCTTTACGTTTATAGATACGCAGACCGGGACGGCTGATACGTTGGATACTTTCTACAACAGGTTTGCCTTGGAAATATTTCAAAGTGATTTCCAGTTCAGGTTTAGCACCTTCGGAAATTTTCACGCTTTCAACATAACCTTCTTCTGCAAGCACATTGGCGATAGCCACTTTTAGCTTGGACGAAGGCATATTGACCGCGATTTTGTTCGCAGACTGACCGTTACGAATACGGGTCAGCATATCTGCGATTGGATCTTGCATGCTCATGTGTCTTTACTCCCATGATTCCAAAATAAAGTGGTTGATTACCAGCTTGCTTTCTTAAGACCCGGGATCTCACCGCGCATAGCAGCTTCACGGACCTTAATACGGCTCAAACCGAACTTACGCAACACACCGTGCGGACGACCGGTTTGGCGGCAACGATTACGCTGACGAGACGGGCTGGAATCGCGTGGTAAAGCTTGTAACTTCAACACCGCGTTCCAACGATCTTCGTCGGAGGCATTTGCGTCTGAAATAATTGCTTTCAGCTCGATACGTTGAGCATAGAATTTTTCAGCCAATTTAGCGCGCTTTAAATCGCGCATTTTCATTGATACTTTAGCCATTTGTAACCTGCCTTATTTACGGAATGGGAAGTTAAAGGCAGCCAGTAATGCTTGACCTTCTTCATCTGTCTTCGCAGTCGTTGTGATAGTAATATCCAAACCACGAACACGATCCACTTTATCGTAATCGATTTCAGGGAAGATGATTTGCTCACGCACACCCATGCTGTAGTTTCCACGGCCGTCAAATGATTTCGCGTTTAAACCACGGAAATCACGGACACGAGGAACCGCAATATAAATCAATCGTTCAAAGAATTCCCACATACGTTCGCCACGTAGGGTCACTTTGCAGCCGATTGGATATCCCTGACGAATCTTAAAGCCTGCAACGGATTTGCGTGCTTTAGTGATTAAAGGTTTTTGACCGCTGATTGCCGCCAGATTCGCTACCGCGTTATCTAACAGTTTTTTATCGGTCAGAGCTTCACCCACACCCATATTCAGGGTTATCTTTTCGACTCGTGGGACTTGCATGACAGATTTGTAGCCGAATTTATTTTTCAATTCGCTTACTACTGTATCTCTGTAATAATCATGCAGTTTCGCCATCGCTATACTCCAGTATTATTTAATTGTTTCACCAGTAGATTTGAAGAAACGGACTTTTTTGCCATCTTCAAACCGGAATCCTACGCGGTCAGCTTTGTTCGTTGTAGGGTTGTAGATTGCTACGTTAGAAACGTCGATTGCCGCTTCTTTCTTCACAATGCCACCGGCTTTACCTAAAGCCGGAACCGGTTTCTCATGTTTGGAAACCATGTTTAAACCTTCAACGATCACTTTACCGTTAGGCATAACTTTTGTTACTTTACCACGCTTGCCTTTGCCCTTTTCAGCGCTTCCGGTTAGCATGATTACTTCATCGTTTTGACGGATTTTTGCAGCCATGACACTCTCCTTACACTACTTCCGGGGCCAATGAAATGATTTTCATAAACTTCTCTGAGCGAAGTTCACGAGTCACTGGTCCGAAAATACGTGTACCGATTGGTTGCTCGGTATTATTGTTTAAAATAACACAGGCATTACCATCGAAGCGAATAACTGCACCATCTGGGCGACGTACACCCTTCTTGGTGCGCACAACAACCGCCTTTAATACATCACCTTTTTTTACTTTACCGCGAGGAATTGCTTCTTTCACAGTAATTTTGATGATGTCGCCAATACCAGCGTAACGACGGTGTGAGCCACCTAGAACCTTGATACACATTACGCTGCGAGCGCCTGAATTATCAGCAACGTCCAGCATAGTCTGTTCTTGGATCATATTAGTGCTCCGCTAAAATCAAAATAAACCCTTTCGGGACGAACCTGTTTACCCAATGCAAACAGGGTGCGGATTGTATCAAACGGTCAAAAGGAAAGCAACTGGATTTTCGTGTTATCGCCAAGATTTATCGGCTTATGCGGCAGGAGAAACGGCAATAAAAAACCGCACTTTGAAAGTGCGGTTTTCTATTTTGGATTCAAAACAATAATTAGATTACTGCTTTTTCAATCACACGAACTAAAGTCCATGATTTGGTTTTAGAAATTGGGCGACATTCGCGAATTTCTACTAAATCACCAACGTTAGCGTCGTTAGCTTCGTCGTGGACGTGCAATTTGGTGGTACGACGGATAAACTTCCCATAAAGCGGATGTTTAACCATACGTTCGATTGCGATAGTGAAAGATTTATCCATCTTGTCACTGACAACACGACCTTGCACTGTACGAATTTTATCAGTCATTACTCACCCGCCTTTTCGGTTAGAACAGTTTTAACTTGCGCAATACTACGGCGCACTTGTTTTAACTGATGGGTTTGTTGAAGCTGACCGGTGGCTGCTTGCATACGCAATTTGAATTGCTCACCTAACAAGTTAACCAATTCAGCATTCAGCTCTTCAACAGTTTTTGTACGTAGTTCTTGAGCTTTCATTACATCACCGTTTTAGTTACGAATGTGGTCTTGATTGGCAATTTCGCCGCTGCTAATGCAAAGGCTTCTCTTGCGATTTCTTCAGACACACCGTCCATTTCATATAGCACTTTACCCGGTTGGATTAAGGCTACCCAGTACTCAACGTTACCTTTACCTTTACCCATACGGACTTCCAATGGTTTTTCAGTAATTGGTTTATCCGGGAATACACGAATCCAGATTTTACCCTGACGTTTAACAGCACGGGTCATCGCACGGCGAGCCGCTTCGATTTGACGTGCGGTCAAACGACCACGACCAACTGCTTTCAGACCGAATGTACCGAAACTGACGTCGGTACCTGCCGCTAAGCCACGGTTACGACCTTTGTGGACTTTACGGAATTTTGTACGTTTTGGTTGCAACATTTATTCAATCTCCTTACTTACGACCTTTGCGCGCTTTTTTCGGCTGCGCTTCAGGTTGTTGTTCTGATTGCATAACTGCAGCCATTCCACCAAGAATCTCACCTTTGAAAATCCATACTTTTACGCCGATAACGCCGTAAGTGGTATGAGCTTCCGCTGTGTTATAATCGATGTCTGCACGTAATGTATGCAAAGGCACGCGACCTTCACGATACCATTCAGAACGTGCAATCTCTGCACCACCCAAACGACCGCTTACTTCAACTTTGATCCCTTGAGCACCTAAGCGCATTGCGTTCTGTACGGCTTTTTTCATTGCACGACGGAACATAACACGGCGCTCTAATTGTGAAGCAATGCTTTCGGCGACTAAACGCGCATCCAGTTCGGGTTTTTTCACTTCGGTGATGTTGATTTGCGCAGGCACACCAGTGATTTCAGCCAGTTTGTTACGCAATTTTTCAACATCTTCGCCTTTTTTACCGATAACGATACCCGGACGAGCGGTGTGAATGGTCACACGAATGCTCTTCGCCGGACGCTCGATGTCGATACGGGCAACAGAAGCGTTAGCTAATTCTTTGTTCAAGAATTTACGTACTTTGAAATCGCCTTCCAAGTTGTCAGCGAAATCTTTTGTATTCGCAAACCAGGTTGAACTCCAAGGTTTAACAATTCCTAGGCGAATACCATTAGGATGTACTTTTTGACCCATTGTTATTCTCCTACTTGTCAGACACAACCACAGTGATGTGGCTTGTACGTTTTAAAATACGATCTGCGCGACCTTTAGCGCGTGGCATCACACGCTTCATGCTTGGACCTTCGTCAACGAAGATTTTAGCAACTTTAAGATCATCGATATCTGCACCGTCATTGTGCTCTGCGTTCGCAATTGCAGACTCTAAAACTTTTTTCACTAAAGCCGCAGCTTTTTTGTTAGTGAAAGTCAAAATTTCCAGAGCTTGAGCAACATTTTTACCGCGAATTAAATCAGCAACTAAGCGAGCTTTTTGAGCTGAAGTGCGAGCGAAACGATGTTTTGCAATAGTTTCCATCTTTTACTTCCTTCCTTACTTAGCTTTCTTATCAGCGGCATGACCGCGGTAAGTACGAGTCGGGGCAAATTCACCCAATTTGTGGCCGATCATTTCATCGGACACAAAAACAGGAACGTGCTGACGACCATTATGGACGGCGATGGTCAATCCGATCATTGATGGAATGATCATTGAACGACGGGACCAAGTTTTAATTGGTTTTTTATCCCCGCTTTCCACCGCTTTCTCTACCTTCTTCAGCAAGTGTAGGTCAATAAATGGACCCTTCTTGAGAGAACGTGGCATGGCTTATCCTCTTTATTAATTAAAATTATTTACCACGGCGACGTACGATATATTTATCAGTACGTTTGTTGTGGCGAGTTTTCTTACCTTTGGTTTGAACGCCCCAAGGTGTTACCGGGTGTTTACCAAAGTTACGACCTTCACCACCACCATGAGGGTGATCTACCGGGTTCATCGCCGTACCGCGAACGGTTGGGCGAACACCACGCCAGCGGTTCGCACCGGCTTTACCCAGTACGCGCAGCATGTGCTCGGAGTTTCCGACTTCACCGATAGTTGCCTGACATTCAGATAACACTTTACGCATTTCGCCTGAACGAAGACGCAGAGTTACATAGTTACCTTCACGAGCAATGATTTGCACATACGCACCGGCAGAACGGGCGATTTGACCGCCTTTGCCCGGTTTTAATTCTACGTTATGCACAGTTGTACCAACCGGAATATTACGCATTGGTAATGCGTTGCCCACTTTAATTGGCGCTTGGGTTCCCGCTTGGATTTGATCGCCTGCTGACAAACCTTTCGGTGCTAAGATATAACGGCGTTCACCGTCTTTATATAACACCAATGCGATGTTTGCAGAACGATTCGGATCATATTCCAGACGCTCAACAACCGCAGGTACATCTAACTTGTTACGTTTGAAGTCCACGATACGGTAATGTTGTTTGTGACCACCACCGATATGACGGGTAGTGATACGTCCGAAGTTGTTACGACCACCGGTTTTAGATTTGGTATCTAAAAGTGGCGCATAAGGTTTACCCTTATGTAGATCAGGGTTAACGATTTTAACTACGTGACGACGACCAGCGGAGGTCGGCTTACATTTAACGATAGCCATTATTTTCTACTCCTCTGATTACTCTGCACTGTCAAGAAAGTCCAAATTTTGGCCTTCTTGCAAGGTTACATACGCTTTTTTCCAGTCGCTACGACGACCTGTTTTCGCACCGTGACGTTTGGTTTTACCTTTAACAACCACTGTACGGACAGAATCGACTTTCACTTCAAACAAGTTTTCAACTGCGTTGGCAATTTCCACTTTGTTTGCGTCTTTCGCTACTTTGAAAACAATCGTATTTGACTGTTCAGCGTTATTAGTCGCTTTTTCAGAGACGTGAGGTGCTTTCAGCACTTTCAGCAAACGTTCTTCTAGAATCATGCTAACATCTCCTCAATTTGCTTAACAGCTTCAGCGGTAACAACGACTTTCTCGAAAGCAATCAGACTTACCGGATCAATCGCTTGAACGTCACGCACATCTACTTTGTAAAGGTTGCGTGCAGCCAAGAAGAGATTTTCATCTAAAGCCGCTGTAATGATCAGCACATCTTCCAGTGCCATCTCTTTTAATTTTTGAACCAACACTTTTGTTTTCGGGGCGGCAACTTCGAATTTTTCAACCACGATCAAACGATCTTGACGAACCAATTCGGAAAGAATGCTCTTAATTGCACCGCGATACATTTTTTTGTTCACTTTTTGGCTGTGATCTTGTGGCTTAGCCGCAAATGTCACACCACCTGAACGCCAGATAGGGCTTTTCACGTTACCGGAACGCGCACGGCCCGTACCTTTTTGACGCCATGGTTTTTTGCCTGAACCTGCTACTTCAGCACGAGTTTTTTGTGCACGAGTACCTTGGCGAGCACCTGCTGCATAAGCAACAACAACTTGGTGTACCAACGCTTCGTTAAACTCACGTCCGAAGGTAGTTTCAGAAACAGTCAATGCACTTTGTGCATCTTTAGTTACTAATTCCATTCCTATCTCCTAGACTTATGCTTTAGCTTTAACAGCGGGTTTAACAATTAAATCACTACCGGTCGCGCCTGGAACGGCACCTTTGACCAATAATAATTTACGTTCAGCATCAACGCGAACCACTTCCAGGGATTGAACGGTTACACGCTCAGCACCTAAGTGACCTGCCATTTTTTTACCTTTGAATACACGGCCCGGAGTTTGGTTTTGACCAATAGATCCCGGAACACGGTGAGACAAAGAGTTACCGTGGGTAGCATCTTGAGTACGGAAGTTCCAGCGTTTTACTGTACCGGCGAAACCTTTACCTTTAGAAGTACCTGTTACGTCAACTTTTTTAACGTCTGCGAAGACATCAACATTAATTTCCTGCCCCAAAGCGAACTCTTCACCTTCGGTACGGAATTCCCATAAACCGCGACCAGCTTCAACACCTGCTTTAACGAAATGACCTGCTTCTGGCTTAGTTACACGACTTGCTTTTTTAGAGCCAGTAGTAACCTGAACTGCAGAATAGCCATCTGTTTCAAGGGTTTTCACTTGAGTCACACGGTTGGCTTCGATTTCGATTACGGTAACTGGAATAGACACACCGGCTTCTGTGAAGACGCGAGTCATACCAACTTTACGACCGATTAAACCAATCATTGTATTAACCTCTTAAATAATTCCCTAATTAACCTAGGCTGATCTGCACGTCAACGCCGGCAGCCAGATCTAAACGCATAAGCGCGTCAACAGTTTTCTCCGTTGGTTCAACGATATCGACCAAACGTTTATGAGTACGAATCTCGTATTGGTCACGCGCGTCTTTGTTGACGTGCGGAGAAATCAATACGGTGAAACGCTCTTTACGGGTCGGTAATGGAATTGGACCACGAACTTGAGCACCTGTGCGCTTAGCTGTTTCTACGATTTCCGCAGTGGATTGATCGATCAAACGATGATCAAACGCTTTCAAACGGATACGGATTCTTTGGTTCTGCATGAGACCAGAGCTCCATTCTAAAAATTAGATAACAAAAAACCGACACCTCAATTTCCCTACTGCATAAACGTGAAAATGAAGTGCGATTAAGCCTATTTTAGCTCCCCTATCGGGAACATTGTCAGCAACAACCTCAGGCTGTCACTCGTTTGATAAATGATTACACCAAACGACTCTCTTACGAAAGTCCGCAGATTCTATAGAATCAGCGCACAGATTGCAAGCACTTTCCGTAAAATAATTTGATTATTTCTTATACCGCACTTTGCCGCTTTTTTCACGTTGCAGGCTTTCCCTCCCCGACTAAATTTGTTATCGTTTGCGCGGGTTTTGCCGTTGCAAAATTGATACGAAAAGCACCGCACTTTTCACTTTTTATTACTCGTCTGCCGATAGGAAAACGCCGATGAAAATTGCCGCCAGTCAAGGCACAGAATTCGCCTTTTTGTCTGACTACAAAATTATGGACATTGATATGACCGATTTCACCAATGTCTGTGCCGTGGTAACCACGATTAACGATCTGCCCGAAGTGTGGGAAGAGCTGGAACGTTTGGGGTTTGCCATTCCGATTTTCGCCGCGATTGAATACGGCGAAACCGTGCCGGACAAGTGGCTGACCGAGCTGTACGGCGTGATCGAGCTGGCGGAAGACCAAAAATACTACAACGGGCAGTTGATCAACGCCGCCGCCGCCGATTATATCGACACCCTTGACCCGCCGTTTTTCCAAGCCTTGAAAGAATACACCGACTACGGCAACGCCGCCTTTGACTGTCCGGGACACCAAGGCGGACAATTTTTCCGCAAACACCCGTCCGGTCGCCGCTTCTATCTCTATTTCGGCGAAACCCTGTTCCGCGCCGATTCCTGTAATGCCGATGTGCGTTTGGGCGATTTGCTGATCCACGAAGGCCCGGCTTTCCAAGCGCAAGCCCATGCGGCACGGGTGTTTAACGCCGACAAAACCTATTTCGTCCTCAACGGTACCTCGTCCGCCAACAAAGTGGCAATCGGCGCACTAGTCACGAAAGGCGATTTGGTGCTGTTTGACCGCAACAACCATAAATCGGTGCACCAAGGCGCATTGACCATCAGCGGCGCAACACCGGTGTATATGGAAACCACCCGCAACGCCTACGGCTTTATCGGCGGCATTCCGTCACACTGTTTTGAAGAAGCCGATATCCGCGCGCAAATCGCCAAAGTCGCGCCGGAACGTGCCAACGACAAACGTCCGTTCCGTTTAGCGGTAATTCAGTTAGGCACTTACGACGGCACGATTTATAACGCGCGCCAAGTGGTTGATCGTATCGGACATCTGTGCGATTACATTCTGTTTGACTCGGCGTGGGTCGGTTACGAACAATTTATTCCGATGATGCGTGATTGTTCGCCGCTATTATTAGAACTGAACGAAAACGACCCGGGCATTTTGGTGACCCAATCGGTGCATAAACAGCAAGCCGGTTTTTCGCAGGCTTCGCAAATCCATAAAAAAGACAACCATATCCGCCTGCAAACGCGGTATTGCAACCATAAACGGTTCAACAACGCCTTTATGATGCACGCCTCGACCAGCCCGTTCTATCCGCTGTTCGCCTCGCTCGATGTCAATGCCAAAATGCACGCCGGCAAAGCCGGAAAACGGATGTGGCAGGAATGCGTGCTCAGCAGCGTGGAAGTGCGCAAAATGTTGCTGAAAACCTGTAAATTGATTCGTCCGTTCGTGCCGCCGATGGTGGACGGCAAATCATGGGAAAACCATAAAACCGAAGATATTGCCAACAATATCCGCTTCTTCCAATTCGCCAAAGACGCACGCTGGCACGATTTCGACGGTTATGCCGAAGAGCAGTATTTTATCGACCCGTGCAAATTGTTACTCACCACGCCGGGGATCAATATGGAAACCGGCGAATATGAAGAGTTCGGTATCCCGGCAACGATTTTGGCGCATTTCCTGCGCGAACGTTCGGTGATTCCGGAAAAAGCCGACTTGAACTCGATTTTGTTCTTATTAACCCCGGCGGAAACCATGGCGAAATTCCAACATTTGGTCGCCAATATCGCCCGTTTTGAAGAGCATATTCAAGACAACACGCCGGTGATCGATATGCTGCCGACCTTGGCAAAAGCCTATCCGCAATACGGCAAAATGCGGATTAAAGATCTGTGCCAAAAACTGCACGATTTCTACGCCAAACACCGCTTAAACGAACTGCAACAGCAAATGTTCCTGCGTGACGCTTGGCCGAAAATGCACATCACCCCTGACGAATGCCACAACGCCTTTATCCGCAACCAAGTGGAATTGGTGCCGCTGTCTGAAATTCGCGGGCGCACCGCCGCCGAAGGCGCATTGCCATACCCGCCGGGCGTGTTGTGTATCGTCCCGGGCGAAGTGTGGGACGGTGCCGTGTTGGATTACTTCTTAGCGCTGGAACAAGGTATCAACGAGCTGCCGGGCTTCGAACCGGAAATCCAAGGCGTGTATCTGGAAGCCGACGAATTCGGTCACAAACGCGCCTCGGCGTATGTGTTGAAACAATAGTTCAATCGGTTAAAGGCAAAGTGCGGTTTAACCGCACTTTCCCATTAAACCGCCATGCTATCCAACAACTCCACCTGACTCTGTTTCGCCATGGTTTCCACATAAGCCCGCACTTTTTGCGGCAGCACCAAATCCTTAACAACGGTTAAGGAACGCAAGGTTGGGAACAGGTGAATATCATCTTCCGATAACTCGCCGTTGACCGCACTTTCGCTTTGAATCAAGGTGGCTAATGTTTGCAAGTGCGGTTGCAGTTGTTGTAAATATAACGGCGTGTCGGCAAGCAGTTGCCCCAGATCGCCGACCCAGTTTGTCATGCGTTGGATATAGCGTTCTCTCGCCGATTCCGTTGCAATTTCAGCAAACGGCGCTTGGGTGAAGCGCGGGATAATCAACGGCGAGACCAGATTTTTCACCGTCTCTAACCAGTCGCTAATCGCTGGATTGGTTGCGCCGCTCAAGTGCGGTTTGCCGTCCAGTTGATCGATATAGCACACAATATCCATACTCTCCGGCATAAAACTGCCGTCGGTTTTTTGCAGAATCGGCACCACTTTGCGCCCGACCATTTGTGTCGGGGTGTCGATATCGTCTTCCATCAACACCACTTTTTCCACCGCCACGTTCTTCAAGCCGAAAATCATCGCCGCTTTGACACAAAACGGGCAATGCTGATAAATAAACAGTTTCATCGCGTTCTCCTTTCGTTTCCCCCATGCCGAACCGCACTTTGACTATCTGCGCCGCTCGACGAATAATCCTTGCGTTTAGCCTATCACGTCTATAGCACCCAAGCCAATATTCAGGTACAATCCGCCAATTAACTGATAAATAAAAATTGGCATAGAGAACCCTTTTTAGATGAAAAATATTCGTAACTTTTCCATTATCGCCCATATCGACCACGGCAAATCGACCCTGTCCGACCGTTTGATTCAAACCTGCGGCGGCTTGAGTGATCGCGAAATGGCGGAGCAGGTTCTGGATTCAATGGATCTGGAGCGTGAGCGTGGGATCACGATTAAAGCGCAAAGCGTGACCTTGAACTATCAAGCCAAAGACGGCGAAACCTATCAATTGAACTTTATCGACACCCCGGGCCACGTCGATTTTTCCTATGAAGTATCACGTTCGCTTGCTGCCTGTGAGGGCGCGTTGTTAGTGGTGGACGCAGGGCAAGGCGTGGAAGCGCAAACCTTGGCGAACTGTTATACCGCACTTGAGATGGATCTGAATGTTGTGCCGATTTTAAACAAAATCGACTTACCGGCGGCAGATCCGGAGCGCGTGGCGGAAGAGATCGAAGATATCGTCGGCATCGAAGCCGCCGACGCGGTGCGCTGTTCGGCGAAAACCGGCGTGGGAATCGAAGACGTGCTGGAAGTGATCGTCAAAGAAATCCCACCGCCTGAGGGCGATCCTAACGCACCGTTGCAAGCCTTGATCATCGACTCGTGGTTCGATAACTATCTCGGCGTGGTGTCGTTGGTGCGGATTAAAAACGGTACATTGAAGAAAAACGACAAAATCAAAGTGATGAGCACCGGCATTTCCTACGGCGTGGATCGCTTGGGGATTTTCACCCCGAAACAGGTCGATACCACCGAACTGAAGTGCGGTGAAGTGGGCTGGATTGTGTGCGGTATCAAAGATATTTTGGGTGCGCCGGTCGGCGATACCTTAACCCTGCAACACAAATCCGCCGAACTGCCGCTGCCGGGCTTTAAAAAAGTCAAACCGCAAGTGTACGCCGGTTTGTTCCCGATCAGCTCCGACGATTACGAAGCGTTCCGCGACGCGCTGGGCAAACTCAGCTTGAATGACGCCTCGCTGTTCTACGAACCGGAAAACTCGACCGCACTTGGCTTCGGTTTTCGCTGTGGCTTCTTGGGCTTACTGCATATGGAGATTATCCAAGAGCGGTTGGAACGGGAATACGATCTGGATTTAATCACCACCGCGCCGACGGTTGTGTATGAAGTGGAGCTGACCGACGGCACGGTTGAACACGTTGACAGCCCGGCAAAATTGCCGCCGTTGAACAACATTGCCGAAATCCGCGAGCCGATTGCCGAATGTAATATGCTGTTGCCACAGCAATATTTGGGTAATGTGATTACGCTGTGTATCGAAAAGCGCGGCGTGCAGACCAACATGGTCTATCACGGCAACCAAGTGGCTTTAACTTATGAAATTCCGTTGGGCGAAGTGGTGCTGGATTTCTTCGACCGCCTGAAATCGACCTCGCGCGGTTATGCCTCGTTGGATTACAGCTTCAAGCGTTTCCAAGCGGCAAACATGGTGCGGGTGGATATTATGATTAACGGCGAACGGGTCGACGCGCTGGCGTTAATCGTACATAAAGACAATGCGCCGTATCGCGGGCGCGAATTGGTGGAAAAAATGAAAGAATTGATTCCGCGTCAGCAATTTGACATTGCGATTCAAGCGGCGATCGGCAACCATATCATCGCCCGTTCGACGGTGAAACAGTTGCGTAAAAACGTGTTGGCGAAGTGTTACGGCGGTGATGTCAGCCGTAAGAAAAAACTGCTACAGAAACAAAAAGAGGGTAAAAAACGCATGAAGTCCCTCGGCAATGTGGAAGTGCCGCAAGAGGCGTTTTTAGCCATTTTACACGTTGGCAAAGATAAATAAGGAAAGCGAATGTCGAAATTTTTTCTGCCGATTCTGTTAGTCTGCGGCTATGTATTATGGAAAGTGCTGGATCATCTGGCACTGCCGAACACTTTTTCCATTCTGTTAATCGTGTTCACCCTGATCGCCGGTGCAACCTGGTGTTATAACCGTTTTTCGGTCGAGCCGAAACGCCAACGGCAAATCACCCGTTTGGAACAACGCAGCGGCAAAACGTTGAGCGAAGAAGAGCGTGCCCAAGTCGAGCCGATTTCCGAAGGCAGCGAGTTTGTCGCTTCGCTGTTTCCGGTGTTGGCGATTGTGCTGTTGGTGCGCTCTTTCCTGTTCGAGCCGTTCCAAATCCCGTCCGGCTCAATGGAGCCGAGTTTACGGATCGGCGATTTCGTGATTGTGGAAAAATATGCTTACGGCGTGAAAGATCCGATTTTCCAAAATACCTTAATCCCTGTCGGCGAGCCAAAACGCGGCGATGTGGTGGTGTTTAAAGCGCCACCGCAACCGACGGTGGATTACATTAAACGCGTGGTCGGTTTACCGGGCGATCATATCAAATATGACCAAGCCAGCGGCGCGCTGACCGTCACCCCGGCAAAGTGCGGTACGGCGGTGTGTGAGCCGGAAGTCTATCAATACAGCGATGCCAAAGCCAACCCCGACTTTTTCTATCACGGCAATGCGCAAATCGAGATGAACGAAAAAGGTGCGGTGACCCACCAAATTCTGCTCAATCCGGTACGTTTTTATGTGGATGCGGCATATTATAAACAGCCGGGCAATCCGCCGGGCGAATGGACTGTGCCGGAAGGCGAATATTTTATGATGGGCGACAACCGCGATAACAGCGATGATAGCCGTTTTTGGGGCTTTGTGCCGGAAAAAGCCTTGGTCGGCAAAGCCAGTTGGATTTGGTTGAGCTTGGATAAAAAAGCCAATGAATGGCCGAGCGGTATTCGCACCGAACGCCTGTTCACCTCAATTCAGTAAGGTGCGGCATGATACAACATCTGGACAGATTACAAGGCAAAATCGGCTATCAATTCAACAATCTTACGTTGTTGAAACAGGCGCTGACCCACCGTAGCGCCGATAGCAAACACAATGAGCGCTTGGAATTTTTAGGCGATTCGATTCTGAATTTTATCATTGGCGAAGCGTTGTTTAAGCAGTTTGATAAAGTCGATGAGGGCGATCTCAGCCGTATGCGCGCCACCTTGGTGCGTGAAAAAACACTGGCGATTTTGGCACGCGAATTCGAATTGGGCAACTATCTGCGCCTGGGGCAAGGCGAGTTAAAGAGCGGCGGCTATCGCCGTGATTCGATTTTATCCGACGGCGTGGAAGCGATTATCGGCGCAATGTACCTCGACAGCGGTCTGGAAAAGATTATGCCGGTGGTGCGCGCGTGGTATAAAACCTTCCTCGCCGAGATTAAACCGGGCGACAACCAAAAAGACCCGAAAACCCGCTTGCAGGAATACCTGCAAGGCAACCGCCAACCGCTGCCGGAATATGAAGTGATTGATATTCAAGGGGAGGCGCACAAACAACTGTTTAAAGTCGAATGCCGGGTCAGCAGTCTGGATAAAACCGTGGTCGGACAGGGGCAAAGCCGGCGCAAGGCAGAACAAGCCGCTGCAGAAGCCATTTTGCAACAACTTAATTTAACCAAATAGGCATGCTATGACAGAGATAACCACCGACCTACAAAACCAAACCGCCGCAAGCGAAACGACGGGCGAAACCTACTGCGGCTTTATCGCGATTGTCGGCCGCCCGAACGTGGGCAAATCCACCCTGCTGAATAAACTGCTGGGACAGAAAATTTCGATCACCTCGCGCAAAGCGCAAACCACCCGCCACCGCATTGTCGGTATCGACACCGAGGGCGCATATCAGGCGATTTACGTCGATACGCCGGGCTTACACATCGAAGAAAAACGCGCGATCAACCGCCTGATGAACAAAGCCGCCAGCAGCGCGATCGGCGACGTTGATCTGATTTTTTTCGTGGTGGACGGCACCCATTGGACCGATGATGACGAAATGGTGCTGAACAAACTGCGTGCGGCAAAAGCGCCGGTGATTTTGGTGATTAACAAAATTGATAACGTGAAAGACAAAGACGAAATGTTGCCGTTTATCACCGCGTTGAATCAGCGGTTTGAATTTAAAGCCACCGTGCCGATTTCCGCCCAGCGCGGTAACAATGTCCATCAGCTGAAAAAACTGGTGCAACAGACGTTACGCCCGGGTATTCATCACTTCCCTGAAGATTACATCACCGACCGTTCGCAACGTTTTATGGCTTCGGAAATCATTCGGGAAAAATTAATGCGCTTTATGGGCGAGGAATTGCCGTATTCGGTTACGGTCGAAATCGAGCAATTTAAAACCAACGAGCGCGGCACATATGAGATCAACGGTTTGATTTTGGTCGAGCGCGAAGGGCAGAAAAAAATGGTGATTGGCCATCAAGGGCAAAAAATCAAAACCATTGGCATTGAAGCACGCGCCGATATGGAGAAACTGTTTGAGAACAAAGTCCATTTAGAGCTGTGGGTGAAAGTGAAATCCGGCTGGGCAGACGACGAACGCGCACTGCGGAGCTTGGGTTATATGGACGAATAATTGCTGTTTTTTATAACCGCACTTTGGTTTTTTCTCATTCATCTTAAAGTCGCTATCGGGTTCGCCGATGGCGATTTTCTTTTTTTATCACTATCGCTATTTCGCCTCGCGGCGACCGTACTTTTTTCTCATTTATCTAAAAGTTAGCTATCGGGTTTCGCCGATGGCGACTTACTTTTTTTGCTTGTACAAAAAAAGTAAGCAAAAAAATACACCCCAATTGTAGTGCTAATCTTCGCCTTTGCTAATTTCTACGGTCAATTTGTAAACTTGCCTGCTACGCAGGCTTCGGACACGACAAATTGACCTTGAAATCTTCACGCAAACGCTCAGGCACTCCAGATGGGGAATTGAAAACCAACCGCACCGCACTTTGATTTTTTTATTTATAATTAAGTCGTTATATCCTGGGCGCATTCAATGCGCTCCTACACTTCCCTTACAATACTTCTGTTGCAATTAAAATCTGGTGTTCTGCGTCGTGTTTTTGGGTTCCCTTGTGAACTGCCTGAGCATGTGTGAAATTTGTAGGGAAATTTTTTTGTTTGAGCGAAGCGAGTTTGCCCGCGTAGCGGGCGCATTAAAAATTTTCCGTTAAGCAAGTTCACACTAAGCGAAGAAAAGCAGTTCATTAGGGTGAGCGTAGCGTATAAAAGTATGGTCGCCGCGAGGCGAAAAAACGATAGTGATAAAAAAGTAAGTTTCCATCGGCGAAACCCGATAGCGATTTTAAGATGAATGAGAAAAAACCAAAGTGCGGTATGCTTCTCCGCTAAAATCCTGTAAAATGCTTGCCCTTTAACCACCGTGGTTCGTAACCCTCCCACGCAAAAAAACTAGGACAATGCGATGCAACAAAAAGCACTGGTGATCTTCTCCGGCGGACAAGATTCCACCACCTGCCTGCTACAGGCAATTCAACACTACGGCAAAGAAAACGTCGAAGCCGTGACCTTTCAATACGGGCAACGCCATGCGATTGAACTGGAAAAAGCGCAATGGATCGCACAGGATCTGGGCGTGAAACAAACCCTGATCGACACCAGCGTAATCAAAGCCATCACCACCAATGCGCTGATGGATCAAAGTGCGGTCATCGAAGAGAACGACGATATGCCGAATACCTTTGTCGATGGACGCAACGCCCTGTTTTTACTCTATGCCGCGATTTACGCCAAAGGACAGGGCATTCGCAATATCATCACCGGCGTATGCGAAACCGATTTCAGCGGCTACCCCGACTGCCGTGATGTGTTCGTCAAATCGATGAACGTCACCCTTAATCTGGCAATGGATTACAACTTCAATATCCAAACACCATTGATGTATTTAGACAAAAAACAGACTTGGGCATTAGCCGATCAGCTCGGCGGTTTGGACTATATCCGCCGACACACCCACACCTGCTATCTCGGCATCGAAGGCGGTTGCCACGAGTGCCCGAGCTGCAAATTGCGCGAAAAAGGGTTGAATGAATACCTGGCGGAAAAAGAGGCAAACCATGTTTAAAATCAGCAAAGAATTCAGTTTCGATATGGCGCACATGCTCGACGGACACGACGGCAAATGCAAAAACCTGCACGGACACACCTATAAGCTGCAAGTGGAACTGTGCGCGCCGCTGCTGACCGATGAAGCAAAGTGCGGTATGGTGATGGATTACAGTGATCTGAAAAACGTAGTGGACGAATTAATCCTCAAACCGATGGATCATGCGTTTATCTTTGATGAAAATAGCGCGAAAGAGTGCAAGGTGGCGGCGTTGTTGCAAGAATTGGATTCGAAAGTGTTCGCCCTGCCCTACCGCACCACCGCCGAGCAGATGTCACAGTTTATCTTTCAACGCCTGCAACACGCCGGTTTGCCGATTTCCGCCGTCCGCCTATGGGAAACACCGACCTCATTTTGTGAATATACGGACGTTTGATGAAGCGCGAAATCCACTACAACATTGTCGAAATCTTCGAAAGCCTGCAAGGGGAAGGGTTCAACACCGGCATGCCAAGCATTTTTATCCGCTTCGGCAAATGCAACCTTGCCTGCCCGTGGTGCGACACCAACTACAGCCAGTTTGAACGCTGGAGCTTGGCGCAGATTTTGCAAAAAGTGCGGTCATATTCGGCAACTAACATTATCATCACCGGTGGTGAACCGACCATTCAGCCGAAACTGAGCGTACTGCTCGATCAACTGAAAACCGACGGTTATTTTTTGGCAATCGAAACTAACGGTTTAAAACCGATTCCGCCGCAAATCGACTACATCGCCACCAGCCCGAAACTGCTGTATCGGCACAAATACCAACAACGTTGCCTCTCCTCTGCCGATGAAGTGCGGATCGTTAATGACGGCGAAATCCTGCCGTTTTGCGAACAGATCGAACGACAAATTCAAGCAAGCCACTATTATCTCTCCCCTTGCGAACAACAAGGCGAAATGAACCTGCTGGATACGATTCGCAAACTGGGCGAACTCAATCAACGCCCTGAATCCCTGACAGGCAAACGCCCAAAGTGGCAGTTGAGTTTACAAACGCATAAGCTGGTAGGGATTGAATAAAACAATAAAAAAGTTGTTTTAAATTAAAATTACAACTTAAAAAATGTTTTATGCTATAGTACAAATTAGGTATCGCTTAGTAAAGCGAATACCTAATTGAGTATTAATCATTCACTATTTGGCATAAATAATATGCAAAGCATAAATCAACTAAGTGCGGTCTTAAAGCAGCGACGTGAACAGCTCGGGATCAATCAGAAAGATATGTTGTTTAAAATCGGCATGAGCCAGCAACAATATCAGCGGATTGAAGCCGGTCAGGATCTGCGCGCCTCAACACTGCTGCGCATTTTAGAAGGTTTCGACTTGCAGTTATTTATCGCAGAAAAAGAGAAAATCGGCTTACTTGCGCAGCTCGCTAAACTGGACAGCACGACATTGCAACAACTGATCGTTGAGCATACCCAAGCTGCCGAACCTAAATTAGCGGCTTTTTTAGCTGAATTGGGAGATGAAACATGAGCAAAGTACAAGCCCTCAACCTGCACTTGCATGGAACGCAAATCGGTGTTTTACTCAATTACGCTGGTAACCATAACCGCCTGATTTTTGCCCCTGAATATCAACTGTTACCAGCGGAAAAACAACCGCTGATCACACTTGCCCAACGGCTTCGTCCCGATTATTTTACCAGCAATGTGAGCCATCTCTACCACCATCGAATGACGCCGTTATTGTCCAATCTGCTGCCCGAGGGTATTTTGCGTGACTGGATTGCGCAAAGTCTGAAAATTCCCCCTGAAAATGAATTTCCATTGCTTGCGCAATTAGGTGAAAACTTGCCCGGTGCGTTGGTGGCGACACCGCTAACCCACGAATTGCCGCAATGGGCGAAAATCGGCACACAACAACCTGAACAAATTGAACTACAAACGCAGCACCAACAAAAATTTTCCCTTGCCGGTGTGCAGATGAAATTTTCCGGACACAAGCAGGACAAGCGTTTTTATCTAAATCAGTTGCATGGTGAAGATGATTGGATTATCAAAACCCCGTTTTCGCTACGTCGTACCGTGCCGCAAAATGAATACAGTATGATGAAATTGGCCGAATTGGCCGGGGTGGTGATTCCTGAAATTCAATTAATTGCACTCACGGATTTAGACGGCTTGCCCGAGATCGCGCTCGCACAAAATGAAGAGTATGCTTATGCAATCAAACGTTTTGACCGCACTTTACTGGCGCATAAGCCGCAACGTATCCACAGTGAAGACTTTGCGCAAATTTTCGAGCTGTATCCGCATAATAAATACAATAAAATCAATTATGAACAAATCGGTGCGGTGATTTATCGCTATGCGGAACAGGGTTTAGCCGAATTACAACAAATGGCACGCCGTCTATTAGTCAATATTTTGTTGGCGAATGGCGATGCGCATATCAAAAATTGGAGTTTGTTTTATCCCGAACGGCAAGTGCGGTTGGCACCGGCGTATGATATTGTCTGCACCCTGCCGTATATTGCGCAAGAGGCACAGATTGCGTTGAATTTGGGGAAAGAAAAAAATTGGTATCAACTCAATTTTTCACATTTTGAACAGTGGACAAAGCGGATCGGCGCGCCGTGGCAAGCAATTCAAGTCCATTTACGCGATGTTTTGCAACTGGCACGGCAACAATGGCGCAATCAATTGGTTCATTTACCGATGGACGAGCAACATAAGGTTGTTTTACAACGCCATTGGAAAAATCTACACCCTGATTTTCGGCTTGATTAACAAGTTATAAGGATAACCATGCTACTGATCATCAACAACCACGATTCCTTCACCTACAATCTGGTCGATCTGCTGCGCAGGCTTGAGGTGGAAATGCAAGTGTGTGATACCGAAAACGTGGATTTAGACGCGGTGGCGCAATTTAGCCATCTGTTGATTTCGCCCGGTCCGGATGTACCGTCGGCGTATCCGCAGTTGTTTGCGATGTTACAACGTTATCACCGGCAAAAATCCATTCTCGGCGTGTGTTTGGGGCACCAAACCTTATGCCAGTTTTTTGGCGGCGAGCTGTATAACCTGCCGCAGATCCGCCACGGACGAAGTGCGGTTTTGCGCCAAACCGCGGATTCGTTACTGTTTAAAAATCTGCCGCAATCCTTTAAGATAGGACTGTATCACTCTTGGGCGGTGAAAAACGACAGCCTGCCGAGTTGCTTACAGGCAACGGCGGTCGACCAAGACGGCACGCTGATGGCAATGCAGCACCGCACTTTGCCGATTTACGGGGTGCAGTTTCATCCCGAATCGTTTATTAGCGAATACGGCGAGCAGATTTTGCGTAATTGGCTGTCTGACTAAGCAAAGGATAATCAAATGGCACACTTTTTTTCCCAGACGTTGCTTTTTTTAAAACTGTTTTGGCACCGCTTTAATCAAAACAAACTGACGATGGCGGCGGGTTATCTGACCTATAGTACCATGTTGGCACTGGTGCCGTTGATGATCGTCGTTTTGGCGGTTTTTTCCGCTTTCCCGGTGTTTCAGGAAGTGAGCGGGCAAATTCAAAATTTGATTTTTGATAATTTCGCCCCGGAAACCGGCGGTATTTTACAACAGTATCTGAATGAATTTGTCACCAATTCAACCAAAATGAGCGGCGTCGGGATTATCGGCTTGATTGTGGTTGCCTTGATGTTGATTTCTTCGATCGATCACACCCTAAATGATATTTGGCCGAACACCAATTCACGCACCTTGTTGTTTTCGTTTGCGATCTACTGGATGATTCTCACCCTGGGGCCGCTATTTCTTGCCGTCAGCCTGATCATCAGCTCTTATATTTTCTCAATCCAATTTTTCAGTCATGGCAGCGTGCTGCCGCTCGGGACGAAACTGCTTAGCCTAGTGCCGTTTGTGCTGACTTGGCTGGCATTCACCCTGATTTATACCGTGGTGCCGAATACCAAAGTCAACCTGCGTTACGCCATGATTGGCGCATTGGTCGCGGCGGTCTTTTTTACCCTCGGCAGACGCGCTTTCACTTGGTATATGACCATGTTCCCTTCTTACCAATTGATTTACGGCGCTTTGGCAACCCTGCCGATTTTGTTGTTGTGGATTCAGCTCAGTTGGACCTTTGTCCTGCTCGGCGCCCAACTTACTGCGGTGTTGGAAGATTTCCATTTGGTGAAAAAAGGCGATTTGGATCTACACAAAGAGTACCAGCAGAAACAACAAAAATTTCATGGCGACTTGCAACGTCTGGTCAAAAGAATAGAACTGGGTAAAGCGCAAAGCACTGCGGTGGCAAAAACCGCTGCGCCCCAAGCGGGAAATGAAAAATGATTGCGTTAATTCAACGTGTTACCCGTGCCGCCGTCACCGTCGAAAATCAAACTGTCGGTGAAATCGGGCATGGCTTATTGGTGCTGCTCGGGGTCGAAAAAGAAGACGATCAGGCAAAAGCGGATAAGTTACTGGAGAAAGTCCTAGCCTATCGCGTCTTTGCCGATGACAACGGCAAAATGAATTTAAACGTCAAACAAGTGAACGGCAGCGTGTTAGTGGTGTCTCAGTTTACATTGGCGGCCGACACCCACAAAGGCCTGCGCCCGAGCTTTTCCAACGGCGCTGCGCCGCAATCGGCGGAACAGCTCTACGCTTATTTCAGCGAGCAATGTCGCGCCCAGATCCGCACTGCAACCGGCATTTTCGCCGCCGATATGCAGGTCAGTTTAACCAATGACGGGCCGGTAACTTTTTGGTTACAGGTCTAAATAAGGAACGCAAAAGATGAAAAAACAGCTGAAAACCCTACTTGGCAGCGGTATGTTCTTATTGGCAACCGCACTTCCGACACAGGCTGCCGCTGACAAAGACCACGAACCGCAACGGGTGAATTTCAATGTCGAAGTGTTGCGCCAAGTCGAACGCGACACGATGCAGGTGGTGCTGTATGCGCAGGAGTCGGGCAAAACCTTAAAAGCGATCAGCGAAACCGTCACACAAAAGCTGAATCTGGCAGTAGAAGAAGCCAAAAAACGCAATATTCAAACCGGCATGACTAACCGCCGCACCTATATCAATTACGATAAACAGGGCAAACCGAGCGGCTGGACGGATTACGCGGAAATCACCTTGGAAAGCCAAGATTTTACCGCACTTTCCGAATTAATCGCCGCCACCGGCGAACAGCTGGCGGTGCAAAACACCAATTTCACCGTCTCCCAAACACGGAAACTGGCATTAGAGCAAGCGCTAACCGAAGAAGTGTTACAAGCGTTTAAACAAAAAGCCGAGTTGATCAGTAAAAATTTGTCTGCCAAAAGTTATCGTGTGGCTAATTTAGACATTAGCAGTGTGAATGAATCCGGTAACGACCAGCAAACAATCTATTATGAACGCAAAGCCGTCTTTGCCAGCAGCGAAGCCGAACCCATGCAGGTGCAAAGCGGCGTGGCGGACTTGAAAATTCAGCTGAACGCCTCTATTGATCTGATAAATGAATAACGTCCATTAACTTATCGGCAGGGTTAGCGTATAATCCTGCTTTCTATCTCTTTTATCCATTAATTAAGGCGGAGTAGCCGATGAAAATTGCAAAAAATGTTGTAGTCAGTATCGCATATCAAGTTCGTACTGAAGATGGGGTGTTAGTCGATGAAGCGCCGGCAAATCAACCGTTAGAGTATCTGCAAGGACACAATAACTTAGTGATCGGCTTGGAAAACGCCCTTGAAGGCCGTGAAGTCGGTGAAAAACTGGAAGTACGGGTGAAACCGGAAGAAGGTTACGGCGCATACAACGATAATATGGTGCAACGCGTACCGAAAGATGTGTTTGTCGGCGTTGACGATTTGGAAGTCGGCATGCGTTTTATCGCTGATACCGACATCGGTCCGTTGCCGGTGGTGATTACCGAAGTGGGCGACGATTATGTCGTGGTTGACGGCAACCATATGTTAGCCGGTCAGGAATTACTGTTTAACGTGGAAATCGTTGCCGCCCGCGAAGCGACCTTGGAAGAGATCGCCCACGGTCATATCCACGCCGAAGGCGGCGGTTGCTGCGGCGGACACGACAGTGACGAAGAAGGTCACGGCTGCGGTTGCGGACACAACCATGATCACCACGGACATGAGCACGATCATCACGGACACCACCACGGCCACGAAGGCTGCTGCGGCGGTAAACATAAGCACTAATTCGATTAGTGTCACAAACAAACTCAAGGGCGGAAATTTTCCGCCTTTCTTTTTGCCAGCCTATCCCACAATTGCCGTTTTTGTTCCGTCTTTAAACGCTTGATTTTCGCTTCTAAGCGACTGGCGTCGGCACGCGATAAGCCGTGATAAATCAAACGCATTTCCAGCGGTGGATGCATACGGGTAAATTTTGCGCCTTTGCCGCTCAAATGCACGTGAAACCGCACTTTCGGCTGATTACTGATACCGCAATACAACGCATTGTTTTGACATAACAAAAAATAGACGCACCACTGTTTTTGCGCTGGATCAGACGCAAAGTGCGGTTCAAGCTCGAGCAAGTCCGGGTCAATCAAGATGGTCATCAATATCGTTCCATATTGGCGCTATACAATCGGTTCTGAAATAATCTGATATTCGGCTCATTCGGCAGATAAGCCGGTTTGTTAACGCCGTTTGCTTTTACGCCGCTTTTTCTGCTGCCATAATAATTGACGGTAACGAAACTGCGGTTGCAGGCGGTAGGCGAAAAGTGCGGTCAGGATTAAACCGCAGCCGAGGGCTTTTTGCCAAGTAAGGATTTCGCCGAGTAAACTGATACTTAACAGCAGTGTCCAGACCGGTTCTAAGATCATGATAATCGCGGCATTGGTGATTTGGCTGTGTTTTTGCCCGATCACTTGCAGCAAAAACCGGAACGAGGTGGCGAACACCGCGCTAATGGCAACCCAGCCCCAAGTGCTGCCGCTAATCGGAAATTGCCAGCTTTCGAATAAGAGAGAAAAGATCCCGCAAAAAATACCGACCATGGCCAATTGGATGGTGGTGAGCGGCAACACCGGCACGGTTCTGGAAAATTGGCTGTTCAGTACAAACGAGGTCGCCGCCACGGTGGACGACAACAAGAACAGCGCATTGCCGAGCGACAAATGCAACCCACTGCCCGAAGCTAATAAAAACAACCCGGCGGCGGCAAGCGGCAGACAGAACCAGAACATCCGTTGCGGGCGATGGCGGAAAATCAGCCATGACATCAACGGCGCCAACAACATCGACAAACTGACGATAAACGCACCCTCGCCCATGTTTTCGGTATAGCTCATGCCCTGCACCCACAAAAACAAATTCAGGCTAAACGCCGCACCGACCGTGACCGCACTTTTCAGTTGTCGGCGTGACAAACGGCGCAATTGCGGGTAGGCAAGCGGCAGAAACAGCGACGCCGCCGCAAGAAAACGCACGCTGATAAATCCCGCCGGCGGCAGCTCTTGCAAGGCATATTTGGAAAATAGCCAACCGGATGCCGCCAGTATGCTGACCAGCAATAAAATCAGTTCGCCGCGGTATTTATGCACGTTTTCAACCTTTCTTGGTTTAGAATTGTTTTTATTATAATCACTTCCGACGGAAACAGCGACAAGGCAAATCCGATTTTGCTAAATTTCTGATTGCTCATCTCGATTTGATCGGTAAACTAAACAAATTCATTGGTTACCCCTAAAAAATTATGCAAAGTTTACAACCGTTTCACACTTTTTCACTATCGCTACAAGCCAACGCGATTATTGAAATCCGCTCCGTCGGGCAATTGCAACAAGTTTGGCAAACCTATGCCGATCAACCTCGCCTGCTGTTAGGACAAGGCAGCAACGTCTTATTCCTAGCCGATTTTAACGGTGTCGTGCTGCTGAACCGGATTGAAGGCATTCAGCACAAGCAAGATGAACACTTTCATTATCTGCACGTTAACGGCGGCGAAAACTGGCATAATTTAGTCACTTTTTGCGTCGAACGGGGTTACAACGGGCTGGAAAATCTGGCGTTGATCCCCGGTTGTGCCGGCACTGCGCCGATTCAAAATATCGGCGCGTACGGGGTGGAATTTGATGATGTGTGCGATTATGTCGACGTGTTAGATCTGAAGTGCGGTCAAATCCGGCGTTTCCGCCGTGAAGAATGCGGCTTCGGCTACCGCGACAGTATTTTCAAGCACGCGCCTTACCAGCGGGATTACGCTATCGTGGCAATCGGCTTAAAGTTGGCTAAAAACTGGCGGCCGCAACTGCAATACGGTTCCCTTGCCCAATTGGATTCGCAAACCGTCAGCGCAAAACAAATCTATAACGAAGTGTGTCGAGTGCGGCGCAGTAAACTGCCTGATCCGAACGAATTCGGCAATGCCGGCAGCTTCTTTAAAAATCCAAGTGTCAGCCGAGCGCAATACCAACAATTGCTTGCCGATTATCCGAATATGCCGGCGTTTGCGCAAGCGGACGGCACGGTCAAACTGGCAGCCGGTTGGCTGATCGACCAATGCGGCTTGAAAGGCTGTCAAATCGGCGGCGCGGCGGTGCACCAGCAGCAAGCGTTGGTGCTAATTAACCGCAACAATGCCACGCCAAATGATGTGTTACAACTGGCGCGCCATGTGCGGCAACAGGTGTCAGCCAAATTTCAGGTGGCATTGCAAGCGGAAGTGCGGTTTTTCAATGCCGACGGTGAGATCGACAGCGAACAGGCAATCGGCTAAATGACGGAACAAGCGCAACTCGAATCGGTTTTAACCTTACTCGCGGACGGCAAACCGCACTTGCTGCCGGCGATGAACGCACCGCAACGGGCGGCAGTATTGCACCAGCTGCAAACTTGGGGCTTAAACGTTAGGTGCTCGGCAGATCAGGTTTACCAACTGTCCGAACCGTTGAATTTACTCGATCAAGCCGCAATCAACCGCAGGTTGACTTACGGAACGGCATTGGTGCTGCGCAGCGTGGATTCCACCAATGAATTTTTATTGCAGCGCAAAACCTTGCCGTCGGGGACGATTTGCACCGCCGAAAGGCAAACCGCCGGACGCGGACGGCGCGGGCGCCAATGGCATTCGCCGTTTGCGCAAAATCTCTATTTCTCCTTGCTGTGGCACTTCCGGCAGCCTGCCGAGCGTTTGCAAGCGCTCAGTTTAGTCATCGGGATCTGTCTTGCCGACACCCTAAGCGAATTGGGCGTGGAGAATATCAGTATCAAATGGCCGAACGATATTTATTTTGACGGGCGCAAACTGGGCGGCATTTTGATTGAAAGCCGTGCCTTCGCCGCACAAAAACAGGCGTTGGTGATGGGGATCGGCTTAAATTTGAGTATGCGCCCAGCCGACGGCGCGGCAATTGAACAGGCTTGGGCGAATTTAAACGAAAGTGCGGTTCGGATTGAACGCAACCAACTGGTCGCCACCCTCGCCAACAATTTACAGCACGTTTTGCTGCAAGTGGAACAACACGGCGTCACCCCCTATTTACAACGTTGGCAACAATACGATCATTTTTACCAAAAACCGATCAAACTGCTGCTGCCGAATACGGAATTACACGGGATTGGGCAAGGGATTGATAGCGACAGCGGCGAATTATTGCTGCAAACCGCCGACGGGCAATTACAGCGTTTTCATATCGGTGAGATTTCCGTGCGTCCGTTAGGCTGATAGCGCAAATTAACGCTTTTTTCATTTTGATTTATAAGGAACTGTTATGACATTTCAAGATTATTTGGCAACCATGCCGCGCGTCGAAAATTTAAGCGGTTTAAACGTGTTGAATGCCGCGGGCGACGTAATTCACCATATTCCGGCGATTGCCGGTAAATTGGGATCGCTGCGGCTGTACAACGCCTTGGCGGAACACTTTGCGCAACAGCTTCATCCGCAAGCGGCGCGACAAGGCTTGATTTGGTTTGCCGAACACGTTGCCGACGCCGAACGGAATCCGGGCAAACATCCGAATATCGATCTGCTGTTCCGCGTGCTTCAAACGCAGCAAACCCTACAATTACAGCCGTTACGCTAATTTTCAGCCTTTTATTATTCGGAAAACACTATGCAATCTGTTCAAGATTTCTTTAATGCCCTCAGCGATTATGTCTGGGGGCCTTATATGCTGGCGTTGTTGGTCGGTACCGGGATTTACCTCAGCCTCCGTCTGATTTTTTTACAGTTCCGTTTATTGCCGTTTGCCTTGAAACAAGCGTTTAGCCCCCACCCGAAAAAAGAGGACGGCAGCGATCATCACGGCGATATTTCCCATTTCGGCGCGCTGATGACCGCACTTTCCGCCACCATCGGCACGGGTAATATCGCCGGCGTTGCCACCGCCGTTGTCAGCGGCGGACCGGGCGCGGTGTTTTGGATGTGGTTGACCGCGATTTTCGGCATGGCGACCAAATACGGCGAGGGCGTGTTGGCGGTTAAATATCGGATCGTCAATGATAAAGGCGAAATGTCCGGCGGTCCGATGTATTACATCGAACGCGGCATGAAGCTGAAATGGCTGGCGTTGCTGTTTGCCTTGTTCGGTACGATTGCCTCGTTCGGTATCGGCAGTTCGGTGCAATCCAACTCGGTCGCCAATGCGATTCACACTTCATTCGGGGTGAATACCGCCGTGACCGGCGTAATCTTGACCTTGCTGACCGCTATTGTGGTATTGGGCGGGATTAAAAGTATCGCCCGCGCCTCGTCGATTATCGTGCCGTTTATGGCGATTTCCTATATTCTCGGCGGTTTGGCAATCATTATCGTCAATGCCGAACTGTTTATGCCGGCACTCTCCACCATTATCGACCATGCTTTCGGCGCGAACGCCGTCGGCGGGGCGATTTTGGGCAATGCGGTGCGTTACGGGGTGGCGCGCGGCGTATTTTCCAATGAGGCGGGGATGGGATCGGCGCCGATTGCCGCCGCAGCCGCCAAAACCGATCATCCGGTGCGCCAAGCGTTGGTATCGATGACCGGCACCTTCTTAGATACGATTATCGTGTGCAGTATCACCGGCATTGTATTAGTGATGGGCGGTTTATATAGCGACGGGCAAAGCGGTGCGGCATTGACCACCCTGACCTTCAATAAAATGCTGCCGGGACCGGGCGGCTGGATCGTCACCTTCGGGCTGATTTTCTTCGCCTATTCCACCATTCTCGGTTGGTGTTACTACGGTGAAAAATGCGCGGCTTATCTGTTCGGTGATAAATATGTCAACCTATACCGTATCGTCTACGTGGCAACGGTGATGGCGGGCGCAGTGTTGCAACTAGATTTGGTTTGGTCAGCCGCGGACGTATTCAACGGCTTAATGGCGATTCCGAACCTGATTGCGTTGTTGTTCCTGTCCGGCGTGATTGTGCGTGAAACCAAAGACTTCATCGACAAACGCAAAAGCGGCGAATTGCCGTAATGTCATTAATGCTCATATGAAAAGCACGTCCATTGACGCGCTTGAGATTGCTGACAAACTGACTTCTCTCCCTCCGCATGCGGAGGGAGGGAAATAATTAGAGCAAGAGACTTTGTCATTAGCCTGAAGCATATCCATTGACGCGCTTTTTTAGTGTGATTGCCTAATATTCCCATGTCTCCGGATCAATACCGCACTCGCGCATTAACGCTTTGGCAGCTTCCGGAATCTCATCGCTGCGCTCTTTCATCAAATCCTGATCGGTCGGCAACGGTTGTCCGGTAAACGCATGCAGAAAGGCTTCGCACAGCAATTCGCTGTTGGTGGCGTGGCGCAAATTGCGGATTTGGCGGCGGGTGCGTTCGTTGGTGAGAATTTCCAACACTTTAATCGGAATCGACACCGTGATTTTTTTCACCTGTTCGCTTTTTTTGCCGTGTTCCGCATAAGGGCTGATATATTTGCCGTTCCACTCCGCCATATTGAATCCTTTTAAAAATCCTTATAAAAACTTTGGCTATTTTAACAAAAATCACGAAAATAACAATCTGGACGTAAAGACTGCTAAAAATAAAATACGCTTATTTTGATAGCGGCAGAAAACTGATAAACTACGCTAAAATCAGAACAACCGATTGCGAGAGAATTATGGTAGTCAGCTCGACGAGAGAAATGCATAAATTCGGTGGCAGCAGCTTGGCGGATGCCGAACATATCCGTAACGTTGCCAACATCATTAAACAGCATACCCAGCCGCAAGATTTAATCGTGGTGTCGGCGATGGGCAAACTGACCGATAATCTGATTCAATGGATAACACTGTCGGCGGATGATCCGGTCAGTGCCAATCAGCAACTGCAAAAAATCAAATTCCATTATCTGACCCAAACCAACCGGCTGCTCAACCACCCCGAAAGCGTTTCACAACAGTTTTTAGAAGATATTTTATCCCTCTCTTCCCTGCTGGATAAACCGCTCAGTGACGCCATCTATGCCGAAGTGGTCGGACACGGCGAAATTTGGACCGCAAGACTGGTCAGCGCTTATTTAAACCAACTGGGGCTGGAAAACCATTATTTGGATTCACGCCTGTTTTTATATGCCGAAAGAGCGCGGTTGCCGCAAGTGGATTTTGAACGCAGCCGACTACGGTTGCAACCGCACTTGGCACAAGCCGGGGGCAAACGGTTGGTTATCACCGGCTTTATCTGTCAAAACCGGGCAAAAGAAACCGTGCTGTTGGGACGCAATGGTTCGGATTACTCGGCAACCCAAATTGCGGCGTTGGCCGATGTGAATAAAGTCACGATCTGGAGTGATGTTGCCGGGGTTTACAGCGCCGATCCGCACCAAATCAATAATGCCAATCTGCTGAGTTTCCTGCGGGTGGACGAAGCCACCGAACTGGCGCGCTTGGCAGCCCCGGTTTTGCACGCCCGTACCCTGCAACCGGTCAAAAGCCACCAGATGACGTTATTGTTACGCAGCAGTTTACAACCGGAACACGGCTCAACCCGAATCGAACACGCCCTATCCGCCAGCGAGCACGGCAAAATCGTCACCCATCACAACCAAATCGGTTTGATTGAATTGGTCGTGCCGCCAAACCAAGAGTTCGAACAATGGCAACAACAATGCCAACAATGGATAGCAACACAACAGCTTACACCGTTAGCACAACACCTCGATCGGCAACAGCGAACCGTCAAATTAGCTTATCCAATCGAGTATATTGATAATGTTTATATTCAATTCAAACAGTTGCCGCTGATGGTCGATTCGTCATCCATCCGTTATGATTTGGCACTGTTGGCGATTGTCGGCTACGGGGTCTGCCGCAATTCCTTGCAAATGATGCGTTTTCTGCAAATGTTGAAAACCCAGCCGTTGGAATTTATCTGGCAATCGCCGGATCAAATCAGCGTCGTTGCCATCTTGCGCCAAACGGTCGGGCGCGACTTATTGCGTAATGTGCACGATGATCTGTTCCGCCCGCACAAAACCGTCGGTTTGGTGGTGCTGGGCAACGGCACCATCGCAAAAACCTGGATCGATCTCTATCGCCAACAGCGGGAAGCCTTGTCGGCGCGCAGTAAATTTAATTTCACCTTAATCGGGCTGGTATCCAGCACCAAAGGTTGGCTCAGTTACCAAGGTTTACTCCCTTCATTACAAAACCGCACGTTAGATGAGGCATTTGAACAACAGGCGCAAGAGCTGGAACCAAAACAGTTGCTGAATTGGATGAGCGCCCATCCGTTTGATGAATTGGTTGTGCTCGATATCACTGCCAGTGATGAAGTCGCCAAGCATTATCTCAATTTTGCCAAACACGGTTTTCATGTCATCAGCGCCAATAAGCGCGGCGCGGCATTTCCGTTGGCGCAATTCCATGAACTGCAAAATGCGTTTCAACAATCGGGCAGCCATTGGCTGTACAACGCTACCATCGGGCGCGGTCTGCCGATTAACACCATTTTGCGCGATTTAGTCGAGAGCGGCGACACCATTCTGTCGATTGAAGGCACGTTTTCCGACACCATGACCTGGCTGTTTTATCAATACGATCAACATCTCCACACCTTTGCCGAGCTGATCGAACAGGCATGGCAACAGGGCTTGAGCGAGCGCAACCCGCGCGAAGATCTGAGCGGCACCGACGCAATGCGCAAGCTGTTGATTGCGGCGCGCAGTGCCGGTTATGACATTGATCCGCAAAAGATTAAAGTGGAATCCTTGTTAGACGGCAACGCCGAACAACTTTCGCTCAATGAATTTTTTGAATCACTCGCCCCATTAAACCAAACTCTCGAAGAGCGGTATCTGAACGCACAGGAAGACGGTTTGAGCCTGCGCTACGTCGCCCGTTTCCACGCCAACGGGCAATCCACCATCGGTTTGGAAGAACTTGATCCTGACGATCCGCTCAGCCAAACCCTGCCGGGGGAAAATCTGTTCATTATCCGCAGCCAATGGTATCGCGATAAACCGCTGATCATTCACGGGCCAAGCTCCGGCCCCGCCATGACCGCCGGCGCAATTCAAAGCGATTTGAACCGACTGGTGAAATTATTGTAGGCGCATGATGGACCGCTGTTCTGCCTTTTCCCTTTCATCGGATAAAAGCCATCATCTGCGCCGCGTGCAAATCCGCCAGCACATGATCGGGCAGGTCAAGTGCGGTCAGAAAGTGCTGTTACAACAGGGCGTTCTACGTCAAATCGGACAGAATGAACTGTTTGTATTATTGAAAGACAGTCGTTGGGAAATGATTAACCGCACTTTGCAAACCGATTACCGCTCGAATATCATTCACCTTTCCCCGCAAACGATTGCGCTGTTTTATCAACTCTACCCGCAATTTAAAACGCTTGGGCCTCAAATACGGCAGCGCATTTATACCCCGGCACTCAGCGATTGCTTTCAACGCACTTGGGACGGTTTGCGCGATCCGCAACTCAGCCCAACATTAAAACGGCACCGCACCTTGGAACTGTTATTGCAACTTGCCGAACATCAGTTTGTGTTTCCGCCGGCGGAAAAACTCAGTTGGACGGATAAAATGCAGGCGTTGGTCGAACAGGATCTCAGCCGCCACTGGACACTCAGCGAGATTGCCGACAGATTTCATATGAGCGAAAGCACGCTGAAACGCCGTTTACAGCAAGAAAATACGGCTTTCCGCCAATGGCTACAGGCACTACGGCTCGACACCGCACTTTCCTTGATTCTCGGCACGGAAGACAGCCTCGCCGAGATTGCCTCTCGCTGCGGGTACCAATCGCAAAGCCGTTTCAGCGCCGCATTTAAACAACACTTCGCCATTTTGCCTTCGCAAATCAAAACGCACGGATTGGCTGAATAGGGCTAAAATCTGAACTGCCGCGCATAAGCCGATTGCCTTTTTTGGCGGATAATCACCGCACTTTAACCATATCAGAAGGTATTTTATGCAATCACTGAAAATCACATTAACCGCCGCTTCACTGCTGGCATTCAGCGCAGCAAACGCATTTGCTGGCGACCGTCAGCCGTTTCAACTGAGTAGTCCGCAACTGCAAGCGGAACAGAATATTCCCCCAACCTTTGAATTCAATGGCTTCGGTTGCCAAGGCGATAACCAATCGCCGCAACTGAATTGGAAAAACGCACCGCAAGGCACAAAAAGTTTTGCGCTGTCGGTGTATGATCCTGATGCGCCGACCGGCTCGGGTTTTTGGCATTGGTACGTCGTCAATATTCCGGCACAAGTCAATGAGCTTACCGCCAATGCCGGTGCGATTGACAGCAGCACTTTACCGGCAGGCGCATTCCAACTGAAAACCGATTACGGCTACCACGGCTGGGGCGGCGTTTGCCCGCCTGAAGGTGACAAAGCGCACCGTTATATTTTCACCGTCCACGCACTGAATGTGGCGAAACTCGATGTAAACCAAGACACCACCACCGCACTTGGCGGCTTTTTGGTGAACGCCCACACCATTGATAAAGCCTCATTTACTGCGTATTACCGGCGTTAACCAACGTTACGCTTTGAAGGTTAACCACACTTGATTCTAAGCTCTCGCCCACAAAAAAGCCTGGCAATTGCCAGGCTCAGGGTTATTTCAACGGGAAACCGCACTTTACAGCTTCACCGGTTGCAAGTGCCAGATTTGATCCGCATATTCTTTGATGGTGCGGTCTGATGAGAAGTAGCTCATATTGACGATATTTTGAATCGCTTTGGCAACCCAAAGGTTTTGGTCTTTATAAACCTCATCGATCTGTTGTTGCGTATCCACATAGCTACGGAAATCGGCAAAGGCTTGGTAGTAGTCGCTGAACGGCGAGAACGATTGATAACGGCTCGGTTCGTTCGGGCTGAATGCGCCGCTGGTGACCTGTTGCATTGCTTCTCTCAGTTGCGGATCGTTTTCGTAATAAGTCGACGGATGGTAGCCTTGATGGCGTAACGCTTCCACTTGCTCTACCGTGTTGCCGAAGATAAAGATGTTGTCTGCGCCCACATTTTGCAAAATTTCCACGTTTGCGCCGTCGAGCGTCCCAATGGTTAAAGCGCCGTTGAGGGCGAATTTCATATTACTGGTGCCGGAGGCTTCCGTACCCGCCAATGAAATTTGTTCGGACACATCGGCGGCCGGAATAATCAACTGCGCAAGGCTGACGCTGTAGTTCGGGATAAACACCAGTTTCAACTTATCATGCACGCGCATATCGTTGTTGATCACGTTGGCAACATCGTTGATTAAACGGATAATCTGTTTTGCCGCATAGTACGCCGAAGCCGCTTTACCGGCGATGATGAACACCCGCGGCGTCCAGTCTTTTTCCGGATTACGCAGAATCTCGTTGTAACGTGCGATGATGTGCAACAGGTTTAAGTGCTGGCGTTTATATTCGTGAATCCGTTTGATTTGCACGTCGAACAGCGCGTCGGGATTAACCACGATATTCAGATTGTGTGCGATGTAGTTTGCCAATTTGACTTTGTTGGCTTTTTTCACCGACCGCACTTCGTCCATAAATTTCGGGAAATCCGAATACTGTTTCAGCTGTTCCAGTTCGCTGAGATCTTTACGCCAACCTTTGCCGATATATTTGTCGAATACCGATGACAAGCCCGGGTTAGCCACGCCAATCCAGCGGCGAGGCGTAATACCGTTGGTCATATTGCAGAAACGTTCAGGATAGATTTTGGCGAAATCGGCAAAAATGGATTTGACCATTAAGTCGGAATGCAGTTTCGCCACCCCGTTGATTTTATGCGAAGCCACCACGGCAAGCCACGCCATGCGGACTTTGCGCCCGTCGTTTTCGTCAATCAAAGAGACGCGGCGGATTAAATCCGGATCTTTTTCGGTGTACGCTTTGATACTATTCAGGAAATACTCGTTAATCTCCAGAATAATCTGCAAATGACGCGGCAGAATCGCGCCCATCATATCCACCGGCCAGGTTTCCAGCGCTTCACTCATCAAGGTGTGGTTGGTATAAGAGAACACTTTGCAGGTAATATCCCACGCTTTTTGCCAACTGAATCCTTCTTTATCGATCAAAATGCGCATTAATTCGGGAATTGCCAATACCGGGTGGGTATCGTTAAGGTGAATCGCCACTTTGTCGGCTAAGGTTTCCAGTGTTTTATGCTGCCATTGATGGCGTCTGATAATATCTTGCAAGGAGGCGGAAACCAAAAAATATTCCTGACGTAAACGCAGTTCGCGTCCGCAATAGGTGGAATCATCCGGATACAATACGCGTGATACGTTTTCCGAGCGGTTTTGCCGCTCCATTGCCGCAAAATAATCGCCTTGATTAAATTTGGTTAAATCGAACACATCGCCGGCATTAGCCGCCCATAAACGCAAACTGTTCGCCATATCGGTTTCATAACCGGGGATAATTTGATCGTAACCTAGCGCAATAATTTGCGAGGTATCCACCCAACGCCATTTGCCGTTTTCCTGATAGATACGCCCGCCGAATTCGACTTTATAACGTTTGGTCGGGCGGATAAACTCCCACGGCACGCCTTTTTCCAACCAGGCGTCGGGGCGTTCGATTTGTTGTCCGTCCACGATTTTTTGGCGGAACATCCCGTATTCATAACGGATACCGTAGCCCATTCCCGGATAATTTAAGGTTGCGATAGAATCTAAAAAGCAGGCTGCCAGGCGCCCTAAACCGCCGTTGCCTAAGCCCGGATCCACTTCTTTTTCGATAATCTCTTCCAAATCCAAGCCCAGCTGTTCTAAGGCTTCGCGCACGATATCATAAACGCCTTCCGACATCATGGCATTGGACAAGGTACGCCCCATCAAAAATTCCATTGACAGATAATATACCCGCCGGGCATCTTGCGATTGGGTGGCTCGCTGGGTTTTCAGCCAATTCTCTGCCACCAAATTGCGCACCGCATACAAGGTTGCGTTTAACCAGTCGCGCTGACTGGCGACGCCCGGGTCGCGCCCAATTGCGTAAATAAGTTTTTGCACAATTGTTTCTTTAAAACTTTCCACACTCGGCAGTGTGCCGTTTGGTGTAACAATATGATTCATAAGGTTTCCTGCTTTTACCCGATAACTATTTATACATTAAAAAGACGGTGATAGATGGCAGAATATTGTTCCGCTGCCAATCGCCAACTAAAATCAGCTTCCATACTGTTAATCCGCACTTTGTACCACTGCGGTTTGGCTTTCCATAGCACTTTTGCCCGTTCAAATGCGTCCACTAAACCGTCCACTGACGCTTCGCCAAATACAAATCCGGTTGCCGACCGCACTTTGATTGTTTCTTTATCGCTGTCCACCACGGTATCCGCCAGCCCCCCGGTCGCTCGCACTAATGGCAGCGTGCCGTATTTTAACCCATATAGCTGCGTTAAGCCACAAGGTTCAAAGCGGCTCGGCACGAGAATGACATCGCCGCCGGCAATCACCAAATGGGATAATTTTTCGTTATAACCGATTTCGATGCTAACCTGTTGCGGGTATTGCAATTCCAGTTGTGAAAACGCCTGTTCATATTGACTGTCGCCGGAACCCAACAAAATAAACTGCACGCCTTCGGTTAGCACTTGCGGTAGCGCCTGTAATAACAAATCCACGCCTTTTTGCGCCGTCAGGCGGGTCACCATCACAAAGAGTAAGGCATTTTTGTCTTCCGGCAACCGAAATACCTTTTGCAACTCGGTTTTGCAACGGGTTTTGCCGGCCATGCTTTTCAGTTTGTAGTTGGCGGGCAGGTGCGAATCCGATTCCGGATTCCAAATGGTATAATCCACGCCATTCAACACCCCGCTCAACTTGCCTTGCTGTTGCAAGGTGTTGAGCAAACCTTCCAATCCATAGGCATATTCCGCGGTTGTGATTTCTTGGGCATAGGTCGGGCTGACGGCGGTAACGTGATCGGCGTAATACAAACCGGCTTTCAAATAAGAAATTTGCCCGTTTAATTCGACCCCGTTAACATTAAACATCTCCGGCGGCAAGCCGATTTCAGCCAGATGCCGATAATGAAATTGCCCCTGATAGGCTAAATTATGAATGGTGAACACCGATTTTGCCGGTCTGCCTTTGGCATACAAATAGGCGCACGCCATCCCGGCGTGCCAGTCATGGGCGTGCACCACATCGGCTTTCCACCAGCTATCCAGCTTGTCGCCCAATTCCGCGCCGAACCAACCCAGCAAGGCAAAACGCAGATAATTGTCGCCGTAATCATTGTAGTGCGGATCATGATACGGATTGCCTTCGCGCTGATACAAGTGCGGTGCGTCGATCAAATAAATGCCCAAACCGTTGTAATCGGTGTAACGCAAGGTCACTTCACCGGCAAAAGTATCAAAGGTGCCGACGACACCGCTTTGCGGTAAACCGGCAACCACCGCCGGATATGCCGGCATCAAAACGCGTACGTCATCGCCGTTTTGCTGTTGCGCAAAGGGTAAGGCGCCGGTTACATCGGCTAAACCGCCGGTTTTCAATAACGGGTAAAGCTCGGAACAAACGTGTAAAATTTTCATGGGCTGCTATCCTGTATTTTATCTTCTGCTAACAATAGAAAATCATCTCTGCGCTGAGCGGAGATGATTTCAATTTATGTTTCCTTCGTCATAGAGAGAAGAAAAAACGGTTACTCTTCTTCTTTTTTCAATTTATTCAACATCTTCGATGTCACCAACACCACTTTACCGGTACTGCTGACACGGAAGCGCTTGGCGTCAAGCGCCATATCCACCCCGATTTCCATACCGTCCGGAATCACACTGTGGCGGTCAATAATCGCATTTTTAATCGTTACATTTTTGCCAATCGTCACCTCAGGTAAGATCACCGAATATTCCACGTTTGCGCCTTCACGCACGCTGACGTTGTCAAACAACACCGAATTGCTGATCACCGCGTCATTTACCAAACAGCCGCCGCCGACCAAAGAATTATCCAACGCACGCGATTTGCGTAAGTTTTTATAGAAGAATTTTGACGGGAACGTTTGTTTCGGCGTGGAGCGGATCGGCCAGCGTTGATCGAACAGATCCAGTTGCGGATGTTCGGTGACCAAGTCGATATTGGCTTCCCACAACGCATCGAGCGTACCGACATCACGCCAGTAGATTTCGCCTTGCGGATTGCGCCCCATGCAAGAGCGGCTGAACGGATGCGCATACAACACACCTTCTTTCAAAGCTTGCGGAATGATGTCTTTACCAAAGTCATGACTGGATTCCGGCTTCGCAAATTCGCGATCCAAAATGTCATACAAATAATCGGCATCAAACACATAAATTCCCATTGATGCCAACGAGGTGTCCGGTTTGCCCTGCATGGTCGGCGGATTTTTCGGTTTTTCAATGAAATCGGTAACTTGCAGATTTTCATTCACCCCCATTACGCCGAATTCATGGGCTTTCTCTTTTTCCACTTCGATACAACCGACAGTACACTTCGCCCCGCTGGAAACGTGATCCAACAGCATTTGCGCATAGTTCATTTTATAAATGTGATCCCCGGCAAGGATGAGAACGTATTTCGGTTTGTAGTGATCACGCATAATCGCGCCGTTTTGATACACCGCGTCGGCAGTGCCGCGATACCAAGTGCTGTCATCCAGCTGTTGCCGTGCCGGCAACATATCGACAAACTCATTGCGCTCACGCGGCAGGAAAGACCAACTGTGCTGTAAGTGACGCAACAGGGAATGCGCCATATATTGGGTGACCACCCCGATACGATTCAAATGGGAATTGATACAGTTAGACAGGGCGAAGTCGATAATTCGGCAAGAACCACCAAAATACACCGCCGGTTTAGCGCGTTTATCCGTCAGTTCGTGTAAGCGAGAACCTCGTCCGCCGGCCAAAATCAGCACAAGGGTATCATCGGTAATCCGAATCATGCTAGGTGAGTTCTTTAAAATATCGTCCATAATGTTCTCCTAAATATGAAAATAAACTGAAATCTACTCGATAGAGAAACTATCCTCTGCGAGAGAAAATATAAATTCCCGGCTGAGCCATTATGACCTCCCTGTCATTTCCACCCCGACGGCAAGCTGAGGTGAGTTTATGTTCCCATTCGCCCTCGCCTGCAGAACAGGGCGGCAGATGGAAAGATTGCATTACGCCACGATTCACCATCAGTAGCCAACGCTGTTCCAATTCGATTTGAAAACCGATACTGTGCGGATCTTGCCAATCGGCGACGCTCATTGGTTCGCCGTGGCAATTCCACCACCGCACTTGATCGTCATTCCACCAAGTGTCGTGTCGTGAAAGTGCGGTTATCTGCTTTCTGAATGCAATTAAGGCTTGGGTGTAAGCCAACAAATCCCGGTCTTGTTTGCTCCAATCAATCCACGTGATCTCGTTATCTTGGCAATAAGCATTGTTATTGCCCTGCTGCGAATGCCCGGTTTCGTCGCCTGCCATTAACATCGGCGTGCCGTTAGCCAAAAGTGCGCTCGCCAGTAGCGCTCGCACCGCCGCTTGGCGCTGTTGCAGCACCGCCGGCTGATCCGTTTCGCCTTCAACGCCAAAATTATGGCTGAAATTTTCCCCGTGTCCGTCGCGGTTTTCTTCGCCGTTTGCCCGGTTGTGTTTATGCTGATAGCTGACTAAATCGTTGAGGGTGAAACCGTCATGGGAACAAATATAATTAATCGAAGCGCTTGGCAGTTTGTGATCATGTTGAAAAATATCCGAAGAGGCGCAAAACCGCTGGGCAAACCCGCCCGTGTTGCCCTCATTGCGCAGCCAAAAACGGCGCATATCATCACGGAAACGGTCATTCCATTCGGCAAAATAATCCGGGAAGTTGCCCAGTTGGTAACCGCCCCACCCGATATCCCACGGTTCGGCGATATATTTTTTATCTTTTAAAACCGGATCATTGGCAATGCGTTGGAAAATTTGCGCCTGCCGGTTGAATTCCGGCTCACGTCCGATAATGGTTGCCAAATCAAAACGGAAACCGTCCACATGACATTCCTGCACCCAATAACGCAAGCAGTCATGCACCCATTGCAAAGTGTTGGCATTCGTCAGGTTCAAGACGTTGCCGCAGCCGCTCCAATTATGGTAATCGCCGTTTTCGGTCAGCCAATAATAGTTGGCATTATCCAAGCCGCGCTGGCTAAGGGTCGGTTGCGCCAAATCCGAATCGGCGGTGTGGTTAAATACCACGTCCAGAATGACCTCAAACCCCGCTTGGTGCAAACTCTTGACCATCTGCTTGAATTCACTCGCCGGGGTTGTGCCGTTGCGTCCCGACCAATAACCGTCGTCAACGGCAAAAGGCGCCAACACGTTATAGCCCCAATAATTGGATAAACCGCGTTGCTGCAAATGCCGCTCATCGGCGTGAAACGCCACCGGCATTAATTCAAGCGTGGTCACGCCTAATTTTTTCAGATAATCCAAAGATGCCGGATGTGCCAAACCGGCATAACTGCCGCGTAATGCCGATGGAACCGCAGGGTTAAGTTGGCTGAAGCCTTTCACGTGCAGTTCGTAAATAATCGTTTCCGCCCAGGTGTAATTCGGTGAGCGGTCTTCTTGCCAATCAAACGCGGAATCAAGCACAATCGCCTTCGGCGCCACCTCGGCATTATCCAAATCATTTGTCAAATCAAATAATTGAGCTTGTTCTTCCGTGGCAAAGTGCGGTTTGCGATCCACCGCCTTCGCATAAGGATCCAATAAGAGTTTTTGCGGATTAAAATATCGTCCCAAGTGCGGTTGACTCTCGCCATAGACACGGAAGCCATACTTGATCCCGACATCAATGCCCGCCAACCATAAACTCCAAATATGGTCGGCGTCTTGCTGCATTTTGAAACGGTGTTCTTTACCTTTATACGAAAACAGGCACAATTCAACCAAATCGGCATGTTCGGAAAACAGCGCAAAATTCACGCCGTTTACGCCGTCGATCATCTGTAACGACGCCCCCATTGGCTGCGCCATGCCTTTTTTCACTCTGCCAATCATGCCGTCAACACCCCGTTACTACCGTCCATCCTAGCGCTGACGCTGTAAGTAAATCGTTGCCAATGGCGGCACTGTCAGGGAAATCGATTGCGCTTTATTATGCGCAGCAATCGCTTCGCTGTGTAACGCCCCGCCGTTGCCGACATTCGAACCGTGATAGAAATCGGAGTCGGTGTTCAGCACTTCATGATAGACGCCCGCTTGGCTGACGCCGATACGGTAATGTTCACGCGGCACCGGGGTGAAGTTGCTGACCACAATCACTTCATTGCCGTCGCGATCACGCCGGGCAAAGGCGAATACCGAGTTTTGGCAATCATCGACCACCAACCATTCAAAGCCCTGCGGATCGAAATCCAACTGGTGCATTGCCGGGGTTTGTTGATAGAAATGGTTCAGGTCTTTCACCAGTTTTTGTACGCCACTGTGCCAACCGCCGCCGTTTTGGTCATCCAACAAGAACCAATCGAGACTTTCTTGGTAATCCCATTCGCGTCCTTGCGCAAATTCGGAGCCCATAAACAGTAATTTTTTGCCCGGATGTCCCCACATATAGCCGTAATAAGCGCGCAGATTGGCAAATTTCTGCCATGTGTCGCCCGGCATTTTATCTAACAGCGAACCTTTGCCGTGCACCACTTCATCGTGCGACAACGGTAAAATAAAATTTTCGGTGTAGTTGTACAACATACCGAAAGTCAATTGGTTATGGTGGTGCTGACGATAGACCGGATCGAGCTTCATATAGGATAACGTATCGTTCATCCAGCCCATATTCCATTTATAGTGGAAACCTAAACCGCCCATTTCCGGCGGATTGGTAATGCCCGGGAATGCGGTCGATTCTTCCGCGATCGCTATACAGCCGTCAATCTCATTGCCGATCACGTAGTTGGTGTGTTTTAAAAATTCAATCGCTTCCAGATTCTCCCGCCCGCCGTATTGATTCGGAATCCACTCGCCCTCTTTACGGCTGTAATCACGGTAAATCATCGACGCCACCGCATCAACCCGTAATGCGTCGACACCGAAACGTTCCAGCCAATACAGCCCGTTGCCGGAGAGGAAGTTTTTCACTTCATTGCGCCCGTAGTTATAAATCAGCGTGTTCCAATCTTGGTGGTAGCCCTCTTTCGGATCGGCGTGTTCGTAAAGTGCGGTGCCGTCAAAATACGCCAAGCCGTGGGTATCGCTTGGAAAATGCCCCGGCACCCAATCCAGAATCACATTAATGCCCGCATCATGTGCTTTTTGGATAAACGAACGCAACTGCTGCGGATTGCCGAAACGGCTGGTCGGGGAATACAAGCCGAGTGGCTGATAGCCCCACGAACCGTCAAACGGGAATTCGTTAATCGGCATTAATTCAATATGCGTGAAGCCCATTTCTTTCACATACGGGATCAATTGATCGGCGATTTCATCATAATTCAGCCAGAAATTATTTTCCAAATTGCGCCGCCATGAACCGAGATGTACCTCATAAATCGAAATCGGCGCGTCAAAGGCATTGGCTTTTTTGCGTGCCTCGGTCATCGGCACAATATCCGGCAAGGCACTGACTTGTGAAGCGGTGTCCGGGCGCAGTTGGGAGGCGAAAGCGTAAGGATCGGCTTTTAAGCGCAGGGTTTCGTTCGCATCTAACAATTCATATTTATACAGGCTGCCGAGCGCCACTTGCGGGATAAAAATTTCCCACAAGCCGTTTTCAGGGTGGAAACGCATTGGATGACGGCGTCCGTCCCAGAAGTTGAAATCGCCGACTACGGAAACCCGCTTGGCATTCGGCGCCCACAGAATGAAATTCACCCCGGCAACGCCTTCGATTTCGGTGAAATGCGCGCCCAGTTTTTCATACGGACGGTAATGGGTTCCTTCGGCAAGCAACCAATTATCCAAATCGGATAAAATCGGGCGGAAACGGTAAGGATCTTCTAAAATTTGGTTTTCATTGCCCCAGAAGACATTTAATTGATAAGTGAAAAAGTCATGCCGCTTCGGAATCACCGCCGCAAAAAAACCGTCGTCGTGCAAACGCTCCATTTCGACGATCTCTTGCTGACTTTCTTTGTCGATGATCGAAATGCTGGAGGCGTCCGGCATCAATACCCGCACTTCAATCCCGTTATCCGTTTCGTGCATTCCCAATACGGAAAAAGGATCCGCATGTCTGCCGCCCAACAACGCTTCTATAGTCACCGTATCTAGCAAAACACTCATGTCTTATCTCCATTTCGATCATATCAGACATCAAAATCTTTATTTGATGTCGAGAAAAAAACTGCAAATGAACTTAACATTTAAGTAAAAAATATAACGTAATCTTATCTTTTTTATATTTTTAACATGTTAATGTGCTTGGATATTAAGCTTGGCACAAGCGTAAACAAGATACAACCGGAAAAATCAAAAATCAGGGGCTAGATCACATTATTTTATCAAATTAAATAAATGCTCAATATGGAGTGTGATTTCTATCAAAAAAGGAGTGAAAATAGAAAAGCCGAGAACAGGATCTCGGCTTTGAAACAATAAGTGCGGTCGGCTGAATCAGATGTTATCAATTTTGCCTAACAACGAACTGATTCTTTCTTTCCAATTATTTAATTCGTTTTTCAAGTGCTCGTTTTCACCGGCAACCGAATCACGCTCAGCACGCAAATGATTCAATTCATTTTGCGTATTATCCTGCTTGCCTTTCAATTCTTCAATTTCCAATTGTTGTAATTGAATGGTTTCCACAGCTTGTTTAATTTTTTCATCGAGTTGTTCTAGAAGTTCGAAAGACATAGTAAATCCTTAATAAGTAATAATTGCCAAATGAAATTTTAGCTATTCTAGCCTAGTTGGCTACAGATTTCACATAGAAATTGACAAGCAGGGCATTTTTTACGAATTCGCCCAATCAATTCCCGCAAGCCAACGGAATTTATGCTAAAATACCGTTTTGTGTGGATCACCAATCCATCGGCTACATTTCAACTTTCACCCTCAACGAATGAATATAGGTCACACAAAATGAAAAGATCCCTTGCAATCGAATTCTCCCGCGTTACCGAAGCCGCCGCCCTTGCCGGATTTGCTTGGTTAGGGCGCGGCAATAAAGACGCCGCCGACGAAGCCGCGGTAAAAGCCATGCGCATTATGCTCAACCAAATTGATATCAATGGTGAAATTGTGATCGGCGAAGGCGAAATCGACGAAGCCCCGATGTTGTATATCGGTGAAAAAGTCGGTAACGGCAGCGGCGACGCCATTTCGATTGCCGTCGATCCGATCGAGGGCACACGCATGACCGCAATGGGGCAAGCCAATGCGCTGTCCGTGCTTGCCGCCGGCGGCGAAAACACTTTCTTGCAAGCACCTGATATGTATATGGAAAAACTGGTGGTCGGGCCGGAAGTGAAAGGCATGATCGACCTCAATCTGCCGCTGGAGCAAAACCTGCGCCGCGTCGCCTCCAAACTGGGGAAACTGCTGTCACAACTGACCGTGATCACCCTCGACAAACCGCGCCACCGAGAAACCATTGCCAAAATGCAGCAAATGGGCGTGAAAGTGTTGGCGATTCCGGATGGTGATGTCGCCGCGTCGATTTTATGTTGCCTGCCGGATAACAACGTCGATATGCTGTACGCCATCGGCGGGGCGCCGGAAGGGGTGGTTGCCGGTGCGGCAATCCGCGCCTTGGGCGGTGACATGCAAGTGCGGTTGCTGCCGCGCAACCAAGTGAAAGGCGACAGCGAAGAAAACCGTGCGCTTGCCGCACAAGAAATCGCGCGCTGTGAAGCGATGGGCGTGGAAGTGAATAAAGTATTGCAACTGGAAGAGATCGTGCGCGACGACAATCTGATTTTCTCCGCCACCGGTATCACCAACGGCGATTTGTTGAAAGGCATTCACCGCAAAGGCAATATCGCCACCACCGAAACCCTGCTGATCCGCGGACGCTCGCGCACTATCCGCCGTATCCAATCGCTCCACTATTTGGATCGTAAAGATACCGATCTGTATCGTTTGATTGGCAGCTAAATTGCCTCAAAGTGCGGTTTTAGCCATCGCTATCGGCAACAAAACCGATAGCGATTTTCTATGCCAACACCAGCTCGATATTCAAATTCTGAATATTTTTTTGCACGCTTTCGAGTAAAGTGCGGTCAGTGATAATGGTATCGAACACATCTAAACCATAAATCCAAAAGGTCGCCACTTTGCCGTATTTTGAGGCGTCGGTGACCAAAATATTTTTCTTACTCGACTCGACAATCGCCCGTTTCACCGCCAGTTTTTTCTCATCAGGCGTGGTTAAGCCTTTCAAATTCCAAGATGAAGTCGAAATAAACGCCACATCAATCGAAATATTACGCAAAAACTGTGCCGACAGCTCGCCGACGGAAGAATAGTTTTCTTTGCACACATAACCGCCGGTGTGGATCAAATCGCATTTGCCCTCTTTAATCAGAAAGTGGGCGATCACAAAATCATTGGTGATCACCAACAAATCCTCGCGTTGCGCAAGTTGATAGGCAATCTCCAGGGTGGTTGTGCCGGCATCGAGATAGATGGTTTTGCTGCCGCCCAAAAATTGCAGTGCCTGCGTACCGATTGCCTGTTTTTGCGCTTGAAACAAGAGGGATTTATCATCGTGGGTCGGCTCGATAAACAAACGTTGCAACAACTGCACCCCGCCCGACACCGACACCACTTTGCCTTGCTCTTCCAATTTTTGAATATCCCGCCGCACGGTCATATGCGACACCTGCATAATCTCGACCAGTTCGGCAATGCTGATTAAATCGTGTTCAGTCAGCAAGGTCAAAATTCGCTTTTGTCTTTCTGCCGGAATCATGTATGAATCCTTTCAATTTATTGTGAATTTTCGTGAAATAATAACACTTTATAGGTAACAAATCCAAATATTGATTTAAAAAACCCAAATATTCACAATAAATAACATTAATTGTGAATATTTGTGATCCCCATCGCAGTTTTCCTTTCCTAATTCAGGCATTATACGCTAACCAAATGACTATTAACGTTAAATTGAACGGAGATTTTTTATGAGCTATTCAGTTGCAGTCGTCGGTCTCGGCGCAATGGGCATGGGCGCAGCCCTTTCTTGCGTCAAAGCCGGTTTAGATACTTATGGCATTGATTTAAACCCTGTTTTATTGGAAAAACTAAAACAAGCAGGGGCAAAAGAGACGGCGGCTAATGCCGATCAATTTGCTCACAAACTGGACGCAGTATTGCTGCTGGTGGTCAATGCCGCCCAAGTCAAAGCTGTCTTATTCGGCGAAAACGGGCTTGCCGCCAAACTTAAACCCGGTACGGCGGTGATGGTGTCTTCTACCATATCTGCACAAGACGCCAAACAGATCTCACAAAAATTAACAGAATTAAATCTGGTGATGTTGGACGCTCCGGTCTCCGGTGGCGCGGCAAAAGCGGCGCAAGGCGAGATGACCGTGATGGCTTCCGGCTCAGTTGCCGCTTTTGAGAAGTTGCAACCGGTGCTAAGTGCGGTCGCGGGCAAAGTGTATAACATCGGCGAAGAAATCGGCTTGGGTGCGACGGTGAAAATTATTCACCAACTGTTAGCCGGCGTGCATATTGCCGCCGGTGCGGAGGCCATGGCACTGGCGGCTCGCGCCGGCATTCCGTTGGACTTAATGTATGACGTGGTCACCAACGCCGCCGGTAATTCTTGGATGTTCGAAAACCGTATGAAACACGTGGTGGACGGCGATTATAGCCCGCTCTCGATGGTCGATATCTTCGTCAAAGATTTAGGGCTGGTCACCGACACCGCCAAATCGCTGCGCTTCCCGCTGCCGCTTGCCAGCACCGCATTTAATATGTTCACCTCCGCCAGCAACGCCGGTTACGGCAAAGAGGACGACAGCGCCGTGATCAAAATTTTCGACGGTATCACCTTGCCGCAACAAGAGGAGAAATAATGATGTTAGGTGTGATTGCAGATGATTTTACCGGCGCAAGCGATATTGCCAGTTTCTTAGTCGAAAACGGGCTGCGTACGGTGCAAATGAACGGCGTGCCGCAACGAGCATTGCAAAGTGCGGTTGACGCCGTGGTCATTAGCCTCAAATCCCGTTCCAATCCGGCGATCGAGGCGGTACAACAATCGTTACAAGCCCTGAACTGGCTACAAAACAACGGGGCGACCCAGTTCTATTTTAAATATTGCTCCACCTTTGACAGCACCGCCAAAGGCAATATCGGTCCGGTCACCGATGCGCTATTAACCGCACTTGATACCGATTTCACCGTGATCAGCCCGGCGTTGCCGATTAACGACAGAACCATTTTTAACGGCTATCTGTTTGTCGGACAAACCTTGTTAAATGAATCCGGCATGCAAAACCACCCGATCACCCCGATGACCGACGCCAATTTAGTGCGTTTGATGGACGGACAAGCCAGCGGCAAAACTGGCTTGGTCAGCTATGCCGAGGTGATTCAAGGCGCAGAAAAGGTCAGACATTGTTTCGAACAACTCAAACAGCAAGGCTGCCGCTACGCCGTGGTCGATGCAACTGACAATTCGCAGCTGGCGGTGTTGGCGGAGGCGGTTGACGATTTCAAACTGGTGACCGGCGGATCGGGCTTGGCGGCATATATGGCGGCGCATAAAAGCAAAACAAAGGCGACACAAGCGGCAAAAACCGCACTTTTGCCAAGCAAAGCCAAAAGTGTGATTCTGTCCGGCTCTTGCTCCGTCATGACCAATAAACAGGTTGCCGCTTACCAATCACAGGCCGCCCACCGTTTGCTTGAGGTGGAACAGAGTTTGAATAATCCGAACTATGCCGAGGAATTATGCCAATGGGTGCTTGCGCATTTGGACGACGCCCATGCACCGATGGTGTATGCGACTGTGCCGCCGCAAGAATTAAAAGCGATTCAGCAACAATTCGGCGCAGACAACGCCAGCCATGCGATTGAGCAAACTTTCGCCCAGTTGGCTCGCAAATTAAAACAACACGGGGTTAAAAACTTCATTACCGCCGGCGGTGAAACCTCGAGCATTGTGGTGCAACAACTCGGCTTTGACGGTTTCCATATCGGCAAACAAATCGCGCCGGGCGTGCCTTGGCTCAAAGCGCTGGATGAAGAGATTTTCCTGGCGCTGAAATCCGGCAACTTCGGCAGTGAAAACTTTTTTGCCTATGCGCAGGAGATGTTTGTATGACCGCACTTTCATCTGAACAACAGCTAAAACAGGAGTTGGTGCAACTGGCTCGTTCATTATATGAACGCGGTTATAGCGTCGGCGGTGCCGGCAATATTTCCGTGCGCCTGAGTGGTAACCGTTTTTTAGTGACCCCGACCGGCTCGTCGTTAGGGCGTTTAAAGGCGGAAGATTTATCCGTGCTGGATAGCGACGGCAACTTACTGGAAGGCAAAAAACCCTCGAAAGAATCGGTGTTTCACTTGGCGATGTACCAACGCAACCCCGAATGCAACGCCATTGTCCATCTGCATTCCACTTACCTGACCGCACTTTCCTGCTTGGACGGTTTAGACAGCGACAACGCCATCAAAGCCTTCACCCCCTACTATGTAATGCGGGTCGGCAAACTGGCGGTGATTCCTTACTACCGCCCCGGCTCGCCGGAAATCGCACGCGAATTAAGCGCAAGAGCGCTGGACGGCAAAGCGTTCCTGCTTGCCAACCACGGTGTGGTGGTCTGTGGTGAAGATTTATTCGACGCAGTGGATAACAGCGAAGAATTGGAAGAAACCGCCAAACTGCTGTTCCTGTTAAAAGGGCAAAACGTCCGTTATCTGACGGATGACGAAGTTAATGATTTGAAAAACAGAGGAAAATAAGATGCCTAAGTTTGCTGCAAATTTATCCATGATGTTTACCGAACTGCCGTTTCTTGATCGTTTCGAGGCGGCGGCACAAGCCGGTTTCAAGTATGTCGAATACCTGTTTCCCTATGAATATCCGAAAGAAACGTTAAAAGCCAAACTGCAACAAAACGGCTTGCAACAAGTGCTGTTCAATACTGCCGCCGGTGATGTGCAAGCCGGCGAGTGGGGCGTTTCCGCCATTCCGGGACGCGAAGCCGACAGCCGGCGCGATATTGATCTGGCATTGGAGTATGCGTTGGCACTCGACTGCCCGAATGTGCATATTATGTCCGGCGTCGTCCCGCCGGGCGAAAATTATGCCAAATACAAACAAACCTTTATCGACAACGTACGCTATGCCGCCGATAAATTCAAACCGCACGGCATCAAAATTTTATTGGAAGCCCTCAGCCCGCAAGTCAAACCGAACTATCTGACCGCCAGTCAATTCCAGACGTTGGAGCTGGTCGAGCTGATTGATCGCGACAACGTGTTCGTGCAGTTGGATTACTTCCACGCACAAAATGTGGACGGCAACCTGACCCGTTTAACCGAGCGCTTAAACGGCAAATTCGCCCACGTGCAAATTGCCTCCGTGCCGGATCGCCACGAACCTGACGAAGGCGAAATCAACTACCGACACCTCTTCGCCAAACTGGACGAAATCGGTTACGACGGTTGGGTCGGTTGTGAATATAACCCGCGTGGCGTGACCACCGAGGGTTTGTCTTGGTTCGAACAGTATAAATAATGGGGGTTCAAAAATGAAAATTGTAATTACCGGCGGTCAGGGCTTTTTAGGGCAACGGCTTGCCAACATGTTGTTGCAACAACATTCGATTCAAATTCAAGAACTGATTTTAGTTGATGTGAACGAACCGGTTATTCCGAATAATGACAGCCGCGTTCGCAGCATTAAAATGGACTTGCGCCATCCTGACGGTTTAAATGAAATCATTACCCAAGACACAAGTGCGGTATTCCACTTGGCGGCGATTGTCAGCAGCCACGCCGAAGAAGATCCGGATTTAGGCTATGAAATCAATTTCCTCGCCACTAAAAATCTGTTGGAAGCCTGCCGCAGGGTTAATTCGAAAATCCGTTTTATATTCTCCAGCTCTTTAGCGGTTTACGGCGGTGATTTGCCTGACGTGATCAGCAACAGCACCGCCGTCACGCCACAATCCACTTACGGCACACAGAAATCGATGTGTGAACTGTTAATCAATGATTACAGCCGTAAGGGGTTTGTCGATGGCATTGCGGTACGTTTGCCGACAATCTGTATTCGTCCGGGCAAGCCAAATAAAGCCGCTTCGTCATTTGTCAGTGGCATTATCCGCGAACCACTGAACGGAGAACATTCCGTTTGTCCGGTGGCAAAAGAATTACTGCTGTGGATCTCAAGCCCGAATACCGTGATCCGCAATTTTATCCATGCCCTGACGTTACCGCCATTGACCTCACGAGACTGGCATGTCATCAATCTACCGGGCTTTACCGTCAGCGTTGAGTCCATGTTACGCGATCTTGCCGCGATTAAAGGAGAAGCCGTTTTAGAAAAAATCGAATTCCAATTTGATAAAAAAATTAATGATATTGTCGCCAGTTGGCCGGCGCGCATTGATTGCAGCCAAGCGGCGAAATTAGGCTTTTATGTCGATAACAACTTTAGCGATGTTATCCATCAATTTATTCAGCATGACTTATAGGAGATAACCCTATGTTTGGATTACCGATTCCCATTATTGGTCTTATTGTTGCCGTTGCCGTACTGGTTTATTTAGTCTTAAGAACCCGCGTCCATGCCTTTATCGCGATGCTGATTGCCTCCGCAATTGCCGGGATCGTCGGCGGGTTGAATGCCACCGAAACGTTGGGGGTGATTTCCAAAGGTTTTGGGGGCACGCTCGGCAGTATCGGGATCGTAATTGGTCTCGGCGTGATGATGGGCAGTATTTTAGAAGTATCCGGCGCCGCCGAAAAAATGGCATACAGCTTTATTAAATTCTTAGGCAAGAAAAAAGAAGAGTGGGCATTAGCCATCACTGGTTATGTGGTCAGCATTCCGATTTTCGTTGATTCCGCTTTCGTCATTTTATACCCGGTCGCCAAAGCGTTGGCAAAAAATGGTAAACGTTCGCTCTTGACCTTAGGGGTCGCCTTGGCTGGAGGTCTAGTGGTCACCCACCATACCGTGCCGCCAACCCCCGGTCCGTTAGGTGTCGCCGGACTATTCGGTGTCGATATCGGCGCAATGCTGTTAATCGGCATGGTATTCGCTATTCCGGCTGTTATCGGTATCGTCCTGTATGCCAAATGGTTGGATAAAAAATATCCGGACTTTAACCAACAAGCTTTCACCGATGAAGAATTAAAAGAAAAATACGACAGCTATATCGAAAGCAGAGAGAAGAAAAACCTACCGGGCTTAGGCATTTCCATGCTACCGATCGTGTTACCTATCGTCTTGATCTTTATTAAAGCGATTGTCGATTTAATGGCAAAACAAGCGCAATTTGCTTGGATTTTAGATTCAACCCTTTATCAAGTGATCGCCTTTGTCGGCAGCCCGATCATCGCCTTAGCCCTGAGTGTTTTGGTCTCAATCTATGCATTATTGCCAAATGCCGACAAAAATACCACCGCACTTCACTTAGAAGAAGGGGTGAAAACCGCAGGGATTATTTTACTGGTGACCGGTGCCGGCGGTGCATTGGGTGCGGTATTACGCGACAGCGGTGCGGGTCAACAATTAGCGGAACAAGTGGCTAATTTGCCGATCTCGCCAATTTTAATTCCGTTTATCGTTTCGACTTTAGTCCGCTTTATCCAAGGTTCGGGTACGGTTGCGATGATCACCGCCGCTTCGATTTCCGCTCCGATCTTAATGGAAATTCCAGGTGTCAATATGTTGCTTGCCGCTCAAGCCGCCACCATGGGCTCGCTGTTCTTCGGTTATTTCAATGACAGTCTGTTCTGGGTAGTAAACCGGATGATGGGTATCAACGATGTGAAAAAACAAATGATTGTCTGGTCTATCCCGACCACTATCGCTTGGGCAATTGGCGGAACAGCCGTGATTTTATCCAACTTGGTTTGGGGACAAGACGGTTCAATCTTCGACTTAGTCTTCCCGCTGGGTGTACTAGCGCTGATTCTCGTTTACGTCCAAACACAAAACAGGAAACTTTAAGCCACACTTTAAACGGGTAATCATTTGATTACCCGTTTGCGTTTTTAATCTCTCTTATCAGGATGGTTGCCATGTTTAAATCTCTTTTTATTGCTTTATTCTCTCTCATCGTTTCACCCTATGTCAGCGCAGATACAACGCCGGATCAACCGCAACAAACCAAATCCGTTCAGGCGACCTTAATCACCGAAGTCAGCGCCAAAGGACAAAAAATCAGCGCAATTAGCTTGGAGTATGAGGATAACTTGCTGAGTGGCGATGAGTTACAAGATCTTTATCAAGTCGAAGTGCGGTTGGATAATCAAACTCAAGGGACTCGGCAAATCCTCCGAGCTTATAGTAACGATAGACCGGAACCCGCACTTAGACCCAATGCCGGAAAATATCTGATTCTTGAACTCAATAAATGGGATAAAAATGCCGATTTATATTCGCTAAAAACCGAAAATAGCGAACCGATGTCATTCCGTGCCAAAAATGAACAGCAAGAAATTACGCAGCGTGAAATCGTACAAAGCAACCGCATACCGCAATTTTATCAAGAGCGGTTGGAATATGTGATTCAGCGGCAAGGTTTGCTCAAATTAACCAATGGCAAAACCCTTGCGCCTGAAACGGTCAAGGTAACGGCCGCACCACAAAACGTTAAAAATCTGCTTATCGATCAATTCGCCGCCAATCAAGTCTATTTAAACGACCCTAAAAATAATCTGCATTATCGACTGTATTCTCCCCAACCAATATCCGATCAGAAAAAATATCCTTTGACGATTTTTCTACATGGCTCCGGGCAACTAGGAACGGATAATACGGCACAGCTCCTCTCCAGCGCAGGCGCGATTTCAACCTTAAACTATGAAGACGGCTTTGTCCTTGCGCCGCAATATGCCGGCGTTTTCGACCCCTTTGATGACGTACAAAAAGGACAACGCGGCGGCGTACATTGGCAGACGGAAAATCGTCGTGCATTACTGTTGGCGATGATCGATAAAACACTCCAAGAGAATCCGCAGATCAATCCTGCGCGGATTTATTTGGTCGGCTTATCACGCGGTGCCGAGGGCGCACTCTACCTACTGCTTGATAGACCGCACTTTTTTGCCGCCGCATTACTGATGAGCGGACGCGAAGCTTATTCCGTCGAATGGATCGACGGCAACGCAACCGTAGAAAATCTAGCCTCACTCGCCAACACCCCGATTTGGTTTTTTCACAGCAAAGAAGATAAAGTTTCCCCGGTTGCCGGTTCTCGGATTAACTATCAAATTCTTCACCAACAACTTAAAAACCCACACGTCCGTTATACCGAATTCAGTTTTAATAAGGCCTACGATAACGGCATTTTGAATAATAATCCCCACAACACATGGGACGCGGTATTTAATAGCCCGGAAGCGAACCTTTGGCTTTTACGGCAAAAAATGCCGAACTAAATTAAAGGAGTGATTTATGCCATATCAATTATTATCTCACCCACTCGATATCCATGATCCGGGATTTCCCGGAGAACCGACGATGACGCTTGAAACCTGCACGAATATCAATAACGGTGATGTTTACAACAGTTCCAAAATTCATTTATTTAACCATTTTGGTACACATTTTGATGCACCCAATCATTTTAATCCAAATGGAAAAACTATCTCTGAATTACCATTGGAGCAATTTATTTATGAGAAACCACTGTTAATCGATCTGCCTAAAAAAGAAGCCGATTTAATTGAGCCAGAAGATCTCACACCTTATTTAACTCAAATTCAGCAAGCGGATTGTTTAATTATTCGCACCGGATTAGAAAAAATCCGCGCTTCTTCACCACAAATTTATGCGGCTAGAGGCTGTGCCGTGAGTATTAATTGCGCGCAATATTTAATTGACTATGCGCCGAATTTAAAAGCTATCGGTTTTGATTTTATTTCCCTTGCTTCGCCATCAAATCCTGAGCATGGAGTAAAAGCCCATCAAATTATGCTCGGCATGTTCAGTTCGCATTTTATTTGTATTATCGAAGATATGAAATTAGCTGCACTTAACCCCCAAAATCTACGGCGGATTTTTGCCTTGCCACTGCTGGTAAAAGGCATTGACAGCGCGCAAGTGACTATTCTTGCCGAAATTGGAGGCGATGATGAAAACTAAAAACCTTTATTTTGCGCTCTTATTCGCATTACTGTCTTTTGGCAGTGCCTATTTTGCGTCATTGATCGAAAAGGATTTCGGACGTATTGACGTGCAGACATTCAGCATTATGACGGAAGAAATGCAACCGATGGCGGTAAAATTATACCGTCCGATCACCGCCACCGCAGAAACCCCTGCGCCCGGATTGCTCGCCCTGCATGGTTATCAAAGCGATAAAGAGGCGACCAGTACATTTGGCGCATTGGAATTAGCCAAACGCGGATTTGTTATCTTGGCAATCGATCAGTTCGGACACGGTTTCTCAACCACTTTACCGGCAAGTAACAAAACAATGAGTGGTTCGAATAATGGCTATCAATATCTAAAATCACTGCCATTTGTGGATCAAAATGCACTGGGTATTTTTGGACACTCCACTGGCGCGCTGAATGCTATCCGCGTGGCAAAACTGAATCCCGATCATAAAGCAGTCAATGGCTTAAGTAGCAACGGCGGTGATCCAACCATTAATAATTACCTTTTAACACAAGGGCTTTATGAAGAAATCGGCGGCTATCGCGAAAGAGAGTTTCCTGTCAGCGAGCTGATTAATAATAAAAATCGGCAAACGGTATTTTCACAGCCGGAAGGCGTACCGTTAAAATGGGCGCATACTTACGGCAATTTTCAAGATGGCAGTGCCAGAAGAGTGGATTTAGTCAAGGGAACGCATCTTGGCGTGATGATTGCCGAAGAGAGTAATCGCAAGGCAATCGAATGGTTTAATGCTACATTACAAAATGGCGATAAAACCCATTGGCTTGACAGTGAAAAACAAACCTATTGGTATAAAGAGTTTGCCGGTTTAACCGCACTTTTTTCCGCGCTGATTTCCGCTTTATTTCTTGCCAGCGGATTATTAAAAACAACCTATTTTTCTCATATAACACAAGCCGTCAGCGACAAAACAGCGGTTAATCCTAAAACATGGCGGCTATTTGCAGCCTTGAATATCCTCTTAACCATTATTCTTTATCCCTTATTAACACAGTGGGGCGGAGCAAACGAACCATTGGCTGCAATATTACCGTTCATGCCGCTAGAAATGGGCAATGGCATTATTACTTGGCTTACGCTAAGTGCGGTATTAAATATCGCGTTTTTCCTGCTTTGGCGAAAATCCAACCCGCACTTTTCTACCGCACTTCAAGCCGAATTCGGCATTTTTAGCCGTCAGCGCGGTATTCCGACCAAAACTATTATCACACGCTTTTTTACACTGAGTATCATCTTAATCGGTTGGTTATATCTGTTGGCTTCTTTTGTTTATTGGTATTGGGGCGTGGAATTACGCTTTTTATGGCCGTTTTTAAAACCACTCACACCGGAACGGTTTAATTTATTTTTAATTTATTGGCTGCCAATTCTATTATTTTTCTATGTATATAACGGACTGATATTAAACGTTCAAATGAAATCAAAAACGTATAATAGCTTTACTTCAACGTTATTAATATGGACATTAAAATCCATATTTATCGCAGTTAGTGGATTAATCATGCTTTGGTTATTCCATTTCATTCCTAATTTTATGCAAATAGGACCGGGATTCGATTTAATCGGACTACCACAATTCGGCGGACGTTGGATGATGATGTTAGCCGTGATTATTCCGCAATTTATCGTCTTATTATTGATTAATAACTGGTGCTATTTAAAAACCGGATATATTTATCTCGGCGCATTTTTCTGCTCATTATTAATGACATGGATTTTAGTCGGCGGACAAGTGATAGGACGTTTTTTAGCCTAACCAACTTGATCTAAATGCCGAATCACACTCGGCATTTTTCCCCATGTTTTCACTACAACAACGGCTTCAACGCCCTTTCGCAGCGCGCCACCACGTCCTCAAACGAGCCGTCGATGTCGATAGGGATGACATCGGGTTCGTCTTGTTGCGGCACTTCCAAGGTGTCGAACTGGCTTTTCAGCATCTCGGTTTTCATGTAATGCCCTTTGCGTTGTTGCATGCGTTGCAGCACTAAATCGAAATTCCCTTGCAGAAACAGGAATTTGACATGTTCGTTACCGTCACGGATTAAATCACGATACTGTTTTTTCAGTGCCGAGCAGACGATAATCCCGATTTCGCTTTTTTGCTCCAAACTGAACGCCGCATCGCGAATCCGTTCCAACCACGGCGCGCGATCATCGTCGTTAAGCGGCTGCCCTGCCCCCATTTTAAGAATGTTGGCACGCGGGTGCAGATCATCACCGTCAATCAATTTAATCCCCAAGCGTTGCGCCAGTGCCGTGCCGATTGAGGTTTTGCCGGTGCTGGACACCCCCATCAAGATAAAACTTTTGCCCTGTTTTTGCTCTGTCAATGCCATAAGTGGACTCCTTCAATCGTTTTTATTTTTTAACATACCTTAAATTGCATAAAATAGTTACCTGTAACAATCAATATAGTGATCTAAATCACGTTTTATCTCCTCTCTTCAGAAAAGAAAACCTATTTCAAGGCTAGATTTTTGAAGTAGATCGCAAATTTTCACTTTTCTACTAAATATCCCTTTACCGCACTTGGGTTAAAATATATGTTATCGGTAACTTTTAGTGATAACGTTCATAGAAAGTGGCTTGTCCTCGTAATTAACCGTTTAAAAGGATATGACTATGCTGATTTTTACCATGCTTGCGGCAATTTTGTTATTGCTGATCCTGATTATTAAATTCAAAGTTCATGCGTTTGTTGCGCTGATTATCGTCAGCTTGCTGACCGCGCTTGCCACCGGCATTCCGGTGGATAAAATTCTGCCGACGATGTTGGGCGGCTTCGGCGGCACATTAGCCTCGGTGGCGCTGTTGGTGGGCTTGGGTGCGATGATCGGTCGCCTGTTGGAGATCACCGGCGGTGCAAAAGTGTTAGCCGATACGTTGATTAATAAATTCGGTGAAAAAAATGCGCCGATGGCGTTGGGTGTCGCCTCATTGCTATTCGGTTTTCCAATCTTTTTCGATGCCGGTTTGGTGGTGATGTTGCCGATTATTTTCAGCGTGGCGAAACAATTCGGCGGCTCGCTGTTCCGTTATGCGTTTCCGGCTGCCGGTGCGTTTGCCGTTATGCACGCCTTTCTGCCGCCGCACCCGGGGCCGGTCGCGTCCGGGGATTTGCTGGGTGCCAATATGGGCTTATTGGTGCTGGTCGGCTTGGTGTGTGCGATTCCGACTTGGTATATCGCCGCCTATTTATACGGTACGTTTTTAGGCAAAAAAATGCATTTGGATCTGCCAAAAGCCTTTTTAAATGCCAATGCGATTAATGAAACCGCCCCTCTCAATCCGCCGAGCTTCAAAAAGGTGTTGCTGATTTTATTGCTGCCGCTGTTTTTGATTATGCTGGATACCGTACTAAACACCCTCACTGTCACCAAAGTGGTGGACGGTGCGGAATTGTGGGTGCAAACCTTACGCTTCTTGGGTAAAACCCCGATTGCACTGTTGATCACCTTAATCGTGTCGATTTTGTTACTCAAAGGACAACGCAGCTACGAGCAAATCGAGAAAATCTGTGATAATGCGCTTGGTCCGATTTGTGCCATCGTGTTGGTCACCGGCGCCGGCGGTATGTTCGGCGGCGTGTTGCGTGCCAGCGGTATCGGTGATGTTTTGGCGGAAATGTTGTCCGATACCGGCATGCCGGTGATTGTCGCCGCCTTTATCATTGCCTTGGCATTGCGCGTGGCGCAAGGCTCGGCAACCGTTGCGCTAACCACCGCCTCCGCCTTGATTGCCCCGACCGTTGCCGCGACCACCGGCTTAAGCGCGTTCGATTTATGTTTTATCGTAATCGCCATTGCCTCCGGCGCGACCGCGTTCTCCCATGTGAATGACTCCGGTTTCTGGTTGGTCAGCCGCTTCTTGGAAATGGACACCAAAACCACCTTGAAAACCTGGACCGTGATGGAAACCCTCATCGGCTTTGTCGGCTTCGGCATTGCGGTTATCGGCAGCATTTTACTTTAACCCCTCCGCTCTCAACCGCACTTTGGTTTATAAAGTGCGGTTTAGTATCGCTGACAAAGACTAAATAATTTGATTTTTATGATAAAAGCAGGGGCGGATTATATATCCGCCCCAAGCTGATGACAAAGTCTCTTTCTCTAATAATTTCCCTCCCTCCGTATACGAAGAGAGATGTCCGAAGGACGGAGGGAGGCATAAATCATTTTAAAAATAAATATGTTGCATTTTCATATTACACCTCCCTCCCCATTTTTCTTACGAAAAACGGTGCTCCCTCCGCCCGCGGAGGGAGAGAAGTCAGTTTGTCAACAATCTCGGGCGGATATATAATCTGCCCCTACACTGCCTTATCAGCGACCTTTGTCAATCATCTCAACCGCACTTTGGCTCATAAAGTGCGGTTTTGTCTTTAATAGCTCATGGCAATTTCTGCATTTAGCTGATTTAATTCCGTGTGAAAGTGCGGTATGAATGGTACAATTTGCGCTTAATTTTCGTGAATAATCACAAACCCCAAGAATAGAGTAAGAGAACGACATGGCTCGCCAGAAGAAAACCCGTAAAATCAGCGACGTAATGCCGGTGCGCAAAACCGACGCCAAACCCGTCGCGGCACAAGTGAAAGCCAAAAAGGGACGCAAACCGACTCGTTATGAGCTGGACGTGTTGGCGCGTGAAGAAAAACGCAAGAAAAAACGCAAAGGCTTGAGTGCCGGCTCGCGCCACAGTGCGGCGGAAAGCAATAATCACAAGCAAAGTGCGGTCAAAGGCGATCCGCGCGTCGGCAGCCGTAAAAAAATTCCGTTGATCATCGAAATGGTGAATAAGCCGGAAAAAGGCAAAGTGATTACGCCGATCAAACCTGAACCGACTGAAGTCAAGAAAATCGATCCGATGTTGGAGTTGGAGCAGCTGGAAAACAACGAATGCTTGAACGAGTTGCTGGATCAACTCGATGCAGGCAAAATCCTTTCCGTTAAAGATCAACAATTTGTTGATGAGTGTTTAAGCCGCATTGCGCAGCTAATGCAAGAATTGGGCTTGAGCGAGGAAGAAGACGAGGACAGCGATGACGCGCTGTACCGCACTTTCAACACTATTGATATTAATAAATTCCGCTAATGAACTGGTCATTGATTTTATTGCTGATCGCCATTGCCATCATTGTCGGCTTGGCAAGTTATGCCGCTTGGCTGCTGTTGGCATTACGCAAGCAGAAACAAAAAATTGCCGCCGCACGGCAAAAACGCAAAGATTTCACCTTTGACAGCGTGCAAATTATCGCCAAGGCGATGTTGAATGACGACTGTAATTTATCCGAAGGTGTCATCCGCTTAAACGCGCTGCTGCCGGGACTAATGCCAAATGCGCTCGAAAAATACCACGCCATGCAGCAGCTGTATCAAGTGGTGATGGATATGCCGACCCACGAAGCCCGCCGAGCCTTGCCGAAAAACCAGCGTATGCGCTTGGATTTAACCCGTGAAAGCAGCGAAGTCGAATTAGAAAGCAAAATAAAATTAGAACTGCGCCAATTGTTGAGTGATCTGGAAATACAAAAATAGGAAACCGAATGTCTGAAATCGAGTGGGATCTCAATCTGATTCAAAAATATAACCAGTCCGGTCCGCGTTATACGTCGTATCCGACCGCACTTGAGTTTAACGATGGCTATAGCGAACAGGATTTTTTACAGGCGGCGAGCCGTTACCCTGAGCGCCCTTTGTCGCTGTATGTGCATATTCCGTTTTGTCACAAACTTTGCTATTTCTGCGCCTGTAACAAGGTCATCACCCGTCATCAGCATAAAGCGGATATTTATCTGGATTATTTGGAAAAAGAAGTCAAAGCGCGCGCCGCATTATTTACGGCGCGCACCGTGACCCAAATTCACTGGGGCGGCGGCACCCCGACCTATTTAAGCGAAGCCCAATCTTCCCGTTTAATGCAGATGTTGCGCGATCATTTCCGCATTTCGCCGGAAGCGGAAATCAGCATTGAAATGGATCCGCGTGAAATCGAGCTGTCGATGCTGGATCACCTGCGCCAAATCGGTTTTAACCGTATCAGCATGGGTATTCAGGATTTTAACAAAGACGTGCAAGCGGCAATCAACCGTATTCAAGACGAAGAGTTTATTTTCTCACTAATGAAAAAAGCGCGCGAGTTGGGCTTCACCTCGACCAATATCGACTTGATTTACGGCTTGCCGTTCCAAACGGTCGAGAGTTTTATGGCGACGCTAAAACGGGTTAGCGAACTGAATCCGGATCGCATGAGCGTGTTTAACTACGCCCATTTGCCGTCGCGTTTTGCCGGACAGCATAAAATCAAAGACGACACCCTGCCGCCGCCGAACAGCAAATTAACCATTTTGCAAAAAACCATTGAAACCCTGACCGGCGCAGGCTACCGCTTTATCGGCATGGATCACTTCGCCAAACCGGACGACGAATTGGCAATCGCGCAACAAAACGGCGTGCTGCACCGCAATTTCCAAGGCTACACCACGCAGGAAGAAGCGGACTTGCTCGGCTTGGGCGTGTCGGCAATCAGCTTAATGGGCGATCATTATGCGCAAAACCAAAAAGAGCTGAAACAGTATTACGCCGACGTGGAAGATCACCAAAACGCGCTGCACAAAGGTTTCGCCATGAGCCGAGAAGACTGCCTGCGCCGCGATGTGATTAAAGCCTTGATCTGCAACTTCCGTTTGGATTACGCGCCACTGGAACAGCAGTACGGTATTGATTTCAAACGCCATTTTTCCGAAGATTTGGCATTGTTAAAACCGTTGGCGGAAGACGGTTTGCTGATCCTTGGCGACAGCGCACTTGTCGTTTCCGCCAAAGGACGCTTACTGATTCGCAACATCTGCCTCTGCTTCGACACCTACTCACGCCAATTGGCGAAACGGCAACAGTTTTCAAGGATTATTTAGTTTTATCTCGACATCAAGTGCGGTTCAGACCGCACTTTCACTTTCTTATTGCGTATTAATTCATCTCCTGCAAACGATAAACTTCGGTATCGTTCAGACTTTTCAGCCCTTGGCTGATCGCTTCCGCGCCGGCGATGGTGGTGTACACCGGAATGCGTTGTTGCAGTGAGTTGCTACGGATGGAATGGCTGTCGGCAACCGATTCCGGCATACTGCCGACGGTGTTGATCACCATCGCGATTTCACCGTTTTTGATTGCGTCGACAATGTGCGGGCGGCCTTCGCGCACTTTGTTGACGATCTGCACGCCGATACCGTGTTCGCGTAGGAATTTTGCCGTGCCTAAGGTCGAACATAAGCCGTAGCCCAGGTCCTGCAGGCGTTTGGCGATGTTGACCAATTTCGGTTTATCGGCATTTTCCACCGATAAGAAGATTTTACCCAGTTTCGGCAAGCGTTCGCCGGCACCGATTTGCGCTTTCAAGAATGCTTCGGAGAAAGTTTTGCCCACGCCCATCACTTCGCCGGTCGAGCGCATTTCCGGTCCTAAAATGGTATCCACGCCCGGGAATTTAATGAACGGGAACACCGCTTCTTTGACCGAATACAAATTCGGGATCACTTCTTTGCTCACGAACTGCTGTTTCAAGCTGATACCTGCCATCACCCGTGCGGCGATTTTCGCCAAAGGTACGCCGGTGGCTTTGCTCACGAACGGCACGGTGCGCGAGGCACGCGGATTGACTTCCAACACATAAATGGTGTCTTTTTGTACCGCAAACTGCACGTTCATCAAGCCGACCACTTGCAGCTCAAACGCCATTGCCGCCGTTTGACGACGGATTTCATCTTGGATTTCCGCACTCAGCGAATACGGCGGCAGGGAACACGCCGAGTCGCCGCTGTGGATACCGGCTTGTTCGATATGCTGCATAATGCCGCCGATCACCACCTCTTCGCCGTCGCAGATACAATCCACATCGACTTCAATCGCGTCATTCAAGAAGTGATCGAGCAGAATCGGGCTATCATCGGACACACGCACCGCTTCGCGCATATAGGTTTGCAACTCTTCATCGTTATACACGATTTGCATTGCACGTCCGCCCAAGACATACGACGGGCGCACCACCAGCGGATAACCGACTTCGTTTGCCAGTTTCAGCGCTTCTTCGCTGTTACGCGCGGTGCGATTCGGCGGCTGTTTCAGGTTCAGGCTATTCAGCACCTGTTGGAAACGCTCACGGTCTTCCGCGGCGTCAATGCTATCAGCCGATGTACCGATGATATGCACGCCGTTTTCGTGTAACGCATTCGCCAATTTCAGCGGAGTTTGCCCGCCGTAATGCACGATCACGCCATGCGGTTTTTCAATGTGGATAATTTCCAGCACTTCTTCCAAGGTCAACGGCTCGAAATAGAGGCGGTCAGAGGTGTCGAAATCGGTCGAAACCGTTTCCGGGTTACAGTTCACCATAATGGTTTCGAAGCCGGATTCACGCAGCGCAAGGGCGGCGTGTACGCAGCAGTAATCAAACTCAATCCCTTGTCCGATTCGGTTCGGACCGCCGCCTAGAATCATAATTTTCTTGCGGTCGCTCGGATTGGCTTCGCACTCTTCTTCATAGCAAGAATAGAGATAGGCGGTATCGGAAGCGAACTCGGCGGCACAGGTATCAACCCGTTTATACACCGGGTGGAGATTAAGCTGATGGCGTAAATCGCGTACCGCTTTCTCACTGCATTGCACTAACTGCGCGATACGCTTATCGGCAAAACCTTTGCGTTTCAAACGGCGCAGCTCGGCGTAATCCAGATCCGCCAGCGTTTTTTTCTCCAGTGCCAGTTCTTCCTGCACCAAATCACGAATTTGCACCAAGAACCACGGATCGATTTTGGAATAGTGATACACATCTGCCAAATCCCAACCGATACCGAACGCATCGGCAACGTACAGAATCCGTTCAGGGCCCGGATTGGATAATTCGGTCCGCAATTTTTCCATATCTTCGGTTTTCAGATTGAAACCGCAAATACCGGTCTCCAAACCGCGCAGGGCTTTTTGCAACGACTCTTGGAAGGTGCGCCCCATCGCCATCACTTCGCCCACCGATTTCATCTGAGTGGTGAGGCGATTATCCGCTTTGGGGAATTTTTCAAAGGCAAAACGGGGAACTTTGGTCACCACATAGTCAATCGACGGCTCAAACGAAGCCGGAATTAAACCGCCGGTGATATCGTTGCGCAGTTCATTTAAGGTGTAACCAACCGCCAGTTTCGCCGCCACTTTAGCAATCGGGAAACCGGTCGCTTTCGAGGCAAGGGCGGAAGAACGGCTGACGCGCGGATTCATTTCAATCACGATCATTTCGCCGTTTTCAGGGTTGATCGCAAATTGCACGTTCGAACCGCCGGTATCCACGCCGATTTCACGCAACACCGCCAACGAAGCGTTACGCATAATTTGATACTCTTTGTCGGTCAAGGTTTGCGCCGGGGCAACGGTGATGGAGTCGCCGGTATGCACGCCCATCGGGTCGAAGTTTTCAATCGAGCAGATGATAATGCAGTTGTCCGCTTGGTCTCGCACCACTTCCATTTCATACTCTTTCCAGCCCAACACCGATTGTTCGATCAGCAGTTCGTGAGTCGGCGAGGCATCAAAACCGCGTTCGCAAATCGCGTTGAATTCGTCTTTGTTATAGGCAATCCCGCCGCCTGAACCGCCCATGGTAAACGACGGACGAATCAGAGTCGGGAAGCCGACTTCCGCCTGCGCTTTCCACGCCTCTTCAACGCTGTGGCAAACAAAGGATTTCGGCGTATTCAAACCGATTTTGGTCATCGCCTCTTTAAAGCGACCGCGATCTTCCGCTTTATCAATCGCATCTTCTTTCGCGCCGATCAGCTCGACATTATATTTTGCCAACACGCCGTGTTTCGACAAATCCAACGCACAGTTAAGTGCGGTCTGCCCGCCCATGGTCGGCAGAATCGCGTCCGGGCGCTCTTTGGCAATAATTTTTTCCACCGTTTGCCAGGTGATCGGCTCGATATAGGTCACGTCCGCCATATTCGGATCGGTCATAATGGTCGCCGGATTGGAGTTCACCAACACCACTTTATAACCTTCTTCACGCAACGCCTTACACGCCTGCGCCCCTGAATAGTCAAACTCACACGCCTGCCCGATCACAATCGGACCCGCGCCAATAATCAAAATTGTGTTTATGTCCGTACGTTTTGGCATAGTTTTTTCTCTTGCTAATATTCTCGTTAATCTTCAGGAACCCAAAATTCACCTTGTCCGACGGGGATTACCTTGCCGCCGACATAAATCGTCTGTTGTTCGTTCACAGTTAAACTCAGCCGGTTCGGTCGTCCGATTTCATCGCCTTGCATGATCTGCCAACTTAACGGCGTGCGTTGGTTGTGAAGCGCCCAACCGCCCAAGTTAGCGGCGGCAGAACCCGTGCCCGGATCTTCGCGCACTTCGCCGTGTGCGGAAAAGAACAACCGCACTTTGACGTTATTCTGCTGTTCAAACCACACATACAACTGCGCTTCCCCACTTTGTGATACGGCTTTTTGCAGGAAAAGTGCGGTATTGATACGGCAATTTGCCACCGCTTGCGCCGAATTTAATCGCAACAGTAGTTGTTCCGTGCCGGTATTCACCCAAACCGGTTCGGCGGCAATATCATTCTGTTGTAAGCCTAACATCTCGGCACAGCAGGCTTTGTCTAATGCCGACGGCTTTAACTGCGCACCGTTACTTAAAGCAAAAGTGATGTTATCGGTTTGATGTTGCAGCCTGACTAAGCCTGCCTCGGTTTGTAGCTGATAGTTGTCAGACAATCCCAGCTGCTGTTGTAACACAAATGCCGCGCCGATGGTCGGGTGTCCGGCAAACGGCATTTCATACTCAGGGGTAAAAATTTTCAGTTTTCTGACCGCACTTTGCCTATCGCTGCGTTGTATAAATACCGTTTCCGACAAATTAAATTGACGGGCAATCAGTTGCATTTGCTGCTGATTCAGTCCGTCCGCTTGCGGGAACACCACCAACGGATTGCCATCGAAATGGCTTTCGGCAAACACATTAACCAACTGATAAGCATAGGTTTTCATGGTTATATTCCTGCTTAAACCACAACCTGCGGCGTATGGGTGTGGCGCACCACTTCCATTTCATGTACAAATTTGTCGAACAGTTCGGCGACATCGTGCGGCCCCGGGCTTGCCTCAGGGTGTCCCTGGAAAGAAAACGCCGATTGGGTGGTCAATTCAATCCCTTGCACCGAATTGTCGAACAAAGAGCGGTGGGTCACGGTCACATTGTCCGGCAAACTGGCTTCGTCCACTTCAAAACCGTGGTTTTGGCTGGTGATATATACTTGCTCGGTGGCAAGATTTTGCACCGGATGGTTGGCGCCGTGGTGTCCGAAGGTCATTTTTTTGGTTTTGCCGCCCACCGCCAAGCCGAGCAGTTGATGTCCTAAGCAGATACCGAAAATCGGTTTTTTACTGGCTAACAGCTGTTGAATGGCGCTGATCGCATAATCGCACGGCTCCGGATCGCCCGGCCCGTTGGAGAGGAAAATGCCGTCCGGATTTAACGCCAGCACCTCTTGCGCACTGGTTTTCGCCGGTACTACGGTGATTTGGCAGCCGCGTTCGGCGAGCATACGTAAAATATTGTGTTTCACCCCGAAATCGTAGGCAACCACATGGTAACGCCCCGCGTTTTTACGGCTGAAGCCTTGTCCCAATTTCCATTCGCCCTGTTCCCAGCGATAGACGTTATCGCAAGTCACTTCCTGCGCTAAATCCTTGCCCGCCATGCTGCCGAAGCTTTTCGCCAGTTGCAACGCTTTGGCTTCGTCAATTTCCCCTGCCATAATACAGCCGGCTTGCGCGCCTTTATCACGCAACAAACGGGTCAAACGGCGGGTATCAATATCGGCAATCGCCGTGATTTTATTGGCGGTTAAATAATCGGATAGGTTTTGTTCGCTACGGAAATTACTGTGAATCAAGGGTAAATCGCGGATCACCAAGCCGGAAACATAAACCTTGTCCGATTCGCAGTCTTCTTGATTCACGCCGGTGTTGCCGATATGCGGATAGGTGAGGGTGACAATTTGTTTGCTGTAGGACGGATCGGTCAGAATCTCTTGATAACCCGTCATGGATGTATTAAAAACCACTTCGCCGATGGTATGGCCTGGATAGCCAATGGAAGTGCCGTGGAAAATTGAGCCGTCCGCTAAGACTAAGATGGCTGGTTCAGACATGAATTTCTCCCGGGATAATCCTGTTTATGTTCAATCTTGGGGTCAATATCGGGCTTGCCCATATTATGCTCGTTACTCTCTATTTACGAAGCCCTGTACGAATCACAGCGGAAGTGTAGCAGAAATGAGCAAATTATTGTAATTGAGCCACCGCGACAATTCAAGCCCAATAATTGATCCAGCGACTTATTTTTGAAAAATAATGCAATATTATGCATAAAAATTCACTTTTGGGCAAGTTGACCCAGCTCAAAATTGCAATAAATAATGCTGTGCTTTGATCTTAAAGTTGTTAAAATGAAAACGTTAAATCTGAAAACAGGATCGTAAGATGAAAAAATCCATTGCCGCGAAATTATGGCTGCCACTGCTGATGGCAACGGCACTGAGCGCCTGCTCAAGTATTGATGAAACGACCGGACAGCGGCAAGACCCGTTGGAAGGCTTTAACCGCAGCATGTGGGATTTCAACTATCATGTTGCCGATCCCTATTTGCTGAAACCGATCGCCACCGGCTGGAAAGAGTATGTGCCGCAACCGGCGAAAACCGCACTGGTCAATGCCGCCAACAACTTGGATGAACCCGCCAGCTTCGTCAACCGCCTGCTTGAAGGCGAGTTCAACAAAGCAATGGTGCATTTTAACCGTTTCTGGATCAACTCGGTATTCGGTTTAGCCGGCTTTATGGATATCGCCAGCGCGATCGACGGCTTGCAAACCGACGGTTCACGCTCGTTCGGCGACATGCTCGGCAGCTACGGCGTCGGCACCGGCGCTTATGTGATGGTGCCGCTGTATGGCCCGGCAACGCCACGCCAAGATTTGGGCGGTTTGGTCGATCACACCTACCCGGTATTATCCTTGCTCGGACCTTGGACTTTAGTAAAAACCGGGATCCAAGCGGTGGATAAGCGTGCCAATCTGCTCAGTCAAGATGTGCTGTTAGAGCAATCGCAAGACAGTTATCTCACCGTGCGCGAAGCCTATTTCCAGAATCTGGAATTTAAAGTCAGCGACGGCAAACAAGGCTCGGAACTTAAAGAAACCTTATCCGAAGATGAACTCAAAGAGATTGATTAACCCTATTCGACATTCAGCCATTCAATAGAAGGAATATGATATGGAAATGACCCTGACCCAGCGCCTGATTCTGGTGAATCAATATGAATTAATGGCGTTACTCGACAAAGACAATGCCGCCAAATACCACCGCTATCAAAGTATCATCAAAGGCGGTTACAAACTGGAATTAAAAGAGTTATACGCTCAATTCAGCGACCTGAGCGAAGAAGAATGTAAAGCCGTGATCAATACCTTGGAAATGTACCAAGCGCTGCAAGTGTCCTACAACAACCTGCACCACACCGAAGATCTGACGCCGCACCGTCTCAAATTCTTAGGCTATTGCGGTATCCGTGAGAAAAAATACATCAATTATTTAGGCTTCATTGCCGAAAACGATAAAAAATACCGTGAATTAATCCACTGCCCGAACGGCTGCGACGCACAAACGCCGATGTGGGATAAATACAGCAAAATGCTGGATGTGTGGCACAAATGCCCGCGCCAATTCCATTTAAGTATCGCGGAAATCAAACAAATTTTGAATGCTTAAATGCATTGAGTGATCTCAACCGCACTTTGCCGATCACACAATACAAAGTGCGGTTTTTTTCGCTTCACTGACAACATAAATGTTATAACTTATCCCAACAGACTATTTCGCTTTCCGCCGTTTCGCTTTTATAATAACGCCTAATTTGGATTAACCTGAACATATTCCGCAATGGCACTTTTTTATACTGAACGCAAAAAAATCCCCCAGCCGAAGAAGAAAATCCTGACGATCGACAGCCTCGATTATCAAGGTTTCGGCGTGGCGCGGGTTGAGGGCAAAACCTGGTTTGTGGAAAATGCTTTGCCACAGGAAAAGGTGGAAGTGCGGGTGTCGGAGGAAAAACGCCAATACGGACACGCCGTCACGCAGAAAATCTTACAACGCTCGGAACAGCGGATCGAACCAAAGTGCGGTTATTATGCCGAATGCGGCGGTTGCCAAATGCAGCATATTCCGCTCGATTTGCAGAGGCAGGTGAAACAACAGGCGTTGCAGCAACGTTTAAGCCGTTTGCAGCCGCAGATTGCCTTTCAGCCGCTGCTACAAGCGGAAGAATGGGGCTATCGCCGCCGTTTGCGCTTGAGCATTTTGTTCGATAAAAAAACTAAAACCCTGATGCTCGGTTTGCGCCGGCGTCGGTCAAAAGCGATTGTGCCGATTCGAAATTGCGCCGTTGCCGAACCGCACTTGAATGCGGTGTTGGCGGCATTGCAAACATGGCTGCCGCAATGGCAGGCAAAAGCCCAATTAGGGCATATCGAACTGGTCGCCGCCGATAACGGCGTGGCGATGTTATTGCGCCATTTGGGGCAAGTGCGTGCCGAGGATAAAGTGCGGTTACTGCAATTTGCCAGCGAGCGGCAGTTACAACTGTTTGTCTGCGAACAGGAAAATGACATTCAGCATTGGCATGGCGACACGCCGTATTACCGCTTGGCAAACGGGCAACAACTGGCGTTTGCGGTGCGTGATTTTATTCAAGTAAACCGCCTCTTAAATCAAAAAATGCTGGATACCGCACTTGACTGGCTCGATTTGAAGCCGCAAGATCAGGTGTTGGATTTATTTTGCGGGATGGGAAACTTTACCCTGCCGTTAGCCTCTAAAGTAGCAAGTGCGGTCGGGATTGAAGGCGTCGCGGAGATGGTCGCGCAGGCGCAAGCCAACGCCGCCGCCAATCAAGTGGAGAACGTGGAATTTTACCAAACGGATTTAGACCGCACTTTTGCCGATCAAGCCTGGGCGGTGCGCCGTTTTAACAAAGTGCTGCTTGATCCGCCGCGCAGCGGGGCGCTGTTTGCGTTACCGCACTTGTGCGCATTGCAGGCGGAGAAAATTCTGTATGTTTCCTGCAATCCGGCGACGCTGGTGCGCGACAGCGAATATCTGTCGCAGCAGGGCTATCGGATTGAAAAAAGTGCGGCGATTGATATGTTTCCGCACACTGCCCATTTGGAGTCGATCACCTTATTTAGTCGGGTTGGTTGATAATCGTCGAGATAATAGTTGAGAAGGGAAAAGCATGGTCGCAATACGAGCCTCACATTTGCTGACACCGGCGCAATTTGTGGTTGAAGATTGGTGCGAACGCCTGCCGCTCGCGCCTGATGTACGTCAAACGTTAATCGAAACGTGGCATTATAACGACAGTAAACTACAACAATTGGAAGCCAATGAACGGCAATACCTGCTGTATGCCGCCAGCGAAATGGTCGAAGTGTTGAGCGGTTTGAATATGGATCACGACAGCCTGCTGGCGGCGATGTTATTCCCGTTGGTGCGCCGTCGGGTACTGAATTACGACCAAATCAAAGAGGATTTCGGCAACGACATTCGCAAGCTGGTGAAAGGCGTGGTCGATATGGACGGTATCCGCCAACTCAGCGCCAGCCAGTCGGGCAGCCATTTGCAGGTGGATAACGTGCGCCGTATGTTGCTGGCGATGGTCGATGATTTCCGCTGTGTGGTGATTAAGCTGGCGGAACGGGTGGCGTTTCTGCGCGAAGAAAACAACTTTATCTCCGAACCGGAAAAAATATTGGCGGCGCGCGAATGCAGCAATATCTATGCCCCGCTTGCCAACCGCTTGGGCATTGGGCAATTGAAATGGGAATTGGAAGACTACTGTTTCCGCTATCTTGATCCCGATAATTACCGCAAAATCGCCAAACTGTTACAGGAAAAACGGCGCGATCGCGAAGCCTATATCCAGGATTTCGTGGCGGTGATTGAACGCGATCTGCAAGCCGAACTGCCGCACAGGGCGCAGGTGTACGGACGCCCGAAACACATCTACAGCATTTGGAAAAAAATGCAGAAGAAAAATCTGCCGTTCGAGCAACTGTTTGATATTCGGGCGGTGCGGATCATTGTGGATAAATTGGAAGATTGTTATACCGCACTTGGCATTGTCCACAGCCATTTTAAACATATTCCGGCGGAATTTGACGATTATGTCGCCCACCCGAAGCCGAACGGCTACCAGTCGATTCACACCGTGGTGCTGGGCGAGGGCGGCAAAGCGATTGAGGTGCAAATCCGCACCCAACAAATGCACGACGATGCCGAATTGGGCGTGGCGGCGCATTGGAAATACAAAGAAGGCAGCACCGGCGGACGTGCCGGTTACGAGCAGAAAATCACCTGGTTGCGGCAGGTATTGGCGTGGCAACATGATCTCAGCCAGTCCGGCGATATGGTGGAGGAAACCCGCAGCAAAATTTTTGATGATCGGATTTACGTCTTCACGCCGCAAGGGGACATTGTCGATCTGCCGGCCGGCTCAACCCCGCTCGATTTTGCTTACACCATTCACAGCGAAGTCGGACACCGTTGTATCGGCGCGAAAGTGGCGGATAAAATCGTGCCGTTCACCTATAAATTGCAAATGGGCGACAAGGTTGAAATCCTGACCCAAAAGAACCCGAACCCAAGCCGCGATTGGCTGAATCCGAACACCGGTTTCGTTACCATTAACCGGGTACGTTCCAAAATTCAGGCATGGTTTAAACGCCAAGATCGCGAGAAAAACATTCCGCTCGGCAAAGAGCAGTTAGAAGCGGAAATGGCGAAGTTGGGCTTAAATTACAAGCAGATCGAAGAATATGCCTTACCGCGCTATAACTTGAAACAGCTTGATGATTTATACGCCGGTATCGGCAACGGTGATATTCGCCTCAATCAACTGAGCAATTACTTACAAGGCAAACTGTTGCGCCCGACGGCGGAGGAAGTCGATGAGCATATCCTGCGTCAGGTGGAAAACAAGCAACAAACCAAAACCGGCGGCAATAAAGGGCAGATTGTGGTCGAAGGAGTCGGCAACTTAATGCACCATATTGCACGCTGTTGTCAGCCGATTCCGGGTGATCCTATTTTGGGTTATATCACCCAAGGGCGCGGCATTTCGATTCACCGTGCCGATTGCGATCAGGTGCTGAACCTGCAAGAAGCCTGTCCTGAGCGGGTGGTGGAAGCGATTTGGGGCGAAAGTTACCACACCAAATTTAACCTGGTGATCCGCGTGGTCGCCAACGACCGCACCGGCTTGCTGCGCGACATCACCACCGTACTCGCCAACGAAAAAGTCAGCGTACATCGGGTGTCGAGTAAAAGCGATGTGAAAAACATGACCGCCACCATCGATATGGAAATCGAACTGGGCAATGTCGATATGCTCGGACGAATCCTCGCCTCGCTGCTGCGGATTAACGACGTGGTTGAGGCACGGCGGTTGTCTAGTTAGTCGTTAAATCCGACAGCGACTTACAGTCGCAATCGGTTAGGCATTGATGAGCGGTTTTACCGCTCTGACAGCCCTAAAGCGGCTGACTCAGCCGTAGGCTGCATAACCTAGTACAGTTTTGCCGTGCTAGGATAAAAGGAATATTTTTTAGGGGGCAGATAAATCCCCTCATTTTCAGCTAATAAAATCGCATTATACTTACGCAAAATAGATAAAAATAAAAAAGGAACAAACGTGCAAAAACATAAAGGCTTCACCCATTTAATCAAAGCCACCGGCTATTCGATCAAGGGCTTAAAACAAGCGGTGACGGAAACCGCCTTTCAGCATGAACTCATCATGGCGGCGGTATTGATTCCGGCGGCATTTTGGCTGGGCAAAAGTGCGGTCGAATGGGCATTGATGATCGGCTCGGTGCTGTTGGTGCTGACGGTAGAGCTGCTTAACAGCGCGATTGAATCGGTGGTCGATCGGGTCGGCACGGAGTACCACGAACTGTCCGGCAGAGCCAAAGATCTCGGCTCGGCGGCGGTGACGATGGCGTTAGCGATCATGTGTGTAACCTGGCTGTTGCTAATTTTCGCTTGAGACCGCCCATGCTGACGATCCAATTGCAACAACAATCTTATTCCTTGCCGCTAGCCGAAGGCTTGTTGTCCGGTTATTTTACCTTGGACGAGAATTGGCGCGATTTGGATTATGCCAACGGTGGCAACGCGCTTTTCCTTGACCTTGTGCTGACCTATCGTGTACCACGCCAATATATTGATGATTTTTATCGGCTTTATTTTATTGATTTGGAAGAGCGCAGCGACGGTTATGTGATTGATGAAGATAATCTGCCGTTATTGCGGTTGGAAATCCCTATCAATCGTACCGAGTTTGATTTCGAGCATAATAAAACGATCATACTTGGCAATTTGCCCCGTTTTCCACAACTGACCGATCTGGCACATCAAAAACTGGATGATACTATTTTAGAAAAATCCGGTTTTTTCTTCTCGTCTTTTGCCAATGCGCAACTGGCACAGTTTGAATTTGGGCAAGCTGGCGCACAGGCAATTGATTTGGCACTCAGCGGCAAAGCCAGCGACGTGCGCGGTGAGCTGCATTTCCAGCTGACGGAAAGCCAAATTCCGTTTAAACTGTCTGCCGAGATAATCGGCTATGCCGATCAATTTATCGGCAAAGACTGCGCAGCACGGGCGGCAGAAATCCGCGCGTGTTTTGCCAGCATTTATGATCAGCGGCAATACACTGCCGAAACGCCACAAGTGCTCGACCAGCAATATTTAGGCATAAAAATCGCTTTCAGGCAAAATATATGACCACTGCCGCATCACGCCTTAACCCACTGTTAAATTGACCATAATTGAACTATCCCCTATCCGCCAACCGCAGCCGAACGCCATTTCAGCCGTCACTGTCATAAAACTGTCATATTTCTTTGCTACACTTTGCGCGACTTTAAACAGCTTGAAGATGACAACTTATGAATACCGTTCAAACCGCAGCGCATACGTTACCCGGCGCCTCCTCCAAAAACTGGCAAGCCTGGTTATTGGTCGCTATCCTAATTTATTTACTTTTAGCCGCCGTCGGTGCTATCGGCAGTGGTTTTAAAATCGCCACCGGCAGCAATGCCAAAGAATTATTTAGCTTTGCCTCGAATCCATTTGTCGCGCTGATTGTCGGTATCGTCACCACTGCGCTGATTCAAAGCTCCAGCACCGTAACCTCGATTATCGTCGGCATGGTTGCCGGCGGCTTGCCGGTCAGCATGGCGATTCCGATGGTGATGGGGGCGAATATCGGCACCTCGTTGACCAGTACCATTGTCAGCCTTGGGCATATTAAGAGTGCCGATGAATTCCGTCGAGCGTTCTCCGCCGCCACGGTACACGACAGTTTTAACATTCTCGCGGTGGCGGTTTTATTGCCGCTGGAATTGCTGTTCCAACCGTTGCAAAAAGCGTCTGCTTATCTGGCACGGCTGTTTGTTTCCGACAGCAACATGAGCATGAGCGGCATGAATTTTATGAAAACCCTGCTGGCGCCGGCTGATAACCTGTTAAAACTGTTGACCGGTTGGTTGCCGGGGATCTGGTCCGGATTATTGCTGATTGTACTGGGCGTGGTGCTGATTCTGTTTGTGGTCAGCCAAATCGGCAAAGTGTTACGTAAAGTGATGGTCGGCAAGGCAAAAGACGTGCTGAACGCCGCGGTCGGACGCGGCCCGGTTTCCGGTATGTTGTCGGGCACATTAATCACCGTGATGGTGCAATCCTCTTCCACCACCACCGCACTGATCGTACCGATGGCGGGCACCGGCGTGTTCACCCTGAAACAGGTTTATCCGTTCACCCTCGGCACCAATATCGGCACCACCGTGACCGCACTTTTGGCCGCCACCGCCATTTCCGGTCCGGCGGCGCAAGTCGCCTTGCAGATCGCATTGGTTCACTTGCTGTTCAATGTGTTCGGGATCGGTCTGATTTACGTTTTGCCGTTATTGCGCCAAGTACCGGTTATTATGGCAACCACCCTCGCCGAATGGGGGTTAAAGAATAAAATGTATGTGTTTGCTTATATGTTTGGGGTTTTCTTTGCCATTCCACTCCTGATCATCGGCATTGGACAACTTTTATAAGGAAACAGATTATGACACTGCAAACCATTCGTGAAAAAGAACAGAAAATTCGGGAATTAAAACAAGCATTGGCCGATTTGGAAAGCAAATTGCAAGCGGATATCGAAGACAGCCAGCATGAAATCATTGATGAGGTGGAAACCTATTTCAATGCGGTCGAAACCAAATACAGCAGCCTGAAAACCTTTTGGGAAAGTTTTATGGCTGAAAAAAGAAAAAAAGGCTAAACGAGGTTTGTTATGCATAAAAGCAAGGTATTCACGGCATTCACTCTTGCCGCCGCCGTGTTGGCAAGCGTCGGTTGCGACAATGATAAAACCGGCAATGTTGAAATTGGCGCCGATACGTTGATTATTGACGGTTCCAGCACCGTCTACCCAATTACTAAAGAAGCCGCCGAACGTTTTCTGCGTAAAAACAAAAACGCCAGTATCTCGGTGAAATTCTCCGGCAGCGGCGCCGGTTTTCAACTGTTTTGCAGCGGCAAAAGCGATATTAACGATGCCTCCCGTCCGATTAACGACCAGGAAAAAGCGTTGTGCGCACAAAACGGCATTGCCTATACCGCACTTCCGCTTGCCGTGGACACCATTGCCGTGGTCACGCATCTGAAAAACGATTGGGCGAACGATTTGAGTGTCGCCGAACTGAAAACCATCTGGCAGAAAGCCGCCGAAGGCAAGATAACCAACTGGAACCAAGTGCGGTCAGGTTTTCCGGACAAACCGCTGGCTTTATATGGTCGCGGACAGGCCTCAGGCACCTACGACTATTTCACCGATAAAATCACCGATGAAGCCGGGGTCAGCCGCAGCGACTACAGCGCGTCGGAAAATGAAGAGGAGTTGGTGGGGAAAATCGCCAACGATCCGAACGCACTCGCGTTTTTCGGTATCGGCGCCTATCACCGCCATTGGCAGGAATTGAAACTATTGGCGATCGACAACGGTAACGGCGCGGTCGCCCCGTCGCTGCAAACCGCCGCCGACGGCAGCTATCAGCCTTTAACCCGTCGGTTGTATTTGTATGTCAACAATGCGTCGTTAAAGGATAAGCAAGATTTAAAACCGTTCTTGCAACATTACTACGGCAATCTGCGCACCTGGTTGCACTTCACCGGTTATATGCCGCTGCACAACAGCGATTACCAAACGATATTGGACCAGTTGCAATAACCGCACGTTAACCTTGCATGGAAACAACCACCGCCACCGAGAAACATCAAAGTGCGGTGGTTGTTTTCATCTATTCTGACGGAACGCCGCCGATAGCGCCATTGATCCCTCTAGCCAGTGAGGCGAATAAACCGGGCTAATTGAGGTTGGGCAATCCGAAAATAGTCTTCGGTATACAAAATAATCGAACGTTCTAGGGTTCCGGCGTTAAATGCCAATTCGGAATAACGTTCGGCGAGAGAAGGATCGGCGATTAATGCCAACTTCGGATGAAAGCTGAACGGCGGAATGGCGCCGAACACGCAGTCGGTCAAGCTCATCACTTCCGCCGGGCTGGATAACGCGGCTTTATGCGCACCGAACGCAGCGGCAATTTTTGCCAGATCCGCTTGCCGATCCGCCGGCAGGATTGCCAAGACCGTCTGTTTCACTCCGTTACCTTTTAAGGTACACACCAACGCTTTTGCGCCCTGTCCGAGTTCGGTGCCGCGAATCTTCGCCACTTCTTCCGATTTGCCGGCAGTAGGGTGTTCAACCACGCGGTAACGCGCTTGCTGTTGATTCAGCAGTTCGACGACTTGTTGGAAAGTTTGTTGTGACATTATTTTTTCAGCCAGAGTAAAGTGCGGTTAAACAAGATAAAAGGGGCAACTAACGCCCCTCGTCCAAACGGTTGATATGTTTCTTCGCCGCAATCCAAGCGCCGCACCAGCCGGTGAACGCCGCCAGCATGATGATAAACAGGGTTTCAATCAAATTGATTCCGTTCAATTCATATTTCACCGCAAAAATATCGGCGACATAGGCAATCGCCGTAGAAAAATAGGCGATGGTGATTGCACTTAACAACGCCGCCAAAATACCGCCGATAATGCCGTAGATTAAGCCGGTGTATAAAAACGGACGCAGCACAAAATGTTCGGTGGCGCCAAGCAGTTTGGTGACTTCGATATTGGCGCGGCTGCTGTACACATCGGAACGGATACTGTTGCCGATCACCAAGATCACTGCCAGCAACATCAACAGGGTGCAAACCACCGCAATCCGCCCCGCCAGCCAAGTGATGGCGCCCAATTTTTCCAGCCAGTCGCTGTCTAACCGCACTTCGTCCACCCCTTTCACTTTAGTCAGGTTCATACGCAGATCCGTCAGTTTATTCGCCTGTTGATATTCCTCTGTCGGCGTGACCATCACCACCGCCGGCAACGGGTTATCGTCCAATAATTCGAGCTCGGTACCAAAGCCTGACCAAGCGCGGAACTCCTCCAAACTCTGTTGGCGCGAAATATAACTGAGTGAGGCGACGCCGTTTTGCCGGCGCAATTTGTCCGCTACCAAATTGGCGTCGGTTTCGCTCAAGGTTTTATCCAAATACACGCTGATCTGCGATTCCGGGTAAAATTCGGTTGCCGCTTGCTTGGTATTTTTCCACAACAGATAGCTGATGGTCGGAATGGTGAGCGAAACCGCAATCACCAATACGGTCAGCAAAGTGCCGACCCGTTTCAACCACAAATCGGCGAACACCGACTTCAATACATATTGGATTTGCATCCAAAAAGGCGCTTGTAAACGACGTGAACTCATACTGTTGCCCTCTATTGAAATGCGCGCAAATGCCCTTGTTCCAGCACAAGGGTCGGTTTCGGGTGTTGTTGGATAATCGCATGATCGTGGGTGGCAATCAGCACGGTGACGCCGATACGGTTAAATTCTTCAAACAAACGGAAAATTTCCTGCGATAAGGCTTTATCCAGATTACCGGTCGGTTCATCCGCCAGCAGCAGTTGCGGACGATTCACCACCGCACGCGCAATATCCACCCGTTGCTGCTCGCCGCCGGACAGATGTAACGGCAAATGGTTGGCGCGGTGTAATAAACCGACTTTATCCAATGCCGCCGACGCACGGCGTTTGATTTCGTTCGGGTGCATACCGCTGATAATCAAGGGTAACGACACGTTTTCCAGCACCGAGCGGTCGGTCAGCAGGCGGTAATCTTGGTGTACCATGCCGATTTGACGACGCAAAAACGGAATCTGCTCGGCGCTGATACGGGTAATATCATGTCCGTTAAAAAACACGTTGCCGCCGTTGGCACGCTCAATGCCCATAATCAATTTCAACAGCGTGCTTTTACCGGCGCCGGAGTGCCCGGTCAGGTAACTCATGCTGCCGACCGGCAGATGGAAAGTCAGCCCTTGTAACGCCTGTTTGCCGCCCAAATAGGCTTTGCTTACATTTAAAAAACGGATCATGTTTTCTCTCTTTTATGCGTTATTCACTCTCATGACTAAACAGTGCGTCAATAAATTGCTGCGCCTCAAACGGGCGCAAGTCATCGATTTTTTCGCCCACGCCGATATAGCGGATCGGCACGTTAAATTGATCGGCAATCGCAAAAATCACGCCGCCTTTGGCGGTGCCGTCCAATTTAGTCAGGCTGATTCCGGTTAAGCCGACCGCTTCGTTAAACAGTTTGGCTTGGCTGATGGCATTTTGTCCGGTACCTGCATCCAACGTCAGCATAATTTCGTGCGGCGCTTGCGGATCGAGCTTCTGCATGACACGTACGATTTTTTTCAATTCGTCCATTAAGTGGTTTTTATTTTGTAACCGTCCGGCGGTATCCGCCAGCAACACATCAATATTTTTCGCTTTTGCCGATTCGATGGCATCAAAAATCACCGAGGCGGAATCGGAACCGCTGCTTTGTGCCACCACCGGAATATTGTTGCGCTCGCCCCAGACTTGCAACTGCTCCACCGCTGCGGCACGGAAGGTGTCGCCTGCCGCCAACATCACCGATTTGCCTTCCGATTGTAACTGACGCGCCAATTTGCCGATGGTGGTGGTTTTGCCGACCCCGTTCACCCCGACCATTAAAATCACAAATGGTTTTTTATCAGTGATGACTAACGGTTGCGCAACCGGTTGTAGAATCGCCGCCATTTCCTCTTTCAATTTTTGGTACAGCTGTTCAGCGTCACCCAACTCTTTTTTCGAGGCGTGCTGGGTCAAGTTATGGATAATTTTCGTGGTGGTCGGCATACCGATATCGGCAATCAACAATTGCTCTTCCAACTCTTCAAACAGTTCATCGTCGATTTTTTTACCGACAAACAGATTACGGAAACCCGCCCCCAAATTCTGTTTGGTTTTCACCAAGCCTTTCAACAAACGACTGAAAAAACCGCCTTCACTCGGTTTTTCCTGTTCTTTTGGCGGTGCTTCCCGCTCCGCCTGTTCCTGCGCCAACCGCACTTGTTCCGCTTGTGCCGCCGCTTCCCGTTGCGCCTGTTCCTGCGCCAACCGCACTTGTTCTGCTTGCGCTGCCGCTTCCCGCTCCGCCTGTTCCTGCGCTAACCGCACTTGTTCCGCTTGCGCTGCCGCTTCCTGTTGCGCCTGTTCTTGCGCTAACCGCACTTGTTCCGCTTGCGCTGCCGCTTCCTGTTGCGCCTGTTCCTGCGCCAACCGCACTTGTTCTGCTTGCGCTGCCGCTTCCCGTGCTGCCTGTTCCTGCGCCAACCGCTCTTGTTCCGCTTGCGCTGCCGCTTCCCGTGCTGCTTGTTCCTGCGCTTCCCGTGCTGCTTGTTCCTGCGCTAACCGCACTTGTTCCGCTTGCGCTGACCGCTCTTGCTCGGCTTGCTGCTGTTCTTGTTGCTCTTTTTTGCCCAAGCCCAACCAAGACCAAAAACCGCCCTTTTTCTTGTTATCCGTCATTGCTGTTCTCTCACTACTGCTGTGTCGATTCGGTTATGAATTCAAGTCTGTTCAAAGATAATTCAAATTGTGCGTTAGTTTATCACCGAACCGCTTTTTTTGTGAAATTTTCTCGACAAATCAGCCCATTCCGGCGACAAAAGAAAACGGAATAATCCGCGCCGTTATTCCGTTTTGCGACCGCACTTTTAGCGGCGGCTTATCCGCCCGCCGCCTGTTTGATCAGCTGCAAGGTCAATTCGCAGGATTTGACAAACGACGGCAGCGGTAGAAATTCGAATTTGGAATGGAAATTATGCGCGCCGGTAAAATAGTTCGGGGTGGTTATGCCTTTGACCGATAAGGCTGCGCCGTCGGTGCCGCCGCGCATTGGGGTGACTTTGGCGGCAATGCCGAGCTGCTGCATGGCGCTGAATAACAAATCGATCGAGCGCCGATCGTCGCTTAAGGTGTTGGCGATATTGCCGTAAATATCGTTGATCGTGCACGCGATCGTAATTTGCGGATATTGCCGTTTTGTCTTTTCCACCGCTTGCGTAATAAACGCCTTGCGTCGTTCAAACGCGCGTTGATCAAAATCCCGGATCGCGATTTGTAACTCGGCGCGGCTTTGATTGGCTTCAAATTGATTAAACCACCAATACCCCTCTTTCTGTTCGGTGCATTCCGGCGTTTGTTGGCGGTCAAATTGACTGATTAAATCATGGGCGACCAAAATCGGGTTGACCATCACCCCTTTGGCGGACATCGGGTGAGCGCTGATACCGTTAATCACAATCTTAGCCGCGGCGGCATTGAAGTTTTCATACACCACTTCGCCCAATTCACAGCAATCAATCGTGTAGGCGAAATCCGGTTTAAAGCGGCTTAAATCCAGTAATTTCGCACCGCGCAAGCCGATTTCCTCGTCAGGCACAAAGGCTATATAAATATCGCCGGTGGCGATATTCCGTTGCCGAATAAGCGAAAGTGCGGTCATAATGTTGGCGATCGCCGCTTTATTATCCGCGCCCAGCACGCTGGTGCCGTCGCTGAAAATAATCTCTTGCCCCAAATAGGCTTGAATTTCAGGGTGTTCCGCGACTTTCAGCCAAATGTTGTGCTGTTCGTTTAACAGAATGTCTGCGCCGTCGAAGACACGGATTTGCGGCGAGATCGCCGGCGAAAGCGCCACATCAACGGTGTCCATATGCGCCACAAAACCGATAGGCGTGGCATTCGGCACGCTGCCGGGCAAAAGTGCGGTCACGTTAGCGTGTTGATCGATTTCCACCTTGCTTAAACCGAGCTGTTTCAGCTCTTCGGCGAGTAATTGCGCCATTTGCCACTGCCCGTCCGAACTGGGCACGCCGGCAACGGCGGCATTGCTTTGGCTGCTGATCGCCAAATAACGGAAAAAACGTTCGACTAATTGCTGTTGCATACTTTCCTCCTATGCTTTCGGGTAGCTGTAGCCACTGTCAAAGCCGAGCGGAATGCCCAGCCACCAGTAGAGATACAGCACCAGTGTCAAGACGATAAATAAACCGATGGTATAAGGAATCATCATCGAACACAGCGTGCCGACCCCGGTATTTTTACAATAACGTTGGCAATATGAAATTAACAACGGATAAAAAGCAAACATCGGCGTTGACACGTTGACCACCGAATCACTGATACGGAAAGCCGCCTGCGTCAATTCAGGCGAGATATTGACCGACATTAACATCGGCACCAGAATCGAAGATAAAATCGCCCATTTCGAGGTGGCGGAGGTGATGATGATATTTAAAAGTGCGGTCAGGAGTAATACGCCGAAAATCGTAATTGCCGACGGCATTTGCAGCGACTTCAAAAATTCCGCCCCCGACAAGGCGATTAACGTGCCGATCCCCGAACGGTTGAAAGAGTAGAGAAACTGTGCGCAAAAAAAGGAAAAGACGATAAACGGCACCAGCGTATAGGTGATTTTTTCCATCGATTTGGTGACGGTGCGCGTGTCGCTGAAGGTTTTGGCGATCACGCCGTGAATCAGCGACGGCACGGCAAAAAACAGCAATAACAACGGCACGATCATCTGCATAATCGGGGCGCTCGGGCTGGTCAGCGAACCTTCAGGCGAACGCAGCAACGAATCCTGCGGTGCGGCGGCAAAGAACAGACCGGCCGCAAGCAACACAAAAACCGCACTTGCCCAGCGGAACGCTTTCAGATCCAACGGCGACGGCGGTTGAATTTCGGTGTGCCGATTGTCTAAATCGTTATCCAGCGGCATCGTTCTTTTCAAACGGGGATCGATAATGTTATCGGTGATGTACCAACAAACGCCGATCACAAAAAAGGTGCTGCCGAAACTTAAAAAATAGTTGGCTAAGATATTCACTTCATAGGTCGGATCGATAATCCGCGCCGCATTTTGGGTAAAGCTCTGCATAATCGGATCGATAATCGACGGGGTAAAACTGGCGGAAAAGCCACCGGCTAATCCGGCAAACGAGGCGGCAATACCGGACAACGGGTGTTTACCGACCGAATAAAACACCAATGCCGCGACCGGCATTAAAATCACATACGCCGAATCCGCTACGATATGGGCGAACACAGCCACCGTAATCACCGCCGGCGTCACGATTTTTTGCGGAATGATATTTAAGGCACGGCTTAAGCCGACATTGATAAAACCGCTCGCTTCGGCGATCCCGATCCCGATGGTCGCCACAATCGTAATCCCCAGCGGCGGGAAATTGACGAAATTTTTAGTGAGCGCCGTAAAGAAAGCCAGAATTTCCGTCGGTTGGAACAGATTGACGATAACCAGCGGTTGTTTGGTCACCGGATTGATATAATCGAAATCCAAGTAAGACAACCCCCAAGACAACAACCAGCAAATAACCAAAGCATAGATAAACAGCATGGTTATATCCGGCAGTTTGTTGCCGATATATTCGATTTTTTGCAGCCAATCCCGTTTTATTGCGCTGTCCGTCGTCTTGCTTGTTTGCGGCATAATAATTTCCCCTATTTTATTGGTTAAATCAGACAATACTATTTGTAGCAGGCGGATCGATTTAGTCAAGCGCAATTCTTCAAACCAACAAAAAAGGAGCCGCAATTGCAGCTCCTTTTCCAGATCACGTATTAATGTTGTTGATCCAATTGTCCGTGATCTTCGATAACCGGTTGGTTTTCGTCAAATTCCGGCAGCGGTTTATGTTGACTGGCGATAAAGGTATAAATCACCGGCAATACAAACAAGGTGAACAGTGTTCCGACCGCAAGACCGGAAATAATCACCACCCCGATACTGAAACGCGACACCGCGCCTGCACCGGAGGCATACAACAACGGAATCAAACCGGCGATCATCGCGGCGGTGGTCATCAGAATCGGACGCAAACGAATACGTGCCGCTTCGGAAATCGCCTCGATTCGGTTTTTGCCGTGCAATAACTGCTCTTCTTTCGCCACCTCACACATCAAAATCCCGTGTTTGGTGATCAAGCCGACCAGCGTAATCAATCCGACTTCGGAATAGATATTCAAGGTGGTTCCCACCGTGCCTAAGAAGCTGAGTAAATTCAGCGCCAACAACGCGCCACTGATTGCCAACGGCACAGACACCATGATCACCAACGGGTCACGCACCGATTCGAATTGAATCGCCAACACCAAGAAGATGATAATCACCGCCAAGCCGAAAGTGGTGCCGAGCGAGCTGCCTTCTTGTACCAATTGGCGCGATTCCCCGCGGAAATCATAGGTATAACCGTGCGGCAACATCTCTGCCGCCGTGGTTTGGAACCAGTTGACGGCATCGCCCAGCGAACCGGTCGGTACACCGCTGATAACGGCGGAATTCAGCTGGTTAAAACGCGGCAGGGTTAGCGGCTGGGTTTTTAATTCCAAACTGACCAAGCTGTTTAGCGGCACCGAACGTCCGTCATGTGCGGTTAAGAAATAGTTGTTCATCGACTCCGGATTGAGGCGTTTTTTACGTTCCACCCCGGAAATAATCCGGTAAGCCCGCCCTTCGATATCAACCCGGGTAATGGTCGCACCGGACAAGAAACTGCCGAGTGTGGTACTGATTTGGCTCATGGTAATGCCATAAGAATTGGCTTTATCCATATCAATACGCATGTTCATTTCGGCGGTATCAAAACTTAAATCCAGATTGCTGAAAATAAATTGCCCTGACTGTTGCGCCGCTTCCCACACCGATTGGGCGATCAACACCAAATCTTCATAGCTGTTCGGGGTGGTGATCACGAAAGAAACCGGCATGCCCTGCTCGCCGGTGTCGATTTCCGGGAATGGGAAACCGGTGACCGAAATTTCAGGGATGTTTTTGGCACGGTTATTCAAATCCGCCATAATTTCCGCCTGACTACGCGTGCGCTCGTTCCAATCGATCAAGGTGGCGATTGCCAAGGCGTTATTCGAACTCGGCACGCCGGAAATCACTTGCGAGAATTGAATTTCCGGGGTCTCTTTCAGCAGGGTTTCATACGCTGCCATCGAATCCTGTACATAATCCAGATTCTTATTGGCGGAAGTGGTGCCGATCGCCAATAATGCGCCTTTATCTTCGTTCGGCGTCAATTCACTGGATAATGAACCGAACAACACCGGTAACGTCGCAAAAATAATCGCCGCGAAACCCAGCACCCAGAAACGGTTTGCCATGGTCAGCGCAAGCAAAGTGCGGTAGCTTTCGGTCAGCTTATGCAGGAAGCCTTCAACGCATTGCTCCAATTTACTCGGGTCGGCATGGGCTTTCAACAAATGCGCGCACATCATCGGTGATAAGGTCAACGCGATCACTCCGGAGATCAACACGGCTCCGGCAAGGGTCAAGGCGAATTCTTTAAACAGGGTTCCGGTGATCCCGTCCATTAACGCCATCGGCGAGTACACCGCACACAAAGCGATTGTCATCGAAATAACCGGCACGGCAATTTCACGCGTTCCGATAATCGCCGCTCGGAAAGGGGTTTCTCCCAGTTTGATATGTCGGTCAACATTTTCCAACACCACGATGGCGTCATCTACCACCAAGCCGATGGCAAGAATCATTGCCAGCAAGGTCATCAGGTTGATCGAGAAATCAAATGCCTGCAACAGCATGATGACCCCGATCAGTGAAATCGGAATGGTCACCACCGGCACGATCATCGCGCGGAAAGAACCGAGGAACATGGTGATCACCACCAGTACGATCAACGTTGCTTCCAGAATGGTTTTCACCACTTCATCAATCGAGCTGTTAATCGCAATCGTGCGGTCATACAGCACTTTCGATTGGATACTCGGCGGCAGGTTTTTTTCAATGGTTTCTAATAATGGATAAATATTTTCTATTACTGTCAATGGGTTGGCGCTAGAGGCGGGTTCGATAGACAACACCACCGCATTTTCGCCATTGGCAACCGCGCGCGCGCTATCACGCTCTTTATCCAGTTCTACCGTGGCAATATCCCCCAAATGCACTAACTTATCGCCGTCGGCGCGGATCACCAGATTTTTTAACTGTTGGATATCCGTCGTCGTGGTATTCACTTTATTTTTCACGACGGTATACCAACCGTTGGTGTTACCTGCCGCCGTTTGCACGTTATTACTGGAAAGCGCGCTCATTACCGTCGGCGCAGATAAACCGAGAACCGCCATTTTTTCCGGATCGAGCCAAATCCGCATGGCATATTGCGTGCCGCCGAAGACATCCACTTTTGCCACGCCGGGCACGGTAAAAAACTGCGGTTTCACCACTCGTTGGATATAGTCGGTGACCTGACTTGAATCTAACTGTTCCGAAGTGAAACTGACATACATCATGCCCGAGCCGCCGGTGGACGAGGTAATCGTCGGATCATCAATATCACTCGGCAAAGCGGAACGCACCGAGTTCACTTTCGCCAACACATCCGCCAACGCGCCGTTCGGATCGGTATTCAGCTTCATCTTCACCGTAATATTGGAAGAGCTTTGGCTGCTGGAGGACGACATATAATCAATATTATCCGCCTGCGCAATCGCCTCTTCCAATTGCGAGGTCACGAATGCCTGAATCAGGCTGGCGTCGGCACCGGCATAGGTGGTGCTGACATTGATCACCGTGGTGGTCATTTTGGGATATTCGCGTACCGTCAGCTTGGAAACCGCCTGTAACCCCAGAATCACAATCAGAATGCTGATTGCGGCAGCCAAGACCGGACGGCGAATAAAAATATCTGTAAAACGCATTGTGTTTTCCTATGTAGTTTCCTATCTTGCCGCTTAAAGTTTCGGTGTTTCTGCCGGTTGGGTCGTGCCGATTCCCGCTTTATCGGAAACCACCACCAAACTGCCGTTACTCAAACGTTGTTGACCGCCGGTCACGATAATATCGCCGAACTGTAACGGCCCTTTTTCCAGATGGGAATAAATGCCGCTGCGATCCAAGGTTTTGACCGTGACCAAATACGCCCGGTACATTTTGTCCAAATTTTTATTGCCGGCATATTTTTCTTTATCTTCATCGGAAAGTGCGGTTAAACGATACACACTTTCGCCGTACATATTGTAAGCTATCGCCACTTGCGGCAACACCAACTGATCATACTCGGTCGTCAAGGCGACGCGCACCCGGGCAAACATTCCGGATAACAGTTTGTCACGGCTGTCTTCCACCGTCGCTTGCAAGTCAATCAAGCCGCTGGTAGAGGTAATCGCCGGTTCGATTGCCGAAATCTTGGCGGCAAAAGTCTCTCCGGCAAAGGCATCCACTACTGCGGTCACTTTTTGCCCGATAAACAGGTTTTCCAGATTGTTTTGTCCGATAGAAAAATCAATTTTGGCGGTGCTGATGTCTTCCACCCGCACCATCGCCTGACCATTGGTAACGTATTCGCCGACATTCACTTGCACAATCCCGGCAATACCATCAAACGGGGCGTAAATCTGACGGCGGGCAATCGTCGCTTTCGCCGATTCAATGTTGGCAACCAAGGCTTTATAGCTCGATTCGGCATTGTCCAAATCGCTTTGCGAAACACTCTTGCTGCGGAACAAGGTGACATAGCGTTGGTAATTTGCCTGCACCGAAGTCAATTGCGCCTGATAAGCCGCTAAATTGGCTTTTTCTACATCGGAATCCAGTTCAATCAACAAATCGCCTTTTTTCACCTGTTGCCCGGCTTCGACAAAAATCGTTTTCACCGTTCCCGCCGCTTGTGAACTCAGCATTGCCCCTTGATTCGGACGGATAATCCCGGTGGCTTCAATTGCCGGAGTCCATTGTTGGGTTTGCAGAGTGGTGACCGTGACCGGATTGATCGGTTCCGGCATATTGGCAAAATACGCCGCCATCCCGCGCGATTTCATCATTTGTAAGCCGATAACGGCAGCAAAAGCCAGAATAACAAGCAAAAGTACCAATTTCATCACGAAAGCACGTGATTTCTTCGGTTTGTTATTTTGAACGTCTGACATAAAAAACTCCGTAAGTGATTAAGAAGAGAATAAAATTAGTTGCAAATAGATTGCCATGTTTTGTTAATGACGGCTTCCAATACATCATCAGAATACACTTCGGCGTAATGCGTTTGCCGAAACGCCAACTTGAAGGCACTCTCTAAACCGAGGGCAAACAGCACATCCGTCGGTAAATGACTTACAATCCGTTGCTTTTGCCCCAGTTTGACAAAATTATTCCAATAGCCATGCCCTTCGCGATAGCGTTTAACCTGTTCATTAAAGCCGGGAAGCGTAGTATATTGATAAAAATTCTTTAAAATTTGAGGGTTCTGATTAAAAAAATTCCAGAAGTTCCACCACATTTGGCGGTATTGATCGAAAAGCGGCGCTTGCGGATCGAGATTTTTAGCCAACAGCTCATCGACGCGGGCAAACAGGTATTTGGCCAATTCTCTTAATAATTCATCTTTATTTTTGAAATAAATATAAATCGTACCGACCGAAATGCCCGCAGCCTTGGCAATCTTTTGCATGGATAGCGCGTGCAACCCTTGCTCGGCCATTAACATTTCCGTCGCCAACAAAATTTGCTGTGCCGTCCCAATTTCAGAATGTCGCATTAAACAAAAGCCCCTAAAATGAATGAACGTTCATTCTAGTGATTTTTGTGACGCAGTTCAAGAAATAAAAATTGAGAGCCGGCGTTTTTTAAACCGTCCCGTCAAACCGAAAGTGCGGTAGACATCATCCTAAACGATTCAGAATCAACGACAGCATTCCCGCCGCAATCAACGGACCGACCGGCACGCCTTTAAAAAAAGCGACGCCGACAATGGTGCCGATTAACAAGCCGGTGATAATCGACGGTTGCGATGTCATCAAACTGACGCCGCGTCCGCCGAGCCAAGCAACAAAAATCCCGACCACAATCGCCAAAATCATTTTCCAATTCAATAGTAAGCCGCCGAGATTCTCCAACTTGATTTTGCCTGACACCAACGGACTGAGCACACCGATAGTCAGAATGGTAATGCCGAGATATAACCCGTATTTTTCCAACCATGGAATATACTGTTCTAGCGGGGTTTGCTGCATAACCAACAGTACGGCGGCAGAAATAATGATTGAATTATTATGGCTGAAATAACCGAGAATAATCAGAAAAACCAACATCGCGGCGGCGGCATTAAAATGGAAGAAAGACATAAGATTTTAAGTTGGGTGGAAGATAAACTAAATCTACTGATGAGTTAGGGAAAAAGCAAGTGCTATATTCTGCCCAAATCCGTTATATAAAAAACAATATAACTATAATTTTGCCGAATGTAACTTGATATAAGTCAACAATTCCTGAATTAAGCATGAAAATACCTCTTTAGAGGCATTAAGGCTATACAGAAAGCATGGATAATCTTAACGTTGAATTTATGTCAATTGCTTTACGTCTTATCCGAATGCCGTAAAAGCTACAATTTTCGGGAATTGAAAATGAATACTGTTGTAACCAACGAGGCGTCCGCCTGCGAAAATGCAAATGAATGGCACGTTTGCGGTGTTGTCGTACAGTGCCGTCCGCAAGATATGAGTACTGTGAAAAATGCGTTACAACAGCTGGAATATACCGATGTCAGTGCAGTTGATGAAAATGCAGGCAAACTGGTGGTGGTCATGGAGTCACACAACCAGGGCGTTTTATTAGAACGTATGGAGGCGGCACGCAATATTTCCGGTGTGTTGGCTCTTTCTTTGGTGTATCACCAACAAGCTCAAGATTAATCAATCGTGGGGGAACAGATGAATCTAAGTCGTCGTGAATTTATGAAAGCCAACGCCGCAACTGCGGCAACCATGGCTGCCGGGTTGAGCATTCCGGTGGTCAATGTTGCTGCTGCGGATAATTCAATAAAATGGGATAAAGCGGTTTGTCGCTTCTGCGGCACCGGCTGTAGCGTACTGGTCGGCACGCAAAACGGACGCGTGGTTGCTTCGCAAGGCGACCCGGATTCCGAAGTGAATCGCGGTTTGAACTGTATCAAGGGCTACTTCCTGCCGAAAATCATGTACGGTAAAGACCGCCTGACCCAGCCAATGTTGCGTATGACCAACGGTCAATATGACAAACACGGTGAATTTGCGCCGGTCAGTTGGGACATGGCGTTCAGCACCATGGCAGAGAAATTTAAAGCCGCGATTGCCAAAAACGGACGCAATGCGGTCGGTTGTTTCACCTCCGGTCAATCCACGATTTGGGAAGGTTATGCGCTGAACAAATTGTTTAAAGCCGGTTTGCGCTCTAACAACGTGGATCCGAATGCCCGCCACTGCATGGCGTCGGCAGCAGTCGCCTTTTTGCGCACTTTCGGAATTGATGAACCGATGGGTTGCTACGATGATATCGAACATGCCGATGCATTTGTGTTATGGGGTTCGAATATGGCGGAAATGCACCCGATTTTGTGGTCGCGGATCACCGATCGCCGTCTCACCAAACAAGACAGCCAAGTATTCGTGCTCTCAACCTTTGAACACCGCTCTTTTGAGTTGGCGGACTACGGCTTAGTCTTTACGCCGCAAAGCGATCTGGCAATCCTGAACTATATCATCAACTATTTGATTCAAAATGACGCCATCAATTGGGATTTCGTCAATAAACACACCAAATTCAAAAAAGGCGAGACCGATATCGGTTATGGTCTGCGTCCTGAGAATCCACTGGAGCAAAAAGCGCAAAACGCCGGCAGTGGTAAAATGTATGACAGTAATTTCGAAGAGCTGAAAGAACTGGTTGCAGAATATACCTTGGAAAAAGCGCATGAAATCAGTGGCGTGCCGAAAGATCAATTGGAAGCTTTGGCAAAACTGTATGCCGATCCGAACAAGAAAATCGTCTCTTTCTGGACCATGGGCTTCAACCAACACACCCGTGGTGTGTGGGTTAACCATTTAATGTACAACGTGCATTTATTGACCGGAAAAATCTCGCTGCCGGGTTGCGGACCGTTCTCTTTGACCGGTCAACCGTCTGCTTGTGGTACGGCGCGTGAAGTGGGCACCTTTGCCCACCGCTTGCCTGCCGACATGGTGGTGACTAACGAGAAACACCGTGACATCTGTGAAAAAGCATGGAAATTACCGAAAGGCACGATTTCCGACAAAGTCGGTTACCATGCGGTTGCACAAGACCGCGCCCTAAAAGACCGTAAAATGAACGTGTTGTGGGTAATGTGTAACAACAATATGCAAGCCGGCCCAAATATCAATGAAGATCGTCTGCCGGGCTGGCGTGATCCGGAAAACTTCATCATTGTTTCTGACCCGTATCCGACCGCCAGCGCCCTGTCTGCCGACTTGATTCTACCGACCTCAATGTGGGTGGAAAAAGAAGGCGCTTACGGTAACGCCGAGCGCCGCACCCAATTCTGGCGTCAACAAGTGCCGAAAACCGGGGATTCCCGTTCTGACTTGTGGCAATTGGTAGAATTTGCCAAATACTTCAAAGTGGAAGAAGTGTGGGAAGAAGAGCTGTTGGCGCAAATGCCGGAATATCGTGGTAAAACGTTATATGAAATCCTGTTTACCAACGGACAAGTGGATAAATTCCCGATCAGTGACTGGGACGACAGCGTGCTGAATGATGAATCCCGTCATTTCGGTTACTACTTGCAAAAAGGCTTGTTTGAAGAATATGCGGCATTTGGTCGCGGTCATGCGCATGACTTGGCGGATTTCGATGTCTATCACAAGGCGCGCGGCTTACGCTGGCCGGTGGTGGAAAACAAAGAAACCTTATGGCGCTACCGCGAAGGTTACGATCCGTATGTTAAAGCCGGTGAGGGCGTGAATTTCTACGGTCAACCGGATGGACGCGCGGTTATTCTTGCCGTACCGTACGAACCGCCTGCGGAAGTCCCGGATCAAGAGTACGACTTGTGGTTATCCACCGGCCGTGTACTGGAACACTGGCATACCGGCAGTATGACTCGCCGCGTGCCCGAACTGCACCGCTCTTTCCCGAACAACTTGGTGTATATGCACCCGTTGGATGCGCAAGCACGCGGTATGCGTCACGGCGACAAAGTTAAAGTCGTGTCCCGTCGCGGGGAAATGGTGTCGTTCTTGGATACCCGCGGGCGGAATAAAGTGCCGCGCGGCTTAGTTTATACTACGTTCTTTGATGTCGGGCAGTTGGCAAACGCGTTGACCTTAGATGCAACCGATCCGATTTCCAAAGAAACCGACTTCAAAAAATGTGCGGTTAAAGTGGTTAAAGCCTAATAGGTCGAAACATGATCCGTAAACCCGTACTTAATCCGAACCGCCGGCGCTTTTTAAAAGATACCACCCGTACCGCGGGTGGTCTGGCCGCTATCGGATTATTACTGGGTTTGCAACAGCAGCAAAGCTTGGCACGCGAAGGCGTGGCACTGCGACCGCCTTTTGCACTGGAAAATGAGAAAGATTTTGCTGCCGCTTGTATCCGCTGCGGGCAATGTGTACAAGCCTGTCCGTATGATATGTTACATCTTGCCTCGCTGTTGTCACCGTTGGAAGCCGGAACGCCTTACTTTATTGCACGCGATAAACCGTGTGAAATGTGTGAGGATATTCCTTGCGCCAAAGCCTGTCCGAGCGGCGCGTTGGATTCGAGCCAAGATAATATCGATGATTCCAGAATGGGATTGTCGGTACTGCTTGATCATGAAACTTGTCTGAATTGGCAAGGCTTGCGTTGCGATGTCTGTTATCGGGTATGTCCGCTGATTAACAAAGCGATCACCTTGGAAATGCAGCACAATGAGCGCAGTGACCGTCATGCCAAATTTATTCCGACGGTACATTCCGATGCCTGCACAGGCTGCGGCAAGTGTGAGCAAGCCTGTGTTTTGGAAGAAGCGGCGATTAAAGTATTACCGATCTCTTTGGCGAAAGGCATGTTAGGTCAGCATTACCGCTTGGGTTGGGAAGAGAAAGAGAAGGTCGGTCATTCATTATTGCCTGACGAAATGATTAGGCTGCCGACTCGTCTGCCTGAAAACGGCTTGCCACAAAACGTATTACCGGAGAATCCGTAATGGCAAATGCGATTAATCTGGCAGGACGTGAAGCCCGCGAAAAACGGGGCTGGTGGCGAGCAAACCGCTTTTTATTTTGGCGCCGTTTGTCGCAACTGAGCATTTTGGCAATGTTTTTGTCCGGTCCGTGGTTCGGGATTTGGATCTTAAACGGTAACTACAGCAGCAGTATGTTGTTGGATACGATTCCCTTAACCGATCCGCTGATTATGGCGGAAAGTTTGGTAACGGGATATTGGCCGCAGTTGACCGCACTTTTGGGTGGGTTGATTGTGATTGCGGTTTATGCCGTATTAGGCAGTAAAGTCTTTTGCGGTTGGTGTTGCCCGCTAAATGTGGTGACCGACAGCGCCGCTTGGTTAAGACGTAAACTCAATATCCGCCAAAGTGCCAAGCCGGATCGCTCTTTGCGTTACGGCATTTTAGTGATGATTTTAATCGGCAGTGCCGCCAGCGGCATGTTGTTGTGGGAATGGATCAACCCGGTTGCCGCGCTGGGACGCGCCTTGATTTATGGCTTCGGCGCAACCGTTTGGCTATTGTTGGCACTGTTCCTGTTTGACTTACTCATCGTCGAACACGGTTGGTGCGGACACCTCTGTCCGATTGGCGCGGCATACGGTGTGATCGGTGCCAAAGGTGTTATTCGGGTTAAAGTGATTGATCGCGAACGCTGTGATCGCTGCATGGACTGCTTTAACATTTGTCCGGAACCGCAAGTATTAAGAAATCCGCTCTTCGGCAGTAAAGACGAGGGCAAACAACAAAATTTATTAGTGTTATCCAAAGATTGTATCAGTTGCGGACGTTGTATTGATGTCTGCCCTGAATCTGTTTTTAAATTTACCACAAGATTTGATCATGCGAGGAGTGAGCGATGATTAAAAAGACTAAAGTATTAGCATTGGCAGGTTTATTGTTAAGTGGACTGTGCGGTTCCGCCTTGGCACAGGATGTCTATCCGGTAGGGAAAGATCTCGCCACATCCCCGGAAAATACGGCACCGGCATTCCATAATCAACCGAAAGAGAGCGAGTTAGCGGCGTTGAGTTACGTCAACCAACCGCCTATGGTGCCGCATAGCACTAAAAATTATCAAGTGACTAAAAATATCAACCAATGTTTGAATTGCCACAGCGTACAAGCTTCGCGTGTGACCGGCGCAACCCGTATCAGCCCGACTCACTTCGCCAGCCGTGACGGCGTCGTCAGTGGCGAAGTGTCGCCCCGCCGCTATTTCTGTGTTCAGTGCCATATTTCGCAATCCGATGTTGCGCCGATTATCGAGAACGAATTTAAGCCATTACCGGGTTACGGCGATAAATAAGGAGCGGACATATGATAAAAAATCTGATCAAACGCTTTTGGCAATGGTTCCGCTCGCCAAGTAAAATCGCAGTCGGCACCCTGTTAGTAGTGGCGTTTATTGCCGGCATTATCTCGTGGGTCGGTTTCAATTACGGCATGGAACAAACCAACACCGAAGAATTTTGCGTCAGCTGTCACAGCAATGATGTTTATCCGGAATATCTGCACACCGCGCACTACCAAAACCGCAGCGGCGTGAAAGCGACTTGTCCGGATTGCCATGTGCCGCATGAATTCGTGCCGAAAATGATTCGTAAATTGCAAGCCAGCCGTGAAGTGTATGCGCACGTGATGGGCTACACCGACACGATTGAGAAATTCAATTCCCGTCGCTTACATATGGCTGAACGCGAGTGGGAACGGATGAAGGCCAACGATTCGCAAGAGTGCCGCAACTGCCACAACTTCGACAATATGGATTTCAGCCAACAAAAAACCGTAGCGGCAAAAATGCACAGCAAAGCGATTCAAGACGGCAACACCTGTATCGACTGTCACAAAGGGATTGCCCACCAATTGCCGGATATGCGCGAAGTCAAGGACGCAACCGCTTATTAAGCCGAAATCATGGGCTAGATACAAACCAAACCCCAAACACGCTGTTTGGGGTTTTTACTTGCAAAAGATTATTGCGGCAGATGAATTTGATTACGTTGATTATACAACGTGCGGTGGCCGAAATAGAGCGCGGCAAACAGAGATAAACTGACGGCGGTACAGATCGCAATCATAATCGCAATTTGGTATAACACCGCCGTGCTTGGCAGCGTGCCGGAAAGAATCTGCCCGGTCATCATGCCCGGCAAAGCGATAATGCCCATGCCCAACATCGAATTCAAGGTGGGTAAAAGTGCGGTTTCGACCGCCTGATTGACATATGGCAACAGAATTTTTTCCGGGGTAACTCCGAAATTTAACAGGGTGTTAATCTTATCCCGTTCGGATTGCAGACTTTCACGAAAGGTCTTAATCCCCAAATTCAGCGCCGTCATGGCATTGCCCATAATCATGCCGCCGAGCGGAATCACATATTGCGGATTAAACAGTTGCTGATTCGTCACCACTACCACAAAAAAAGCGATAATACTTAAACCGGAAAACGTCATTGCCAACGCAATCGACTGCTTAAATTGCCGGTTCAAATTCGGATTTTTGGATAACACCCGATGAATGGCAAAAATCACCATTGCCGCCACATATAACATGGTGAAAATCGGACTTGGGTGACCAAAGATATAGGTCAACACCCAACCGGCAATAATGAGTTGTAACGTCATGCGCACACTGGCGATTAACAACAACTTGGACTGCCGAATATGATTCTTCTTCATCACATACAACACCACCAGCAGTAATAAATAGACCAAACTGAAATTCAGTAAATTCATACTCACATCATTCATCACTTAATCCTTGCTAATCGGAATAATTTGATCGGCATGGCGCTGCACCAACTGCTGATCATGACTGATCGCCAGCACCGTAATCCCCTGTTTGCGGCAATAAGCCAGAATATCGCCGAGCACCTGTTCCGCCAAGGCTTCATCCAATGCGGACGTGGGTTCGTCCAACATCAATAATTTCGGTTGTAAACTCAAGGCCAAGGCAAGAAACACCCGTTGCTGCTCGCCGCCGGACAACACATTACACGAGGTCTCTAAGGCGAAATCCGCACAACAAAGCTGCAAAAAGGTTTTGATTTGCGCGTCTTCCGGCGGGGATTTGTCTAAATAATCGTAGAACAGTTGGAAATTTTGCCGAATCGACTGCGCAAACAAAAACAAACGTTGATTCACCAATAACAGTTCGCGGCGTAATTGCACACTGTCGAGCTGCGCAATATCTTGCCCTTGATAGCGAATCGTGCCACTGCTCGGCGATTCAATGGCATTAATCAAACGCAATAAGGTACTTTTGCCACTGCCGCTCGGGCCTTGCAAAAACGTGACTTGGTTAGCTGCTATTTGAGAGTCGGGATAACGCAGCAATTGCTGTGCCTGAAAGGTAACACCTTGTAATTCAAGAAATGGGGTCATAAACGCTCACCGAATAGAAACAGAGAACATCAGTATAACCAATAAAAGTGCGGTTTCCTACTTCCTCAATTTCACGCATTCGATCGCATGATTCGCGCCCTTGACCAAAATCAGATTGGCTCGCTCACTACTCGGCAGGATATTTTGTTTTAAATTCAATCCGTTAATCGTCTCCCAAATATGCTGTGCGGTGGCAACCGCTTCTTGCTCGGACAAAGAAGAATAATGATGAAAATAAGAATTCGGATCACTGAACGCCCCTTGGCGGAAAGTGAGAAAACGCTTGGTGTACCAGTTTTTCAACAGCGATTCTTTGGCGTCGACAAAAATCGAAAAATCGACAAAATCCGACACGAACAGTCGATCCGGCTTGCGTCCGTGATTGGCACTGGTTTGTAACACATTCAGCCCTTCCAGAATCAAAATATCCGGTTGATCGATCACATTGTACTGATTCGGCACAATATCATAGGTTAAATGCGAATAAATTGGCGCTTTCACATTACGTTTGCCGGATTTAATATCCGAAATAAAGCGGATCAAACGCTGCGTGTCATAAGAAACCGGAAAGCCTTTTTTCTGCAACAGATTGTCTTGCTGCAACTTCGCCAACGGATAGAGAAAACCGTCGGTGGTAATCAAATCCACTGTACGTTTCTTTGGCCAGTGGCTGAGTAGCGACTGCAAAATCCGCGCCGAGGTGCTTTTGCCGACCGCCACGCTGCCGGCAATACTGATGATATACGGTACTTTCGGTGTTTCAACCCCTAAGAAGCGGTGCAACACCGTTTGGCGACGCAGATTTTCTTCGATGTAATAGTTGACCAGACGGGTCAGCGGCAAATAGATGGTGCTGACTTCTTCTAAGGAAAGCTCTTCATTAAAACCAAGTAACGGCTCTAGATCTTGCTGGGTTAAGGTCAGTGGCGCAGATTTACGCAACGCCGCCCACTGTTCGCGGTTAAACTCTAAAAACGGCGTAAATTTTTTCTGTACTGACCCCATTGCGTGACTTCTTTCCTCGCCCGTTGGCGCAATTGACAATGGGCGTTATATTGCACCGATTAACCGCATGACGCAATCCTGATTTAACAAATAATCGGCGAGATTGGCGAAAAGCGGCCAGAACGTTTAAATTTTGCGCAATCCTGCCGAAAGTGCGGTCCGCAAACCGCACTTTGCCCGGATTAATCAATTAAACCTAAATCCAGTAATCCCTGATATAAACCATCATCGGCAATATCCGCAGTCACATAATCGGCAACGGCTTTCAGTTCGGGGTGGGCATTGCCCATCGCTACGCCAAACCCGACTTCGCGCAGCATTTCCAGATCATTCAGCCCGTCGCCGAACGCCACCGCATTTTCTGCGGTTAGCCCGAAATGCCGCAATACCGTCTTAATTCCGCGCGCTTTTGAGCCTTCGGCGGCAAACAGATCGACCGAATAATCATGCCAACGCACCACTCGCAAATGCTGCTGCAAAATACCGGAATCGGCGATCAGTTGATCCTGCGCTTGGGTATAAAACGGCAACATTTGATACACCGGGTGTTTCAAATAATAGTCGGTATCAACAATATAGTTTTGGGTGATCGGATCCATTGCATTGGCGATTTCCGCGGTAACACGGTTTACCGCCACATCACGTTCGGAGACAAACGCATAATCAATCCCATGTTGTTTGAAAAACGCCACAATGCGTTCAATATCCGCCAATGCCAACGGATAAGTCTGCAACGGCTGCCCGCGATAACTGTTGTATTGCCCGTTAATTGTCACTAACAACTCAATCGGCAGGCGCTTCACCAATTGATTGACCTCGTGCGGCATTGAGCACAACGAGCGCCCGGTGGCAATTGCCGCAGTAATGCCGTTTTGTTGCAATTTGACCAGTGCGGTTGCCACCGACGACGGCAAGTATCGTTGATGTTTCATATACAGGGTTTCATCAATATCAAAAAACACGATTTTGACCTGTTGCGGATCTAACATAAAAACTCCCGGATTCAGATAGAAAAGTGCGCTAAGTATAAAAGATTTTTGGAATCCTGATCGTAAAAATCGCGCTACTGAATGGCGCAAACCGCACTTTTCCGCTATTTTTTGATCTCAATCTAACACTGATTCACAACCAAAATGCGAATAACAAATCTATTCGGAGACAATTGGCTCGGCGCAAGCTGTATTTTGTGCCGGTCTACCCTCGCTTTAGCAAAGCACGGCATTTGCAACCGTTGCAATCGCGAGATCACGCGTTTCCGCTATTGCGGCAGTTGCGGCGCGGAATTGGCGTTTGATACGCCGCATTGCGGCAAATGCCTGACCGATCCGCCACCGTGGCAGCGTTTGGTCACGGTCAGCCATTTTCAAGCGCCGTTGTCATCGTTGGTTCATCGGTTTAAATTCCAGCGCCAGTTTCAGCTTGACCGTATGTTGGCGCGTTTGCTGTTGCTGGCGATATGGCAGGCGCGGCGCACGCATGGGTTAGCCTTGCCGGAAGTGATTTTGCCTGTGCCGTTACACGCACTACGCCATTGGCAGCGCGGTTACAATCAAGCGGAACTGCTGGCGCAACAGCTTTCCCATTGGTTAAACATTCCGTGTGATAGCCAATTATTACGACGGTTGCGCCACACGCCGCCGCAACGCGGATTAGACAGCAAACAGCGGCGCAACAATCTGAAAAAAGCCTTTGCCTTAAACCCGAAAATCAGTGAAATCCGTTACCGCTCGGTGGCGATTGTCGATGATGTGATCACCACCGGCGCAACCATGGCGGAGCTCTGCCGACTGCTGCAAAAGTGCGGTATCACACAAATTCAGGTGTGGTGTTTATGTCGTACCTAGCGCAATCATAATTTATGTGTATAATTTAAATAAAGCATACACATCAAAACCCGCACAGCAAAATTAATGGAGGGAAATATGCGTACCAATATTGTGATTAACGATCATTTAATGAATGAAGCCTTATTGCTATCGGGGTTACGCAGTAAACGTGAAGCGGTGGAAGCCGGTTTGCAGTTGCTGGTGCAGCAGAAACGACAACAAAAAATCCGTGAGTTACGCGGTGCGTTGCACTGGGAAGGTGATCTTGCCGAAATGCGGAGCATGCAAGATGATTATCGCGGATAGCGGCGTATGGATTGATTATTTCAATGGGGTGATCAATCCGCAAACGGATCAGTTGGACGATGTGCTACAAAACGGACAAGTGGCATTGACCGATGTCATTTTAATGGAAATTCTGCAAGGCTTTCGGCTTGAGAAAGAGTATCGCCAAGCCAAGACCGCACTTGCCGCCTTGCCGTGCTTTGAGATTTTAGGCGTTGATAATGCACAACGTTATGCACAAGATTACCGCACTTTGCGCCGGCAAGGCATTATCATTCGCAAACGTAATGATGTGATGATCGCCGGTTTTTGTATTCGCCGACGGATTCCGTTGTTGTTTCGTGATCGCGATTTTCTGCCTTTTGTTTCCTATTTAGGGTTACAAGCGGCATATCAAGCCAAATAGCTAAGGGCGATCAGCCTGCAGCGCCGACAGTTTAATTTCTACTTTCCAGTCGGCTTTTGCCAATTTTGCTTCAACGCAGGCGCGTGCAGGGCTGTGTTGCGGGTTCACCCATTCGTCCCAAGCACGGTTCATGCCGTCGTAATCCGCCATATCGGTAAGGAAAATCGTGGCTTCGAGCAGATGGTTTTTACCCGAACCGCACTTTGCCAGCCAGCCGTCGATTTGCGCCAACACATCGCGGGTTTGTTGATAAATATCCACATCGCTGTTTTCCGGCACCATCCCGGCAAGAAAAATAAAGCCGTTGGCGACGGTGGCTTCCGAAAAACGCGGGGTTTGCCCGAAATAGCGGATTGTCATGTTTTACTCCTTGTTCTAAACCGTGGCGGCTATCTTAGCACAGCACACTGACAGAAAAACTGGAAAAAAAAGCGATTAAGGCGTATTATTTCGCTAACTAAATTCCGACAAGATAGGTCGGATATTACCCTCAACTGTTAAGGTAACTTATGTATATTCAAATTTCTGATAGCGCACAGGCGCATTTTGCCAAGTTGTTGGAACAACAAGAAGAAGGCACAAATATTCGTATTTTTGTGGTGAATCCGGGGACGCCGAACGCCGAGTGCGGTGTTTCTTATTGTCCACCGAATGCGGTTGAAGCCACGGATACCGAACTGAAATACAACAGTTTCTCCGCTTTTGTTGATGAAGTGAGTTATCCGTTTTTGGAAGCCGCCGAACTGGATTTTGTTACCGATGACATGGGTTCGCAACTGACGCTGAAAGCGCCGAACGCCAAAATGAAGAAAGTGGCGGACGACGCACCGTTAATCGAGCGCGTGGATTATGTGATTCAAACCCAAATCAATCCGCAACTGGCGAGCCACGGCGGGCGCATTACCTTAATCGAGCTGACCGACGACGGTTATGTGGTGTTGCAATTCGGCGGCGGCTGCAACGGCTGTTCGATGGTGGATGTCACCCTGAAAGACGGTATCGAAAAACAACTGTTGGAACAATTCGCCGGCGAGTTAAACGGCGTGCGTGATGTGACCGAACACCAACACGGCGAACATTCTTACTATTAGATTACCGCTACTACGCTCAAATGATTGGCAAAGGTAGTTTATGAAACAAAGTAAGGGCGGATTAAATATCCGCCCGTTTACGAAGTACGATATAAACAATTAACCAATAAAAGGTAAATGCAAAGTGCGGTTCGGGCGGAGATATAATCCGCCCCTACTTTTACATTTCATCTTTATCTGCAATTTGAGCTCTTTTGTATTTTTACCCAAGAGATCCACTATGCAAAACCAACAAATCAGCCAAACCATTGCGCAAGAACTCAATGTACAAGCCAAACAAATTTTAGCCGCCATCGGTCTGGTGGACGAAGGCAACACCATTCCGTTTATCGCCCGTTACCGTAAAGAGGTGACCGGCGGTTTGGACGACACCCAACTGCGCCATTTTGAAACCCGCTTGCTCTACTTGCGCGAGCTGGACGAGCGCCGTCAAACCATTCTGAAATCCATTGCCGATCAGGGCAAACTCAGCACCGAGCTACAAGCCAAAATCGAAAGCTGCCAAAGCAAAACCGAACTGGAAGATCTCTATCTGCCGTATAAACCGAAACGCCGCACCAAAGGGCAAATTGCGATCGAAGCCGGGTTAGAACCGCTTGCCGACAGCCTGTGGCAAAATCCGCAACAGGTGCCGGAACAAACCGCACTTGCTTATCTGAATGCCGAAAACGGCGTTGCCGACAGCAAAGCGGCACTGGACGGCGCGCGTTATATCCTAATGGAACGTTTTGCCGAAGATGCGGAATTATTGGCAAAAGTGCGCGCCTATTTGCAGAAAAGTGCGGTATTGGTAGCGAAAGTGATCGACGGCAAACAAGCGGAAGGGGCGAAATTTCAGGATTATTTTGACCATCAAGAGCGTTTGGCAAGCGTGCCGTCGCACCGTGCCTTGGCGATGTTGCGCGGACGCAATGAGGGCATTTTGCAACTGAGTTTGAATGCCGATCCCGATCAAGATGACAGCGTGCGCCAAAGCCATTGCGAGGAGATTATCCGCCAACATTTAGGCGCGGATTTCAATCAGCAGCCTGCCGACAGTTGGCGGCGGCAGGTGATCAGTTGGACGTGGCGGATTAAGATTTCATTGCATTTAGAAACCGAGCTGATGGCGGCATTGCGCGAACAGGCGGAAAGCGAAGCGATTGATGTGTTTGCGCGCAACCTGACCGCACTTTTAATGGCTGCGCCTGCCGGCGCGAAAAACACCATGGGGCTTGATCCCGGTTTGCGCACCGGCGTGAAAGTCGCAGTGGTGGATAATACCGGTAAATTGCTCGCCACCGACACCATTTATCCACACACCGGACAAATGGATAAAGCGATGGTGAGCATTTACCAATTGGGCAAAAAATACAACGTCGGTTTGATTGCGATCGGCAACGGCACGGCTTCGCGCGAAACCGAACGTTTTGTGGCGGACATTTTAGCGAAATCGAACGATTGGCAGGCGCAAAAAGTGGTGGTGAGCGAAGCCGGTGCGTCGGTCTATTCCGCCTCCGAACTGGCGGCGCAAGAGTTCCCGCAATTAGATGTTTCGCTGCGCGGCGCGGTGTCGATTGCCCGTCGCTTGCAAGATCCCTTGGCGGAATTGGTGAAAATCGATCCGAAAGCGATTGGCGTGGGGCAATATCAGCACGATGTCAATCAAAGCCAACTGGCGCGTAAATTGGACGCGGTCGTGGAAGACTGCGTGAACGCGGTCGGGGTGGATCTCAACACCGCCTCTGCGCCGTTGTTGGCGCGGGTGGCGGGCATGAGCGCAACCTTGGCGCAGAATATCGTCAAATACCGCGATGAAAACGGACGTTTCGACAGCCGTGAACAACTGAAAAAAGTCAGCCGCCTAGGGCCGAAAGCCTTCGAGCAATGCGCCGGTTTTATGCGTATCAACCACGGCAAAAATCCGCTCGATGCGTCTAGCGTGCACCCTGAAGCCTATCCGGTGGTGGAAAAAATCCTCAGCGCCACTTCGCAAACCATCAGGGATTTAATGGGCAACGCCAGTGCGGTGCGCCAATTAAACGCCGCCGAATTTACCGACGCACGTTTCGGCTTGCCGACGGTGCGCGATATTTTAAGCGAATTGGAAAAACCGGGGCGCGACCCGCGCGGTGAATTCAAAACCGCCACCTTTATGGACGGCGTGGAGCAAATCACCGATCTCAAAGTCGGCATGATTTTAGAAGGCACGGTCACCAACGTCACCAACTTCGGCGCGTTTGTCGATATCGGCGTCCATCAAGACGGTTTGGTGCATATCTCCTCATTATCCGACAAATTCGTGCAAAATCCGCATGAAGTGGTGAAAACCGGTGACGTGGTGAAAGTGAAAGTGATGGACGTGGACGTCGCCCGCAAACGTATCGCCCTCAGTTGCCGTTTAGACGAACAGCCGCAGGATAAAAGTGCGGTCGGCAGCGGCGAAAAACGCAACGCCAACGGCGAGCGTTCCAATCCGAACAACCGCGCCCGCCCATCACGTCCGAATACAAACATCGGTAACAATGCGTTTGCCGACGCGTTGAAAAATTGGAAAAAATAAATGAATCAATAAAAATAATTAATTCAATTAGTTAAAGCACTCATTGCCTTCAATGTGTGCTTTTTTATTACAGTTTGATGACAGCTTAAAAAAATATCGTCTAAAATGAATGTGATAACGATCCCAATTTTCGCATTCGAACATAGAAATCCATGAAAAAGTTGTTATTATTCTTTTCCAAATACAAATTGCTGTATTTTGCACACAATCCTTACTTTTACCATTACACTAAAACAGAGGTGTTTTATGATAGGTTTTTTTAAACCGGCGGCACATAAGCCGTTATTACCTCAAGAAAAAATTGAGCCGACTTATACCCGCTTGCGCTGGCAGGTGTTCATGGGCATTTTCTTTGGTTATGCCGCCTATTATTTTACCCGTAGTAATTTCGATTTAGCACAAAAAGGCTTAATCGAAGCCGGGCTTTATACCAAAACCGAACTGGGGATTATCGGGATTGCGCCCGGTTTGGCTTACGGCTTATCCAAATTCTTTATGGCGGCGATTTCCGACCGTTCAAATCCGAAAATGTTTATGCCGTTCGGTTTGGCGTTGTCCGGGATGTGTATGACCTTGATGGGCTTGGTGCCTTGGGCGACTTCCGGCATTTTGATTATGTTCGTGCTGTTGTTTATCAACGGTTGGTTCCAAGGCATGGGCTGGCCGCCGAGCGGGCGTACCATGGTGCACTGGTGGTCAAAAAGCGAACGCGGAACTATTGTTTCGATTTGGAACACCGCACATAACCTCGGCGGGATGGTGCCGGCAATTCTGGTCGGGATCGCCAGTATGGTGTATGCCGCCAATCATCCTGAAGTGGCAAAAGTGACTTTCGGTCATGTATGGCAGCAAGCACTGTACTACCCGGGTATCGCGTCATTAATTGCAGCATTTATTCTGTACTTCGTCATGCGCGACACCCCGCAATCTTGCGGTCTGCCGCCAATCGAAAAATACAAAAACGATTATCCGGACGACTATAACGAAGAAACCTACGAACATGATTTGAGCACCAAAGAAATTTTCGTCACTTACGTGCTGAAAAACCGTTTGTTATGGTATATCGCGATTGCCAACGTATTCGTCTATCTGATTCGCTATGGCGTGTTGAAATGGTCGCCGGTTTACTTAGGCGAAGTGAAACACTTCGATATTAAGGCGACCGCCTCCGCCTATGCGATTTATGAATTTGCGGCGATTCCGGGCACGCTGTTGTGCGGTTGGATGTCGGATAAAGTATTCAAAGGTAAACGCGGACTCACCGGTTTTGTATTCATGGTGATGGTAACAATCGCTGTTACCGTGTTCTGGCTCAATCCGGCAACTCCGGAATCCGAGTTGGCACACTACGCTGCTTTGCCTTGGTATCAAAATCCGTATCAATTGACCGACTTTATCATGATGACCATTATCGGCTTCCTGATTTACGGTCCGGTGATGTTAATCGGCTTGCACGCCCTTGAGCTGGCACCGAAAAAAGCGGCGGGCACCTCAGCGGGCTTCACCGGTTTATTCGGCTATCTTGGCGGTACGGTGGCGGCAAGTGCGGTGATCGGCTGGGCGGCTGACAAATTCGGCTGGGACGGCGGTTTCTACATTATGATCGGCGGTGCCGTGTTGGCTTGCGTGTTAATGTTGATCACTATGGTGGAAGAAGGCAAACACAAAGCCCGAATCGCCGAAGAAGATCGCTTAATCAAATAATTCACTCCCACGAAAGACGAACCCGGTTTCGTCTTTCTTTTTATCTGCAGAAAGGAAAAGACAATGAAATTAAACTATTTAGCTGTCGCCCTCATTGCTTCAACCGCACTTGCGGGCTGTGTTAACAATGTCCCGACATCACAAACCGATAAACTGGTTATCGCCCACCGCGGCGCCAGCGGCTATCTGCCGGAACATACCCTGGAATCCAAAGCCTTGGCATTCGGACAAAAAGCCGATTATCTGGAACAAGATTTAGCCATGACCAAAGATAATCGTCTGGTCGTGATCCATGATCATTTTCTCGACGGTTTAACCGATGTGGCGAAAAAATTTCCGCAACGCGCACGTAAAGACGGACGCTATTATGTGGCGGATTTCACCTTAAAAGAGATTCAAAGCTTAGAAATGACGGAAAATTTCAAAGAGGAAAACGGCAAACAAGTGCAGGTCTATCCCGACCGTTTCCCACTCTGGCAATCCAATTTCAAAATCCATACCTTTGAAGATGAAATCGAATTTATTCAGGGATTGGAAAAATCCAGCGGCAAGAAAATCGGGATTTATCCTGAAATCAAAGCGCCTTGGCTGCACCACCAAGAAGGCAAAGATATTGCTTTGGAAACCCTAAAAGTGCTGAAAAAATACGGTTACACCGATAAAAATTCCGCGGTCTATCTGCAAACATTTGACTTTAATGAATTAAAACGGATTAAAACCGAACTACTGCCGCAATTGGGCATGGATATCAAACTGGTGCAACTGATTGCCTATACCGATTGGCATGAAACCGAAGAGAAAAATGCCGCCGGCAAATGGGTTAACTATGACTACGATTGGATGTTTAAACCCGGCGCAATGACGGAAGTGGCGAAATATGCCGACGGTGTCGGCCCCGGTTGGTATATGCTGGTCGATGATAAAGCCTCGACTACGGGTAACATTCAATACACGCCGCTGGTTGCTGAAATCGCCGCACAAAAATTAGAATTGCACCCTTACACGGTGCGTAAAGACGCGCTACCGCCGTTTTTCGGCAATATCGATCAAATGTTTGACGCCTTGCTGAATCAAGCCGGCGCCACCGGGATCTTCACCGACTTCCCGGATCTGGCAGTGAAATTCTTAGCCAAGGATAAAGAGTAACATCACTCAAGTGCGGTTCAACAACCGCACTTTGAGATTCCGTAAACAAAAAAATCCCCTTATCCTTGCGGATAAGGGGGAAGTACAAACTAAATAGAGGAAAGTTTGTTATTCGATAATTAACCGGCTGCCGTCGTAGCTGAGGACTTGCACCGCACTTAATGCCTTGCCGTCGTCACTTTCGCCGCCGATTAATAACATTTTGTTGTCGTAGGACACGGTGACCGCATGGCTGACCGCTTGATTCAGCTCGCCAATCATTTTCCAACGACCGTTTTTCAGAGTATAAATTTCATCGTGCCACGCTTGGCTCAAACCTTCGTGGGCAAACAGTTTTCCCTGTCGAAACTGTTGTTGCGCGCCGGGAAAATTGGTGCCGCCTGCCACCAAATAATAACCATGGCTGTAACCGCCGCCTGCGCCGCTTACCCCTTCTTGCCCATGATCGGCAACCGCCGGCAAATCAGGCAGTTTCTTCCATTCCACCCGTTGTTTGCCAATCCGTCCCTGCTGAGTGTTCGCCGTATTCAAGCCCGGCTTAACCGCACCGTTGACCACCAATACCGTTTCCCCTTGTCCGACGACTGCGGCACAGGTTCTGGCGGTGAAAGGCAATTTGCCTTCGTTACGCCAACGGTTTTCATTTGCTTGGTAGCTCAATAATTCAGTGGTAAAAAAATAATCCTGCGGCGGTTGTTGAAAGTAAGCCTGTTTTACCGCCGTTTTGCTCGGTTGATCCGCCGCCTTGGCGTAATCTTGCAAATAAGCCCCCAGCACTTCCGGATTATTACCGCCGAGCAAATAAATTTTATCTTGGTACACCACCGCCCCGGCGCCGACAATGCCGCGTGGCGCACGCGTATTCAATTCCAACCAACGATCCTGTTGCGGATCATAGCGATAGGCGTCATTCACAACTTGCAAAGCGTTTTCCCCGGCTTGCAAGCCGCCAAAAATATACAACTCGCCATTTAATGCGGCGGCGACCGCATATTGGCGTTCGCCCCCCGGAAATTCGGCAATTTTTTGCCATTGCGCTTTTTTGTGGCTGAGATCCAAGGCATAAAACTGCTTGCCTGCGCTACCTAAACCGACATACACCGTATCGCCGATTACTGCGCCGCTGCCGAATTTAATCGGTTCGGGCAAATCGGGGTAGCTTCCTGCTTGCGCAACCGCCGTCACCGCTAACAAACTTAGGGTGAAACTGAGGCGTAAAACGGCATTTGGCAGGGCTTTCATTCCGATTCCTAATCTGAGCGACGCGTGTTCTCTGGTTGAATAATGATGTCATTTCGGCATGGCGAGATGATACCTGCACTCCATAAAAGAATGCAAGCCAAGTGCGGTTTTTATTATTGAAAACGTAAGGAAGATCACAGTTTTTTTGTGATTTTGCAGAATATTTCTCCATCAGCAAGATAACATTTACCGATGGAGAAGGTTAAGCGGATTATTTCTTTTTGCTTGGTCGCTGCCAATTGGCAATATGCCGTTGCGGCACACGGCTGATCACCAGCTCGTTTTCCGCAACATCTTTGGTGACGGTTGCGCCTGCGCCGATGGTGGCACCGTCGGCAATACTGACCGGCGCAACCAGTTGGCAGTCTGAGCCGACGAACACGTTATCGCCGATCACGGTTTTGAATTTATTTGCGCCGTCGTAGTTGCAGGTGATTACGCCTGCGCCGATATTGCAGTTGCTGCCGATTTCCGCGTCGCCGACATAAGTCAGGTGATTGACTTTCGAGCCTCTACCGACCAGCGCTTTTTTGATCTCAACAAAATTGCCGACATGGGTTTCCGCCGCCAGTTCCGCCCCCGGGCGCAAGCGTGAGAACGGGCCGATGACCGCACTTTCGCCGATCACCGCATCTTCAATCACCGAATACGGCTTAACTTCAACGTCAGCCGCGATACGGCAGTTTTTCAACACGCAGCCCGCGCCGATCCGCACGCGGTCGCCCAGTTCCACGTGCCCTTCGACAATCACATTCACATCGATTTCCACGTCTTTGCCGTGGCTCAACTCGCCACGCAGATCAAAACGGTTCGGATCGACCAACATCACCCCCGCCAACAGCAATTTTTTCGCCTGTTGCTGTTGGTAGTAACGCTCCAGTTGCGCCATCTGCAAACGGTTGTTTGCCCCTTCCACTTCCATTCTGTCCGCCGCCGAAACCGCAGTGACTTGGCAGCCGTCTTGGTTGGCAAAGCCGATCACGTCGGTAATATAATATTCGCCCTGTGCATTGTTATTGTTTAAACGTGCCAGCCAGTTTTTAAAACTTGCGCCGCTCGCCACCATCACGCCGCTGTTCACTTCTTGAATTTTCAACTGCTCAGCGTCGGCGTCTTTTTGTTCGACAATCGCCACCACATTGCCGTCTTGGCGGATAATCCGTCCGTAACCGGTCGGATCGTCTAACTTGACGGTCAGCAAGGCAATGCCGTTTTGTGGTTTGGCGGCAATCAGTTTTTCCAGCGTTTCAGGCGTGATCAAAGGCCCGTCGCCGTACAACATCAGAATATTTTCATCATCGACAAAGTGCGGTGCGGCTTGTTGCATGGCGTGTCCTGTGCCAAGCTGCTCCGCTTGCAACACCCAATTCACCGGCTCGCCGTGCAAACGCTGTTGCATTACTTCACCGCCATGTCCGTAAATCAGATGAATGTTTGCCGCCCCCAATTTTTTCACGGTATCAATTACGTGTTTCACCATCGGTTTACCGGCGATGGTGTGTAGCACTTTCGGTAAATCGGAATACATACGCGTGCCTTTGCCGGCAGCTAAGATCACCACGCTTAACTTTTGTTTCGTCATAACAGAATCTCTCGCAATAAAAAATTGAATTGATTTTACACCAAATTAGGCAAGTGAGAAACGCAAAACCGCACTTTGCTTGTCGCGATTAACTGTAACAAACAAAGTGCGGTTGAGGTAACGAAGAGAAATGTATTCGAGCGGTTCGCCGTATAATGCCGCCTCCAAACCTTGGCGTTTTTGATTTTTCCACCCGCAAGCCGGTGGCGGCGGTGGAAACAAACACCCCGCCTGAGCGTTAGGGTCTGATGGGGATATTTGCTTTCCGAGTAAAAAAATCAAAAATAAAAAGTTAAAAAATAAAAAAGTGCTGCAAGTAAAACCAAAATTACAAAATATTATCGTATTGATCCATAATGTGTTTCGGCCAGACACTGGATTGGACTTGTCCGATATGTTGTTTATGCAGCAACAACATTGCCAAACGCGACTGTCCGATACCGCCGCCGATAGACTGCGGCAATCTGCCGTTTAACAGATCCTGATGCCAAGGGAACTCGGCGCGTTCTTCGTTACCGGCAATCGTCAATTGGCGGCGCAAGGCGGCTTCGTCCACCCGAATCCCCATCGAAGACAATTCAAATGCCGATTCCAATACCGGATTCCACACCAAAATATCACCATTCAAGCCTTTGTATTCGCCTTCGCTCGGGGTGGTCCAGTCATCGTAGTCCGGTGCGCGCCCGTCGTGCGGTTTGCCATCGGATAATTTGCCGCCGATACCGATTAAAAACACCGCGCCATGTTCTTTACAGATCGCACTCTCACGTTCTTTACTGCTGAGATCCGGATAACGGCGGGCTAAATCTTCACTGTGGACAAAGGTGATTTCCGGCGGTAAAAAGCCTTTGATCCCGAATTGCACTTCCACCATTTGTTCGGTTTCTTTAATCGCTGTGTAAATCGAACGTACTGTCTCTTTTAAGTAGGCCAAATTGCGCGAACCTTGCGGAATCACGCGCTCCCAATCCCATTGGTCAACAAACACCGAATGGGTTTGATCGAGGCTGTCTTCATCCGGGCGCAGCGCAATCATATGCACAAACAACCCTTCGTTCGGTTGGAAGTCAAAGCGCCCCAAGGTATGGCGTTTCCATTTCGCCAATGAGTGCACCACTTCGAAACGCACGCCATGGATTTCACGGATATTCACCTGCACCGCATTTTCCACCCCGGACAGGTTGTCTTGCATGCCGTTACCGACTTGGCTTAGCAAGGGACCTTGTACCTCGACGATTTTCAGGTGTTCTTTTAACATTTGGGTAAAGGTGTTTTTAACAAAACTGATTTCTTGTTGTTGCAAAATAAATGAATTTTTCATGATTTTTCTATTCTTTTTTAAATGGTTTTCTGGATTTATTAAATAAAAATCGGGTTTAACCTCGTTTTTGTGCATTATTCAACAAACAGACAAAAAACTCCAATACTTTTTTAATTTTTTTTGTTAATATGTATTCATCTATCAATTTAAGGTGGTTTTTTTTGAAAAAAAACTAAATTCAAACCTAAATTAGAGGGGCTTATGCAACATACAAGTCAAAATGTCGCTCAAATTGATGCGCTGGATCAACAGATCCTACGCGTGTTAACCAAAGACGCGCGCACCCCGTATGCGGAAATGGCAAAGAAATTCGGGGTCAGTCCGGGCACCATTCATGTGCGGGTGGAAAAAATGCGCCAATCCGGCGTGATCGAAGGCACCAAAGTGCGGATCAACGAACGTAAGTTGGGTTATGATGTCTGCTGTTTTATCGGCATTATCTTGAAAAGCGCCAAAGATTACGATGCGGTGATTAAAAAACTGCAAACCTTTGATGAAGTGGTCGAAGCCTATTACACCACCGGCAATTATTCGATCTTTATTAAGGTGATGACCCATACCATTGAGGAGCTTCATTCGGTGTTGGCAAGCAAAATTCAACTCATAGATGAGATCCAGTCCACAGAAACGTTAATTTCTATGCAAAATCCAATACTTCGGGATATTAATCCGTAAAAATTTGGCGTAACATTCTTTCTTTGCACCATAACAATAAGAAGGAAAAGAGTATGTCTGATGTATTTCATTTAGGATTAACCAAAGCCGATTTACAAGGCGCGACTGTTGCGATCACGCCGGGCGATCCGGCACGCGTCGAGCGCATTGCACAATTGATGGACAACCCTAAATTTTTGGTTTCAACCCGTGAGTACACCTCATGGTTAGGGTATGTCGGCGGCAAACCGATTGTAGTCTGCTCGACCGGGATCGGCGGCCCGTCGGTCTCGATTGCGGTGGAAGAATTAGCACAGTTGGGCGTGCGCACCTTTTTGCGTATCGGCACAACCGGCGCGATTCAACCGCAAATTAATGTCGGCGACATTTTGGTCACCACCGGTGCGGTACGCTTGGACGGCGCAAGCCAGCATTTTGCGCCGTTGGAATTTCCGGCAGTAGCGGATTTCCAATGCACCTCGGTATTACACCAAGTGGCGCAAGAAAGCGGCGAAACCACCTATGTCGGTATCACCGCCTCTTCCGATACGTTTTACCCGGGACAAGAGCGTTACGACACTTACAGCGGCAGAGTTTGCCGTCGTTTCCGCGGTTCATTGAAAGAGTGGCAGGATTTGGGCGTGATGAACTTTGAGATGGAATCGGCAACCTTGTTTACCATGTGTTCTGCCTTGGGCTTGCGCGCCGGTATGATTTCCGCGGTGATCGTCAATCGCACACAGCAGGAAATTCCGAACGAAAGCACGATTAAAGCCGCCGAAGGCAAAGCCGTGGCATTGGTGGTCAAAGCGGCAGGTTTGCTAGCCTAACCGCTTCATCTTAGCTCAACTATAAAATCCTGTCATTCGACGGGATTTTATTATTGCGCGGCAGCATTTTTCAAAATCAGATACAGTTGATCTTTTAAGCGTAACTTCTCTTTTTTCAGATTTTCAACCTCTTCATGGGTGCCTAATTCAACGTTGGTTTCAATCGCAATAATTTTGTGATCCAACTCGTTATGTTTATCAAATAAACGGGCAAAATGGGCATCTTCCAGCTTCAAGCGGCTGATTAAATCGCGGTATTCGGGAAACATGGCAAACTCCTTAGCTAATCATACGACTTGTTTATTTTACCATCATTTCATCCGCCAAGTTTCGTGCCAGTTCACAAAATTGATATTTACTCGCGATAGCGCGATTTGATTTGCTGCAGTAATTGCTGACAACAGCGTTCCAACAAGGTGTAGGTCTGCGCAAAATCGCCGCTGTACCAAGGATCGGGAATATGATCAAAGCCCAAATCGGGCACTAAATCAGTGATGTTAAAAATCTTCGCCTGTTTGCCAAAGCGTTTATACAAGTCCGCTAAATTACTGTTATCCATCGTAATCAAGTAATCGAATTCGTGCAAATCACTGTTGTGTACTTTGCGGCTGACAAAACCGCACTTATCTATGCCGTGTTGCCGTAGCATTTGCGCCGTGCCGCGGTGCATATCTTCGCCGTCATGATAACCCGCGGTACCGGCGCTATCCACCATAACCCAATCTTGCAAACGCGCTTGCACAAGCTTATGCCGCAGAATATACTCCGCCATCGGCGAACGACAGATATTGCCCAGACAAATAAATAAAATCTTCATTTTTGTCTCCCTTTTCCTTCGGATAAATAAAAACGGGCAAAAATGCCCGTTCTTATTACATGAACCCGTTTTAACGCGCCGGTAAATAGCGGGTCGGATCAACCGACTTGCCTTTGTAACGGATTTCGAAGTGCAGTTTAACCGAGTTGGTGCCGGAGCTGCCCATTTTGGCAATTTGTTGTCCCGCACTCACTTCTTGCTGATCTTTGACCAAGATAGTTTCGTTATGCGCGTATGCACTGAGGAAATCATCGTTATGTTTGATGATAATCAGGTTGCCGTAGCCGCGCAGTGCATTACCGGCGTACACCACCCGTCCTGCGGCAGCGGCATTAACCGCTTGTCCGCGCGAACCGGAAATATCCACGCCTTTATTGCCGCCGTCGGATGAAGAAAAGCCTTGGATGACTTTACCATTCGTCGGCCAACGCCAGCTGATGTTTGAATTGACCGCACTTGGCGGTGTTACGGCAGCGGTTGCGGTTACCGCTTGTTGCGCCTGCTGCTGTGCCATAGTGGCGACATTGCCTGCCGAGGCTTTCACCGGACCGGTAATCGTGCCGTCCGAACCATATCGGGTGTTATTCGGACCCGGCGTATAAGTTACCGCCGGTTGTGTCGGCGCCGTTGCTGCGGCGCTTGCGGTCGTCGCTGCCGCTGGTGTGCTCGCCGTGGCTGCCGGCGCATGGCTAACCGCACTGCCGTTGCCGACTTGCAACACTTGTCCGACCCGCAGATTATACGGCTCGCTCATCTTGTTTTTTGCGGCAAGCTCCGCCACATCCAGACCGGAAATATAGGCAATCAGGAACATAGTATCGCCTTTGCGCACGGTATAGGTGTCGCCTTTGTAGAAACCTTTGTCGATTTGATTATAAATCGGCGCGTTGGTGGTGGTGTCGCGCGGAATGGTAAAGTCTTGCGAGACATTATTGGTGCGCGTTTGGCTGCCGACGGCAGTTGCCGTTTGTTGCGCCTGCTGCACTTGTCCAATCGGTTGCTGTACCGCACTTTGTACATTTTGTTGTACTTGTTGCGCCTGTGATTGCACTTGTCCGATTGGCTGCTGTATCGCCTGTTGCACCGTCATGCTTGCCGGCATGTTTTGCTGTTGGATTTCCGGCTGCCAGCTGCCGCTGCTCGCGCCGCTGGATTCGACCGGCTGCATAATGCCCGGCGACAGATTACCGTCGGCACTTTGCACCGGCGCACCACCGCTGCTGCTACATCCCGCCAGCACGGCAAGAGCAAGTGCGGTCGGCAAAACGAACAGTTTATTTTTCATATTCAAATCCTTACCTTCTCTCAATCTTAATTAACGCAAAATAAAATAAGCAATAACGGCTAAGACTACCACGCCCCAGCCGATCACTTCAATAGAACGGCGCAATTTCGCCTCGATTTTCGGTCCGCCCCAAGCGGATAATTTGGCAACTAAAATAAAACGCGCCGCGCGCGAAATAAAGGCGGTGACGGCAAACGGCAACAACGCCATATGTAATAAACCGCCGGCAATGGTGAATATTTTATACGGAATCGGCGAAAAACCGGCGACAAACAGCACCAAAATTCCCCATTGATTGAACCATGCGGTAACTTGTTCCAATTTCGCCTGATAACCAAATTGCACAATATACTGCTGCACCATATCAAAGGCATAATAACCGATGGCATAGCCGACCAAGCCGCCCAACATCGAAGCAAGTGCGGTATAAAGCGCATATTTCAAGGCGTTATTCGGATTATTCATAGACATCGGAATCAACATCACATCCGGCGGAATCGGAAAGAAAATCGCCTCAATAAAACTGACAAATGACAGCCAATAAATTGCCAAACGGTGGCGCGACCAGCGCATCATCTGATCATACATTTTTCCAAAAATTTTCACTGTAGCTCTCCTGCTACTAAAGGTACAAACTTTACTTCTTCAATCTTTTCAACATGATATTTATCACCGACACGGGTGATCAGTTGTAAAACCTGAATCTCTTTGCCGAGCGGAACCACCATCCGCCCGCCGTCGCTTAATTGCTGCAACAGCGCCACCGGCATATTTTCCGCCGCCGCCGTCACGATAATCGCCTCGAACGGCGCTTTTGCCGCCCACCCTTGCCAACCGTCGGCATGGCGCAATTGCACATTATGCAGCTCCAGTTTTTTCAAGCGGTGGATCGCCTGCCATTGCAGTTTTTTAATCCGTTCAATGCTGTAAACCTGACGGCAAAGCTTGGCTAAAAGTGCGGTTTGGTAACCGCTGCCGGTACCGATTTCTAAGACCTTATCTTGTGCGTTTAGTTGCAATAATTCGCTCATTTTCGCCACAATATAGGGTTGCGACAGGGTTTGCCCTTCGCCGATCGGAATCGCCATGTTTTCATAACAACGGCGGCTAAACGCTTCCTGTACAAAAAAATCGCGCGGAATGTCATACATCGCCTGTAAAATGGCATGATTTTGAATTCCTTGTGAATGCAGGCGTTCTACCAAGCGGCGTTGTTCCAATTTCGACATGTTTTAATCCGTTGCGCTTCGATCAAGTTTGACCCAATCCTGCAAACGTTGCAGCGACTGGTGGGCGGTCATATCGGTTTGAATCGGGGTCAGCGAGACATAGCCGTTGGCGACGGCATGAAAATCCGTACCTTCGCCGCTGTATTCCGGCAAACCGCTGGCGCCGACCCAATAAATGCTTTCGCCGCGCGGATCAACCTGTTTCACCATTGCGCTCGCCGATTCGCGGTAACCCAGTTTGGTCACTTGTAAGCCTTTCAATTCGGCATAGGGAATATCCGGCACATTGATATTGATAATCTCGCGGCGGTCCAACACCGTGTCATGCAGGGTCGGAATCAGATCGCACACCACTTGCGCCGCGGTTTCGTAATACATCCGCCCGTCAAGAGAAACCGCAATCGACGGCAAGCCCAAATGCCGCCCTTCCAACGCCGCCGCCACCGTGCCGGAATAGATCACGTCATCGCCCAGATTGGCGCCGGCATTAATGCCTGACACCACCAAATCCACCCGTCCGGACAAAAAGCCGTTCAGTGCCAAATGCACGCAATCCGCCGGCGTGCCGTTAATGCAGTAATCGCCGTTCGGCAATTTAAGCGGACGCAACGGTTCGACCAAGGTCAGCGAACTGGACGCGGCGCTGCGGTTGCGATCCGGGGCGACGATGGTGACGGTGGCAAATTTACGCAATGCCGCCGCCATGGTTTGAATCCCTTCGGCGTGAATGCCATCGTCGTTACTGAGTAAAATATGCATAATTTCCCTTATTATTCATCTTCAACCAACAACGCCAATTCGCGCACCAGTGCGGTGGCATAACTGCCGCTGTCGAGGTAAAACTGCAAACGCAAGCCTTCCGCCTCAAATTGCCAAGCGAAATGCTGCGGTTTTGCCACGATTAAACGGCGCGCGTTTTGCAACCGCTCTTTGTGCATTAATTCGACCAAAGCATGATGTTGCTCCGCCACCGCCCGTTCACGCAACAACGCCTGATCTTGGCTGGCAAGTTCCTTTGAACCGATCAGCGGGGCGGTTAGCCCGACATCGTTTTGCGCCAACCGCACTTGAAGTGCGGTCAATTCCTCCGCCTGCGCCACAAACCAACTGTGCGAGCCTTGCAATTGCAACACATCGCCACTGATTACCGTTCGGCTTAACCCATCGGCAATCCGCTGTGAGACAATCAGGTTAAACAGCTCGCTGCGTGCGGCGGAGAGATAGAAACTGCGTTTTTTGCGATCTTTAACCTGAATTTCGCCGTTCGCCCAACGTAACGCTTGGGTCAGGTTGTGTCCGTCGCGCCCGAAACGCTGTTCGGTGAAGTAATTCGGAAAACCATGTTGCGCCAGTTGTTGCAAGCGTTGGTTCAAAACCGCACTTTCATTCAGATCGCGCAGTAAAATCTCAAAATGGTTGCCTTGCAAACTGCCGACCCGAATTTTGCGGTTATGGCGCGTAACCTCAATAATTTCCACGCCTTCAAGCGCAAACCGGCTAAAATCCGGCGTTTCTTGACCGGGCAAATGCAAACAAAACCATTGTTCGGTCACCGCATGGCGATCTTTTAAACCGGCGTAACTCATCTTTTTCGCCGAAATGCCGGCAAATGCCGCCAACTTTTCGCCGACAAACAGGGTATTGGCATTGGTTTTACGGACTTTTATAGCCACGAATTCACCCTCGCCACTCAGTGCATAACCTAATTCTTCGCGCACGATAAAATCGCTGAATTCGGCTTTGAGGCGCGCGCTTTGTTGCGGCTTGCCGTATAAATATTGGAGTTCTGACATTAGTTATCCTTAAAGAGTAAGGCGACCGCTTCACAAGCGATACCTTCGCCGCGTCCGGTGAAGCCCAATTTTTCACTGGTGGTGGCTTTAACATTCACTTGCCCAATCTCACATGCCAAATCCTCGGCAATACAAGCGCGCATTGCGTCGATATGAGGGCGCATTTTCGGCGCTTGCGCAATAATCGTGACATCGACATTGCCCACGCGATAGCCTTTCGACCGCACTTGGCGATAGGCTTCGCGTAGTAAACCGCGACTGTCCGCGCCTTTGTATGCCATATCGGTGTCGGGGAACAGCTTGCCAATATCGCCTAACGCGACTGCGCCCAATAAGGCATCGGTCAGCGCGTGCAGTGCCACATCGCCGTCGGAATGTGCCAACAAGCCTTTTTCGTAGGGAATTGCCACGCCGCCGATGATAATCGGACCTACGCCGCCAAAGGCGTGCACATCAAAGCCGTGTCCTATGCGTATCATTTCAGTTCTCTCCGTTGTAAATTCTCTCCGTTGTAAATAAAATGCCGCCAAGGCGAGATCTTCCGGGCGGGTGATTTTTAAATTATCCGAGCGCCCCGGCACCAAGTGCGGTCTAAACCCGGCGAGCTCCATTGCGGAGGCTTCATCGGTTAAGGTTAAGTTCTGCGCAATCGCCGATTTATAGGCGGCGCACAAACGTTCGGTCGGGAAAAATTGCGGCGTTAAAGCATGCCATAACTGCGAACGATCTTCGGTGGCTTGAATCCGTTGCTGACCGTCGGCGCGTTTAATCGTATCGATTGCCGGATAAGCCAAAATCGCGCCGTTCGGATCGTCAATTTGCAACAGCTTATCCAAATCCTGATGGGTTAAACACGGGCGCGCCGCGTCATGCACCAACACCCAGCTCTCGCCATCATCGCTTTCAACCGCACTTTGCAATGCGGAAAACACCGATTCGGCACGCGTTGCACCGCCAACGACAAACTGAATGCGTGGCGATTGATCTAATGCCAGTTGCGCAATATAGGGATCGTCTTTTGCCACTGCGACAATCACTTTTTCAATCGGTGCATAGCTTAACAGCACATCCAAGGTGTGCTGCAAAATGGTTTTGCCGTTCAGTAGCAAATACTGTTTCGGTTTATCCTGCAACATGCGGCTGCCGCTCCCTGCCGCCGGCACAATCGCAATAATTTTCCGTTGTGTTGTCATTATTGATATTCATCCGCTTTCATCAGGCGATAAAACACCTCATTACTTTTCACCATATCATGCTCCGAGCGCGCCCGCTCTTCCACCGCCACCACGCCCTCTTTCAAATCTTTGATCTCCGCCATGATCAACTGGTTACGCTGGCTCAGTTGCGTGTTTTCCGCCGTGCGCTGTTCGATTTCCTGCTGCACCGCCTGATTATCGCGATAGCCGTTTTTGCCGAACCAAAAACTGTACTGAAACAGCAACAACAAACCGCCCAGAATGATAATCAATACTCGCATAATTGCCTGTTCTCTTTTTGTGGTGAAATGGGGAATAGTTTAACTTGAAATCGGTTAAAAATGGAATTTTAAACCGCTAAGTCGTAAAAAAATTCTATAAAAACAGCGCCCGTGACACAGCACGGGCAACTGAAGTGATCAGCTGTCACGCAACCGACATAAAATCAAGTGCGTACAAATAATTGACGATGGCTTAATGCCGGTAGCTGGCGGCGAACCTCACGCAAGCGGCTAAAATTGATTTCAGCCATGGCAAACCCTTCGCCCTCGCCGACACCACTGATAATCTCGCCCCAAGGATCAATAATCATGCTGTGACCAAAGGTCGTACGTCCGCTTTGATGGCGCCCGCCTTGGGCGGCGGCAACTACATAACATTGGTTTTCAACCGCTCTTGCACGCAATAATAATTCCCAATGTGCCTTACCGGTGGTATAGGTAAATGCAGCCGGCAACATCAACACATCATACGGCGCTTGGGTGCGGAACAGCTCGGGGAAACGCAGATCGTAGCAAATCCCTTGCCCGACACTGATTTCGCCGATTTGCAATTGCGGCACTTGATACCCGGCTTGGATACTGTCGGCTTCGCAATAGCTTTCGCCTTGACCGCTATAGCTGAACAGATGGATTTTATCGTAACGGGAGAGTAATTCGCCTTGTTCGCCATACACCAACATACTGTTTAATACTTTGTTTTCTTCACTGCTGTGCAGTGAAATCGAACCGGCGAATAACACAATCTGCAATTCTTTTGCCAATTCGGATAATAAGGTCTGTAATCTGCCCTCGCCAAAAGGCTCGGCAATCGCCAATTTATCCTGTTCATGCGCCCCCATTAACGCCCAATATTCCGGTAACAAAACCCATTTTGCCCCGGCATTCGCGGCTTTACGCACGAGCGCCTGCATCGTGTCGATATTATGATTGAGATCGGTGCCGGAAACCATTTGAATGGTCGCGACCTTAAAATTGTCTGCCGTCATATACGCTGCCCTTCTTTACTATATCCATCGGTTTCAGTATCCCTTGATTCCATTCAGAAAACAAGTTTTACATCCTTTTTTAAATTTAATTCATATCTTTACCCAACCACTTAAAACTCCTTATGAATGGCAAACCGTCCGGAAAATAAAATATAACGCGGGTTTGTTATCAATTTTAGTCAATTATTTCCTTCTTGGTACAAAATATAAACATCACATCGAGTGTAAATATTGTTGTAGCCTGAATCCCAACAGGGTAATATTTGCTCGTTTGTAAGCTAATGAAAGGAAATCCTAGTATGAACAAATATTTTGCCGAATTCTTCGGCACATTCTGGTTGGTATTCGGCGGTTGCGGAAGTGCGGTCTTGGCAGCGGCTTATCCTGAATTGGGTATCGGCTTTGCCGGTGTTGCATTGGCATTCGGTTTAACCGTATTAACCATGGCATATGCCGTCGGTCACATCTCCGGCGGTCACTTCAATCCGGCGGTTTCGGTAGGATTAATGGTCGGCGGTCGTTTCAGCGCGAAAGAATTACTGCCATACATCATTTCTCAAGTTGTGGGCGCAATTACGGCGGCGGCGGTATTATATTTTATTGCCAGCGGTAAAGCCGGTTTTGACGCAGCTGCCAGCGGTTTTGCCAGCAATGGTTATGCCGAACATTCGCCAAACCAATACAGCTTAGGCGCGGCATTGGTGATTGAAGTGGTATTAACCGCTTTCTTCCTGATCATCATCATGGGGGCGACCGATGAGCGTGCGCCGAAAGGCTTTGCCCCGATTGCAATCGGTTTGGGCTTAACCCTGATCCACTTAATCAGTATTCCGGTCACCAATACCTCGGTCAACCCGGCGCGGAGTACCGGTGTTGCCTTATTCCAAGGCGGCTGGGCGGTTGAACAGTTATGGTTATTCTGGTTAGCACCAATCGTTGGCGCGATAATCGGCGGTATCATTTACCGTTCATTGTTATCTAACAACAAATAAGCCTCAACTTAACTTACATGAACCGTTTTCCGGCAACGGAAAGCGGTTTCCGAAGCGGCGGCGTTGGGCGATCGCAGCGAAAATTCGGATATATTTACGGCAAACGTCGCTTGCGCGAGAATTGCAATGGGATATGAAACAATTATTGGAGAATTGGGACAAACCTTTCTGGCGGACAGAAACAACGTTTATTTATTGCAGGGCTTTATATAAAAATTACTCGTGTGAGTATTGCTCATTGCTAAACAACGATAGATAGTGTTGATAAGATTATTTATTTAGATAAAATCGGTCTTATTTAAAAAGCCAAATCACTTCCAAACTCTTGTGCAAGTAGAGTTGCCGCTTCCTACCGCCGGCACAATCGCAATAATTTTCCGTTGTGTTGGCATTATTGATATTCATCCGCTTTCATCAGGCGATAAAACACTTCATTACTTTTCACCATATCATGCTCCGAGCGCACACACTCTTCCACCGCCGCCACGCCCTCTTTCAAGTCTTTGATCTCCGCCATGATCAACTGGTTACGCTGGCTCGTTGCGTGTTTTCCGCCGTGCACTGTTCAATCTTTTAACGGCGTTAATGGCTTAACGTGTTTTTTCGATTTATTCATGGCTGGTCGTCCTTTGGGCTTATCAATCAGTCCATTTATGCCAAATTTTTTGAACCGTTGCAACCATTGATAAACAACACTGCCGTTTGATACGCCCAGGTCAGTTCGGTGTGTTGTATATATTCAATGGCTTTCAGTTTATCTTCAAGCCTATATTTTCGTGGTATATCTAGGACGGCTAGCCCATCAAGACCGGAATATTGATATTGTGCAATCCATTGGCGAATACTGCGTTGGGCAACCTGAAAATGTGTTGCGGTTTTGCTGATAGATTGATGATGTTGAAAATAATATTCAACGATTTGTTGTTTCAATACTTGGGTATATTTAGTCATAAAAATCTGCACCTTAGTCAGTTGGTTTTGCAGTCCAACTTTTGGGGTGCAGATCATGGCACGCCAGACGGGGTTTTATGCTTGATAACGCGAGGTTATGCCGTTGCTTTTAATTGCTTATTGCGTTCTTGGACAAAAACATACAGGAAGTACAAGACGGTTGCCGCGGCAAAACAGTAGTAACCAATCCAAACCAAGGTCGGTACGTTATTCGCCATGAAGATATACATACTCAATGACAGTAGCGTAATCACCAATGCAACCGGTTTGACATACGCCCAAGGTTCAATATCCACTTGGTTGGTATAAACTTCTTGATATGGCGTTGCCATCGGTTTGAAATGACCGATCAACAGCATTATCACCACATTGATGACAAACAGTAAGCCGACCAAATGGAAGAAGTGCAAATCGACTTTCAGGATAAAGTTGCACAGAATGTATGCCGCCATGCCGAAAATCAAGCCGAATTTCGCTGCAATCGCCGGTACGCGTTTGGTCAGCAAACCAACGACGACCACACTTAAAATCGGTGCATTGAATACCCCTTGCAGTTGTTGAATCAGATAGAAGAGGCCATCCGGGGCATTGGCAACCAGCGGGGCGACAATCATGGCGGCAATCGCTAGAATAATCCCGACCACTTTACCGACGTTTACCAGCTTGGTGTCACTGGCATCCGGATTAATCTGGACTTTGTACACATTGCGTGAGAATAGTGTCACCGAAGAGTTCAAGGCACTGTTAAAGGTGGACAGCACCGCCCCGACCACCACCGCGGCAAAGAAACCGACCAAGGCATCAGGTAAGACCAAGTGCACCAAATCCGGATAGGCTTGATCAGGAATATCCAACTTCCCTTGGAAAATATGGAAGGCAATAATCCCCGGCAGGATAATCAATAATGGACCTAATAGCTTCAGGAAGGCGCAGAATAACACCCCTTTTTGCCCTTCTTTCAGATTTTTTGCACCTAATGCACGCTGAATAATCGATTGGTTAGTACACCAGAAGAACATATTGGAAACGATTAAACCGGTAAACAGTGTTGAAAACGGCACAACCGAATCGGCAGAACCGATGGAATTAAAATGCTCCGGATTGGCATGATAAATTTCTTTCAGACCGGTCCAAGCATTGCCGTCACCGACATACATCAGCCCCAATACCGTCACCATAATCCCGCCGACCAACAAGCCGACCCCGTTAATGGTGTCAGACACCGCCACCGCTTTCAAACCACCGAAGATTGCGTAGATTGAACCTAAAATGCCTACCCCCCATACAATAAACCATAGGGAAGTGGTTTTATCAACCCCGAATACCGCGGAAACATTGAACAGGCTTTCTAATGCCAATGCGCCGGTATAGAGTACGATTGGTAACAACGAAATGACATAACAGCCTAAAAACAGTAATGAAGTGATGAGTAGCGTGCCTTTATCGAAGCGTTTTTCCAGAAATTCAGGAATGGTGGCAATCCCCAGCTTCAGGTACTTCGGTAAAAAATAAAAGGCGAACATGGCGATGGTAATCGCCGCCATCACTTCCCATGCCATAACAATAAAGCCGGAACGATACGCCAAGCCGTTCAAACCGACCAAGTGTTCGGTGGAAAGGTTGGTCAACATCATTGAACCGGCAATAAAAACGGCGGTCAGTGAACGACCGGCAAGGTAATAGCCTTCCGAATGGCTGAGATCGTCATTTTTTGTGTACCACCAGGCAATGACGGCAACAAGTGCGGTGAATCCGACAAATGATATAAAAGCTAACATACGATTTTCCTCATCTTTGTAATAAGCAATAAGACAAAGCTTAAAATGAAAATTGACATTTCAATTATGAAATATACGTTTCAATTTATGGGTTGGCAATCATCAATCTTCGGTTTTGCTATACAGATCAAATTTTGAGGGATTGCCAATGAAATAATTTACAAAAAGCGTGTTTTTCAGTAACAAAACGGCATTATTTGCCATTATCACTAATTGAAAAATTTATTTCATTTTAATCAAGGGAAAGGGAAAATGTGAAATCGGCTATACCGCACTTGCCATAATGCCTATAATACCCCAATTCCCCTCAAGGAGTTTTGTCATAAAAATCTGCGCCTTAGTTAGTTGGTTTTTGAGTCCGACTTTTGGGGTGCAGATCAATTTTTTTGGCGTAAATCGCGTTTGGCTTGACTGCAAAAATTCTCAATTCCATAGTATGGTTGCGTTTCTCCACAAATCTTTCACTGTGATTTATCCGATAATGTTTAAATTCCGAAGAATCCGGCACATCATAATTTTTGAGCATATCTGTATAAACAAGGATGTCTGGTTTCAATCGGGGTATCACAACAACATAAACCTTGCCATTTCGCGCTAAAAATCCGAATACCGGCACTTTTCCTGCTGCACCTCGACCACGTCCGTCTTTCCGTTTTCCACCAAAATAACGTTCATCAATTTCACCCTCTGATAATCCGGCTTCCGCATCATAACGATAAATGATTTCACGTAAGCGATGAAAGTAAAATTCCGCAGTGTTTTTATTTGCACCGACCAACGGCTCTGTTTATATCAACTTAATCGACTTTTTCTCATAAGTGCTATCCTAGAACATTTTAGTTATCCAAGACAGCCAAGCAGATATTAAAAATTCGTATTCCACGTGAATAATCACGCAATCTACGCTACAGTTAACAACAGCTCATCAAACTAGGAGTAAATCATGCCTTATGTAAATATCAAAGTGACCGGCGGGCGTGAAGCGCCAACCGCTGAACAAAAAGCCGAGTTAATTCAAGGGGTCACCGAGCTGTTGGCGCGGGTGCTCAATAAAAATCCGGAAACCACGGTGGTGGTGATCGACGAGGTCGGGATGGATAATTGGGGGATCGGCGGGAAAAGTGTAACGGAGCGCCGCAAAAATCAATAGGACAAGTAAATGAATACAATCAGCAAACAACAAGTATTAGATACGTTTCATTTTCGTGCGGCGACACGGCATTATGATCCGCTGAAAAAAGTCAGCCGTGAAGATTTTGACTATATTTTGGAATGTGGGCGATTGTCGCCGAGTTCGGTCGGTTCCGAGCCGTGGCAGTTTTTGGTGGTACAGAATTCTGAATTACGCCAGAAACTGAAAATGGTCAGTTGGGGGATGGCAACGCAAGTGGATGACGCCAGTTATTTGGTGGTGCTGTTAGCCAAGAAAAATGCCCGTTATGATTCCGATTTCTTCCGTCAAGGTTTGGAAAAACGTGGTCTTAACGAGGCACAAATGACGAAAACCTTGGCGATGTATCGGCAGTTTCAAACCCATGATATGAATTTACTGGAAAGCGAACGCACGCTGTTTGATTGGTGCAGCAAGCAAACCTATATCGCCTTGGCAAATATGATGACCGGCGCAGCGTTGATCGGTATCGACAGTTGCCCGATCGAGGGTTTTGATTATGCCGAGGTCAATCGTGTTCTTGCCGAAAGCGGCGCCTTTGAGCCGCAGGAATGGGGCGTATCGGTGATGGTAACCTTCGGTTATCGTGCCAAAGAGATTAAATCCAAATACCGTAAACCAATTTCAGAAGTGGTGAAGTGGGTTGAATAAATCGGTTTGCTCAATATAGCGCATATTACAGTCGGCAAAGCCCCTCATCCGTGCTTAACCGTGTACGCTGAAAAGCGTACACGGAAATCGCATGGTATATAACCTATCTTTTACTTTCTCACCGCAATCGCTTCAATTTCCACAGCGACATCTTTCGGTAGGCGCGCGACTTCGACGCAAGAGCGCGCCGGGAAAGTCGGGTGGTTGTTTTCTTTAAAAAAGGCCTCGTATTCTGCGTTTAAGCTCGCAAAATCATTCAGATCTTTCACGAATACCGTGGTTTTGACAATGTCTTTCACCTGCAAACCGGCTTGTTCGATAATCACTTTCACATTTTCCAACGATTGGCGCGCTTGCGCTTGAATGCTTTGCGCCACTTCGCCGTTGCTCGGATTAACCGGAATTTGCCCGGAAGTCAGCACCAGATTGCCCAGATCCACAGCTTGTACGTAAGGCCCGATCGCGGCAGGGGCTTTTTCGGTATGGATAATTTTTGTCATAATGTCCTCATCATAGTCAAAGTGCGGTCAGGCAGCACGCCTGACCGATAAAATAGTAATCGGCTAATTTTAATTGCCTAAGGTGGCAACCATCACCGCTTTAATCGTATGCATTCGGTTTTCCGCTTCGTCAAATACGATTGAAGCGTCGGATTCAAACACCTCGTCAGTGACTTCCAACCCGTTCATACCATATTTTGCCAACATCTCTTTGCCGACCGTGGTTTGATCGTCGTGGAATGCCGGTAAACAATGCATGAATTTCACCTGCGGATTGCCGGTCAGCGCCAATAACCGACGATTAACCTGATACGGTTTCATCAGTTCAAGCCGCCGTTGCCATGCTTCCGCCGGTTCGCCCATTGACACCCAGACATCGGTATAAAGGAAATCCACCGCTTTTACGCCGTCGCCGACGTGTTCGGTGCAGGTGATTTTCGCACCGGTTTCAGCGGCGATCTCCGCCACTTCATCTAACAACCCTTGTTCAGGCCAAAACTGCTTTGGCGCCACCAAACGCAGATCCAAGCCCATTAATGCCGCGCCCTCAACAAAGGAGTTGCCCATATTGTTACGTGCGTCGCCCAAATACGCCAGTTTCATCTGGTTTAAGCGTTTGCCGTTGCCGTGTTCCAGCATAGTGAGGAAATCGGCAAGGATTTGGGTCGGGTGAAATTCATCGGTCAACCCGTTCCACACCGGCACGCCGGAATAATCAGCGAGGGTTTCGACCAATTCTTGTCCGTAACCGCGATACTGAATGCCGTCATACATTCTGCCCAACACGCGTGCGGTATCTTTCATCGACTCTTTATGCCCGATTTGCGAACCGCTCGGACCAATATAGGAGACGTTTGCCCCCTGATCGAACGCCGCCACCTCAAATGCGCAGCGGGTGCGGGTTGAGGTTTTCTCAAAAATCAGCGCAATATTTTTACCTTTTAGCCGAGGTTGCTCCGTGCCGCTGTATTTGGCTTTTTTCAAATCGGCAGATAAATCCAGTAGAAATTGAATTTCGCGCGGGGTGAAATCCATTAAGCGGAGAAAATGACGGTTACGTAAATTAAACGGCATAGTTGACCTCTGATATTGTCGCTATAAAGAAGTGGATTTTTTGATTCTACCTTAATTAACGCGAAAGTGCAGTCCTGCGCGGAGAAAAAAGTAAAGCCCGCTCAGTTTTGACAAGATTAGCCATAAAATGTGATCCAGATCAAATTTTTGATTCAATGATAATAATTCTCTTTTGAATTAGGATTCGATTTCCCCTATACTGACACCGAATTTAGATCTGATAACAGCAATGGAGTAGTAATAATGAAAAAAAGTCATGTAGCGATTGCGTTGGGATTTTCTGCGGTGATGGCAACTTCGGCAATCGCGTCCGAGGTGAATGTCTATTCTTATCGCCAACCGTACTTAATCGAGCCGATTTTACAAAATTTTGAAAAAGATACCGGTATTAAAGTCAATCTGATTTTTGATAACAAAGGTTTGGTTGAGCGTCTGAAACGCGAAGGCGAACTCAGCCCGGCGGATGTGGTGCTGACGGTGGATATTAAACGGGTGATGGACGTGGTGAATGCCGGTTTGGCACAGCCGGTTCACAGCCATGTATTGGAAGAAAATATCCCGGCACAATATCGTGACTCTAAAGACCAGTGGTTCGCACTGACCACCCGCGCACGCGTGATCTATAGCTCGAAAGATCGCGTCGGCAAACTGCCGCCGAGTTTCACTTATTACGATCTTGCCAAGCCGGAATACAAAGGCAAAGTGTGTGTGCGTTCGGGCAAAAACTCGTATAATGTCTCGCTTGTCGCTTCGATGATTGCCCACGACGGCGAAGCCAAAGCGAAACAATGGTTAGAGGGCTTGAAAGCCAACTTGGCGCAAAAACCGCAAGGCGGCGACCGCGATCAAGTGAAAGCGATCAAAGAAGGCGTGTGTGATTATGCTATCGGCAACAGCTACTACTACGGTAAAATGTTAGACGATGAAAAACAACGCAGCTGGGCGGAATCGGCCTATTTGAATTTCCCTAACCAAGACAGCTACGGCACACATGTGAATATCAGCGGCGTGGTAGTGGCAAAATATTCACCGAACAAAGCCAATGCCATTAAATTGGTGGAATACCTGAGCGGCAACAGCGCGCAAAAAACTTATGCCGAACTGAACCACGAATATCCGGTAAAACCGGGCGTGCCGTATTCTGCGCAAGTCCAATCTTGGGGCAAGTTTAAAGCAGACACCATCGCGCTGGAAACCATCGCGGACAACTATGACAAAGCGTTAAAATTAGTAGATGAAGTGAAGTTTGATTTGTAATATGTTACTCCCTGTACACAAGCCTGCAGGGTTAAGGATAAATCAGCCCCGCCGGGGCTGAAATTCCATTTTATTCTTTGAGCGGTTTTACCGCTCTTTGCTGTTTTTTAAGCCCTGCTGTTTTATGAAATAAAAATGAAAAATATTTGGCGTGTTTGTTGGTTTTTAAGTGCGGTTTTATTGATCGCCTTTTTTCTGTTGCCGATTGCGGCGATTTTCTATCAGGCGGTTGCTGCCAATGACAGCGACAGCGTGTCGCATTTGTGGAACACGGTGCTGTTTGATTATCTGAAAAACTCGATTTTATTGATTGTCGGCACTGTGCTGTGCAGTCTGTTGTTTGCCCTGCCGTGCAGTTGGGTTGTCTCCACCTTTCGTTTTCGCGGTCAAGCCACCTTGCAATGGGTGCTGTGCTTGCCGCTTGCCATGCCGCCGTATTTGGTCGGCTATCTGTATACCGATTTGCTTGATTACGCCGGACCGGTACAGGGCTTTTTGCGCCATCTGTTCGGTTGGGAAAATGCGTTGGATTACTGGTTTCCGTCGATCCGCACTTTGGGCGGTGCGTGCGTAGTGTTGGCGTTGGTGCTGTATCCGTATATTTTTCTGATGACCCGGATTGCGTTAATGGAGCAATCGGAAAATCTCAATCATGGTGCGAAGATTTTAGGCATTAACGGCTGGCAGTTAATCAAAAAAGTGACTTTTCCACTGGCACGTCCGGCGATTGCCACCGGTACGGCGTTGGTGGCAATGGAAACGCTAGGTGATTTCGGTACGGTTTCCTATTTTGCCGTGCCGACCCTGACCACCGCCGTATACGATACTTGGCTCGGGTTGAATGATCTGGGCACGGCAGCACGAATTTCGCTGTTAATGCTGTTGTTGATTTTCTTATTATTAAGCGTTGAACGGCACGGGCGGCGTAAGCAGAAACTCTATCAACGCGGCTATGAACGGCAACAGCCAATGCGTCGGCTGTGCGGTTGGCGGCTGTGGCTGGCGCAGAGTTATTGTTGGGGTTTGGTCACTTTCGCCTTTTTTATTCCGCTTGCCAAACTGCTCTATTGGTCGTATCACTATTTTGAACAGTCGTGGAACGATAAGTTTTGGCTGTATGCCTACAACAGTTTGCGTGTCTCGGTGATTGCCGCCTTGATCAGCGTGTTGTTGGCATTGATCTTGTTATTTTTCCGTCGCTTGCAACAACAGCCAAAAGGGGCGGGATACTATTTGGCTCGTTACGGTTTGCCGTTTTCCTCGCTCGGTTATGCCGTGCCGGGCACTGTGTTGGCAATCGGTTTAATGATTCCGTTAATCGGGGCGGATCATCTGTTAAATAACTTATTGAAAAGCTTAGAATTGCCGTTGATCGGGCTGTTTTTCAGCGGCTCGATGTTCGCATTGGTTATTGCCTATATTATCCGCTTTTCGGCGATGAGTATCGGCAGTATCGGCACATCGCTGGATAAAATTGCGCCGTCGCTGGATATGGCGGCGCGTACGTTGGGTTACAACAGTCAGAAAATGTTATGTCGGGTGCATTTTCCGTTATTGGGCAAAGGTATGCTGACCGCACTTTTACTGGTGTTTTTGGAAAGCATGAAAGAATTGAACGCTTCGTTGCTGTTACGCCCGTTTAATTTTGATACACTAGCAACCCACGTTTTCACCCTGACATCCGACGAACAATTGGAACAAGCTTCACTGTCGGCGGTGTTTTTAGTGTTGGTCGGTTTGCTGCCGGTGATTTTCCTCACCCGCTCGCTGTTGTCCTCCACGCAAAAAGCCTCCTCCACTTTAGCTGAGAAATCCTGATGAAAGCATTAAAAATTACCGAGTTAAGCGTACAGTACGATGCGCACAACCATGAACAAGCGGTGCTGCACAAGCTGGCATTAGATTTGCACGATGATGATATTCTCTGCCTGCTCGGCGCCAGCGGTTGCGGCAAAACCACGCTATTGAAAGCGATTGCCGGATTAGTGCCGCTGGCGCAAGGCAAAATTGAACTCAATCAACGCGATTTGGCGAAGATTCCGGTGGAACAGCGCAATATCGGCATGATTTTTCAGGATTATGCACTGTTTCCGCATCTGACGGTGGCGGAAAATATTGCTTTCGGGCTCGGCAAACTTAAGCGTGGCGAACAACAAGCGATTGTGGCAGAAATGGCAGAGTTGGTGAAATTGTCGCCGTTCTTAAAACGTTATCCGCACGAACTATCCGGCGGACAACAGCAGCGGGTGGCGATTGCGCGTTCGTTGGCGTGTAAACCGGATTTATTGTTGTTGGATGAACCGTTTTCCAATATCGACAGCCAAGTGCGCTATCAACTGATTGACGAAATCAAAAGTATTTTGAAAAGCCAAAAAGTGCCGGCGATTTTTGTTACCCACAGCAAAGAAGAGGCGTTCGTGTTTGCCGATAAACTTGCCTTAATGGAACAGGGCAAAATCGTGCAGTTCGGTGAGCCGGCACAACTTTATCAGCAACCGTGCAGTCGTTTTGTCGCCGATTTTTTGGGACACAGTAATTACCTTGCCTGCGATTTGCTTAACTCGCATACCGCACTTTCGGTATTGGGTGAGTTGCATGGCGAACAGCCGCTGACCCTGGCAAACGGCACGGCGATTGATCCGAACCGACCGCTCTGTTGTCTGGTGCGCCCACAGGAATTACGCCTGAACCCTATTACCGACGGTGAGGGCGTGCCTGCAAGCATTGTTGCCAGCCATTTTCTCGGGCATACTTTCGAATATCAACTGCAACTGGAAAACCAGCGGTTATCCGCCTATTCAACCCGGCATTTTGCCGTCGGTGACAAAGTCACCTTACAGCTGCGGCTCAACCGGATGAATTTATATTATCTTCAATAAAATCAAAGCATAACAGGTGGCTTTACGTATTACCCAGACATAAGGAACAATATCGCTATTCGTATAATATCCCTGACAATTAATTAGTTTACTAAAAAAATTTAGCCGATCTTTACCTTATAGATGTTAAGTGTTAGGCTTGGCACATTATTTTATAAATGTGACCTCAGTCACAAATTACTAATTGATTGTTGTGAGATTGTTTTTTTGAGTAGTTATCTTAAATCTGCTAAACAGTTAGTAGCGGCGCTAGATGAAACCCGCTATCAAAGGGCTCTGACCGGCACATCCGATGAATTTCGCCACGTCTTTCAATTATTGCCCTTGCTATTAAATGTCAATGATCCTCTGCTCCCGGGTTTCGTCAGCGATTCTCCGGCGGGCATTGCTGATTTTCAAATCAGCCCTTACCAACGACGGTATCTGCAACAGGTTCTGCCGGAAACGCAATATACCGCCCTGCAACAACAGCAACAGTGCAACCCTGAGGCGGCATTGCTCGGCGTGTATGCCATGGGCAGCACCGGCTCGATTACCCAAAACAGCCTATCGGATCTCGATATTTGGATTTGCCACCAAACCGATTTAAGCGCCGGCCAACGGAATAAATTATTACAAAAAACCCTGCAGATCCAAAAATGGATCCAAGGATTGAATGTCGAAGCCAATTTCTATCTGTTGGATGAAAACCATTTCCGCAACATCACCTATTCCGAAGCCCTCACCACCGATCATTGCGGCAGCAGCCAATATATGCTGTTGTTGGATGAATTCTACCGTTCCGCGATCCGCTTGGCGGGCAAACCGTTGTTATGGTTGCATTTGCCGATCAATAATGAGGAGCATTACGACACCGTGGTGAATAAATGGGTCGAAGAAGGCAAAATCCGACGTGACGAATGGGTCGACTTCGGCAGTTTGGGGGCGCTAACCGCCAATGAATATTTCGGCGCAACCTTGTGGCACCTGTTTAAAGCGATTGATTCGCCGTATAAATCGGTGATAAAGGTGCTGTTTTTAGAAACCTTAATGGCGGACTATCCGCACAGCAATCTGATTTCCAAACAATTTAAACAGCAATTGCTCGCCGGCAGTCAAGTGGATCACGATTTCGATCCGTATTTGGCAATGTTGCAGCAAGTAACCGAACATTTGCTGAAAATTAACGATTTCCGCCGTTTGGATCTGGTGCGCCGCTGCTTTTATATCAAAGCCAACCGCGATCAGAGCAATCAGCCTCAATTTGCGCCGCGCCGGCAACAATTGCAACGCTTAATCGCCGATTGGAACTGGTCGGCACAATCGATCGCTCATTTAAACAACCATGCCGATTGGAAAATCAAGCAAGTCAAAAGCTTCTATTCCAATCTGGTCGAGCTGCTAATGCAAGGTTATCGCAACCTGATCACCTTTGCCCGCAAACAGAAAATATCCGCCGATTTAATGCCGGAAGACATCAGTATTTTAACTCGCAAATTATATACCGCGTTTGAAGTGCTGCCGGAAAAAGTCACGCTGTTTAACCGTGAAATTGTGGATAACATCACCGAAAGCGAATTGATGTTGGTTGAAGTGCGCAACTCAAGTGCGGTCAAAGACGGCTGGCATTTGATCAATTGCAATTTGCAACAGATTTCCAGCTCGACGGATCGCTATGTCGAGTATGCCCCGAACATCGGCAAATTAGTCGCTTGGGCATATTTTAACGGTTTGTTGGGCGCCAAAACCCGGCTGGCGGTGCGCAGCCAAACCATCGAATTGAGTAAAATCCAGCAGTTTGCCACCGATTTGCGTTTGTCGTTTCCACAACAAGTCGCGCCGGCGAGTAACGACGATCTCAGCCATCCGTGCGAACTGCGCAATCTGTTCGTCGCCGTCAACCTCAGTCATGATCCGACCGAAACCATTCGCGGCAATCAACGGCGTGAAGTACTGTCGAATGACCTGTTCAATTTCGGACCCAAACAACAAAGTCTGGTCGGCAGCATTGATCTGATCTACCGCAACCGCTGGAACGAAATCCGTACGTTGCACTTTGCAGGCGAACACGCCATTTTAAATTGTTTAAAAGTATTGGCACATAAAATCCATCGTGGCGCACACCCGCTGGAATCAGTGCAAGTTTATTGTTACAGCAAGCGCTATCGCAGTGAAATGCTGGCGGTGACTGAAAAATTAATCAAAAAATGTATCAATACCCAAGTCAGTGCGATTTTAAATAAACGTTCGATCAACCGCTTACAAGTTGCCGGCAGAATTTGGAATTTTTCCTATGAAAGCCGCGGGCTGAAAATTGAAGAAGGCGGAATTATCCGCTGTACCGCCAATACTCAGCTGAAGCAAACGACAGCGCCGCCGAAAAGCGATCAATACGACAATGGCGCAACCAAACACCCTAAATATCACTTCCCCGCCGCTATCGGCGAATTTGCCAGCGAAGGTTTTTTGCAATTTTTCTTTGAAGACAACGAAGACAACAGCTTCAACGTGTATATTTTGGATGAGGACAATAATCCGGAGGTTTACTATCGCTGCAAAGACGAAAAATTCAATAAAATTAAAGAGATTAATAAAATTTATACCATGAGCCGTTTCGATAGCGAAAACCGCTACGAGGGCTATAGCTTCAATTACCCGCAATTCTACCAAGTGATCCGCCATCAGGGCGAAGACAAAGTTGTGCCGTTTCACAGCCAACAACATTTGCAATATTATGATCAAGGTAAAGTTAATGCGGTGAAAAAAGCGGTATAATAAAAACCTTGATTGGTATTATCTACGTAAATGTGGGGAAATTATGTCGCAATCCTATCGTATCCTAATCATTGACGATCACCCGTTAATGCGCCGTGGCATTCGCCAATTGCTCGAATTGGAACCGGAATTCGGCTCGATTAGCGAAGCCAGCAATGGCATGGAGGGAATCCGCTTGGCGCGGCAAACCGAACCGGATCTGATTATTCTTGATCTGAACATGAAAGGATTAAGCGGGCTGGAAACCCTGCAACAGCTCAGACAATACGGCGTGACGGCACGCATTGCGGTGTTGACCGTCTCCGACGCCAAAGCCGACATTTTCGCCTTGGTCGATGCCGGGGCCGACGGCTATTTGTTAAAAGACAGCGAACCGGATCTGCTATTAAAACAGTTACAGCAACTTGCCCGCGGCGAAGTAGTGTATAGCCCGGAAGTACAATATCAACTGCAACAACGCCAAGTGTCGCCGGAACCGCTGTTATCCTTAACCGAACGTGAAAGTGCGGTTTTAGAACTGGTCGCCAAAGGTATGTCAAACAAACAGATCGCCGAAACCCTGTTTATTTCCGAAGAAACGGTGAAAGTGCATATCCGCAATATGCTGCGCAAACTCAACGTCAACTCGCGGGTCGCGGCAACGGTGTTATACCTGCAATATAAAGGGGTTTAGCCCCGACAGCCCGACAGACTGGCAGCCGCTTCGGTTCAATACGGGAAACAGCGGCTGTTTTACCCCCTTTTTATCTTTGATATAACAAAAAAATCCTTATTCCTGCCGGCGAAAATGGTATTCTTAGTCTTTACCGTAGCAAACTGCCGAACGTCTAAAAGGAGAAACCAACCATGCCAACGACCTTAACCAACTACGGCGCAACCATTTCCGCATTCGGTACAGCCGATGTTTTGACTCTGCAACCGCACTTGCCGTTGCCGGAGATTGCCGATGAGCAAATCCTGTTTGAAACCCATTTTGCCGCGATCAACCCGGTGGATTATAAAACCCGAATGGGCTTAGGTTGGGGGGCGGAAAAATTTAAAAGCCAATTTCCGGCAATATTGGGGTTTGACGCCGCGGGTATCGTCGCCAAAGCGGGGGCGAACAGCGGCTTCCAAGTGGGCGAACGCGTGGCGGTGCTGACTTTCGACGGCGGCGCTTACAGCCGTTATTTTGCGGTCAATGCTGATTTAGTCGCGCGCGTGCCGGACGGCGTTGCGTTGCAACAAGCCGCCGCCTTGCCGACCGCAGGCGTGACCGCACTTCAATTAGTAAAACAGGCGAATTTGCAAGCCGGACAAACAGTGCTGATTTCCGCGCCTGCCGGCGGCGTCGGGCATTTAGTGCTGCAGTTGTTAAAGCAACTGCCGGTTGACATCGTGGCAATTTGTTCGGCGGCGAAACAGGCTTATGTCGAGAAGCTGGGCGTGACCCGCTGCTTAGATTACACCGCACTTGAAGTCTATCCCGAAGTCAATGCCGATATTTTCTTGGATCTGGTCGGCGGCGAAGCCGGTATCAAAGCGCTAAGTGCGGTCAAACAAGGCGGACGGGTGATCTGCGTGCCGACCATTCATGTGCCGTTATTGCAGCAAGCGGGGGAAAGCCGCCACCTACAGGTGGAAAAAATCATGGCGCAACCGAATGCCGCCGCCCTGACGGAATTGCTGGCGAAATTAGCGCAGGGAGCGCTTAATATTGAAATCGCCGCCACCTATCCGCTCGCCGAGATTCGACAAGCGCACCGACAACTGGAACAAGGGCGCACCCTCGGCAAAATCATTTTGGATTTGGGCGTGGCATTATGAGCAAGTTGATTCTCGACCCGGCAATTATCCGAGGTTATCAAGGCTTAATTTTCGATATGGACGGCACGCTGATCGACACCATGCCGGCCCATGAAGAAGCGTGGCGCCAAACCGGCGACTATTTCGGCTACGCCTTAAACGGCAAACTGATGTACCAACTGAGCGGCGCCCCTACTTACACCATTGCCGAAGCGATTATGCGTGAGGGCGGCATGCCGATGAGTATGTTGGAAGAAGTCACCTTGAAAAAACGCGAATTAGGAATGAAACTGGTGTTAGAACGAGCTACTTTGCTGCCATCTTTCGCGATTGTGCAGGCTTTCCATGGTAAAGTTCCAATGGCACTCGGCACCGGCGCCCATCGGCTGATGACCGATCTGTTAATGGAAAAATTTGAATTACGCCGCTATTTTGCCATTGCCGTCACCTCCGACGATGTCGCCGCACACAAGCCGGCGCCGGATACCTTTTTACGTTGTGCCGAATTAATCGGGGTCGAAGCGACGCAAAATTTGGTGTTCGAAGACGGGGATTTTGGAATCGAAGCGGCGCACGCCGCCGGAATGGATGTGTTTGACGTGCGTGATAACCGGCTGTTAAAGGCATAATCACCGCATATGCTCGCCGATTGGTTGTTGACGGTTTTGCCCGATTGGGCGTTACAAAACCAGTGGTTACTGATGTTCGCCAGCGCTTTTTTGAGCGCCACGCTATTGCCCGGCAACTCGGAAGTGGTGTTTAGCGGCTTGTTACTGCTGCAGAGTTTTAGCCAGCCGAGCGAGATTTTTTGGCTCTGGTTGGCGGCAACCCTAGGCAACGCACTCGGCGGCATGACCAGTTATGCCATCGGACGCATGGTTGCCGTGCCGGAATGGCAACAGCTCAACCGCCGCCAACGGCAAGGACTGCGTCTGTTCGCGCGTTACGGCAGCCTCAGCTTGCTCTTCAGTTGGTTGCCGTTCATCGGCGACCTGCTCTGCATAGCCGCAGGTTGGCTACGGTTACATTGGATCACGGCATTACTACTGATTACCTTGGGCAAAGGCTTACGCTATTTGCTATTGATCGGTCTGAGTGCCTTTTAAGAGGATGTTATTGTGTTACCAAAACTGGATACCGCACTTGCCTGGTTGAAGCAACATCCGCAGGCAGTACAACATTTCAAACGGGGTTTGGAACGGGAAACCTTGCGTTTCCTGCCGGACAACCATCTGGCACTCACCCCGCACCCCGCCCACTTGGGCTCGGCATTATGCCATCCGTGGATCACCACCGATTTTGCCGAAAGCCTGTTGGAGTTCGTCACCCCGGTGCGGGAAAAAGCCGGTGAGTTAACCGATTTTTTGCACGACTTGCACCGCTTCGCCTTGGAAAAAATGGGGCAAGAGCGGTTTTGGCCGATGAGTATGCCCTGTTTTATCAATGATGAAAGCGATATTATCTTGGCGCAATACGGCAGCTCGAATCTCGGGCAATTCAAAACCCTGTATCGCGAAGGCTTGAAGAACCGTTACGGCGCATTAATGCAAACTATCGCCGGCATCCACTATAATTTTTCCTTTGATCAAAATTATTGGCAGGCACGTTTCGGCGAATTAAGTGAGCACGAACAGCAAGTGCGGTTATCGGCGCGCTATCTGAATATCATTCGTAACTACCTGCGCTACGGCTGGATAATCCCCTATCTGTTCGGCGCTTCGCCGGCAATTTGCAGCTGTTTTTTACAAGGGCGAAAAACCGATATCGAGTTTGAACGTTCGCCGCACGGCTTTTTATACCTGCCGTATGCCACCTCGCTGCGTTTAAGCGATTTAGGCTACACCACCAACACCCAAGCCAATTTAGGCATTAATTACAATGAATTAAACCAATACACCCGCGCATTGCGCGCCGCCACCCGTCGCCCGGAACCGCACTTTGCACACATCGAACAACGGCAATGGACGGACGGTAAAAAATATCACCAACTCAACGCCAATGTGCTGCAAATCGAAGCCGAATTCTATGCGCAAATCCGTCCGAAGCGGGTGACACAAGCCGGTGAAAGAGCAGTCGCCGCTTTGGAACGTGCCGGGATTCAATATGTGGAAGTGCGTTCCCTCGACGTCAATCCGTATGCGGCGATCGGGATCAGCGAACGGCAAATTTATTTCCTCGATCTGTTTATGTTATGGTGCGAATTGGCGGAAGCCGAACCGTTGGGTGATTCGGAACAGCTGTGTTGCCGTAAAAACTGGAATAAAGTGATTCTGGCAGGACGGCAGCCGGGGCAAACCATCGGCGTCGGCTGCGACAGTAGCCAATATTCGTTGCAAGCCATGGGCGAACGGATAGTCGATGATTTGCTGCAACTGGCGGAAGTCGTGGATTGCGTCGGGCAAGAACAGGGGTATGTGCAGATTTGCCAAGATCTGCGCCGTGCTTTTGCCGATCCGGAATTCACCTTATCGGCACAAGTCTTAACGGATTGCCTACGCCAAGGTATCGGGCACTTTGCCGATCAGCAGGCGGAAAAGTTTAAACAACAGCTTTTATCGCAGCCTTACCGCACTTTAAATCAACAACAATTGGTACAAATCGCGCAAGATTCACTGGCACGGCAGCACGCCATCGAACAGGCGGACACGCTCGATTTTGATTGCTATCTGGCACAGCAAAACAGCGGCTAAGCCTGCATAACGAAGCCGGCATAAGCGCGGGCAAAAAAAAACGCTCTCGAATGAGAGCGTAAATAACCTAAGGAACCAACTTAATTATTAGAAAACAACTGCAGGTTGCTTGTATAATAAGACCGAGCAACGAACGGAAAGTTCACCGTAATCAGAAAATTTTTTAAATTAAAACGAAAAAGGAAAAAATATGCCGTTACTGGACAGTTTTACCGTTGACCATACTAAAATGAACGCCCCGGCAGTGCGCGTGGCAAAGAGTATGCGCACCCCGAAAGGCGATGACATCACCGTGTTTGACCTGCGGTTCTGCCGCCCGAATCTGGAAATTATGCCGATGAAAGGCGTGCACACCTTGGAACATCTGTTTGCCGGTTTTATGCGCGATCACCTCAACGGCGATCAAGTGGAAATCATCGACATCTCGCCGATGGGCTGCCGCACCGGTTTTTATATGAGCCTGATCGGCACCCCGACGGAAAAGCAAGTCGCCGACGCATGGCTTGCCTCGATGGAAGATGTACTGAAGGTACAAAGCCAAAATGATATTCCCGAATTGAACAAATACCAATGCGGCACTTACACCGACCATTCGCTGCAAGAAGCACAGGATATTGCCCGTCATATTTTAGCGCGCAAAATAGGCATTAATAAAAATGACGATTTAACCCTGGATTTAAACCTGATTTAATTTGATCAAGACCGAGCCGTTGCGCTCGGTTTTTGTTTATTTGCGAAATGAAAAAGGAAGTGCCATGACCACTATCGGAACCCCATTAACCCCTTCCGCCACCAAAGTGATGATGTTAGGCGCCGGCGAACTCGGCAAAGAAGTGGTGATTGAACTGCAACGCTTGGGCGTGGAAGTGATTGCGGTGGATCGCTACGCAAACGCCCCGGCGCAACAAGTGGCGCACCGCGCCTACACTATTTCGATGTTGGACGGCGACGCGCTGAAAGCCTTGGTGGAAAAAGAGCAACCGGATTATATCGTGCCGGAAGTGGAGGCGATTGCCACCGCGACGTTGCTGGAATTGGAGCAACAGGGCTTTAACGTGATCCCGACTGCCAAAGCGACGAGCTTAACCATGAACCGCGAGGGAATCCGCCGCCTTGCCGCCGAAGAACTGGGCTTGCCGACCTCAAACTACCGTTTTGTCGATAACTATGCCGATTTTGCAAGTGCGGTAGCGGAAATTGGCGTGCCGTGCGTGGTAAAACCGATTATGAGTTCCTCCGGCCATGGGCAAAGCGTGATTAAATCAACGGAACAATTACAAACGGCATGGGATTATGCGCAACAGGGCGGGCGCGCCGGCGGCGGACGGGTGATTGTCGAGGGCTTCGTTAAATTCGATTATGAAATCACCTTGCTGACCGTGCGCCACATCCACGGCACCACTTTCTTACCGCCAATCGGACACACCCAAATCGACGGCGACTACCGCGAATCGTGGCAGCCGCAAGCGATGTCGCCGACCGCACTTGCCAAAGCGGAAGCGATTGCCGGCAAAATCACCGCCGGTTTAGGCGGACGCGGTATTTTCGGGGTGGAAATGTTTGTTTGCGGCGACGAGGTGATTTTCAACGAAGTTTCCCCCCGCCCGCACGACACCGGCATGGTCACCCTGATTTCACAGGAACTGTCCGAATTTGCCCTGCATGCGCGCGCGATTCTCGGCTTACCGATTCCGAATATTGAGTTGTTCAGCCCGTCCGCCTCCAAAGCGATTGTGGTCGAAGGCAAATCAAGCCAAGTGCGGTTCGGCAATTTAGAGCAAGTCCTAGCCGAAGCCAACACCAACCTACGCCTGTTCGGCAAAGGCGAAGTGAACGGCCACCGCCGTTTAGGGGTTGTTTTAGCGCGAGACGAAAGCGTGGAAACCGCGCTGGAAAAAGCCAGACGGGCTTATCGGCAACTCAACATTGAATTATAAAACGGATAATTTATCACTGACAAAGCCACCGTTGCGGTGGCTTTGTATTAAATGGAAAAAGATAATTAAACGGGCTGTTGCTGCTGAGCCAATTCTCGATCCTTCTCTTGCTCTCGCTTCACACACTCTCGCTCATAAGCTTTAAAGAACGGATAATAGATGAAAATATCCAGAATAATTAATCCGATACTTAAAACCGGTGCCCAAACATCACCGCCGGAGACTAAATAAGCGCCGATCGGGGCAGGGGTTGTCCACGGTGCCATCAGATAGACCCGATGAATCAAGTCAAAATCCAAAATCAAATAGGCGATCACCGCATTTGCCATCGGCGCAAAAATCAGCGGAATAAAGAACAGCGGATTGACCACCATCGGTACGCCATAGACAATCGGCTCGCCAATAGAGAAAAAGGACGGGACTAAGCCGATTTTGCCGATCGAACGCAAATGGGCAGAACGGCTGCGAACCAATAAAAAGGCAAGCGCTATCACCCCGCCGGACGCGCCGTGTACAATATAAAAATCCCAAAACGAATTGGTCACGATAAACGGTAGCGGCTCGCCTGCCTGCAATGCGGCTAAATTTGCCGCCATATTTTGCAGTAGAAACGGTGTCCACAATTGCATTAACACGAGTGAACCGTTAATCCCCAAAAACCAAAGCAAGTGAGTCGCAAATACGAACAGTATAATCGCCCCAAGGGAATCACTCACTTTAATCAACGGCGCCATATAATCCATGATTAACTGCGGAATGGTGACGCCCATCGCGTGTTCGATATAAATTGAAAACGGGAAAATAGTAACCAACATCGCCAAAATAGGAATCACAATATTCAGCGATTCGGCAACCGCACTTGGCACTTCTTTCGGCAAGCGAATGCGGATATTTAAATATTCCAGCAAACGGGTCACTTCTACGGTGTAAATGGCGACAAAAATCGCCGAGAATAGCCCGATACCGCCGAAAAATTTAATGTCCATTGCACCGTCTTTAACCGGTGCCGCAATCAACAAAAAGGTCATCACCGATAAAAACGCCGCCGGCAACGGCTCGCGCCGATAGGCTTTGGCAAGGTTGTAGGCGATACTGGCCGAGGTGAACAGCGAAATGGCATTAAACGACATTTGGAAAAACGTCCAACCGTAATCGCTCGCCCAAGTGGCAAACCGCCACCATGCCATACCAAAACTGTTGGTGGTGTTTTGATCAAACGGCGGAATCAGTAAAATCATAATAAAACTACCGACAATCAAAAACGGCAGCACCACGATGAAACCGTCACGAATCGCAGAAATATGCGGTTGTTTTTCCAAACGTTGTGCCGTCGGCGTGACGTAGCGATCCATATAGGTGATCATTTTTTGGCTAAATGTAGTCATGATTCCTCCTGATTATTCGCCCTGAACGGCTTTAAAACAGACCACATGCCAATCCGCTTGATAATTTTTGAGTGTAATATTCACTTCTCCCTGCACAACACATTGTGAAAATTCGACTGCCGGATTCAGCGCGACCACTTCCGTTTGGCAAGGCAAACCGAACTGATTTTCCCCTTCATGCAAACCGTCAACAAAACAATATAAATCTTGATTTTTGCGAGTGAAATGGAAGGTTAATTCATGCTTCGGGTAAGATTCGCGCCGACTACAGCGGCTGCCGTAGATCCCTTCGCCATTGGTCTGCAACCATTCGCCCAACCCCTGCAGCCGTTCGACTTGTCCGCTTGGAATTGTGCCGTCGGCTTTTGGCCCGACATTCAGCAATAAATTGCCGTTATTCGCCACCACTTCCACTAATAGCGAAACCAATTTTTTCACCGAAATTAAATCGTCATCATGTTCATTTTGATTATAACCGAAAGATAAGCCCAAGCCGCGGCACATCTCCCATTTACGCTGGCGCGAGGCTTCACCGTGTTTGTATTCTTTCGAGGTAAAGTCGCACCACAAGCCGTTCCAACGGTCGTCCACCACACCATCGGCCACACGATTGTAATAATGGGAAAATAGGGTCGGCAGCATATGCTCCCCTTGTTTCGGCCAGCCGATATCATTCCATAATACCGACGGCTGATAATTATCGATCAGTTCCAATACCTGATTAAACGCATAATCCGCATAAGCGTAAGTCGGACTGGCATTCGACATATTTTGGCTTTCGGTAAAAATCGGTGCTGAAGAGTAAGTCCAGTCGATCACACCGGAATAATACGCGCCCATTTTTAAGCCGACATCTTCGACCGCATTTTTCAGTTCGCCGAGAATATCCCGTTTCGGCCCGTAATTCAGACAATGGTAATCGGTATAACGGCTCGGGAATAAACAAAAACCGTCATGATGTTTAGTGGTGAGCACCACATATTTTGCGCCGGCTTGTTTAAATAATTCCGCCCACGCGGTCGGTTGCCATTTTTCCGCTTTCCATAGCGGCAAAAAATCACGATACGCAAATGCTTCGCCATAGGTTTTCACATGATGTTCATAGGTCGGGCCACGCTTAACATTAATTGAATTGAAATACCACTCGGCATAAGGATTATTACAAAACCATTGTTCATCAATATCCACTTCACCTAATTCCCAAGTGAGCGGCGCAAAAGCAGGAACGGAATAAATTCCCCAATGGATAAAAATACCGAATTTATAATCATCATACCAATCGGGCAACGGATGTGTTTTTACCGATTCCCACGTTGCTGAATAAGTTGTATTACATTGCGTTATCATATGTCCTCCTTATTATCATTAAATAAAAAACAGCATTTATATAAAAACAACATTTCACCAACCAAACAAGTGAAATAATTATTTTATTAACAGCTAGGAAGCATTCTGTGATAGGTATCACTGAAATAGCCTGTTTTCTTCATGATTATGTAAACGAAATATGACCGAATTTGCACGCATACGGTAATTTCAGGCAGGAAAATGGGCGCTAAAACAAAAAACGGACACTTTTCAGTATCCGTTTTGCGGTTGCCGCATTAATCTCAAAACGCGGTTTTATACACTGCTAAAATCAATTCCGGGGTGCATTGGCGCGGGTTGCCGCCGGTACAGACATCATTGAAGGCATCGATGGAAAGTGCGGTCAGGTCGCTTTCCAATACGCCGATTTCAGACAGTTTTTGCGGAATGCCGACCTCTTTCGACAATTGTTTGACCGCATTAATCGCCGCGAGGCGGTATTCGCTTTGGCTCATGCCGTCCACGTTTTTCACCCCCATGGCACGGGCGATTTCACGGTATTTTTCGCCGGTGTCGGCTTGGTTAAATTCCATCACATACGGCAACAAGACTGCATTGGCAATACCGTGCGGGGTGTCGTAGTAGGCGGACAACGGGTGCGCCATGCCGTGCACCACGCCCAAACCGACATTGGAGAAGCCCATGCCGGCGACGTATTGCCCTAATGCCATGCCCTCTCTGCCGGCGGCTTCGTTATTGACCGCGCCGCGCAACGATTTGGCGATCAGTTCAATTGCTTTCAGGTGCAGTGCGTCGGTCAGTTCCCATGCGCCTTTGGTGGTGTAGCCCTCGATAGCGTGGGTGAGCGCGTCCATGCCGGTGGCGGCGGTCAAGCCTTTCGGCATGCTTGCCATCATATCCGGATCGACCACGGCGACAGTCGGCACGTCATGCACATCAACACAGACAAATTTGCGTTTGTGTTCTTCGTCGGTAATCACATAGTTAATGGTGACCTCTGCGGCTGTGCCGGCGGTGGTCGGCACGGCGATAATCGGCACGCATTTTTTATTGGTCGGCGCAACCCCCTCCAGCGAAACCACGTCGGCAAATTCCGGGTTATTAATGATAATCCCGATTGCTTTGGCAGTGTCAATCGGTGAGCCGCCGCCGATAGCGATCAAGTAATCCGCCCCTGCTTGTTTAAATGCCGCCACGCCTTGTTTGATAATATCCACACTCGGATTGGCTTTCACCCGGTCGAAAATGGTGTAGCTTAAGCCGGCTTGATCCAAAAGTGCGGTCACTTTTTGCGCCACGCCGAATTTGATTAAATCTTGGTCGGTCACCACCAACGCCTTCGTGAAACCGCGGCTGAGCGCTTCCGGCACAATATGCTCGATTGCGCCTTTGCCGTGATAGCTGGTTTCGTTCAAGATGATACGATTTGCCATAACAGATACCTCATAGTAAGTGAATGAATTCCAAATAGTATTTTTAAATAATCAATGTTATTGAATTATCGAATAAAAATAAGAACTCTCTCGTTATATTTCATCGAAAAAGTAGGGGCGGATGATATATCCGCCCGAATCGCACTTTGTATTTTTCAATGCTAATTAAATACTTATATCGAGCTTCGTAAACGGGCGGATATATCATCCGCCCCTACATTACCGAATCAAATTCCTCGATAACATAAAGCATACTGAAGCTGGATTTCGCCAGCCCCTTATTCCCAATAAAATTAATACAGCACGTCTTTCGCTTCGTCGGAATCAATATTGTCTTTGGTCACGAAAACCACACCGGTGTCGATGAATTTTTCGATTTTCTTACCGTCGATCACGTCTTTAATCGCGGTAACGCCTTTGTAGCCCATTTGGTAAGACGATTGCACCACAATGCCTTCCAATGTGCCGTCACGCACGAAGTTTTGCAGGTCTTGGTTGCCGTCAAAGCCGACCGCCACCAATTTACCGGCATAACCACGCTCTTTAATCGCACGCGCCATGCCGACCGCAGTCGGTTCGTTCGCGCCGAAAATCGCGGTCAAATCCGGGTGTGAGGTCAATACGTCGATGGTTTGGTTAAGTGCGGTCACCATATCGGATTGGGAATAAAACGGCCCGACCATGGTGATATCGGTATTTTTCTTAATTTCATCGACGAAACCGCCGGTACGCTCAATCGCACTGGCAGCCCCCGGAGTGAACGACATCACCGCCACTTTGCCTTTCGTGCCGTTTTTCTCCAGCAGTTTTTCGGCGGCGAGTTTTCCGGCGGCACGATTATCGGTGGCTAGGAAAGATTGATAATATTTGCCGTCACTGTTGATACCGGAGTCGATCATCACCACCGGAATACCGCGTTCGTAAGCCGCTTTCACCGCCGGCACTAACGCGTCGGGGTCGGACGCCGCAAGCACAATCCCTGCCACACCGCGGTTGACGGCGTTGTTCACCATGTTCACTTGTTCGTCGATTGCGGTTTCCGCTTGCGGACCTTGGAACGAAATATTGTATTGTCCGCCAATATCTTTTCCTGCGTCCTGTGCGCCTTTGTTTACGTTTTGCCAAAAGTTGGCGTTGGCGGTTTTGACAATAACCGCGATTTCGCTGGATTTTGCCATCACCGGAGAGCTGATTAAGGCAGAGAACCCGACTAAAGTTGCCAATGCTGCGACTGCGAATTTTTTCATAATGTGCTCCTTGTTGGAATGATAGACCGTTTTATGGACGGCGTTTAAATGGAACTGCTTGTGGTAAATCCAAGCTGGCGATGTGCTGCCACGCTATTTCTTTTTGCTTTGTCTTAATTGATCAATCGACACCGTGACGATAATCACCAGACCGATAATAATTTGTTGGATAAAGGCTGAAACGCCATTCATATTCAAACCGTTACGCAACACCCCGATAATAAACGAACCGATTAACGTGCCCGGAATCGTGCCGACCCCGCCCATCAGCGATGTACCGCCGACCACCGCACTGGCGATCGCGTCCAGCTCATACGCCACGCCGCCGTTCGGTTGTGCCGTCACCAAGCGCGAGGCGAGAATCACCCCCGCCAAGCCCGACAACAAACCGCTGGCGATATAGGCATAGTTTTTCACCTGATTGGTTTTAATCCCCGATAAACGCGCCGCTTCTTCGTTAGAACCGATGGCGTAGATATAGCGTCCGACCCGTAATTTACTGAGCGCGAAGGTGAACATAATCGCAATGACGATCATGATAATCACCGGATACGGAATGCCCGGGAACGTCACCAGCGGCAAGCCGTTAGGCCCTTCTTCCACCATGCGCAACAGCGCCCCGTTGCCGAGATAAGAGAACGATTCCGGCATACCGGACACCGGCGCAGCGTTGGTTACATACAGCGCCACCCCGCGCGCCACCATCATCATACCCAACGTGGCGATAAACGGCGGCAGTTTCATTTTGGTCACCATAATGCCGTTGGCGTAGCCACACACGCCGCCGACCAAAATCCCGGCGATCATACCGATCGGCACCGGCAGTCCGCCGTTGACGAACATTGCCGCCGCCACGCCGGAAAGCGCCACCACCGAGCCGGTGCTCAAATCAATCCCGCCGGTCAAAATGACACAGGTCGCGCCAATCCCGATCAAGGCGATGGTCGAGGTTTGCAGCCCGATGGTCATGATATTGTTCAGCGTAAAGAAGTAATCATTGCTGACAGTGAATGCCAGCACCAGCAGTAATAAGCCTGCCAACGAGGCAAGTTTTCTTAATAGATCTTTTTGTTTATCGTTCATCACATCACCCCATTTTTAACGAACATAGTCTCTGGCAAACATATTTTTCACGCCGGTGGCATACTGCATAATTTCTTCCTGATCGGTTTGTTTGGTTTCCAACATGCCGGTCATCTGCCCCTCACGCATTACAATAATCCGATCGGACACCCCCAACACTTCCGGCAGCTCCGACGAGATCACAATCACGCCCACGCCGTTAGCGGCAAGTTCGTCCAACAGTTGATAAATCGCATATTTCGCACCGACGTCAATCCCGCGCGTCGGTTCGTCGAAAATCATCACCGTCGCGTCGCGGAACAGCCATTTGCCGATCACCACTTTTTGTTGGTTGCCGCCGCTGAGGTTATTCACCAACTGCTCGACCGTCGGGGTTTTGATCTCCATTTTTTTGACGAAGGTATCCGCCGCGTTGACTTCGGCATCGTGCGAAATCACGCCCAACTCGCTGCACACTTTATCCATTGCCGCCATGGTAATGTTTTCACGGATACACATGCGCACCGCGATACCGTTGAGTTTGCGGTCTTCCGACAGATAGGCGATTCCCGCCTTAATCGAATCGGCAGGGCTTTTGATCGACACTTTTTTGTGATGGACAAAAATCTCGCCTTTATCCAGCGGATCAGCGCCGAAAATCGAACGTGCCAATTCGGTGCGTTTTGCCCCGACCAAGCCGGTGATCCCCAGAATTTCGCCACGGCGCAAGTCAAAATTGAGCGGTTTAAATACGCCGTAACGTTCGGCATTCATCACCGACAGAATAATCTCATCTTCGATAAGTGCGGTTTTTGGCGGGAAATGGTTATCCAACGAGCGCCCGACCATTTTGGTGATAATCTGATCCATGGTGATTTCCGCAAAACGGTGGTTGGAAACATAAGTGCCGTCGCGGAAAATGGTGATGTGATCGCAAATCCGTTGCAGTTCTTCCATGCGGTGCGAGATATACACGATACACACCCCTTTGCTTTTCAGGCGGTGTACCAACTCAAACAGGCGATCAATCTCTTTTTCGGTCAGGGCGGAGGTGGGTTCGTCCATAATCAACACTTCCACATCAAACGACAACGCTTTGGCTATTTCCACCATTTGCTGTTTCGCCACCGACAGCGTATTGACAATGTCGGTCGGGGCAACATCAATATCAAACATTGACAGCAATTCCGCCGAATCACGGTTCATTTTGCGTTTATCCACCAAGCCGTGTTTCAGCGGCTCGCGCGCAAAAAAGATGTTCTCGGCAACGGTCAAGTGCGGTATCAGGTTCAGCTCTTGGAAGATCATGCTGATACCGTTTTTCTGTGCCTCCAACACCGATTCAAACCGCACTTTTTTGCCTTTATACACAATGTCGCCCACTTCGGGGTGATACACCCCGATCAGGCATTTCATCAAGGTGGATTTGCCTGCGCCGTTTTCGCCCATTAAGGCGTGTACTTCGCCTTTGCGCAGCTGAAGATGAACGTCTTTCAGGGCTTGCACCGCCCCAAAAGATTTGCTGATGTTGGTCATGGACAGCAGTGGCGCTGCTTGCGATGGATTTTCCATGTTCCCTCCTGCCTAAGTTATTCCACTTAAGTTATTCTTCAATGCGTAAGCCGTAGGTGCTGAATTTGCCCAACACCACTTCGATTTCCTCGTCCGGCAGCACCGGCACATTATCGCTAATCGCCAACAAGCGCAGATACCAGGTTGCCAGCACTTCCACCTCATGCGCCAGCCATAAGGCTTTTTTCAGATTTTTCTCGGCGGCGATCAAACCGTGGTGCTGTAATAAAATCGCTTTGCTCTGTTTAATCCCGTCCTGCACATATTCCGCCAGTTTCGGTGTGCCGAAAGTGGCATAAGGCACACACGGAATACGGTTTGTGCCGCCGACGGCGATCATGTAGTGAATTGCCGGAATGTCTTTGCCCAAAATCGACACCGCCGAACAATTCAGCGAATGGTTATGCACCACCGCATTCAAATCAGGGCGCGCTTGATACACCGCATGGTGAAACCGCCATTCGCTCGACGGCAATTTACCGGCGTCGTAATGCCCGTCGGCATCGACAAACACGATCGAATCTTCGGTCAATAATTCATAGGGCGTGCCGGTCGGGGTGATGAGCATACCGCCGTTGTAACGCACGCTGACATTGCCCGCCGTGCCTTGGTTCAGCCCTAAACGGGTCATCTCCAAGCAGGTGTCGATAATTTCTCGGGAGAGAGCTTGTCTGTTCATATGTTATCCTTAACTAATTTAAAATCTGTGTCGGCTATGCGATCGCTGCAATCGGCGCAATCGACGTAACCCCTTTTTTCAAAATAATATTGCCGTATTTTGCCAATTCGCCGCTCACCACCACCGCATACGCCATTTCAGCCCGATCATAAAATGCGAAACGGTCAATGCGGCTGAGATTCGGGCAACTGCCGACCGCACTTTCAATCGCAGCGCGATAGCGTGCTTCGACACTCGGATCAAGGCTGTCGCCCTCGACCGCCTGCATCATAACCAACGGGGTTTCAACATATTGATCGTATTCAAACAGCGGGCTGATTGCCGTCAGCAGCGTTGCCACGTCAATGCCGTCGGCACGGATCACGCGGTGATGGAGCTGATGTGCCGGAAAGTGCGCGTCGCATAGCACGATTTCATCGCCGTGTCCCATTTCCGCCAAGGTTTTTAACAGTTCCGGCGAAATTGCCGGGTGAATGCCTTTTAACATAATCATCGTTCCTTATGGGTTAATCGTTGCCATATGCTGCTGGTAAGCCTGCAACCGCACTTGATACGCCGCACTGTCCGGTGACGGCTGCACAACCTTGCGCTGCGGCTGCATTTGCCGTTGCGCCACTTCAATGCTTTGGTAATATTGCGCACCGGCGAAGGTGAACATTGCCGCGCCCAATACGGTGGCTTCCGCCACATCGACAATTTCAATCGGCAAGCCCAACACATCGGCGCGGATTTGATTCCACAGGCGGTTTTTCGAGCCGCCGCCGACACAAATCAAGCTGCTTGCCTCAAACCGACTGACTTGCTGTAGGGTCTGCAAACCGCACTTGAGCTGATATGCCATATATTCCAATGCCGCACGGTAAATCTGCCCGCGTTCGCTGTGCAACGACAAACCGCCGATCCTGCCGCGGTGGGCGAAATCTTCCGCATTGTTGAAATTACCGTGCCACTCGATTCCGCCCGCGCCGACCTCAACCTGTTCCGCTTCGCTGATCATGGTTTCGTAGTAGTGCGGCGTGTTCAGCACGTCGGCATAAAAGCGGTTGCCGACCCATTCCAATACGCCCGACCCCAACCACTGCACACCGGGAGTGAAGTAGCCGGTTTTGGCATCAAATTCGGTGGTTAAACCTTGATGAATTAAGTCAAAGTGCGGTTCGGCTTTGGCGGTGCGCGCCATCAAAATTTCCCATGTGCCGGAACTGAGCACCGGCTGATTCGGTTTCGCCCCTGAACCGAAAATCGCAAATTGGGTATCATGTCCGCAAGAGATCACCGGGATACCACTCGGCAACCCCATTTCATGGGCAATTTCCGCACGCAGTTCGCCAACCGCCTCACCGGCTTCCACCATCGGCGGAAAATGTCCGGCATTCAGATCTAACAGCGATAAGGTTTGCGAATCCCAACCGCCGCTTTGCAGATCGGTCAACATCGACGTGCCGGCCATGGTTTTATCGGTGCTGAACACGCCGCTCAGCCAGTGGGTCAGCATGGAGGAGATGAAGACAAATTTATCCATGCGCCGATAGATATCAGGCTGGTTTTCTTTTAACCACAACAACTTAAACAGGGTGTTGAAACTGTACAGCCCAATGCCGTTACGGGTATAAAGCTGTTCCACATCGAGGTAATCCGCAAGGTTTTGCATAATCGGAATGGTGCGCGGACATTTCCATGAAATAATCGGATAAATCTGCTTGCCGTCGCGATCAAAGGGCGCGCCGTCCACGCCGAAAGTGGTTACGGAAATGCCGATAATTTCTTGAATATCATAATGTTGATGACTGAGTTGCACCACCACATGCCGCGCGCACTCTGCCAGCTTGTCGCAGATTTCGGCAAAATCCCAGATATGATATTCCGCCGATTCCGCCCCGCTTTTGGTTGCGCTGGCAATATGGTGCGCCGCCAAAATCTTGCCTTTTTCATTTAAGGCAATGGTGCGCGTGTTGGTTGCGCCGCAGTCAAAAATCAGAACAATAGGCATAAAGCTCCCCCTTCCTGTTCACAGCAGGAATTCGCTTCAGGACAATCCGTTTCGGGAAAGCGCGGTTGTCAAAACCGCACTTTGAATCTCTCGGGCGACATCGGTTGCCGCCCTTGTGTTAGGTTATGAATTAGCGGTACAGCGGGCCGAAGTTGGCACAGGCGCGGTAATCCTGCCCTTCTTTATCCATGCCGAATGCGCTCCAAGTGCTTGGACGGAAGATTTGTTGATCTTCCACGTTATGCATACACACCGGAATCCGCAACATCGAGGCAAGGGTGATGAAGTCTGCGCCGACGTGGCCGAAAGTCGCCACGCAATGGTTCGCCCCCCAATTCGCCATCACCGAATAGACATCGGTGAATGCGCCTTTGCCGGTTAAGCGTGGTACAAACCAAGTGGTCGGCCACGTTTCATTGGTGCGTTTATTCAGGGTTTCATGCACTGCCGGCGGCAGATCGATAGACCAACCTTCGGCAATTTGCAGCACTGGTCCGATCCCTTTGATGATGTTGATCCGCGTCATGGTGAACGGCATGCCGCCTTTGGTCAGGTATTGCGACGAATAGCCGCCGCCACGGAAATATTCGTGCACCGCCGGACACCAACGGGTGTTTTCCAAACAGCGTTTGCCGTCTGCTTCGCGCACTTCCCATGCCGGTTTTATCACCGGCTTGCCGTCTTTGTCTTGGTGTTGCCCCGTGCCGTCCAATGCCGCCGAACCGGAGTTAATCAGATGGATAAAACCGCTTTCAGGACGGAAACCGGTCACGCGTTCCACCGCGTCTTCGCTCCAGTAGGTGCGCACATCGGCAAAGATTTGCGCTTGCCCGGTCAATTGATTGCCGAACAGCATACAGACTGCATTCAATGAATCGTTTTCGGTGGCGAGAATATACGGCGGGCGCACGCCGTTCCAGTCGTAGGTGGAGTTGAGAATCGCTTCCATAAAATCGCCGTTCGGCAGGTGATCCGTCCAGTGGCGCTGTCCTTGGAAACCGGCGGCAATCGCATTGTGTCCCAACGCTTCTTCACCGTAATTCAACTTGGCAAGTTTTGGATTGCCGACCATTAAATCACGGGTGATAATCGCCATTTTGACCACGTTTTCCCACAGTTCGGCTCGTTGCTCCGCATTGCGCTGATGTTCAGGCGTGTTGACATCAATTCCTTCTTGGCAATATTGTTTCACCCAGCTTACGGCTAAATCGACTTCTTGCTGATCGTAAATTTGGCGATCCAAACGGCGTTTGATTTCGGTCATATCCACATATTCATTGCGCATACCGAGATAGTCTTGGAAGAACGATTGATTGACGATAGAACCGGCAATCCCCATTGACACCGCACCGATCGAGAGATAAGACTTGCCGCGGATATTGGCAACGGTCAGACCGGCGCGCGCAAAACGCAACAGTTTTTCCTGCACGTCTTGCGGAATAGTGGTGTCTCCGGCTTCTTGCACTTCTGTGCCGTAAATCGAAAACGCCGGCAAGCCCATTTGCGAATGCCCCGCCAACGCCGCCGCCAAATAGACCGCCCCCGGGCGCTCCGTGCCGTTAAAGCCCCAAATCGCTTTCGGCATATGCGGATCCATATCAATGGTTTCCGAACCATAACACCAACATGGTGTGACCGTCAGCACCACGCCGACATTATTCAGTTTGAATTTTTCCGCACAAGCCGCCGCTTCCGCCACGCCGCCGATACAACTGTCGGCAATCACACACTCGACAAAACTGCCGTCAGGGTGTCGCACTTGGCTGGACAGCAACGCAGCGACCGACTGCGCCATTGCCATGGTTTGATCTTCCAATGATTCGCGTACACCTAAACGACGACCGTCAATCGTCGGACGAATACCGATTTTCACTGCTTGGGATTTTGCTAAACTCATCTTACCGTTCCTCTTAATCATGAAGTAGAATGGACATTTTTCAGACTTTTCTGAAATCTATCTTCAAGAGAAATGATCGGCTTGAAAAGCAGTTTGTTTAAAAACAGTACGATTTCGTGATAAAAATCACGAAAAAGCCTCAAATAAGAGAAAAAAATGCGGTAAAAAATGCCCGATTTAAATTTAAATCACTTAAAACGGTCAAATCGGGCATTTCATACAATGGAAAAAAAGAGAGGATTAAGGCGTGATAACCAATAAATTCTGCCGCTCACAATACGTTGCCAGCTCACCCTGCGGCAATTCATCACAAAACAGAATATCAATTTGCGACAAATCACAAATTTTCATCAGACTTTTGCGCCCTAATTTTGTATTATCCACCAGTAAAAATTTCTTTTCGGAAGCCGCCATAATCTTGCGTTTGACCGACGCATTCAATTCGTTTGACTCCCACACCGAGCCACCGTTATCCACCCCGATACAGGAAAAAATTCCGATGTCGATATGCAAACGTTGCAATAGCTGTTCCGATAACGGGCCGTAAAACGCATCGTATTTCGCCGAATACACCCCACCGGTCGCAATGGTTTTAATATTACTTTTCGTCGCTAATGCATTGATATTATGCATGGCATTGGTGACAACGGTGCAGGGGATATCCGGCATTGCCTGCGCAAAATACCAACTGGTGGTGCTGGCATCAAGCCCGATTACCACATTTTCAAACACATATTCCACCGCACTTTCCGCAATCAACCGCTTGGCGTCAGAGTTGCTTTTTTGCCGATTCTGAAAAGACCGCCCTAAGTCCTTCGCCTTCAAGCCCACAGCACCGCCATGGGTACGGTGCAACAACCCTTTGCGATCCAGCTTGCCCAAATCACGCCGCACGGTCTCCAACGACACCATCAACTCCAGCGCCAACTGATTCACATCCACCTTCCCCAGCTTACTCAACTGCTCCAGAATAAAACGTTCTCTCTCTTTCATGATTAATTTTCCATTATTAAAAATCGGTCAAATCGGGCAATTTGATTATAGGGGGTATTGAGGGGGATTGGTAGAAGGTTTTCAATTTCACTCAATATCGCTATCTAGAATAGTTTGCCCTTTAAGCCGATTGTCTTTCGACTAATGTCATCGGAATTAACTGTTGTACAAACGTTAGTGATTTATTTTCCATTAGATTTAACAGCGTATCTACCGCTGTTTTTGCCATAACATCATAATGTTGTGCTGCAGTGGTCAATGGCGGGCAAGTATAGGCTGCTAATGGATGATCGTCATGTCCGGCGATTTTAAATTGCCCGCGCGCGCTACCGATTTGCAATTTTCTTTCCCAAGCAGCAAGTAATGCGCCATAGGCTAAACGATCGTTGGCACAAAGTAACGCCTGATAGGTTTTGCACTTCTCACTTGCTAACCAAAGTGCGGTTTGCTGATGTCCGTATGTTTCAAATTGCCAGTCAGTGCCGTTCGCCGTCAAAACAAACGGACTTTGTTTATTTTTTTCCATTGCAGTGTAATAAGCCTGCAAACGGGTATTCGCATTGCGATTAATTTCCGGCATGGCCAAAAAAGCCGGCGGCGTTCCTTTTTGGCATAAATAATCTACCAATAATGTGATCCCTTGCTGATTATCCGTGCCGATAAACGGTGCATAATGTGCCGGTGGCGTATCCAGATAAACTATCGGCAAGCTATCTTCCATATGACGCAATTTACTCTGTACTGAAGATTTTCCCAACGGGACAACAAATGCACCGGCAACATTCATGGATTTTAATTTTGCGACCGCTTCCGCTTCAATGCTCTGTTTACCATTCGACGGCAAAGTAAAAGTAAAATAACCGGCGATTTCCGCCATTTCTGAGATTCTTGAAACCAGCTGCATATAAAACGGATCGGTGATACTCGGAATAATAATCCCGATGACCCGGCTTTTATTCCGTTTTAGATTGCTGGCAAATAAATTAGGGCGAAATCCGGTTTCTTCGATAGCCGTTTGAATTAATTGTTGCGCCTGTGCGCTTACCTGTTGCGGATCATTAAAATATTTCGATAAGGTTTGCCGTGACAAGCCGACATAAGCCGCAAGCTGTTGCATGGTGTTGATTGACGAAAGCGATTTGTTTTTATCCATTTATTCTTTCTTGTAAAAAAGCCTCTAATTCTGAACGTGTTGATGTGCCTTCCATTGGACCAAGGTAAGTGACCGCTCTTGCGCCGGCGGCATTGGCATAACGTAATGCCTCTTCCGCAGAAGAACCCTTAATCCAATAACTGATAAATGCACCGCCGAAACTATCACCGGCACCGGTCGGATCCAATTCTTCGACCTGATGAGGAGCAATATCGATCTGTTTACCTTGGGTGAAATAACTTGCGCCTGCTTTCCCGCGTTTTAATACAATTTCTTTAATGCCGATAGCAAACAACTCGTTAATCGCCGTTATTTCATCACGGGTTTGAGAACAGAGAAAGAGTTCTTCGCCTGACGGTAAAAACAGATCAGTGTGCTTTAATACCGTTTCCAGATCAACTTGCAATTTTTCCGTCATAATTTCCGCCCTTAAATTCGGGTCAAAAGAGAGTGTACCGCCACGTGCTTTAATCTCTTGCATGGCTTTTAATGCCATCGTACGCAGTCCCGGCGAAGAAAGTGCGGTTCCCATCAAATGTAAATGACTGCACTCCTGCAATAATCGAGCAATTTGCGGATTATCATCTAATTCGCCACAGGCACTATGCGCAATATTAAATACAAAATTGCGATTGCCATCTTCTCGGTAACGCACAAACGCACTGCCGGTTGGTCTATCTTGCGTAATGGAAATCCCTTGAATATCCACATTATCTTGTTGCAAACGATTGAGATTTAAGCGACCAAAATCATCATTGCCGACACGTGAAATAATGGCACAAGGCACTCCTAATTTTCCGACTTGATCGATAAAAATTGCGGGAGCACCCGATGGAAACGGACCAAGTAACGGCTGAGTTTCTAAAAAACCGTTTCCTTTCGTGGTTGCCACAATTTCAACTAAAATTTCGCCAATGGTTAATACTTTATGTTTCATGCTTTGCTCCGCTTTTTCTTGGATCGCACATCAAGCCATACCGCAATTAAAATCACGATACCTTTCACAATTAATTGGTAAAAATAAGGCACCGACATCATATTCATGCCGTTATTCAAAATACCGATAATCAAAGCCCCGACTAAGGTGCCAATCATCGTGCCGACCCCACCGGCAAGACTGGTTCCGCCCAGCACCGCCGCCGCAATCGCATCAAGTTCATATCCCATGCCGGCATTGGTTTGTGCCGAATATAAGCGCGATGACAACAAAATACCGGAAATTGCCGCCATCAAGCCGGATAATGTAAAAATCCAGATTTTCACTTTTGCCGTTGCAATGCCTGAATATTGTGCGGCTTCAATATTTCCACCGGTGAGATAAGCCTTGCGACCAAAAACGGTACGCGAAAGTACAATATGATTAATTAAGAATAAGATGAGTAAAATCCAAATCACAATCGGAATCCCAAACCAAGATTCATTGCCGATTGCTGTCCAACTGTCATTGGTTATCATCTGCGGCGCGCCATTGGTCGGCAAGCTGACCATTCCACGGTAAATGCCCATGGTTGCCACCGTCACAATAAACGAAGGCAATGCCAATTTTGCCGTCAATGCGCCATTGATAAATCCCATCACCGCTCCGGCAAATAATGTCACCAACAAAGCGGGAATTAAGCCATAATCCAATGCCAACACTTGCGCCCCAACCATACCGCTCACGGCAATGATTGAGCCGATTGAGAGATCAATTTCCCCCAGCAAAATAACCCATGTCATACCAAACGCGGCAATCGCCACAACGGAGACTTGTTGCAGGATATTCATAAAATTTGCCAATGACATAAAACGATGATTGGCAAAAGAGAAAAATACGCTCAACACGATAAGCGAAAGAAAAATACCGCCCAGTTGGCGTAAATACTGCATTAAACGATCGTGTTTTGTCATAGCATTTGCCCCGTTGCTGCCGCCATAATTTGCTGTGGATTTAATGAACTTGCCGCGGCAATAGTTTGAATACGTTTCCCTGCCATCACAACGATACGATCAGACAGCCCCAAAATTTCGGGCAACTCTGAAGAAACTAATAAAATTGCCGTTCCGCTAGCGGCTAATTGCCTGATGATATTATAAATTTCAAATTTAGCCCCGACATCAACACCTCTGGTCGGTTCATCTAAAATCAGGATCTGCGGTTGCGTTGTCAGCCATTTAGCCAAAACGACCTTCTGCTGGTTGCCTCCTGATAAGGTATTCGCCGCAACTTCACCCGATGGCGTGCGGATCGCTAATTGTTGAATTGCATTTTTCACCGCATAGGCTTCACCGGCATGATTTAGCCAACCGCACTTGAATGAAAAGTGCGGTAACGCCGCCATCGTAGTGTTGTGTCGAACAGAAGCGGACAAAACCAAGCCTTCCTCTTTACGATTTTCGGTTACAAATGCAATGCCGTGATGAATTGCCACATCAACATGATTGATATGAACCAATTTGCCATTCAAATAGACTTCCCCTTGATAAGCAAGCACGCCGAATAATGCTTTCATCACATCGGATCGCCCTGCCCCGACTAAGCCGAAAAAACCCAAAATTTCACCGCGTTTTAAGTCAAAGCTGACATCATTCACTTTATTGCTTACGCTTAGATTTTTGACTTCTAAGACGGGATTGGTAGAATCGCTAAACATTTTGGTCAGCGGCGGAGGATAGATCTGATCCATACGGCGACCAACCATCAGCGCGATCAGCTGATCAATCGTCGTTGCTGTTTTTAACACGGTCTGAACATATTCCCCGTCACGCATGACGGTAATATCATCAGATAAGCGCATGATTTCTTCCATTCGATGAGAAATATAAATTACCGCTTTTCCAGATTGCGTCAGCTTATCAATAATCGAGAATAAAATTTCTGCTTCGGAATCGGATAAGGAAGAGGTGGGTTCATCAAGAATAATAATGTCGGAAGGACGGCTCAAGCCTTTCGCAATTTCAACTAATTGCCGTTGCGCGATGGAGAGATCGCCAACTTTTGCCCCAACATGGATCGGCAAGCCTAACGAATCAATCAGTGCAATGGCTTGTTCTTCAATTTTACGATCATTGATAAAACCAAAACGAGAAAGTTCGTGATTGGCATAAATATTCTGTGCGACGGTTAAGTTATTGGTTAAACTCAACTCTTGAAAAACGATGGATAATCCTGAATTAGCCGCATCTTGCGGAGATTTGGGTTGATAGTTCTCACCGTTTAACAACATTTCGCCCGAATCGGCTTGATAAACACCCACCAAAATTTTCATCAAGGTGGATTTGCCCGCACCATTTTCACCCAATAAGGTATGTACACGTCCACGCCGAACCGTCAAATTCATATTGTTTAATGCATGAATAGCCCCAAAGGATTTATCAATTCCATTTAACGCCAGTACAATATCATTCTGATCGATCATACACCCCGTCCTTACGCACTTGTCGGCGGGGAAAGTCTATCCCGCCAACAAGCTTGGTTGAAGCGACTATTTGGTATAAACACCCGGCTCTATCGGCTGCTCTTTGGCAACCTCTTCACCGGCAAGTACTTTTACTGCGGTATTTAACGCTTCCCGTCCCATTTTGTCAGGATATTGTTGGATCACACCTACCATAACCGGATCAGAATCAACCGCATCTCTGGCTTCTTTCATGCCGTCAAACCCAATTACTTTAACCTGATCCTGCAAGCGCGCCGATTTCACTGCAACAGCCGCCGCTAATGCGGCATCATCGCCAAAACCGAAAATGCCTTGGATATCCGGATTAGCTTGCAACATATTTTGTGCAACGGCTAAGGCTTCCGCACGGGTAATCCCTGTTTGCTGTGCGACAATTTTAATCTCCGGATAATTTGATAACGCTTGCTTAAAACCATCAACCCGAGCCACCACCGATTGCACGGTCGGGTAATCAATAATCGCAACATTGCCTTTATTATTCAGCACTTTTGCCATCAGCTCACCGGCTTTCACCCCACCGGTATAGTTATCAGTGCCAACGTAAGATGTGACTTCGATTCCATCAGCAGGTACATCAACCGTAATCACCTTAATCCCCGCACTTTGCGCTTTTTTAATTGCCGGCAATACGCCTTTACTATCGACTGGTGAAATAATGATCGCTTTCGCACCTTTCACAATAAAATCTTCAACATCGGCTAATTGCTTGCCCAAATCCTGATTGGCGATTGACACTTCTAAATCAACGCCTTTTTCTTTTGCTTCCGCCTTAATTGCGTCAGCAAGTTCAATATAAAACGGGTGCTGTTGAGTCAATAATGAAGCACCAACCAAATCTGCCGCCCACGCACTACCACACGTTATTGCAACTGCACCACCTAGAAGAAATCGTTTGAATAATTTTTTCATAACACATCTCCAATTTTGGAATTGACTGATTAAAATCCTAATGCACTTAAAATGCCTAAGTACAATCTGAGTTATAGCAACCATCTTTACACGTGTAAATTAAAAAAGTTCAAAAATATGATCCAGGTAGCTTTTTTGCTAAAAATAAACCGCCAATTTTTAAAACCGGCGGCGATATGACAAGTTTTGAATATGATTAAAATAGTATGCAAAATTAATGTGTTTTTTCAAAAAATTTGTTATATAGCGGTTCGGTTGCTTCCGTCCATTCTTTATATTGCTGATATTGCAGACTATAACGTTGACTCCGATTCTCGTTCGGATAATATGTTTTTTCCATTTTACTTGCCATAAACGTTTGCGCCGCTTCTACCGTCGGATAAACATCTGCAGCAACGGCGGCAAAAATCGCAGCACCTAAGGCACAACATTGATCAGATTTTACAATCTGAATCGGCTTTTCCATCACATCGGCACAAGTCTGCATTACCACCGCTGATTTCCGAGCAATACCCCCTAATGCAATAATTTTTTCAACCGGAACTTGTTGAGAAGCCAAACATTCCATAATCATTTTGGAGCCGAAAGCCGTCGCCACAATCAACGATCCAAATATTGAACTCGCATCAGTGCCTAAGCCAATACCTGAAATAACCCCTTTTAATTTCTGATTAGCAAAAGGCGTTCTACGTCCATTAAACCAATCCAAAGTCAATGGCAAATGCTCTAGACGCGGGTTTCTATTCCACTCTTCTGCCAGATTCACTAATAATTTTTGCCTAAATGCGTCAATATCCGGTTGCAAGTGCGGTTGCTGCTGTTGCAAGTGATCTAAAGGCCAGCTTAGCATTCTGGCAAACCAGGCATAAACATCCCCAAAAGCGGACTGTCCAGCCTCTAAGCCAATGGCATTAGGCACAACGCTACCATCAACTTGACCGCATATTCCCTCAATAGAACGCCTATTTACCGTTTCATAATCCGTAATCAGAACATCACAGGTAGAGGTGCCGATCACTTTAACCAAAGTATTTTTTGATGCGCCGGCACCAACGGTTCCCATATGGCAATCCAGCGCGCCACCTGAAATTACGACCTGCGAAGGTAAATTTAATTTTGCTGCCCATTCGGCAGTTATCGTACCGACGGCAATATCTGCCGTCTGAGTTTCGGTAAAGAGCGGTGTTTGCAAGTTCTCTGTAATTGATGGGTGTAATGCCTGCAAAAATTCAATTGACGGTAAACCACCCCAATCCGGATGCCATAAACTTTTATGTCCCGCAGTACAACGACCTCTTTTTAACTGCACAGGCGCGGTTGTACCGGACAGTAACGCAGGTACCCAGTCACATAATTCAACCCAATTCACCGCATGTTGTCTGACTTCAGTATCAATCGTTTGGATATGGGTTATCTTCGCCCAAAACCATTCGGCGGAATAAATGCCGCCGATATATTTCGTATAATCCGGATATTTGCCGCTATGGCATAATTCGGTAATATAATCGGCTTCTTTCGTTGCCGTATGATCTTTCCATAAGACAAACATTGCATTCGGATTGTCTTTAAATTGTTCTTTTAATGCTAAAACATTTCCATGTTCATCAATTGGGGCGGGGGTCGAACCTGTAGCGTCAATTCCGATACCAACAATATTTTGTCTCACATTTTCGTCGATGGTTTGTGTAATTTTACAAATCGCCTCCGTCATTGATTCAATATAGTCTAAAGGATGATGACGGAACTGGTTATTTTCCGAATCACAATAAAGCTCTTTTTTCCAACGCGGATAATTAATCACATAGGTGGCAACTTCTTCCCCGCTTTGGCAATTTACCAATAATGAACGAACGGAATCACTACCAAAATCCAAGCCGATAACAAATTTTTCTAACATAATGGTAACCCTCTATAATTATTGTTTTCTTGTGAGAAAATTAAATTGATATTTTTGTAAGAAAATAAACACAATTAATAATGCACCCCATAATGCCATAGTGATATAACTGCTAACACCAATAATATTTAACCCACTTTCCAATGTCTGTAGCATGATTAACGCAATTAGAATACCAACTAATTTTCCTTTGCCGCCATCAGGGTTTACTCCACCTAGCACTGTGGCTAAAATTGCCGTTAATAAATAAGAATCTCCATAAGAGGCTTTAGCGGAATTCAGTTTAGACATCATTAAAAGTGCGGCTGCCACACAAAGGATAGAGGAAATAACATAGACTAAAACAAGAACCTTTTTAGTATTAATTCCAGAAAAATACGTTGCTCGTTCGTTATTACCAATAAAATAAATTGATTTTCCAAGTGTCGTTTTATCAAAAATAATCCACAATCCAATCGATAACAGAATAAAAATAATTAATGGAATCGGCACACCTAACCAAGCACCACTGTTTAGTATCAGAAGGCTATCGGAAAAATTCGAAACTGCAGAGCCCTTTGATAATAAAACATTTACACCATTTAATAGCGTCATTGTTCCTAACGTGGCGAGGATAGGAGACACCCTGACAACCGCAATTAATAAACCGTTCACCAATCCAATAATAATCGCAGTAACCAATCCCAATAATATTGCGATTAAAATTGAAGACGGATTATTTACCAAATAAAATGCCATAACCAGTGAACATGAATTCATAGTGGCAATAATCGATAAATTAATACCACCCGTTAGCATCGTAATCGCCATTGCCAGTGTTAGCACACCCAAAATCGGCATTTGCGAAGCTATCGATTGGAAATTATTTAACGACCAAAAAATATCCGGAATCAAAAAGCTAAACATTAACGTGATACCGATCAATAATATCATCAGGTATTTAAAGGAATTGTCATTAAGCTTTTTCATAACGATTATACTCCCATCTTATTTCGCTGACTCCATGCAGTCATGCTCACACTGAAGACGATAATGAGACCCGTAACGACAGTTTGCCAGTACGAAGAAATCCCTAAAAGATTCAATCCATTTTGAATGATTGCAAGTAACACCACCCCCATTATCGTGCCCGACAATGTTCCTTTTCCGCCAATCAAGCTAGTGCCGCCGAGTACCACTGCCGCTAACACCGTCAGCTCATAGCCCAATAATGAATCAGGCGCAACGGTTTGCACGGTATAAGATTGGACAATTCCGGCGATTCCTGCGGTAAATCCCATATAACCGTAAACAAAAAGATGAAGTTTTAATAAGCTAAAACCAACTCTTGATGCCGCTTCGGCATTACCACCCAATGCATAAATTTTTCGACCAATACTAGTTTTATTCATGATAAAGCCTGTCAGAAAAATGACAGCAAGTAATAACATGAACTGAAAAGACAAACCATATTCAAATCCATCTGATGTTGATGATTTGAATAAAACAACTTCCTCTTGAAACCAAGCCGGATAATCATACAACCAAGTTCCCTTGGTAATATATAATAAGAGACCATAGAATATATTTAAGGTTGATATGGTAATAATGATAGAAGGAACATTGAGTTTATTCACGATGAAAGCATTAATTAACCCTAGCGTAATCCCCGATAGAATAGAAATCAGAAAAACCACCAAATAATTCCCATCATACTGCATGATAAATGACACCATAATATATTGTGAGATTATTGTTATTGCCGGAAAAGAAATATCTATCCCACCGGAAATAAGCACAATAAACAAACCACAAGCTAAAATAGCTAACATTGCATAGCTATTAATCACGTCATAAAAGTTTTCTATTGTCAGAAAATCATCTGTTTTAAGCGTTAAATAAATAGAAATAACCAATATGGTTATCATTAAAAAGAAATTTTGCGAAATAGATTTATTTTTCATTGATCGCCTCCAAAATTTCACTTTCACTTGTTTCGCTCGCTAAAAATTCATGACTTATTCTTCCTGATTTCATAACAAAAATTCGATGGCTGTTATAGTAAGCTTCTTCAACTTCATCTGTGATAACAATTACAGAAATACCTTGAATAGAAAGCGATTTAACAATATTAAAAATTCCTTCCTTATTAGCAATATCAACGCCAATAGTCGGCTCATCTAAAATTAACAAATCAGGTTTAATAGCTAGCCATTTAGCAATAGAAACCCGCTGTGCATTACCACCCGACAAAGTATTCACTGGCAATTCAGAATCCGGAGACTTAATTTTTAGCTGGTTAATTAAATAATTACTATATGATGTAACACGATCCTCATCAATCAAACCGATTTTTGAAGTGATTTTATTAAAAATAGTTGAGATAATATTATCCTTAATCGATGAATTCATCACTAACCCGGTTGCCATTCTATCTTCTGATACATATCCAATACCTGAAGCAATTGCATCACGATTAGTTTTAAATTCGATTTTTTTATTATCTAAAATAATTTCTCCGCTATCTGGCGATGTCACCCCAAATAAACTTAAACAGAGCTCAGTCCTGCCAGAACCCAACAAACCGATAATGGAAACAACTTCTCCTTTATGTACTGAGAATGAAATATCTTGGTATTGATTCGTTTTAGATAAATTATTAACCGTTAAAAGAGGCTCTGATCCTGTTATTGGTAATAATTTCTCATAATTAAACTCAATACCTGTCATTAAATAAGCTAATTTTTTCTCATTCATTTCCGCTATCGGATAATTCCCGACCAGGTTTCCATCTTTTAGTACCATTACCCGATCGGATACCGAAATGACTTCATTTAACTTGTGGCTTACAAAAATGATACTGATACCGGCATTTTTAAGCTGCTGTACAATGCGTAATAACGATTGTACCTCTTGCACCGTCAAAGAGGCTGTCGGCTCATCCATAATAATCAAACGTGCTTCCTGTGCCAGTGCTCGGCAAATCGCAACCAATTGCTGTTGAGCAACAGACAATGTTTCGACAATGGCATTAAGGTCTAACTCAGCATGAATATTTTTTAAGGTCTTTGTCGCTACTGAATTAATATTTTTCTTGCTCGATAAAAAATGATCATGATATAAATTGATTGCAATATTTTCAGCTACCGTTAAATTAGGAAATAAAGAAAGATCCTGATAAATAACCTGAATGCCTTTTTTAATAGATTCTTTTGGTGTTAATTGGCTATATTCATCAACATCTATTTTTATTTTGGCATTTTTGTCTGGTTGATAGACCCCAGACAAAATTTTGATTAGTGTTGATTTACCACAACCATTTTGCCCGGCCAAACACAACACTTCACCTTTATCTAAGGTCAATGAGACACTATTTAATGCTTTCACACCATAAAAGGTTTTAGAAATATTTTCCATGGTAATAAAAGTCATAATAACCACCTTTAAAATGAAGATTCCTTATCAAAATATTATGGATTCCCATACCAAAGAGAATCCATAATTTTACACTTCAATTAATACAGACTATCGATGTTTTCTTTCGTTACTTTTAATACTTTATGGAATTGAATCAGACGGTTATCTTTATCCACAACGGCTTTACCTACGTTAGGAATTTCAAAACCATCAATAATTTCATCACCTTTTAATAGCTTGGCAGCTACCGCAGCGAGAGCATAACCTCCTGAAGCAGGATCATAGGTAATTCCCATGGTGATGTTGCCACTCTTAATCAGAGAAGCGGCTTGGGAAGGAATCATCATACCGAAAACGAAGAACTTATCTTTCATCCGTTTCTCTCTCACCGCTAACCCGGCGCCAATCGGACCTTGTGAACCAAAAGAAACGACCGTTTTCAAATCCGGATGCGCTTTCATCAAATCCAATGTGGTACGACGAGCATCGTCAATATTTTCAGCAACCGGCATACGAGTTGTCACTTCGAACATCTCCGGATAATGTTCTTTCTGATATTTGACGAACAGATCCGCCCAAAGATTATGCTGCGGCACAGTCAAACCGCCGACGTAAATCACATAACCGCCTTTTCCATCCATAACTTTAGCCACTTCTTCTACGTAATCAGCGGCAAATTGGGCATTATCAATGATTTCGATATCCCAATCCGCACTGGGTTGTCCGACAGATTCATGTGTCAGCACGACAATGCCTTGCTGTTTTGCTTTTTTAAGCACCGGCTCTAAAACATTTGCATCATTTGGCACAATCGAAATCGAATCGACTTTTTTGGCGATCAAATCTTCGATTAATTTGACTTGCTGTGGCGCATCCGTACTGGAAGGTCCAATTTGATAAGCATTTACAGCAAAATCTTTTCCAGCTTGTTCAACCCCTTCCGCCATACGGTTAAACCATGGCATACCTGCTATTTTAGAAATATTAACTATCTCGACATCTTTTGCCATGACATTCGGCACAAGAACCGTCATACCTAATAGCCCCGTCAATAATAGATTTTTAATCGTCAGCTTTTTCATTATTCACCTCATATATTATGAACATGGTTATTTTTGCTATTGGCATATTACATCCCTATCAATATGCATGACTAAAAAACAATACAACCCCATGATTTTAAATAAATAAAATCATAACAACTCATGGTGATTTTTTAGTCTGTCGGAATAATAGCCGAAAGCTATCCTAAGTTATATGTAAAATTCGGCTATTTATATAGACTATTTGGCAGAAGAAATTTTTTTGTGATGACGGTCACTTGTTTAAATTTATCTAGAGTGACGAAAGACGGACGGGCTGACTCCGCAATATTTTTTGAATACTTTTGAAAAATACAGCTGATCATCAAATCCAACTTGTTTGGCAATACTCATAATGGAAATATCCGAGGTATACAATAACTTCTTGGCATTTTCCATACGTTGGTTATCCCGCCATTGGGTAAGACTCATGCCCAATTGTTCCGAAAAAAGGTGAGTTAATCTGGAGGTTGACAGATTTACCCGTCTGGCAAAGTAATCGATTTTATGGTTTTGCTGAAGATCATTTAAAATCAAGTTGCATACCGTATCAATCCTCAAATCTAGCGCATTATGCGGTTTATGCTCTACATTCTCAGGATCTAATCTGGCGCATTTTATCAGTAATAATTCGAGAAAGCACATCGTGGTATCTTTGGCAAAAACTTCATTTTCCTTTGAAAGTTTTTCGATTTTCATAAATAAATCTAAGATAGTTTGATACTCTTCTTTGTTTTGAATGCTCAAACGTCCGATACCATTTTCTGTTGAGGACCAACGTAACCAATCTATCCAGAATGCTCTTGGTCTGAAATAAATCCATTGGTGGTACCACGAATAATAGGCAGGTTCCCGGCAATAATGGTGAATAGCTTGTGGCGAGAACAGTAACAAATCCCCTTTATCGGCCAAAAATGTTTTTTCACCGTCAAAAACCGCCCCTCGCCCTCTGGTCGTTAAGTTAATAATATAGCCTTTCATCCCCTGCGGACGATTGATAATATCATCAAGGTAATTATCTTTTTCAATGAGTGTACGACCCGCCACCAAATCCATATCAAACGGATAATCAGACAATAGCGGCACATCTTGTTTTTGTCGATTTATGTCCAAAATCAGATACTCACTCATTACAAAATCAATGCGGATAAAAATACCGTTATCTCTGGCATAATTCAATCCGTTTATCCAAGATAATCCCTTAACTCTCCTCCGATTAAGTAGTAAACTACCCCTCTTTACCGCACTTTCATGACTTTTCAAACGATATTTTCAGACGACAAAAGGTGATTTATGCAACCCTATTTAATTGCTCCTTCGATTCTCTCTGCGGACTTGGCGCGTTTAGGCGATGATGTCAAAAACGTGCTGGAAGCCGGTGCTGACGTGATTCATTTTGATGTGATGGACAACCATTATGTGCCGAATCTGACCTTTGGGCCGGCGGTGTGTAAGGCGTTGCGTGATTATGGGATTACCGCGCCGATTGATGTGCATTTGATGGTGAAGCCGGTCGATCGGATTATTCCGGATTTCGCGGCGGCAGGGGCGGATTACATCACCTTTCACCCCGAAGCCAGCGAACATATCGACCGCACTTTGCAGTTGATCCGCAGTTGCGGTTGTAAGGCGGGGTTGGTATTCAATCCGGCAACGCCGTTGTCTTATTTGGATTATGTGATGGACAAAGTCGATGTAATTTTGCTGATGTCGGTCAATCCGGGCTTTGGCGGTCAATCCTTTATTCCGGCGACCTTGGATAAATTGCGCCAAGTGCGGTCGCGGATTAAAGCAAGCGGTTTTGACATTCGCTTGGAAGTGGACGGCGGGGTGAAAGTGAACAATATCGCGGAAATCGCCGCTGCCGGCGCGGATATGTTTGTCGCCGGTTCGGCGATTTTCGATCAACCGGATTATGTGCAGGTCATCACGCAAATGCGCCAACAGCTTGCCGGTTTGAAAAATGATGTGATTTAAGGAAGAGAAACATGAGCCAATTTAAACTGATTGCCTTTGATCTGGACGGCACGCTGGTCGATAGTTTGCCCGATTTAGCCCTGTCGCTTAATCAAGCCTTTGCCGAGGTCGGCTTGCCGCAAGCGCCTGAAGAGTTGGTGCTGACCTGGATCGGCAACGGGGCTGAGGTGCTACTGGCACGCGGCTTGGAATGGAGCAAAGCGGAGCTGGACGAAGAACAAATCCGACAACTGAAAAAACGGTTCGGGTTTTATTACGGTGAAAATATTTGCAATAAAAGCCGCCTTTATCCGAAGGTAAAACAGACCTTAGAAACCCTGAAAGCGCAGGGCTATCTGTTGGCGGTGGTGACCAATAAGCCGACCAAGCACGTGCAGCCGGTGCTGGCGGCGTTCGGTATCGATCATCTCTTTTCCGAATTATTAGGCGGTCAATCGCTACCGGCGATTAAACCACACCCTGCGCCGTTGTACTATCTGTGCGGCAAATTCGGGATTTGTCCGAAACAACTGCTGTTTGTCGGCGATTCAAAAAATGATATTCTGGCGGCACACAGCGCAGGCAGTCCGGTGGTCGGGCTGACTTACGGCTACAATTACAATATTCCGATCAGCGAATCTAATCCGGATTGGGTGTTTGACGATTTTGCCGATATTTTAAACGTGATCAATTAATTCTAAGGAAAATAACCATGAGCAAAAAACCAGTCGTATTCAGCGGGGTGCAACCGTCGGGCGAATTAACCATCGGCAACTATTTGGGCGCGCTGCGTCAATGGGCGAAAATGCAGGACGAATTTGATTGCCTGTTTTGTATTGTCGATTTGCACGCCATCACCGTGCGCCAAGATCCGCAAGCCTTGCGCAATGCGACCTTAGATACTTTGGCGATTTACCTTGCCGCCGGAATCGATCCGGAAAAAAGCACCATTTTTGTGCAATCGCACGTGCCGGAACACACTCAGCTGGCGTGGGTGCTGAACTGCTACAGTTATTTCGGCGAAATGAGCCGTATGACCCAGTTTAAAGACAAATCTGCGCGCTACGAAGAAAACGTCAATGTCGGCTTGTTTACCTATCCGGTGCTAATGGCGGCGGATATTTTGCTGTATCAAGCCAATCAAGTGCCGGTGGGCGATGATCAACGTCAACATTTGGAAATCAGCCGTGATATTGCCCAGCGTTTCAATGCGCTGTACGGCGATCCGTTCACTGTGCCGGAAGCTTTTATCCCGAAAGCCGGGGCGCGCGTGATGTCACTGTTAGAACCGACCAAAAAAATGTCAAAATCCGACGACAACCGCAACAACGTGATCGGTTTGTTGGAAGATCCGAAAGCGGTGGCGAAAAAAATCAAAAGAGCGGTCACCGATTCCGACGAGCCGCCAGTGGTGAAATACGACCGTGAAAACAAAGCCGGAGTGTCCAATTTGTTGGATATTTTATCCGGCGTAACCGGCAAAACCATTGCCGAGTTAGAAGCGGAATTTGACGGCAAAATGTACGGACACCTGAAAAGTGCGGTTGCCGATGAAGTGTCAGCCATGCTGACCGAACTGCAAGCGCGCTTCCAACATTTCCGTAATGATGAAGCCTTGTTAAACCGTATTTTACGCGAAGGGGCGGAAAAAGCCCAAGCCAGAGCCGCCGAAACCTTGCGTAAGGTATATGATACGGTCGGATTTGTGGCAAGACCGTAAAAGTGCAGTTGGCAAATAACAGAGGAAAACATGACATATCCGGTTGACTTACATACGCATACCATTGCCAGCAGCCATGCTTACAGCACCTTGCATGAGTATATCGCCGTCGCCAAACAACGCGGTATCCGCCTGTTTGCCAATACCGACCACGGTCCGGCACTGGGCGACGCGCCGCACGAATGGCATTTTTCCAATCTGGCGATTCTGCCGCGTTTTATTGACGGCGTCGGTATTTTGCGCGGTATCGAAGCCAATATCTTGAATACTGACGGCGAAACCGATTGTAACGATCGTATGCGCCGTTCATTGGATTTGGTGTTGGCGGGCTTTCATCCGCCGTCAATTCAGCCAAGTTCGCGCGATGATCACACCGAAGCGCTGATTAATTGTATCAAAAGCGGAAAGGTGGATATCATCACCCACCCGGGCAACCCGAAATTTCCGATTGATGCCGTGGCGGTGGCACAAGCGGCGGCGGAATACAATGTCGCCTTGGAAGTCAATAATTCCTCGTTTTTGCATTCGCGCGTCGGCAGCTATGACAACTGCCTGACCATTGCCGCCGCGGTGCGCGACGCCGGCGGTTGGGTCAGTATCGGTTCCGATTCGCATTATGCCGGTTATTTGGGCGATTTCAGCCATAGTTTGGCATTATTGGCTGAGGTTGATTTTCCGCCGCAGCGGGTGCTAAACCAAAGTCCGCGGGTGCTGCTCGATTTTCTGGAAAGCCGCGGTTGGGCAAAAATTGCCGAATTCGCCGATCTGTAACTACTCCAATTGATATAATTGGCGCACAAAATTACTTAAAATTAGGTAATCTCGGTTTTTATTTTTTGCCGCTTATTCGATAATAAGCGGCATTTTAATTTTCTACAGCGAGATCACCATGAAAATCCTAAAAAACAAAACCGCACTTACCACCTTTGCCCTGTTAAGCGGCTGCCTGAGCTTCTCTTTTGCCGCCCATGCCGAACTGAAAAAAATTCCGCAGGATTATGTCGAGAATAACCGCGCCGAAAGCGCAAAGATTTTCTATACCGCCCCGGTCGAGCCGAATTTAGTTTCCGACTTAGTCTATGCGCTTGACGACATTAATATTCATTATCCGCAGTTGAAAAAAATCTATCTGTATCTCAACAGTGACGGCGGCGATATGGACAGCGGGCAGATTGCCCACTGGGCGGTGAAAAGTTCGAAAATTCCGGTGACTACGGTCAATTTATCCATGGTCGGTTCTTCGGCAACCATTATTTTCTGCGGTGCGGAAGAACGGTTATCACTGCCGGGCGGCAAATTTTTACTGCACGCCTCCAGCTTAACCGGCTCGGAAGGGCTGCTGCGCCCGGATGATATTGATAATCTGAAAAAAGAATCGCAGATGTATAATCAAGTGTTTTTTGATACCTACAAACAATGCACCCATTATAGCGATCAGGAGATCAGCCGCTTCTTGCACAGCGAAGGCACGCGCTTGCTGCTCACCGCCGATGAAGTGAAGGATAAAAAGCTGATCAGCGGCATGGCGCAAAAAATCGAACAAACCCCGATCAGCTATCATATTATGCAAGACGGCGAATAGTGCATTCCCTGTCGCTTAAACCGCACTTTGCCTGAAAAATACGGTCATCCACGCAGATCCTCCCTTCTCCCCCCTTGTGGGAGAAGGGCAGGTTTTAGCTTCGTTCAGAAGCTAAAATCAGGATGAGGGGTGATAAATGTTTTTGTGGGAATTTCACCCTCATCCGCCCTTACGGACACCTTCTCCCATTAAGGGAGAGGGAAGCTAGTAACCCAATTCTTAATAACTATCGACAACAAATAGTGGAACGATCAACGGGTCATTTGATAAATGCGCGCAATATTCTGTGCGGTTGAAATCAGATTTTTGCGTCCATTGGCTAAGGTTTCTTCTAGCGAACCCAATTGGGTGATAATCGGGAATACTGCGTCAATACCGTGGGCGTACACCGCTTCATAATCATCACGCAGGCAGCCGGAAATCGCAATCACCGCCTTGTTAAACCGCTTCGCCGTTTTGGCAACGCCAATCGGCGTTTTACCATGTACGGTTTGCCCGTCGATCCGCCCTTCGCCGGTGATCACCAAATCCGCATCTTGCAATTGCTGCGCCAAATTCACCGCTTCCACCACAATCTGCACGCCCGGGCGCAACGTCACGTTCGGCAGCAACAATAAACCGCCGCCCATGCCGCCCGCCGCGCCGGCGCCGGCAACCTCGCTGATTTGCAAGCCCAACTGCCGTTTGGCAATCGCGGCAAAATGCGCCAACGCCCGATCTAACTGTAACACCATCGCCGGAGTAGCGCCTTTTTGCGGTCCGAAGGTCGCCGAAGCGCCGTGTTGTCCGCACAGCGGATTATCCACATCGCACGCCACTTCGATTTCCACCCGTTGTAAACGCGGATCAAGCCGATCCAATGTAATCGCTGCGATTTGCGCTAATTTTTCACCGCCAAAGCCAAGTGGTTGCTGTTGTTGGTCGCGAAAATCCACGCCTAATGCCTGTAGCATACCGACACCGCCGTCATTGGTGGCACTGCCGCCGATACCTAAAATGATTTTTTCAACCCCGTGATCAAGTGCGGCTTTAATCAGCTCGCCGGTGCCGTAACTGGTGGTCAGCAACGGATTGCGCTGTGCCGGCGGCACCAAATGCAAGCCGGACGCCGCCGCCATTTCGATAATCGCGGTTTTACCGTCGCCGGATAAGCCGAAGAAAGCGGTGGTTTTCTCGCCCAACGGTGCGGTCACCGCCACCTCCAGCAAGCGTCCGCCGGTCGCATCGACTAACGACTGCACCGTGCCTTCGCCGCCGTCTGCCATCGGCACTTTGATATATTCGGCTTGCGGAAAAATTTTCTTAAACCCGCTTTCAATGGCTTCCGCCACTTCAAGTGCGGTCAAACTCTCTTTAAACGAATCGGGGGCAATGACAATTTTCATGATTTATCCTTCATTAAGTTTCATTCCGCACTTAGGCTAAAATAAATTTCTCGATCACCTCGGCAACGCCGGATTCGTTATGATCGGCGGTGATATAGTCGGCAATCGCTTTCAGCTCGTCGGTGGCATTGCCCATCGCCACACCGAGCCCGGCGTATTGCAGCATATGCAGATCATTGCCGGCATCGCCGCAGCAGATAATTTCTTCGGGCTGAATCTGCAAGTGTTGCGCCAACGCGGCTACCCCCGCGCCTTTATTCACTTCAGGGTGGATAAACTCCAAGAAAAACGGCGCACTGCGTACAATGGTGTAACGTGCGCGGAGTTCACTCGGCATATCATCAATAATGGTTTGTAACAACTGCGGCGGATCGATCATCATGCTTTTGATAATCGGCTCGTCATCGTCCAGTTCGGCAAAATCGAGCAGGGTAAAATCTATCCCGTTGGAATCGGCTTCATGTTGAGTGTAATGGCTGGCTTGCGGCGTGATTAAACCGCGCGTCGGCGAAAAGGCATGGGTGTTTAACCCGAATTGCCTGGCGTAAGCGGCAACCAACTTGGCGTCTTTGCCGCGCAACATTTTACTGTTGATCACCCGCCCGTCGCTCACCCGCTCAACTCGCGCGCCGTTAAAGCACAGCACATAATCGTTGTCGCCGGTCATACCCAGTTGTTTTAGGTATTTTTGCATACCGATATGAGGCCGTCCCGAAGCTAAAATTACCTGCGCCCCTTGCTCCCGCGCCGCCGAAATCGCCGCTTGATTCCGCGGGCTGATTTCTTTTTGTGTATTCAATAAGGTGCCGTCTAAATCCAAGGCGATCAGTTTATACTTTGCCATATCATCTCCTTTTGCTTAGCGTAAGCATAACATTACCGTCGCGAACACAGAAAGAAAATTGCGTGAACTGGCGCACAAATCCGGACTGCCGCTGTCATCATGGCCAATAATGCTTTTGCAATTCCAATTGAATCGCATAGAATACCTTTCTTACTGATTGCAATGATATTTGGAGCACTTATGTCTGTTAAAATGAAGCCTTTACTACTCAGTAGTTTAATCGCAACCGCACTTTCGTCTTCAATCGGTGCATACGCCGCCGATTTGGATCTGCGCATTATCGAAACCACCGACCTACACGCCAATATGATGGATTTTGATTATTACAAAAACGCACCGTCCGAAAAATTAGGTTTGGCCCGTGCCGCTGATTTAATCCAAACCGCACGCCAACAAGTCAAAAACAGTGTGTTGGTGGATAACGGCGATGTGATCCAAGGCAGCCCGATGGGGGACTACGCTGCTGCCAAAGGCTTAAATAAAGGTGAAACCCACCCGGTTTTTAAGGCGATGAATTTACTGAAGTATGATGTCGGAACGGTCGGCAACCACGAATTTAACTACGGTTTGGACTTTATGCAAACCGCACTTGCCAGCGCGAATTTTCCGTATATCAGCTCGAATGTGATCGATGTCAGCACCGGCAAGCCGTATTTCGAGCCGTATCTGCTTAAAGACTATCAATTTATCGACGAGGACGGTCAGCCACAAAATTTAAAAATCGCCTATATCGGCTTCGTACCGCCGCAAATTTTGACTTGGGATAAAAAGCACCTTGAAGGCAAACTGGCGGTGAAGGATATCACTGAAAGCGCACGCGAAATCGTATCACAGGTGAAAGCACAGGGCGCAGATTTAGTCATTGCCTTGGCGCACAGCGGTTTATCGGCTGCAGCGGAAGATAAAGAAAACGGTGCAGAAAATGTAGTGGCAATGTTAGCGCAAATCGAGGGCATTGACGCGATTGCGTTCGGACACGCGCACGGCGTCTTCCCGGGCAAATCGTTCAGCGGTTTTGAAAATGTCGATTTAGACAAAGGCACGATAAACGGCGTAGCGGCGGTAATGCCCGGCTCATGGGGCAGCCACGTCGGCGTGATCGATTTAAAACTGAACAACGACAGCGGCAAATGGCTGGTCACCCAAGCCACCGCCGCAGCCCGCCCGATTTACGATAACGAAAGCAAAAGTGCGGTCGCCAACAGCTATCAACCGATTATCGAGGCATTAGCCGACGATCACCAAAATACCTTGAATTACGTCAATCAGCCGATCGGAAAAGCCAGTGACAAAATGTACAGTTTCTTGGCATTGGTGCAAGATGATCCGACCATTCAAATCGTCAATCAAGCACAACAAGATTATGTACAACGCTTTGTGCAAGGCAATCCTGATTTGGAAAAGCTACCGGTCATTTCCGCTGCCGCCCCGTTTAAAGCCGGCGGACGCAAAAATGATCCGAACGGTTATACCGAAGTGGAGACCGGCGAGCTGACCTTCCGCAATGCGGCGGATCTATACCTCTATCCGAACACCTTAGTGGCGTTGAAAATCAACGGCGCGCAAGTGAAAGAGTGGTTGGAATGCTCCGCCGGACAGTTTAATCAAATTGACCCAAACAAAGCCACGACGCAGGGTTTGATCAACTGGGACGATTTCCGCAGCTATAATTTTGACGTGATCGACGGCGTAAATTACCAAGTGGATTTAACCCAAGCGGCGCGTTACGACGGCGATTGCAAGTTAATTAACCCAGAAGCCCACCGTATCAGCGAACTGACCTTTAACGGCAAAGCGGTTGATCCCACGCAGGAATTTTTAATCGCCACCAATAACTACCGCGCTTTCGGCAATAAATTCCCCGGCACCGACGGCAGTCAACTCGCCTTCGCCGCACCGGACGAAAACCGCACGATTTTAGCCGACTACATCCGCCGCGTCAGTCAAGAACAGGGCGAAGTCAAACCGCAAGCGGATAAAAACTGGCGTTTCAAAGCGATTCCGAACAACAAGGCAACCATCGTATTCGAGACCTCGCCATCGGATAAAGCCGCCGAATTTATCCGACAAAACGCCCAATACCCAATGCAAAAAGTCGGACAAGATGAAGTCGGTTTTGCGTTGTATCAGTTAGATTTGAGTAAGTAATACCCTCTACTGATAAAATATCGACTAGGGCGCATTTAATGCGCCCTGATTTTTTCATTCCGTTTGGTAACCCAACAACAGCAACGTTTCTTTATGCTGCTGCATATCGGCGATATTCGGCAGTTCGCCCCATTGCTGAAAACCGCATTTTTGCAGCACGCCGACGCTGGCGGGGTTGCCTTTGAACACAAAGGCGAGCAGAGTGGAATAATGCAGCGGTTGCATTTGCTGTTGTAAAAAACGTACCACTTGCGTGCCAATTCCTTTGCCTTTGGCTTGGTTATCCAGATAAAAACTGGCTTCGGCGGTGATATCGTATGCCGGTCGCCCGTAAAACGGCGACAAGCTTGCCCAACCGATCAGCTGATCTGGCGTATTTCGCACCGCCCAAATCGGGTGGCGCGCGCTATTGCGGTGAAAGTCAAACCAAGCTTGTCGGTCGGCAACCGATATCGGGGCTAAATCGGAGGTGATATGGCGGCTGGCGATAGTTTGGTTATAAATCGCCACAATTTGCGCCAAATCTTGCGCTTGGGCTTTTTCAATCCGAATGGTTGTCATGTGTAATCCTTGTTATTCCACGTCGTCCGCCAACAATAAACTGACTTCGGTGCCGCCGCTGGCACGACGCGCAATGGTCAAATGCGCATTCAACTCTTGCGCTCGCTCCTGCATGATATTCAAGCCGTAGTGCCCACTTGGTTCCGCCAGCGATGGAATGCCGACACCGTTATCGCGAATAATCACGGTGTTTTCGCCGTTGTCGTTACTGCGCGCAATCACTTCAATCAACGTGGCGTGGGCGTGTTTAATGCTGTTCAGCACCGCCTCACGCACAATTTGCAGTAAATGAATCTGTTGTTGCGCGTTTAGCAATTGCGACGGTAACGCACAATCCAGCGTGATTTGCGCTTCGGAACGAGATTGTAACGAATTGATCACCTCCTGCAAGGCAAGTTTCAAGTTCGATTCGCTGACGGTCAAACGGAAAGTCGCCAACAGCTCGCGCAGTTGGGTATAACCGTCGGCAAGTGCGGTTTCAAATTGGTGCAGAATATTCAAACTTTTCGCCGCCCGCTCCTCGCTCAGTTCTTGCAAAATACTGCGGCGTATCAACGTCAACCGGATTTGCAGATATGCCAACACTTGTGCCAAGGAATCATGCAATTCACGCGCAATAATCGAGCGTTCCTGCATTAAAATTAAGTGTTGTCGCTGGCGCAACAGCTGATAGGAATGCAATGCCCGCCCCAACATCTGCGCAATATTTTCAATCGTACGCAGGTCAGGATAGGCTGTGCTGCGCTGCCAATTCAGGTTTGATCTGACCCTAAAAAGTTGGACTGCTTAATGAACGGATTGAGTTCGATATTGTATCGGGCTTAATCCTTTTAATCTTACTTGAATTCGTTCAGTATTGTAATACTCAATATATTGATGAACCGCCTGCTCAATGTCATCTGCCGTATCAAATTGCTGAACATAAAAACATTCTGTCTTCAGCCTGCCGAAAAACTTTCCATTGTGCCATTATCTAAGCAGTTTCCCTTTCTTGACATACTGATTTGAATTTGATTATCTGCCAATATCTTGCGATAAGACGGCATTTGATACTGCCGGCCTTGGTCTGAATGTAATATCGGCGTTGCCTCCTTCGGGAGCTTATTCACGGCTTGTCGCAACATCTGCTCAACCAGTGCCCGGTTTGGACGACGACCAAGTTGATAGGCAATCACTTCATTATTAGATAAGTCTAAAATCGGCGATAAATACACTTTATTGCCGTCTTTCGCTTTGAATTCAGTGACATCGGTCACTAATTTCTCGTAGGCATTTTCCGCCGTAAAATGACGTACTAACAGATTATCAGCAATTCGACCCACTTCACCTCTGTAAGAACAATATTTCCGTTTTTTCCTCCCTTTCACCTGTAAGCCCATCATCTGAATCAAACGTTGCACCTTTTTGTGATTGACCGTACCGAGTGCCAATGTCACTCGGCGATAGCCATACTGCGGATTCTCTCGTTTAATTTGACGGATTTCCGCTTTTAAATCGGCCTCTTTATCTGTCTTCGGTTGTTGATGGTAAAAGTAAGTGCTTCGAGCTAACTTAATGATATCTAATAATAAATTAAGCGGAAAATCACCGTTTAAGGCTTTAACAATTTCTGCCTTTCGGCTTCGTCTTTCAGGGATAATTCCATCGACTTTTTTAAGATGGCATTCTCCGCACGCAAACGTAAATTCTCTTGTTCTAATTGTTTTAACGGCGTTAATGGCTTAACGTGTTTTTTCGATTTATTCGGTTTATTCACGGCTGGTCGTCCTTTGGGCTTATCAATCAGTCCATTTATGCCAAATTGTTTGAATCGTTGCAACCATTTAGAAATAACAGTGCCTCCTGAGATACCCAAGGTTAAGGCGATGTGTTCAAGGGAGAACAGCCCTTGTCGGGCTAATTTGACGGCTTGAAGCTTTTCTTCGACGGTAAATTTTCGGGCAGTATGTTTGACTCGCAAGCCATCTGAGCCCGCATGTTGATATTGTGCAACCCAGTGACGAATACAGCGTAGTGGAACTTGAACGTGTTTTGATGTTTGACGAAGGGATTGAGCATGTTGAAAGTAATATTCAACTGTGTGTTGTTTAAATGCTTGGGTATATTTAGTCATAAAAATCTGCACCTTAGTCAGTTGGTTTTGCAGTCCAACTTTTGGGGGCAGATTACTTTTCACTCAAAGTGCGGTTTTTGCTTTGTTTGTTTTGCTACTGTCAAACCACCACTTTTCAACCGCCCAAGCACTGCATACCGCCAATGCCAACGGCAGCAACATTGCGGCGGAAGTGCGGCTCAATTCCAAGGCGAACACTATCGCGGTCAGTGGCATTTTGAGAGAAATCGCGAGAAAAGCGGTGGCGCCGATCAGGGCGGCACTTTCGAGCGAAATCGGTGGTAAAAATTGGTTCCAGCCCAACGCCAACGAAAATGCCAAGATACTGCCGAGCATCATCGACGGCGTAATCAAGCCGCCATACGCGCCCGCTGCCAAGGCGAGCAACACCACCAGCCATTTCATCGCGAATAATGCCAAACCGTCATGCCAATTCAGCAACCCGGCAAATGCCAACTGGTTGCCCGCTTTGCCGTTGCCCAGCACATCGGGAAATGCTATCGCCACCACGCCGATTAAACTGAACAACAAAATTGCCAAGGGAATAATCCGTTTATCCGTGCGTGGTAAAAACGGCACAAGTGCGGTGGTATAACGGAACAGTTTGACCACCGGCGTGATCAACAAACCGAGCGACAGCGCGAACCACAGCAGGGCATGATTAACTTCGCTGTCGCTTAAATGATATTGCACCAAATCACCCAAGGTGTAACGCACCACCATGGTGGCGGTGAGCGAGGTCAGCAAGGCGGCGAAGATAACCCTTCTGTTGATTGCCACCACCAAGGTTTCCAGAATAAAAACCGTTGCCGCCAACGGCACATTATACACCGCCGCCAACCCGGCACCGGCGGCGCAGGCAATCAACAGCGCAGCATCGTCATCGCTTAATTTTGCCCGTTTAATCCACACCGAGGCAAATGCCGCGCTCATTTCGCGCGGCGCGCTTTCACGCCCTAATGGCGAGCCCAAGCCGACGGTGATAATTTGCAGCAGGGCGTGGCAAACGGTGGTAAAAAACGGCATACCTTGTTGCGGCGCCGCCATTGCCGCTTTAAAACCGACTAATTTAGCCCCCCAACGTTGAATGGCATACCAACCGAAACCGACCAACAACCCGCATAGCGTCAACACTAACCAACGGCGGTTCGGTTCGGCTTGCTCAACGCCGACGCGAAACGGCAAATTTTCACCATTTAAGGCATAAGCAAAGGCATGATGTTGCACAAAATGCATTAATTCGGTTAGTGCGAAGCCGACTAAGCCGGCAATAATGCCAATTACCAACAATGAAACAAATAAACGCAAACCAATCGACATGTTAGCCACCTATGTTTTAATCACCCATACTGAACGCCACAATCTGGCTGATATGTGCCAGCGGACGCCCGCTTTGTTGTTGCCATTCGGCGAAAACCTGTTGCGCAATCGCAAAATTGCGTTGGGTTTGAATGCCGCCGTCAATCAGTTTATGCGTGCGCAGGTAGGCTTCGACATCGTGGGTGAGTAAAAAAGTGTCTTTGCCGAGCGCCCGTAGACTGTAAGCGCCTGTGTTGCCGCCCAAACGCTTGCCGTGTTTTTTCAAATACTGCCAAAGTGCGGTGATGTTATTGCTGTCCCACTCGGCAATCAGCTTGGAAAAGCCGCCGTTCAGATTGGCTTCGTGAATCATCTGCGCATTGTATTTAATCGTTTCCACTTTCGGCCAATAACGGATAATACCCGGATCCTGCGCTTTCTTTTCCCACAATTCATCGGGCATCAGCAGCAGTTTTTCAATCTCAAAGCCCCAAAACACCTGCTCGAAGTTGTCCCATTTTTTGTTCACTACCTGCCAGACAATGCCGCATTGGAATACTTTGCGCGTCATTTCCGCCAGCCAGCGGTGATCGGGCACTTGCGCCAGTTCCTCGGCGGTTTTTATCTTGCACAAGCGCGCTTCCAGTTGCGCCGCACCGCCTTTGTGTGCGGCGGCACGCTGATAAATATCCTCGAATTTTTCTAAAATCATGCTGATTTGCAAATCTCCAGTTGCACATTGGCTTGTTGTAACAAGTCGCAAATTTTCTCACTCGGCTCACGGTCAGTCAGCACCACGTCCAGCTCTTGAATTGCCGCCAAACACACCGTGGCATGACGGTTAAATTTGGAATGGTCGATCGGCAGCAACACCTTGCGCGAGGCTTTCATCAGCGCACGTTTCACCTGCACTTCATGAAAATCGTAATCCAACAGCGTGCCGTCCTCATCAATTGCGCTAATGCCCAAAATGCCGTAATCCAAACGGAATTGGGAAATAAAATCCACCGTTGCCTCGCCGATCATACCGCCGTCTTCGCGTAAATTACCGCCGGCAATCGTAATATTAAAATCGGCTTTTTTCATCAAAATATACGCCGCATTCAGATTGTTGGTCACAATTTGCAGGTGTTGATGATCCAACAGCGCATGGGCGACCGCTTCCGGGGTCGAGCCGATGTCGATAAACAGGGATGAACCGTTCGGAATCAGGCTTGCCACCCGCTTGGCAATCGCCTCTTTTTCTTTGGAAAAGAAATGCTTACGCTCTTGATAATCACTGTTTTCAATACTGGAAGGAGAGGCTGCGCCGCCATGATGACGGCGAATCAAATTTTGCTCTGCCAACTCATTCAGATCACGCCGAATGGTTTGCGAGGTCACCTTAAACACCGCCACCAAATCCTCGGTGCTGATATAACCTTGTTGCAGCACCAATTCGACAATTTGCTTATGGCGTAGCGACTGTTTCATAATTTCTCCTTTTTATGTTCATTTTTTATATGATTTTACCTCAAACGAAATAAAATTAGGGCGCTTGGATAAAAAATTAAACAAAAAAACCGCACTTTGCTGGTTTTAGATACAAAGTGCGGTCAAGATTATGCGCCTCAGTCTTATTGGCTTGCAATCACCCGGTTATCCACCACATCGACGGTCACCGGTTTGCCCGGTAGTAATTTGCCGGACAAAATTTGCTGCGCCAACGGATTTTCAATTTCCTGTTGGATTGCGCGTTTCAGCGGACGTGCGCCGTAAATCGGGTCGTAGCCGACGTTGCCGATAAAATCCAACGCTGCCGGGCTGAACCCAATTTGGTAACCGTGCGCCTGCATACGCTTGCTCAGGCGTTGCAACTGAATCGAAGCAATCGCTTGAATATTGGCTTTATCCAACGGGTGGAACACCACGGTTTCATCAATCCGGTTGATAAATTCCGGACGGAAATGGCGGCTGACCACCGACATCACCAGCTCTTTCACCGAGCCGTAATCCAAGTCGTTCACGTTTTCCTGAATCAGATCCGAACCCAAGTTGGAGGTCATAATCACCACCGTATTGCGGAAATCGACGGTGCGTCCTTGTCCGTCGGTCAAACGTCCGTCGTCCAACACTTGCAACAGAATGTTGAACACATCGTGGTGCGCTTTTTCCACTTCGTCGAGCAAAATCACCGAATACGGGCGGCGGCGTACGGCTTCGGTCAGATAACCGCCCTCTTCGTAGCCGACATAGCCCGGAGGCGCGCCGACCAAGCGTGACACACTGTGTTTCTCCATAAATTCGGACATATCGATCCGAATCATCGCGTCGTCGCTGTCGAACATAAACTGCGCTAAGGTTTTGCACAGCTCGGTTTTACCCACCCCGGTCGGGCCTAAGAACAGGAACGAACCAATCGGACGGTTCGGATCCGCCAAACCGGCGCGGCTGCGGCGAATCGCATTGGCGACCGCTTCCACCGCTTCGCTTTGCCCGATCACCCGTTTGTGCAATTCGTCTTCCATGCGCAGCAGTTTCTCTTTTTCGCCTTCCATCATGCGGGCAACCGGAATGCCGGTCGCACGCGACAACACTTCGGCGATCTCCTCGTCGGTAACGCGATAACGCAACAAGGTCATCTCTTTGCCTTCCGACGCTTCCGCTTGCTGCAACTGTTTTTCCAGCTCCGGAATCAAGCCGTATTGCAACTCCGACATTTTGGCGAAATCGCTGGCGCGGCGCGCTTGTTCCATTTGGGTGCGAGCGTTATCCAGCTCGGCTTTAATGTGTTGCGTGCCGGACAGGGCGGCTTTTTCGCTTTTCCACACCTCTTCCAATTCGGAATACTCACGCTCTTTTTCGCTCAGTTCGGTTTCCAACATTTGCAAGCGTTTACGGCTGGCGTCATCATCTTCTTTTTGCAACGCCTGTTGTTCCAGTTTTAACTGGATAATCCGCCGCTCCAAGCGATCCAACGGTTGCGGTTTGGAATCGATTTCCATGCGGATACTCGATGCCGCCTCGTCGATCAAATCAATCGCTTTATCCGGCAATTGGCGGTCGGAAATATAACGGTGCGAAAGCGTCGCCGCCGCCACAATCGCCGGATCGGTGATCTGCACATGGTGGTGAATTTCATACCGCTCTTTCAAACCGCGCAAAATCGCAATTGTGTCTTCCACGCTCGGTTCGTCCACCAGCACTTTTTGGAAACGCCGCTCCAACGCCGCGTCTTTTTCGATATATTGGCGGTATTCATCAAGCGTAGTCGCGCCGACGCAGTGCAACTCGCCGCGCGCCAACGCCGGTTTCAGCATATTGCCGGCGTCCATTGCGCCGTCGGATTTGCCCGCGCCGACCATGGTGTGAATTTCGTCGATAAACAAAATCACCCGCCCTTCTTCTTTCGCCAGTTCGTTTAATACGCCTTTCAAACGCTCTTCAAACTCCCCGCGATATTTCGCACCGGCAATCAGTGCCCCCATATCCAGCGATAACACCCGTTTATTGCGCAGGCCTTCCGGCACTTCGCCGTTGACAATCCGCTGCGCCAAGCCTTCGACAATCGCGGTTTTACCCACGCCCGGCTCACCGATCAGCACCGGATTGTTTTTAGTGCGGCGTTGCAACACTTGAATCGCACGCCGGATTTCGTCATCACGCCCGATCACCGGATCGAGCTTGCCACTCTCGGCGCGCGCGGTCAGGTCAATGGTAAATTTGTCTAACGCTTGGCGTGATTCCTCCGCATTTTGATCGTTCACGCTTTCGCCGCCGCGCATTTTTTGAATTGCCGCTTCCACCGCTTCGGCTTTCAAGCCGCTTTGGCGCAACACGTTGCCAAGTGCGGTTTTGTCTTCCAATGCCGCCAACACAAACAGCTCGGACGAGATAAATTTATCTTGCCGTTTTTGTGCCAGCTGATCGCAACGATTGAGCAAGCGCACTAAGCTTTGCGACAATTGCACATCGCCGCTGTTGCCTTCCACTTTTGCCAGACGTGCAATCTCGGTGGTCAGTTGGCTTTTCAGTTGCGCCACATTCACGCCGCAACTGAGTAACAACGGCTGCACCGAACCGCCTTGTTGGTTGATTAATGCCGCCATCAAATGCAGCGGCTCGATATATTGTTGCTCATTGCCTAACGCCAGCGACTGCGCTTCGGCAAGCGCCTGTTGGAATTTGGTGGTAAATTTTTCGATATTCATAAAAAAATCCTCCTGAATAAATTTTGTTCACGAGGATTAAATGGGGATCTAAAACGAGACTTCAAGCAAAAGTCAAGAAAATATTTTTATCTTTTTGCCTAAAACTTCACCGGACAAGCCTCATCAAGGCTAAACGGATCGAATCCGTATCGGCTGTTCTTTCGGCAGTAGAAATAATGCCGGCACAACCAAGAGCGCCATCAGATAAAACGCCCATGCCGGATTGTGTTGATAGGCAAACCCGGCAAGCCACATAAACAGCGCCACACTGAGGCAACACGCCACGCCGGCATACAGCGCCTGCAACTTGGCAATATCGCCGCTCGGCTGGCCGGAGATAAAGCGCACCGTGGCGAAATGGCACAGAGCAAAGGTAATGCCGTGCAAGGCTTGAATCGGCAGCAGCAACGCAAAATCGGTAATCGCGCCGGTTAACAGCCAGCGCACAATCGACACCAGCGTGGTGAACAGCAACAATGAATGGAGCGAAATATTTTTAAACAGTTTTTCGGCAAAGAAAAACACCAACACTTCCGCCGCCACGCTCACGCCCCACAGCCAACCGGTCAGGCTGATGTCGATACCGTTTGCGGTCCAATACATCACGCTATAGGCATAATAACTGGCATGGGCGCCCTGAATCAGCGACAGGGCAATCACTAAAAACAGGATATGCCGTCGGCTTAATAAGGCTTGATAGCTGCCGCCGCGATTTGCCGCCACCGCACTTGCGCCGATCACCGCTTGCGGTTTTAAGCGCGCTTTGAATAAGGTCGAGCCTAAAAACAGACAAAGACAGATCGCCAGCCACCACATCATATTGCGGTCGCCCCATGCCTGCAAAATATAACCGCCGCTCAAACTCGCCGACATAAATGCCAACGAACCGCTTAATCGGGCGCGCCCGTAGTTGAAATTGACCTGCTGCTGCCAAGTGCTTGCCAACGAATCGGTGAGCGGAATACCTGAGCCGAAAATCGCATTCAACAGCAATAACAACGGCACCAACAACCCGATTTGATCGGGCTTTAACGCCAACATCACCACTAAGCCGATACTGCCCAGAGCCACCAGCCGTAGCAACAGAATCAGATTATCCGGCTTGCTCCACTGCGAAAACAGCACGGAACCCAAAAAGCGGGCGATATATGCCGCCGCCAATACGCTGCTGATCAGCTCGACCGAATAATTGTGTGCGCTTAACCACGCCGGTAAGTAGGGCACAAACACGCCGAAGCTAAAGAAATAGCCGACAAAGCCGCACACCAACCAGGCAAAAGGCGATAATCCCGTTTGTTTCGACATTAAAATAACCGCTCCATTTCCTGCGCCCGCGCCACCGCCGCTTGCATGGCTTGCGCCACCGTTTGCGCCAATTGCCGCTGTTCAAACACCGCGATCGCCGCCGCGGTGGTGCCGCCTTTGGACGTCACCTGCGCACGCAAAGTCGCAAGATCGGTCTGCGGATTTTCAATCACCATTTGCGCTGCGCCCAACATCGCCTGTTGAATCAATGCGCGTGCGGTTTGAGGGCTGAGCTGCATATTTACCAGTTCGCTCTGCATGGCTTCCAAAAACAGAAAAAAATACGCGGGGCTGCTGCCGGAGGCGGCGATCACGCTGTTAATATCGCTTTCGTTTTCCAGCCAACAAATGTTGCCGACCGCCTGCATTAATTCGGCGGCAAAAGTGCGGTCTGCCGCGCTACTGTGCGGATTGGCAAACAACCCTGTCATGCCTGCCGCCAACAACGACGGCGTGTTCGGCATGGCGCGAATCGCGGCGACCGCACTTGGCAATAATTCCGACAACCGTTGTAACGAAATGCCGGCGGCAATTGAAATCACCAGTTTTTGAGCAAAATCCACCCCGGCAAAATCCGCGCAAGCAGCTGCCATCAACTGTGGTTTCACCGCCAACACCACCACCTCTGCATTTTCTGCCGCCACACGGTTATCCTGCGTGGTTTGCACGCCCAATTCGGCAAGCGCCGCCAATTTCGCCGCACTCGGATTACTGGCGATAATCTTCGCCGCCGGATAACCGCTGTGCAACAAACCGGCGATAATCGCCCGAGTCATATTGCCCGCGCCGATAAAGGCAATTAATTTGTGCTGCATAGGCTTTTCCTTGTTACAATGTCCACCAATTTCGCCATTCTAACATAAGCAGGAAAACAGATTGATGTATTGGTTTAAAAATATCTTGGTCTATCGTCTCAGCAAAAAGCTGGACTGGAGCAGCCAAACCCTCGACAGCAGCTTGCCGAATCAGGCATTTTATCCGTGCGGCAGCCACGATCAGAGCAAATTCGGCTGGGCAAAACCGTTAAACGGCAGCGAGTTGCTGCATTTCAGCGTCAATGGGCAAACGCTGCTGGTTGCGCAAAAAGAGGAAAAAATCCTGCCGGCGCAGGTAGTGAAACAGGCGTTGGACGAGCGGATCGAAACCTTGGAAGAAAAAGAGCAGCGCAAGCTGACGAAAATGGAAAAACAAACCTTAAAAGACGATGTGATTAACGAATTGTTGCCGCGCGCCTTTAGCAAAAAACAACAGACCGCACTTTGGATCGATTCGGTCAATGACCTGATTTACCTCAATGCCGCCTCGGCAAAACGGGCGGAAGACACGCTGGCGTTACTGCGTAAATCGCTTGGTTCACTGCCGGTGATCCCATTGGCGTTTGCCAACGAGCCAAGTGCGGTGATGACCGACTGGATCGCCAATGACAATCTGCCGGGCTGGCTGACCGCACTTGATGAAGCGGAATTGACGTCAACCACCGATGAAGCGGTGATCCGTTGCAAACAACAAGCGTTAGACAGCGACGAAATGCAAAACCACTTTGCCGCCGGTAAGCAAATCACCAAACTTGCCTTGGAATGGGAGCAACACCTCAGTTTTGTGTTGCAACAAGATTGCAGCCTGAAGCGATTGAAATTTGCCGATAATGTGCGCGATAAAAACGATGACATTTTGAAAGAGGATTACGCCCAGCGTTTTGACGCGGATTTTATTCTGATGACCGGCATTTTGGCGCAACTGAGCGAACGCCTGTCGGACGCATTCGGCGGCGAAAAGTCAACCTTGGCGGAAAAAATGTAACGTGGGCAAAAAAAGCAAATGCTGTAAAAAATATAAGAAAAAGGGCAAATATTGTAAAGATTGCCCTTTGCGCTGAGTTTAACCGCACTTATTGCAGATAATCATTTTAAGGCAAGCAAACGGGCACAGATAGTGCAAGTAGTACGGCAAGCGAGTTTGACCAAGTATTAAATCGAATTTAAAACACGGTTCGGCGCAAAAATCAATCTGTTAGCTATTTTATTAAAAAATAATGACACACATCACATTTATTTCCAATACTTTTGCGTTATACTCAATAATCTTTTGTTATTTGTAAACTATTTTGAGGTTAGTTGTGGCATATTGGCAATTAGTCAATTTTATTCGCGGGTTATCAATCCTGCTTTCGTTACTGTTGGGCTTACACGCCAGCCCGTTTTTTATTAGTTCATTTTGGCTGCTGCTCAGCTTAATCACCGCATTAAATATGCTGACCAGCGGCTTGACCGGTTTTTGCACCTGTACTTATCTTGCCGGCAAAATCGGTATGAAACTGCCGAAGTTATCCAGAGATTACTCCAAATAACATAAGGGGAGATTTCCTCTTAGTTCCATTAAAAAAGATGACTGATTCGGTAGCGTAGGGGCGGATTATATATCCGCTCGTTCGAAGTGCGGTATCCATATAATTAGCGTGAATCGGTACTTATTCAAAAAATTGGATAAGTTCAGAAGACTGACAATCGGCTGACTTCAGGTATATAATGAATAACACCCTTACCCATCACTGAACGACATGAGCCATTGGAGAACGCAAATGACCAATCAACAAATTGCCGAGCATCAACGCCAGTTGCACATTCAATTCAAAGCGTGGATGGACGATAAGAAAAAGCGTGAAGTACTGACGTTTCAACGTTCGAATGGGAATATTGTTCGCCATTATCCTGACGGACATGAAGAAGTGATTGAATATGCTAAAGCAAAGTAATTTAGCTATTTTCTACTGCGGCACCAATGGGCGGGCAAAACCACATTACGCGGATTTAACAAAGACACGGTACAAATTGTGATCGATTCCGATCATATCGCCATGCAAATTAACTCTGAAAATCCACGCTTGGCGGACAGCCTTGCTGGCAGAAAAGCGATTGAATTATTTAAATTTGCGATTGAACATCAAATTTCGTTTTCAATGGAATCCACGTTATCAGGCAATTCCATTTTGCAACGAATCAAGAAAGCCAAAGAAAATAGTTTTTATGTGCGATTAAATTATGTGGGTGTAAATAGTGTTTCAATCAACATTGATCGCGTAAAAGCAAGAGTAGCAAACGGCGGACATTTTATTGATGAAACGACAATCCGCAACCGCTATGACATCAGTTTGCAAAATTTAATTAAAATCTTACCACTTTGTGATGAAGTGTTTATTTATGACAATTCGGAAGAGCTACCGAATTTGGTGTTTCATCTTAAAGGAAATAAATTAACCCAGTGGCTTGATTTGCTGCCGGAGTGGTGTGAAGAATTAAAACACGCACTAAATCAGTAGTAATGCAGGGTCAGCATTCACAATGCATTTAATCTATAAATAAAAAATGCAAAGTGCGGTTCGGGCGGATATATAATCCGCCCCTACTTTTACCATTAAAATCAATTACTTTAACCTTTCACCAAGGTTTTTAACTGATACAAATACGTCAATGCCTGTTTCGGGGTTAAATCATCGGGATCGAGCTGTTGCAACATCTGCCAGACCGCACTTTTGCCTTCATCTTCTTCGATCAACGGCAATTCTGCCTGCATTTGGTTCAATTCGCGCAGTTGTTGCAGTTTTTGATCACCCGTTTGTTGCGATAAACGTTCCAACTGGTTCAGTTTTTGTTTGGCAAGGGTCAGCACCTTTTTCGGCACGCCTGCCAATGCCGCTACCGCCAAGCCGTAACTTTTACTCGCCGCACCCTCTTGTACCGCATGCATAAAGGCAATACTGTCGTTGTGTTCCAAGGCGTCGAGATGTACGTTAAACACGCCCTCAAACTGCTGTGGCAACACGGTCAGTTCAAAATAATGGGTGGCAAACAGGGTCAGCGAACGCAATTTTTGCGCCAACCACTCGGCGCACGCCCATGCCAACGCCAAGCCGTCATAAGTGGAAGTGCCGCGCCCGATTTCATCAATCAGCACCAAACTTTTCTCACCGGCTTGGTGCAGAATATTCGCCATTTCGGTCATCTCCACCATAAAGGTCGAACGTCCCGAAGCGAGGTCGTCCGACGCGCCAATGCGGGTAAAAATCCGATCAATCGGGCCGATAACCGCACTTTGTGCCGGTACAAAACTGCCGATGTATGCCATCAGCACGATCAACGCTGTTTGCCGCATATAGGTGCTTTTACCCCCCATATTCGGACCGGTTACCACCAAAAGATGACGTTGCGGATTGAGTTGCAGCGGATTGGCAATAAACGGATCACTCATCACCTGTTCCACCACCGGGTGACGACCGTTTTCAATCGCAATGCCGATTTGCTCGGCAAACTGCGGACGACTGTAATTCAGGGTTTGCGCCCGTTCGGCTAAATTACTGAACACGTCCAACTGCGCAAGGGTCAGCGCCGCCAGCTGTAGATCGCCCAAGTGCGGTAGCAGGCGTTCGAACAATTCGTCATACAACTGCTTTTCCAACGCCAACGCCGCACCTTTGGCTTTCAGCACTTTGTCTTCGTAGGTTTTCAGTTCGGGAATAATATAACGTTCGGCATTTTTCAGGGTTTGGCGGCGCACATAATGTATCGGCGCACGATCCGCCTGCCCGCGGCTGATTTGGATATAGTAGCCGTGCACCGCATTAAAGCCGATTTTCAGGGTGTCAATGCCGGTCGCTTCGCGCTCGCGCGCTTCCAACTCGTCCAAAAAGCGGGTTGCGCCGGCAGACAACTCGCGCCATTCGTCCAACTCCGCATGATAGCCCGGTGCAATCACCCCACCGTCGCGAATCAGCAACGGCGGCGTTTCCACCAACGCCTGTTGTAACAGTTCACATAATTCGGAAAAATCGTCGATTAAGCCGCAAAGCGCAGTTAGCTGCGGCGAATTGTGCGGAATCAGTTGATTTTTAATCGGCGGAATTTGCTCCAGTGCGCTACGCAAACGGGTGAGATCACGCGGACGCGCCGAACGCAACGCCACCCGCGCCAAAATCCGCTCCATGTCGCCCACTTGGCGCAATAACGGTTGTAAATCGGCGATTAAGTCATACTGCAAAATATCGGCAATCGCCTGTTGCCGCTTTTGTAACTGGGCAGTGTCGCAAATCGGCTGATGAATCCAGCGTTTCAACAAACGGCTGCCCATCGGCGTGACACAGTGATCCAACACCCACGCCAAGGTGTATTCCGTGCCGCCGGCAAGATTCTGCGTCAGCTCCAAATTGCGCCGCGTCGCAGCGTCCAGCACGATAAATTCGCTGTTTTGCACCAGACTGATCGAATTGATATGCGGCAGGGCGGTGCGCTGGGTCTCTTTGGCATAATGCAGCAAACAGCCGGCGGCACACAGCCCCAAACTCGCCTTTTCCACACCGAAGGCTTTCAAATCTTTGGTGCCGAACTGACGGTTGAGTAACTGAAGTGCGGTATTCAGTTCAAATTCCCAAATCGGGCGGCGGCGCAAACCGCGACAGCCTTGCAACAGCCCCATGTCGCTGAACTCTTCATCATATAACAACTCGGCAATCGACAAGCGTTGCAGCTCCGCTTGCAGCGCCGCCGAATTATCATGTTCGCTGATTTGAAACCGCCCCGAACTCATGTCCAAGGTTGCCAGCGCAAACCGCACGTTGTGTTGATACACCGCCGCGATCAGGTTATCTTGCCGCTCCGGGAGCAAGGCTTCGTCGCTGACCGTGCCGGGCGTGACAATCCGAACCACCTGCCGCTCGACCGGACCTTTGCTCGCTGCCGGATCGCCAATCTGCTCGCAAATCGCCACCGACTCGCCCAGGCGCACCAACTTTGCCAAATAGCCCTCGACCGCATGATACGGCACTCCCGCCATCGGAATCGGCTGCCCGGCGGAATTGCCGCGTTTGGTCAACGAAATATCCAACAACTGCGCCGCTTTCTTGGCATCGTCATAAAATAATTCGTAAAAATCCCCCATACGGTAAAACAGCAAAATATCGGGATTTTCCGCTTTCAGGCGCAAATATTGTTGCATCATCGGGGTGTGGGCATGTAATTCTTGCATAACTCTTTTAGCATTTAGGGTTAATTGGCGACATTATACGTGATTTTTCGCAGATTGATAAAATGGCATAAAAAAGAAATCAATGCTGAAAGTGCGGTTTTGGAATGGCTTTCACATCCTGCAAAAAAAGATCAAAATTTCACTTGATACTGTATAACCGTACAGTATAATAAGCGGTAATTCTGATCAAGCAAGATTGCGTAACTAGAGGTTTAGTATGGACGATAACAAACAAAAAGCACTGGCTGCCGCATTGGGGCAAATTGAAAAGCAATTTGGTAAAGGGTCGATTATGCGCTTGGGCGACACACAAACCCTGGATATTGAGTCGATTTCAACCGGCTCACTCGGTTTGGACGTCGCCTTGGGAATCGGTGGTTTGCCGATGGGGCGGATTGTGGAAATTTTCGGACCGGAATCTTCCGGCAAAACCACGCTAACCTTATCGGTGATTGCGCAAGCGCAAAAAGCCGGCAAAACCTGTGCCTTTATTGACGCCGAACACGCATTGGATCCGATTTATGCCAGCAAATTAGGCGTTGATGTGAAAGAGTTGTTGGTATCCCAGCCCGACAACGGCGAACAGGCGTTGGAAATTTGTGACGCCTTGGTGCGTTCCGGTGCGGTGGAAGTGATTATTGTCGATTCCGTCGCCGCCTTGACCCCGAAAGCGGAGATCGAAGGCGATATGGGCGATTCGCATATGGGCTTGCAGGCGCGTTTGATGTCACAGGCACTGCGCAAGCTGACCGGGCATATCAAAACCGCGAATTGCTTAGTGGTGTTTATCAACCAAATCCGCATGAAAATCGGCGTGATGTTCGGCAACCCGGAAACCACCACCGGCGGTAATGCGCTCAAATTCTATGCTTCTGTACGTTTGGATATCCGCCGCACCGGGGCGGTCAAAAACGGCGAAGAAGTCATCGGGAGCGAAACCCGGGTGAAAGTGGTGAAAAATAAAGTCGCGGCGCCATTCCGCCAAGCCGAATTCCAAATTATGTACGGCGAAGGCATTTCCAAGCTGGGCGAATTAATCGAACTGGGCGTGAAACACAAACTGGTGGAAAAAGCCGGTGCATGGTATGCCTATAACGGCAGTAAAATCGGACAAGGTCGTGCCAATGCGATGAAGTGGATGGCAGAAAACCAAGCCGCCGCTCAGGAATTGGAAGACAAATTGCGTACCGAATTATTGGCAAATCCCGAACAAGGTTTAGTTGCCGATATCGACGGCGACGATGAAGGTTTTGAAGCGAACGACGAGTAATAGCCGGCTCCCTGCGCATGCGCAGGGAGGAAAATTAAGCATTATACAAACGAATTATGAACAAAATCGCTCTTGCCTATATTATGAATCTGCTGGCGCGGCGTGATTACAGCTGTGAAGAGATTCGGCAAAAAATGACGGCAAAAGCCTTTGCTGCGGAAGATATTGAAACAGTGCTGCAACATTGCCGGCAAAAAGGTTGGCAAAGTGATCAACGCTTTTGCGAGCATTTTCTGCTGTCGCGCAGCCGCAAAGGATACGGTCCGGCACGAATTAAGCAGGAATTGCAGCAAAAAGGTATCGCAAGCGATCTGATCTCCGCGCAATTTGCCCAAACTGCGCTTGATTGGTTCGAACTGGCGGAAAGCGTTTTTCAAAAGAAATTTTCAAATATCCAAACCGCTCAATGGGACATGAAACAAAAGCAAAAAGCGTGGCGCTTTATGTCGAATCATGGTTTTCAGCCCGATCACTTCCGCCATTTATTCAAGCTTGATTCGGATGACGACTAACTGATCGCCATGCGTTCTCCTGTCGGCAAGCCTAAGCCTAAACTCAACATTAATATCACCAAAAGCCGTTGTTTTTAGTCCGTCATTGCGCTGACCGACGCTTAGATTTAGAATGGAGAGAGTTGCCAACGAAGCATAGGGTAACCATAAGCGGTAGGTACTTGTGCCGTAATAAGATATTCTTTATAGGTTAATGGATTAACAATGATCAGTATTGAGAAATATACCTTTTGGCACTTTGACGATTTGCTGAGTTACCAATTGGATTCGGAACAAGCCAAATATGTACGCCAACCGTGGCAATGGTTTGAAGGGCACACCTTGCTGTTAAGCAACGGCATGACCGGTGTTTCGATTTTACAAGATAAAACCGCAGTCGGTTTTTTCGTGCTTGATCGCGGCCCGGAAAAGCTGGAATATACCAATAATCCGCAGGCGATCTTGCTGCGCTCTTTCTCGATTAATCCGCAATATCAGGGGATGGGAATCGCCACTACCGCCCTCACGCCCAATCTGATCGATTCCTTTATCTACAATTTATCGCCGAAATACAATGAAATCGTGTTAGCGGTCAATCCGCTAAACCAACGGGCGTATCAACTCTATCTACGCTGCGGCTTTCAGGCTGCCGGCAAAGTGATTATTAATGTGCGCGGCGCACGTTCGGTACTCACGCGCCGTATCGGTGGCAATCCGGCCTAAGCAACGCTAACCAAACCGGGCTAACCGCTCCTCCAGTTGTTGTTGCGCTTCCAACCAGTCAAATTCAATCTGTTCCAGCTGTTTTTTCAGTTTGACCTGATCAGCCAGTAATGCGGTTAAGCGCACTTTGTTTTCTTCGGTATAGATCGCACCGTCTGCCAGTTGGTTTTCAATCTCACGCAATTGCGCCCCGCACTTATCCAGCTGGCTTTCCAGTTGTTGGATTTTTTTGCGCAACGGTGCCGTTTGCTGGCGCAATTCGGCCTCCAAGCGTTTTTGTTCTTTACGGTTCAGCGGACTTTCGCTTTTATCAACCGCACTTTCACCGGTTTTATCCGCTGTTTGACCACTGTCTTGATGGGTATTACTTTGATTCACATTGTCATTCAACCATTTTTGGTAATCGTCCAGATCGCCGTTGAAATCTTCCACCTTGTGATCGTGCACCAGATAGAAATCATTCACCGTATTGCGCAGCAAATGACGATCATGCGATACCACCACCAATGAGCCTTGATAATCCACTAGCGCCTCGGTCAAAGCTTGGCGCATATCCAAATCCAAGTGGTTGGTCGGTTCGTCGAGCAACAATAAATTCGGGCGTTGCCACACGATTAACGCCAATACCAACCGTGCCTTTTCACCGCCGGAAAAACTGTCCACCGGCTGTTTGACTTTATCGCCGTGAAAGGCGAAACCACCGAGATAATCGCGTAACTGCTGTTCGGTTTGCTGCGGTGCAAGCCGTGCCAAATGCCAAAGTGCGGTTTCGTCGGCGCGCAGGGTGTCCAGTTGGTGCTGCGCAAAATAACCGAGTTGCACGCCCTTTGCCAACTGCACTATGCCGTTCTGTGGCGCGAGTTCTCCTGCCAGCAATTTGATTAAGGTCGATTTGCCTGCGCCGTTGCGCCCCAATAAACCGATACGCGAGCCGGGCACGAGATTGAGTTTGACCGATTGCAGCACGGTATGATCGCCATAACCGGCACTCACTTTTTCCATCGTCAAAATTGGATTGGGCAAGGATACCGGCGGGCGGAACTCAAATTTAAACGGATTATCCACATACGCCGGCGCAATCAGTTCCATCCGTTCCAAGGCACGGATTCGGCTTTGTGCTTGTTTGGCTTTACTGGCTTTGGCACGGAAACGGTCGATATAGCTTTGCAGGTGTTCGACTTTTTGCTGCTGTTGGCGATACAAAGCATTTTGCTGTGCCAGTTTGGTGGCGCGCTGCACTTCAAATGAAGAGTAATCGCCGCTGTATTCGTTCAGTTGTTGTCGTTCGATATGCAGAATTTTACTCACCACCGGATCGAGAAAATCACGGTCGTGCGAAATCAGGATCAAAGTGCCGGGATAACGGCTTAACCAACGTTCCAACCAAATTACCGCGTCGAGATCCAAGTGGTTGGTCGGTTCGTCCAACAGCAATAAATCGGAGCGGCAAATCAAGGCTTGCGCCAAGTTTAGCCGCATGCGCCAACCGCCGGAAAAAGATTTGACCGCACTTTGCAGTTGTTCGTTTTCAAAGCCCAAGCCGTGCAGCAAGGTTGCCGCGCGCGCTTGAATCGTCCAAGCGTCAATCGTATCCAATTTGGCGTGCAACAGCGCGATTTGGTTGCCGTCATTATTCGCGTTCGCCTGCTCTAATTCATGGGTTAATTGAGTGTATTCGCGGTCGCCCCGAATCACATAATCCAACGCGCTGATCGCCAGCGCCGGCGTTTCTTGATTGACCCATGCCAATGCCCAGTTGGCGGGAAATTTGATCTCGCCGCCTTCGCTTTGCATTTCGCCTTTCAACAATGCCAACAATGACGACTTGCCACAGCCGTTTTTGCCGACTAAGCCGACCTTCTGTCCGGGATTAATACTGGCGTTGGCGTGTTCCAATAATGTCGTTACGCCGCGTTTTAAAGTCAGGTCACTAAAAAAGATCATTTTTTATTTTATTTTGTTAATAGATTATTGCACAATGATAACATAACTCTCCATCATTCAAGACAAATTCAGGATGAATAATGTTTGATTCTCTTATTGTACAGTTTGTGGTGCTGTGGGCGGTGATCGACCCGATCGGTTCGGTGCCGGTTTACCTTGCCAAAACGATTGGACTGCCGTTGGAAGCCCGCCACCGCATTGCGCGTAATGCCACCCTGATTTCCGCCGGGATTTTGGTCTTTTTCTTAGCCGTCGGGCAGTTGTTATTAGAAGCCATGCAAATCCCGCTTACCGCCTTCCAAACCGCCGGCGGCTTGGTGTTATTGCTGTTCGCCTTAACCATGATTTTCGGTGAAGGCAAACCGAGCGAAGAAATGCGCCTACCGTCCAATCTGAACGAAATTGCGGTATATCCGCTCGCCGTGCCGTCCATTGCTTCACCCGGCGCGATGATGGCGATTGTGTTGTTGACCGATAATCACCGCTTTAACTTTGGCGAACAAATGTTGACCACCCTGATCATGCTGTTGATTTTGCTGATCACCTATCTGTTGTTTATTGCCGCCAACCGTATCCAGCGGATTATCGGCACCACCGGCGCAGCGATTATCAGCCGGGTAATGGGCTTAATTCTAGCCGCCGTCGCTATCAATAATATTTTGGTCGGGGTGCGCGATTTCTTTATGTACGTCAAATAAGGAACCGTACGTAGATCCGCGAAATGACACGCAACAACTTCGAGCAATGTTGGGATCGTTTTAAAACCGTAATCACAACGCAAGAAGCGGGGGGAGATGTTTGCAATTGCAGTTAATGGAGCCGCGCGCGGCAAGGGCGTGGCAACCGCACTTTGGGTTACGTCGATACTTATTTGATAGATAAAAACTTGACGGTTAGCCGCCCAAATCTAAATCGTTAAAACTTCATTTGACCTTGTCCCGCTCTTTCGGTAATCTCGAATCCGACACTTTAATTTTTGTATAAAAATAATTACACAATTAAAGTTTGCTTGTTTATACTCCGCTTTAATCGAGGTTTTCCGTGTCTCAACTAATAAAAGAAGCTGGCGCAAAAGCCAATCAAAGTGCGGTCATCAACCCGCCACTGTACAGCCACAAACGCGCCCATCGCGCCGCCCTCAGTAGTTTTATGGGCGCGGTGGTCGATTGGTATGATTTCCTGTTGTACGGCATTGTTGCCGCCTTGGTGTTCAATCACCAATTTTTCCCGAATATCAGCCCGAGTATGGGCACTTTGGCGGCATTCGCCACCTTCGGCATAGGCTTTCTGTTCCGTCCGCTCGGCGGTATTGTGTTCGGGCATTTCGGTGATCGGATCGGGCGTAAAAAAATGTTGGTGTTGACCGTAGTGTTAATGGGCGGTTCGACGGTGTTAATCGGCTTGCTGCCGAACTTCGCCAGTATCGGTTGGGCGGCGCCGGTGCTGTTGGTCGTCTTGCGTGCGATTCAAGGTTTTGCCGTCGGCGGCGAATGGGGCGGCGCGGCATTAATGGCGGTGGAAAGTGCGCCGCCGGGCAAAAAAGCGTTTTACAGTAGCGGCGTGCAAATCGGTTACGGCGTCGGCTTAATGTTGGCAACCGGCAGCGTGTCACTGATTATCTATTTCTTCGGCAACGAGGCGTTTCATGACTGGGCGTGGCGGATTCCGTTTATCGCCAGTGTGGCGCTGCTGTTGGTCGCACTGTGGATTCGCCGCCATCAGGAAGAATCGACCGAATTTGAGCAAACCGTGATCAACGCCAAACAACAGGCGCAACGAATGCCGATTATCGAGGCGATCTCGCGCCACCCGAAAGCGTTTTTATACATTATCGCCCTGCGTTTCGCCGAGCTGCTGACCATGTATCTGGTGACCAATTTCGCGCTCAATTATTCAACCCAGCATTTGGGCATGTCGAGCAGCGTGTTCTTGAATATCGGTTTGATGGTCGGCGCCATCAGCTGTTTCACCATTCCGCTGTTTGCGCGCATTGCCGACCGCTATGCGCGCAATAAAATGGGTTATCGTATGATGTGCGTCGGCGGCGGTATTATCGGTGCGCTCAGCGCCGTACCGTTCTTTTTCGCAATGGAGCAGGGCAATGTGTTCTGGATTTATCTGTGTGCGATTCTGTTGGCAAACATTGCGCATGATATGGTGGTGAGCGTGCACCAACCGCTGTTCACCGAATTTTTCGGCACTGCCTATCGCTACAGCGGCGCCGGCGTCGGCTATCAGGTTGCCAGCATCGTCGGCGGCGGTTTCACCCCGTTTATCGCCGCGGCGTTAGTCACCTGGTACGACGGCTCTTGGTATCCGGTGGCGATCTATCTGATGGTCGGCTGCCTGTTGACCGCACTGGTGGCGGCAAGAATGCAGCGCAGTTAACCGCACTTTAGCTAAATAAAAAAGCCGCCTCCAATGGGGCGGCATAAGTTTGATTAAAAGCGATAGCCGATATTCAGATAGGCTTTGCTACCACGTTCCTGCTGATAACCGTTATACTGCCAACCCAATCCGGCTTGCCAAGCATGGTAATTGACGGCAAACGCGAATTGTGTGCGTAAATGACCCCGTTGTTGTGCCGTTGCTGTCTGCGTGATCGCGACGCGATCTAAATGGCTGGTTACGCTGAACGGGCGCGAAGCAAGATGTTGGCTATATGCCAATGAAATGCTTGGAATCAATTGCCAATCACCATATTGGAAAGTGCGGTTTAACTGCAGATCCAGTAACAGATTCGTTTCGGTTTGGCGAATTCTGCCGGTATTCAGCGCCAACTCACTGCCTTGCTCGCTAAATTCTTTCAACTGCAAGTGATTCACTTGCAGCCCGAACGACGGCTGTAACGTCCACGCCTGCCGTTGCCACAAATAACCGGCACTGAAGCCGACACTACCGTTCCAACCCCGGGTTTTGCCATGGCTGCCGTCCGCCACGCCGTTAAACTGACGTTGCTGTTTATAGTTGATGTTGGCGAATGCCAGATCCCCTTCGACAAACCAGCCTTGCCGTTCCGACAGCAAAAAGTGACGCGCGGCGGTCGATAAGCGGGCTTCGCGGATATTTGCGCTTGCGTACGCTTGGCTCGCCGTAAAACGGTTGTTCGATACGCTGGCAAGCCACAACGTTTGCGGCGAGAGCCGTTTACTCACGCCCACTGTCTGTTGTGTCGCACGATAATCGACCCGTGCGCCCCGTGCATTTGCGCGGTAATGGCTATTATCCCGTCCCAACTCGCTCCACACCTGTAACCCGTCGCCATGCAACATCTGATGGTCGTTCAAGCGGCGCTGGAGCAAAGTGCGGTTTAACGCCGCTTGATCCAACAAATAGCTGACGCTGTTAGCATAAATACCGTTGCCCAAGGTTTGCGGCAATCGCTGCCAATCGCCGCTTTGCAACACCCTGGTCAGCCAGCGGTTATAGTGGCTGCGGCTGAAAGCCAAGCGACTGTCGCGCAATTGATTTAAGGCGTCAATCGCGTTGGCTTCATTACGGTTGGCACTTTGCGCGGATAAACGGCTTGGATTGACATTCAACAGCACGGAGTCCGAATTAAATTGCAAATCATAACGCAAACCTTGGCTTAACAGCGCCTGCGGTTGCTGCAATGCGGCAAAGCCGCCGCTATAAGCGGCACCGTTTTGCAATTGCAACAGCGTTGCCCGCGTCTGTCCGGCTTTGGCTTGGCGCAGATCCAATCCGTCTGCCGTCAACCGCCCTGCCAACCGCACTTGCGCCGCCTGTCCGTCGGCGCTAATGCCTTGTGCGGTCAGTAAATTAAACTGTGCCGAATCTTGCAAACTCAGACGATTGACAAAACGCATTCCTTCGGCAAATAAGGTACCGCTAATCTCACTGGCGGCGGCAATGACGCCGCTCCCGCCCAAGCTGCCTTGTGGATTGACCTGAAGCGATGGGCTTTGTAAGCGCTGATTCACTTGTAGGCGACCTTGCTCCACCACCGCACTTTGCTGTAACCGAGTGTCGCCTTGCAATACCAAAGCGCCGCCGGCGACGGTCAAACCTTGCAAACGGTTGCCGTCACCCGCCAAAGTCAAACTGCCTGTGCCGCGTTTGCGCAAGCGCCCGCCGCCACTCAAGCTGTTCGACCAACGATCGTCACGGTTTAAGGTGTAAGTTTCATCGCCCAATAGCTGTGCCGGGCCTTGCAACGCTTTGCCGACATTGACCATGCCCCAACCGAACGTGTCATCAACCCCTTTGCTGCCCAAATCGGTGGCGGTGGTCAACATCACATCGCGCACCTGCGTCATGTCCATATACTCAAAGCGCTGTTTCAGCAAGGCGGCCACCGCACTGATGGTCGGCGCGGCATAGGAGGTGCCCTGTTCGGCTGTGAACGAATAATCCACTGTGCCGGCGGTAGGATCACCGGCAATCGACAGCAGCGCCATCGTACCCGGCGCGGCGATACACCAGTTTTTACTCACGCCGCAATGGTTGGAGTAGCTTTCCAGTTTGTGATCCGCCCCGACCGCAATCACCGACAGATAATGTTTTTCCATTTCGGGGAAATAACGCGGCAGTGCCGCCAAAATACCCGGCTGGCGTTTCGACTCGTTACCGGCGGCAAACACCTGCAATACGCCTTTCTCCGTTGCCTGATGTAAACTGCTTATCAATACATTGGATAAATTTAGTTTGCCGCGATATTCCTTATCCATTGCCGCCGCCTGCTCGGCAACCGGATCTTCGTTCCAGCTGTGATTCATAATATGTAGCCCGGGCGCCTTAGCCGACATCTGTTCAATCGCAACGGCAAACATCGTGCGCGGCAGCGGATCTTTACCAAGTAGCAGCTTTTTATCTTCGGCTTCATTGCCGCTGCCCGCCGGAGAACCGCTGGTCGGTTCATATGAAGCTTGATACAGCGTCACCCCTTTGGCAATTCCGCCAAAATAGCTCAAGCGCGGATCCTGTGTTGATTGCAGCCCATTCGCCGCAATAATGCCGCTGACCTGTCCGCCGTGGCTGCTGTAAATCGGTTTGCCGCTCTCTTGATCGGTTTCCTGTACCAGTTTAGTCGGGTCAAACCTATAGGATTTGCCGTTTAAGGTCTGGCTGAATACTAACGGAATCAGATTGCGCTTGTCTTTTAACAACGGGTGTCCGTTAAAAAAGCCCGAATCGACCACGCCGACCACTACGCCGCTGCCGTTATATTGCGCCGCGATCTGATCGGTTAATCCAATTCCTTCTTTCGGTTGTTGCAAATATTGCGCCAGTTTTTGCTGCTCAGCGCTCAGTTCCGCCGCTTGTAGCAAGTTGGCGAGCATGATACCGCTTACTATCAGGCTGAGCGATGATTTTTTAAATGGAAATCCAACTACAGGAAATTTCAACATAACAATCCTTATTTTTATTATCAATGTGACTGAATTGGTTATTTTTGACTATTTGAAAACGATATAATAACCATTCCCAACTTCAAAATGGGCGCCACTTTATGTAATAAAAAAAGTAACGACAAGGTAGTACCTGCCGTTGCGCGCTATCATCGCAATGATTTACCCTAACTCAAATAACCGCTTGTTTTTTAATGCGATACGTATGGTTTTATCGACTATTTTTGTTAAAGGTAAGTTTGTGGCGGGGATTTTTATCTTTATCACAGATAAAAAACAGCCTGCATATGCAGGCTGCTTAGAAAGGATAGGTGATTCGTTTGCGGAGATAAAGTGCGGTTAGTGGCGCGTATCTTCCTCATCATCGAAGTCTTCGTCATCATCAAAAAATTCACCGTCGTCGCCGTATTCGTCCTCATCGGCGTTCGGGTCTTCAAAATAAGTGCCCCAACCGTCATAGGCGCCGCCGTGTTTTTCAACTAACGGAATCAGTTCATTTTGCTGCGCGTCGATGAGTTCGGCTTTCAGTTCGATTTCGCTGATAATATCGCAGCAGAACAGCTCATTGCCGCTTTCGTCTTCCAGCTCTTCCGCTTCCGATACTTCATAACCGGCTTTAAACGCATCAACGGCAATTTTTTCCAACTTATCAAAATCACGGTGGGAAATGTGGTGTTCAATGATGTATAACGCCTCAGGATCGCTGCCGTCGTTGAATAAATCCTCGATAATCTCGCGGGTTTCCCGTTGCAACTGCTCACGCTTCGTTTTCATACTTTCTCCTTAATTGAAATAAGCGGATTCTATTTCCCGCACATTGTAAGACCGGTGCCAAAATTAAACAATCCTTATCTTTTTCCCTGTGATTTCCAACCGATAAACCACAGGATCATGTTAAACAAAAGATGATTTGTAACAAGCTGTTAGCCGCTTGTTAAGATTTAATCCGAGTTTGATAAAAACGTGATCCAGATCACTCTTTAGAGGTAAATAACACTTAAATATTCGCTTCAAGCGCCTATAATTTTTCTCAGAAAATTTTTAATTTAGATAAACTTTAGGAGAAATCATTATGAACAAAACGACAACAGACACGGCTGTCAGTCCGGCACAAGCGGAAGTCAACCAACTGGTCGAGCGCGGCTTGCTTGCACTGGAGGAGTTTCGCAAGCTAAATCAAGAGCAAGTTGATTATATCGTTGCCAAAGCCTCGGTTGCCGCCCTTGATCAGCACGGCGTGCTCGCCATGCACGCCGTGGAGGAAACCGGGCGCGGTGTGTTTGAGGACAAAGCCACCAAAAACCTGTTTGCCTGCGAATATGTGGTGAATAATATGCGCCATTTGAAAACCGTCGGCGTAATCAGCGATGACGATGTCACCGGGGTTACCGAAATTGCCGATCCGGTCGGCGTGGTTTGCGGGATCACCCCGACCACCAACCCGACCTCGACCGCGATTTTTAAAGCCTTAATATCCTTAAAAACCCGGAATCCGATTGTATTTGCTTTCCACCCATCGGCACAACAATGTTCCGCCCATGCCGCACGTGTGGTATATGACGCGGCGGTTGCCGCCGGTGCGCCGAAAGACTGCGTACAATGGATTGAAAATCCGTCGATGGAAGGTACGGCGGCATTGATGAAACACCCGGGCATTGCCACCATTTTAGCCACCGGCGGTAACGCCATGGTGGAAGCGGCTTACTCTTGCGGCAAACCGGCATTGGGCGTCGGGGCAGGCAACGTGCCGGCATATGTGGAAAAAAGTGCGGATATCAAACAAGCCACCCACGATATCGTGATGTCGAAAGCGTTCGATAACGGCATGATTTGCGCCAGCGAACAAGCGGCGATTGTCGATAAAGAAGTGTATGACGATTTTGTCAATGAGATGAAATCCTACGGCGTGTATTTCGTCAATAAAAAAGAAAAAGCGTTATTAGAAAGCTTTATCTTCGGAGTAAAAGCCAATTCCGCCAATTGTAGCGGCGCAAAATTAAATGCGGCGGTGGTCGGCAAATCCGCATTTTGGATCGCCGAACAAGCCGGTTTCAGCGTGCCGGAAAAAACCAATATTTTAGCCGCCGAATGTGCCTTAGTCGGTGAAAAAGAGCCGTTGACCCGTGAAAAACTGTCGCCGGTGTTAGCGATTCTCAAATCCGACTCCACCGAACACGGCTTCGAATTATCGGAACAAATGGTGAATTTCCACGGTTTGGGACACTCCGCCGCAATCCATACTAAAGACGCCAAGATCGCCAAGGAGTACGGCGAACGGGTGAAAGCAATCCGTGTGATTTGGAATTCCCCTTCCACCTTCGGCGGGATCGGCGATGTGTATAACTCCTTCCTGCCTTCCTTAACCTTAGGTTGCGGTTCTTATGGTAAAAATTCCGTCGGCAACAATGTCAGTGCGGTCAATCTGTTAAATATCAAACGCGTGGGCAGACGGAGAAATAATATGCAGTGGTTTAAAGTGCCTTCAAAAATCTACTTTGAACGGGATTCCATCCAATATCTACAATCCATGAAAGGCATGGAACGCGTGGTGATCGTCACCGACCGTACCATGGTGGATTTGGGCTTTGTTGAAAAAATTGCCAACCAACTGACGGCGCGCGGCAACCATGTCACCTATCAATTGTTCGCCGATGTCGAGCCGGATCCGAGCATTGAAACCGTGCGCCGTGGTACGCAACTGTTACGTAACTACCAACCGGATACTATCATCGCCTTAGGCGGCGGCTCGGCAATGGACGCGGCAAAAGTGATGTGGCTGTTCTACGAACAACCGGAAGTCGATTTCCGTGATCTGGTACAAAAATTCATGGATATTCGCAAACGGGCGTTCAAATTCCCGCAATTAGGACGCAAAGCGCGCTTTATCGGCATTCCGACCACCTCCGGCACCGGCTCGGAAGTGACGCCGTTTGCGGTGATCAGCGAAGGCGATAAAAAATACCCGATCGCCGACTATTCATTAACCCCGACCGTGGCGATTGTCGATCCGTCGTTCACCATGAGCGTGCCGGCGCACGTTGCCGCCGACACCGGTTTGGACGTGTTGACCCACGCCACCGAAGCCTATGTCTCCACCTTGGCAAACGACTTCACCGACGGCTTGGCATTGCAAGCGATTAAGCTGGTGTTTGAATATTTGGAACGTTCGGTCAAAAACGGCGCGTCCGATCCGGAAGCGCGCGAAAAAATGCACAACGCCTCGACCATCGCCGGCATGGCGTTTGCCAATGCGTTCTTGGGCATGAACCACTCGTTGGCGCACAAAATCGGCGGCCGTTTTCACACCCCGCACGGACGCACCAATGCGATTTTAATGCCGCACGTGATCCGCTATAACGGCACCCGTCCGCAAAAAACCGCGACCTGGCCGAAATATAACTACTACAAAGCCGATGTGAAATACCAAGACATCGCCAAAGTGCTCGGCTTGCCGTGCGCCACCCCGGCGGAAGGGGTCGAAGCCTTCGCCCAAGCCTGTTCGGATTTAGCGCAAAAAGTCGGGATTAAAATGTGCTTTAAAGATCAAGGTTTGAACGAACAAGAGTGGATGGACAGCCGCCGCGAGATCGCCTTGCTGGCGTTTGAAGACCAATGCTCCCCGGCAAACCCGCGCTTGCCGATGGTGGAAGATATGGAAGTGATCCTAACCAAAGCGTTTTACGGCGACAAGTAAGTGGCGACAAATAAGTAAAGCCTAATCTTATCTCGCTGAAACCGCACTTTTAAATCTGAAAGTGCGGTTTTTCTTATGTTATCTCGACGGTTATTTCTGCCAATGTGCTTGCCACCACGCCAATGCCAAGCCGACCATAAGCCCTGAAATATGCGCCGCATTGCCGACCGCAATATCAACTAATGGCGAAACAAAGCCGAACAACACACCGATCAGCAGCAGATAAATAAAGCCGCTCGGCAAGCGGTAACGCTGTTGCGGATCAAGCCGGCTCAGCAGATAGACATAGCCCAACACGGCGAACACCACGCCGGACAAACCGAAAAATGCCGCGCCGCTAAAGGCGTTTTGTACGCTGCCGCTGATCACCGCTGCGGCGAAAAACAGCATAAACAACTTGCCGCTGCCGTTTTTGCGTTCGATCATCGCGCCGAACACCAGCCAGTAAGTCAGGTTGAACAAGATATGCGAAAACGACAGATGTACCAGCGCATGGCTGACAAAACGCCACAGTTGCGAATATTGGCTGCTATTTTCCGGATAATGCGCCCATTGATACACCTCGGCACGATAGCCGCTCAGAGTCAAGAGATAGACCGCGACACACAGCAAAGCAAGCGTCCAAGTCAGCGGCGCCTGGCGCAGTGCGTTGCGCCAATTGCCGATATTCGGCAGCCAACTGCTGAAACGCCCTTGCAGCGAATAGGTTTCGCCGTCCTGCCAGCTGGCTTGGGTATATTTTTCGTCAAACGGATCGCGCCGATACTGTTCCGCTTCGCCCAAAAGTGCGGTCAGCTGCGGATCGTCTTGTTCCACTGCCAATAAATAAACGTTCTGTTCTTGATACAGCGGCAGATCGCGCTGATAACGCTGACGGATATAATCTCGGAAACGCAGTGCCAACTCCGCTTGCTCGCTGCTGAGGATCACTTTCATCATAATAATTGCTTCAGTAATAAATGCTTCAGTAATAAACGGATTGCGCTATACTAGCCGTTCGCTCAAAAGATGAGAAGTACAAAGGATAAAAAAATGACCAAACCACAACTGCCGACCGGCTTTTCCGCTTTTGCCTGGGGCTTGGCGCTGTTTTGCCTGCCTGCCATTTTGTGGCCGCTGGCGCTGTTGATTTCGCCGTCGGTTGGCGATCATCCAAGCTTGAGCAACCGCGAAGTCTATTGGCTCTCCACCGCACTTTGGCTGTATCCGTTGCTGTTATTGACGGTTGCAGTATTACTGAACAAACTGCGCCAATCGGCACCGCGTCTAGCGCAGAGCTTGTTGTTCGCCGGTTTTATTTTATTCTATGGTTTTTTAAGTTATTTGATTACCGCCCTTCTTCCTTGATGTGAAAAGGTGCCTGAAGGGCGGATGAAAGTGAAATCAAACAATGCCCCCTCATCCTGATTTTCGTTTCTGAACAAAGCGAAAATCTGTCCTTCTCCCACAAGGGGCGAAGGGAAGATCACCATGAATCGAGACGATAAAAATCCTTTCTCCCTTGATGGGAAAAGGTGCCCGAAGGGCGGATGAGAGTGAAATCAAACAATGCGCCCCTCATCCTGATTTTCGTTTCTGAACAAAGCGAAAATCTGTCCTTCTCCCACAAGAGGCGAAGAGATTATCACCATGAATCGAGACGATAAAAATCCCTTCTCCCTTGATGGGAGAAGGTGCCCGAAGGGCGGATGAGGGTGGACTTAATCGTGCAAATCACTCTCGGTCGGCAGCCCGGCACGCAGCCAGCCGTCAAAGCCGCCTTGTACGCTGTACACGTAATCAAAGCCCTGCTCCAGCAAAAAGCGGGCGACGTTGAGGCTGCTGACACCATGATAACAGCTGACCAACAGCGGAAAGTCATAGTCATAACGATCCAACAGTTCGCCGTAACTTTGATTGGTTAAATGAAACGCCTGCGGTGCGCGGCGGAAGCGGTAATTTTGTAAATCGCGAATATCCAGCAACAGCGCCGTGCCGTCCTGCACCTGCTGCCAAGCCTGTTGTGGCGTAACGGTTTCGATCTCGGTTGTCATCGCATATTCCCTTACTGACGGATGTTGCGCGAATGTTAACAGTTTAAGCCGCGTGATGAAAGCAATTAAACCGCCGTTTTGCGGTTTAAGCGATACATCCAGTAACCGCTGAGAAAAATCAACAGATAACCGCCCCAACTGAACCAATCGGGATACTGCCCAAACAATAACACACTGAACAGCGCGGCAAACAGCACCGAAGCATAAGAATAAATCGACACTTCTTTGGCGCTGGCGTAACGGTAAGCCAAAGTAATGCCGAACTGCCCGACCGTCGCCATCACCCCGGACAGCAACAAATAGCCAAGTTGTTGCAACGACATCGGCTTAAACTGCCATAACACCGGCGGCAGCAGTGCCAAGGTAGAAAAGCAGGAAAAGAAAAACACGATGGTGTAAGGCGATTCCACTTTCGGGCTCAACGCCAGCACGCGCAACATCAAATACGCCGCCGCCGCGAACACCGCACCGAGAATCGCGATCAGATAGGCGGAAAGTGCGGTTTGCATTGAATCGGCAAACGGACGGATAATCAGCACCACGCCGAGCAACGCAACCAGACACAGCAGGATTTGGCGTGGCGTCACCCGTTCTTGCAGAAACAGCGCCGACAGCGCGATTAAGATAAACGGCGACAGTTTCATGATCATATCGGCGTCACTCAACAGCAGGTGATCGATGGAATAGAACCCCAGCAACACGCCGAACAAACCGAAAACCGAACGCAACACTAAGGTGCGGCGGTTTTGCTTATGCCCGATAAAGGAAGTGCGGTTTTTCCACACCAAATAGCCGCTCAGTAAAGCCGCGATGGCATTGCGGAAAATCGATTTTTCCGTCACCGGCAGATCGCCGGCAAGTTTGATACACACCGCCATCACGGTAAAACCCAAGGCTGAGATCAGCATTGCCGCAATGCCTTTACTGAGATCCGTCATCTTAACCGCACTTTGACTTTAATTAGTGATTTTTATGGGTAGTGCCGTATAAAATCCGGTCGGTATACGCCATCGCCAACGCCGACGCCAAAAAGCCGAGGTGCAGCAGCAACTGCCACATCATCTGCTTCTCCGGCAGATTGCCGACATTAATGAAAGTTTGCAACATGTGAATCGACGAAATACTGATAATCGCCATCGATAATTTCACCTTCAGCACCGAGGCGTTGACATGGTTCAACCATTCCGGCTGATCCGGGTGATCATCGGTGTTCAATTTGGAAACGAACGTTTCATAGCCGCCGACAATCACCATAATCAACAAATTGGCAATCATCACCACGTCAATCAGGTTCAGCACCGCCAACATCACCATGCTTTCGTTCATCTGATTCAGGTTGGCCAGCAATTCCCACAGCGATTTGATAAATTTATAAGCATACACCATTTGCACCACAATCAGCCCGATATAAATCGGCAGTTGAATCCAGCGGCTGGCAAAGATGATTTTACTGAAAATCGAGGTTCTTCTGACCCGATCTCTTTTTTCAACGGTTGTTTCCATATTATGTGTCTTCATTAAGAGGTGAATAAAAGTGAGTGGAAAATTACCGATTTTCCGGCGAAATAGCAAGATTCGGCACAAGAAAATTATCGACAAAACGCGCAAGAAGTGGCATAAAATAACCGTAATCAACAAAAAGTGCGGTTTAAGGAGAAAACTGATGTTAAAAAAAGTAGCGCTGATAACGGCGGCACTGATTTTAGCCGCTTGTAGCAGTAAACCGGTGATTGATCTGGCGGACAGCCAACGCGACGCCAAATCCTATGCGATTGCTTACCAAACCACGGTGCAGTCGTTTGACGGCATTGTCGATAAAAACTATGAAGTCGATGATTTTGCGCGCGGCGCGCAGGCGTGGTATCGCGGCGATATTAAAGAGAGCGTCGCCAACATGCGTGATAAGCTGTACAACCAACTGCAAGACAGCAATATTTACGCCTTTCGCAGCGGCGTGGTGTTCGCCGGCGAACTGCAAAACAACTTTTCCCGTTTAAACAGCAATTGTTGGTCGCAATTGAATAAACCGAGCCTGACCCAAGGTATCTACGATGCAATGCGCGATTTAAGCAAAAGCCGTGTGCGGACGGAAAATGATCCCTATCTGAGCGCCGGCACCGAGCAATTCTTGGCGGTTTGTCAAAAATAGCGGATAAAATGTGATACATATCACTTTTTAAGCAAATTTCCCGCCGTTTACCTTGAACTGCGCAGGCGAATGGCGAATAATAAAGCCATCGTCAATTTGTCGTTGTAAAGAGACTCATAACTACAGCGGCAAAATTTTTTCTTTCTTTGCTGAAACGATTTTTCAAGGAGATGCAAAAATAAACCGCTTGCTTTTTGTACAGCAAAAAAGATAACGTTTTTTCTTTACCCGTAACTATAGGAGCAATTGAATGTTTAACTTACCGGAAAACAACATTCATTTATCAGCAACTGCCGATAATAAACAACAAGCAATCGAAATGGCGGCGAACGCCTTGGTGCAAGCCGGCTATGTCGAAGCGGGCTATCTGCAAGGCATGTTAGCGCGCGAACAGCAAACCTCCACCTTTTTAGGCAACGGCATTGCCATTCCGCACGGTACGTTGGAAACCCGTGATATGGTGAAAAACACCGGCGTGCAAATTTTCCAATTCCCGCAAGGAGTCGAATGGGGCGAAGGCAACACCGCTTATATCGTAATCGGCATTGCCGCCCGTTCCGACGAACATTTGGCATTATTGCGCCAATTAACCCACGTGTTAGGCGATGACGACACCGCCGCTTCATTGGTCACGCTGCAAGATAAAGCCGAATTCCGCGCGATTTTGATGGGTGAGAAAACAGAGCCTGCGTTGCAAGCGGATTTCATCTCATTAGATGTTGACACCGCCAGCGTGCTGACCTTAACCGCGATTAACGCCGGTAAATTGGAAGCCAAAAGTGCGGTCGATAACCGTTTTGTCAGCCAAGTCATCGCCGATCCCGGCTTGCCATTAGGTAACGGCATTTGGCTGAACGATAATGCGCAAGGCAACCAATATAACGCCGTGGCGTTCAGCCGTGCCAAACAGGCGTTTCAAAACGGCAAGGGTCAAAGCGTACAAGCGGTGGTGACCGTCGCGGCACTTGACGATCAATTAAACCCGGTATTAACCCGTCTGCTGAATAACGAGCTCCAAACCGCACTTTTAACCGCCAACAGCGCGGAACAGGTGATGGCGTTGTTAGAAGGTAAATTGGCGGCAAGCGTAGCGGCAGGTACCACGGCAAGTGCGGTCGATCACGTGATCGGCACCTTCACCGTGCGTAACGAACACGGCTTGCATGCCCGTCCGGGTGCGCTGTTAGTCAGCACGGTTAAACCGTTTGCCGCCAAAGTCACGGTGGAAAATCTGGATCGCCCGGGCAACGCCGTGAACGCGAAAAGCCTGATGAAACTGGTGGCGCTCGGCGTGGTTGCCGGACACCGTTTACGCTTTGTGGCGGAAGGCGATGACGCCAAAGCCGCGATTGAAGCCATTGGCAAAGCGATTGCCGACGGCTTGGGCGAAGACGCCGGCGTAACTCCAAAAACACCGGATACGATTGAAGAAGTGGCAAGTGCGGTCGCCGCACCGGCAAGTAGCACGCCCGCCGTGCAAAGTGAGTCGGCGGCAAGTAGCGAAGCACAAGCCGAAGGCACTTTCAGTCTGAAAAATGAACACGGCTTACACGCCCGCCCTTGTGCTTTGTTGGTGCAGGAAGCGAAGAAATTCCAATCGGCAATTACCGTAGAAAATTTAGATCGCCAATCGGCGGCAGTGAGTGCGAAAAGCATGATGAAAGTAGTCGCCCTCGGTGCGCTGAAAAACCATAAATTGCGCTTTGTCGCCAAGGGCGATGACGCACAGCAGGCAATTGACGCCATCGGTGCGGCGATTGCCGCCGGTTTAGGCGAATAATAAGGGGCTTCACATGGCAAAAATTGCAACGATCACCTTAAACACCGCCTACGATCTGGTCGGGCGTTTACCGCGCATTGCGTTGGGCGAAGTCAATACCGTCGAAACCTTGGGGTTGTTCCCGGCAGGCAAAGGCATTAATGTGGCGAAAGTGCTATATGATTTGAATGTCGCTGTAGCGGTGAGCGGTTTTCTCGGCGAAGAGAATCAAGGTGACTTCAGCCAGATGTTTCAGGCGTTGAATTTGGAAGATAAATTCCAACGTGTTCCCGGTAAGACACGGATCAACGTAAAAATCACTGAAACGGAGGCTGATGTCACCGACCTGAACTTTTTAGGCTATCAAATCAGCGACAGCGACTGGGCGAAATTTACCCAAGATTCGCTGAACTGGAGCAAAACCTTTGATGTGGTGGCGGTGTGCGGCAGCTTGCCGCGCGGCGTCAGCCCGCAACAATTCACCCAATGGCTGAGTCAATTGGGACAAAGCGGCGTGAAAGTGGTGCTCGACAGCAGCAACGCCGCGCTGACCGCCGGTTTAAAAGCCAATCCGTGGTTGGTGAAACCAAACCAACGCGAATTGGAAGCTTGGATCGGCAAACCGTTAAACAGTTTGGCGGAGATTATCGCCGCCGCCAAACAACTGAAAGCGCAAGGCATTGCCAATGTGATTATTTCGATGGGCGCCGAAGGCTCGGTGTGGCTGAGTGACAAGGCGGTGGTGCAGGCACAGCCGCCGAAATGCGAAAACGTGGTCAGCACCGTCGGCGCCGGCGATTCGATGGTCGCGGGATTGATTTACGGGATCAGCCAAGGTTGGACACAAGCGCAAACCTTGGCTTTTGCCAGTGCGGTTTCCGCTTTTGCGGTTTCGCAAAGTAACGTCGGTATCAACGATCGCACGTTGCTCGATACGATTTTGCAGCAAGTTAAAATTAACGTTCTAGAAGGATAACAACATGAAAATTCTACTGGTAGAAGGCAGCGCTTTAGGCAAAGCGAAAACCTTTTTGGTACGCCAAGTATTAGCCGCAGCCGCCGGCAATGCGACACATCAAGTGGTGGACAATGCCGCCGACGCCGATCTCGCCGTGGTGTTAGGCGATAATTTGCCGAATAACCCGCAACTGGCAGGCAAAAAAGTGTATCTGGCAAACCTGGACAGCGCCTTTAGCGCCCCGGAAAAAACCTTGTCCGACGCGCTTGCCAATGCGACAGATTATGTGGCGCCAAGCGGTGCAGCGGCGGCAAGTGCGGTCAGCACTGGCGGGAATGCGGTTAAAAATATCGTTGCGGTTACTGCCTGCCCAACCGGCGTGGCGCATACCTTTATGTCGGCGGAAGCAATCGAAGCCTACGCTAAACAGCAAGGTTGGAACGTGAAAGTGGAAACCCGCGGTCAAGTGGGCGCCGGCAACCCGATCAGCCCGGAAGAAGTCGCCGCGGCGGATTTGGTATTTGTCGCTGCCGATATTGATGTGGATTTGAGCAAATTCGACGGTAAATTGATGTACCGCACTTCCACCGGTCTCGCCTTGAAAAAAACAGCACAAGAGTTCGATAAAGCGTTTAAACAAGCCAAAATGTTCACTGCCACGGCACAAAGTGCGGTTAAGCGGGAAGCGAAAAGCGAGAAAAAAGGCGTGTACAGCCACTTGATGACCGGGGTATCGCATATGTTGCCGGTGGTGGTTGCCGGAGGCTTGATTATTGCGCTGTCGTTTGTCTTCGGGATCGAAGCCTTTAAAGAGGAAGGCACGTTAGCAGCGGCATTAATGCAAATCGGCGGCGGCAGCGCCTTTGGTTTGATGATTCCGGTGTTGTCCGGTTATATCGCCTACTCGATTGCCGACCGCCCGGGCTTAACCCCGGGTTTGGTCGGCGGCATGCTCGCCAGTTCCCTCGGCGCCGGTTTCCTCGGCGGGATTATCTCTGGTTTCTTAGGCGGTTACGTCTCGAAATTTATCGCCGACAAAGTGCAACTGCCGCCGACCATGAATGCATTAAAACCGATTTTAATCATTCCGTTCTTTGCCACCTTAATCACCGGCTTAGTCATGATTTATGTGGTTGGCGACCCGGTGGCTTGGATTATGAACAGCATGACCGAATTCCTGAAAGGCATGCAATCCGGCAGCGCAATTATGCTCGGTATTATCTTGGGTGCGATGATGTGTTTCGATATGGGCGGCCCGGTCAACAAAGCCGCTTACACCTTCGGCGTCGGCTTACTGGCTTCGTCCACCTACCTGCCAATGGCGGCGGTGATGGCGGCGGGCATGGTGCCGGCATTGGGCATGGGCTTGGCAACCTTCTTGGCGCGTAAAAAATTCTCCGCCAGCGAGCGCGAGGGCGGCAAAGCCTCATTCGTATTGGGATTATGCTTTATCTCCGAAGGCGCAATCCCATTCGCCGCACGCGACCCAATGCGCGTGATCCCAAGCTGTATGGCGGGCGGCGCCCTAACCGGCGCACTCTCCATGCTGTTCGGCGCACAACTGATGGCGCCGCACGGCGGAATCTTCGTTTTGGCAATCCCGGGCGCAATCCAACCGGTGTTGTTATACTTAGTGGCGATTCTTGCCGGTACCGCCGTCACCGGCTTCCTGTACGCCGCAATCAAACCAAAAGAAGAAGAGTTGGTTTAATCCTGGCTGCGTTAAAATGCAAAACCTCGGTCTCGTGCCGGGGTTTGAGATTGCTGACAAACTGACTTCTCTCCCTCCGTCCTTCGGACACCTCCCTCCGTATACGGAAGGAGGGAAATTATTCGAGAAAGCGACTTTGTCATCCGCCTAAAACCCCGGTCTTGTGCCGGGGTTTGAGATTGCTGACAAACTTACTTCTCTCCCTCTGCGTGCGGAGGGAGTACCATTTTTTGCAAGAAAAATGGGGAGGGAGGGGGAATATGAAAATGCAACATATTTATTTTTAACATTCTTTATGCCTCCCTCCGTCCTTCGGACACCTCCCTCCGTATACGGAGGGAGGGAAATGATTAGAGAAAGCGACTTTGTCATCCGCCTCAAACCCCGGTCTCGTGCCGAGGTTTCTTTTTTATCCCATTGTTAAAGGCGTGACATTGCTGCCAACGGGATAATTGCGCCGCGGTGTTGAATCACCGTGCCGGCCAGTTGGTGTCCTTGCCGAACCGCACTTTCTATATCACTGCCACATAAGCGTGCCGCCAAATAACCGGCGCTGAACGAGTCGCCGGCGGCGGTGGTGTCGATCACCTTTTCGGCGGCAATGTTATTGGCGGCGATGTCAACGCGTTGCCGCTGCACGGCGACAATGCAACTGTCTGCGCCGCGCTTAATCACGATTTCGTTCACGCCGTAACCCTGCGTGCGCGCAATCACCGTTTCAACTGCACTTTCACCGGATTTACCGCCCCAAAGTGCGGTTTCATCGTCAAGGGTTAAAAAGGCAATATCGCTAAGCAATAAGATTTGTTGATACACCTGCTGTGCGGTTGCCACATCTTGCCACAGGCGCGGACGGTAGTTGTTATCGAACACCAGCTTGCCGCCGTTGCGTTTAAATTCGGCTAACAAGGCGTACAGTTTTTCTCGGCTTGCCTGATCCAAAATCGCCAGACTGATACCGCTGAGATAGAGATAATCAAAGGTTGCCAATTGTGCCGTAATCGCCGCGCTGTCGGTGGTTTGCAGCCAGTAACGCGCCGCCGAATCGTTGCGCCAATAATAGAAACTGCGCTCGCCTTGCGGATCGGTGACAATCGAATACAAACCGGGCAATTTGTCCGCCAAGGTTTGCACCAACTCGGTGCGAATGCCTTCTAGCTGCCACTGCGCCAACATCTGCCGGCTGAACGTATCTTGCCCAAGTGCGGTTACATAATGGATTTCAGCAGCTTGATTTTTCAGCAAGCGCGCCAGATAAACGGCGGTATTCAAGGTATCGCCGCCGAACGCCAATTGCGGTGGCTTTGCCTGTTTCAGCGACAGCTCGATCATACATTCGCCGATAATGGCGACTTTTTTCGTCATCTTGCCATTTCCTCGCTATAAGGTCACACCGCTTTTGAAAATCGCCAGTTCGCGGAAATCATTCAGCTCGTTTTTACTCGGCTGCCCGTTGACCGTCGCCACCAGCAGATCGATAAATTGTTGCAGCAACTGCGGCATTGAAACCTCATGCAGCAACTGTCCGGCATCAAAATCGATCCAGTGCTTTTTGCGCTGCGCCAATTCGCTGTTGGTGGCGATTTTCAGGGTCGGTACAAAACCGCCGTAAGGCGTTCCGCGTCCGGTGGTAAAGAGTACGATATGACAGCCCGCCGCCGCTAAGGCGCTGGTCGCCACCGCGTCATTGCCCGGGGCGCTCAATAAATTCAAGCCGGGTGTTTGCAGGCGTTCGCCATATTTCAGCACATCGACCACCTGACTATGTCCGGCTTTTTGCGTGCAGCCGAGCGATTTATCCTCCAGAGTGGTGATCCCACCCTCTTTATTGCCCGGCGATGGGTTTTCATAAATCGGTTGTTGGTGGCGGATAAAATAGTGTTTGAAATCATTCACCATAGCAACGGTTTTATTGAACACCTGCTCGTCGCGGCAATGGCTCATTAAAATCCGTTCCGCACCGAACATTTCCGGCACTTCGGTCAAGACGGTGGTGCCGCCGTGACTGGTTAAATAATCGGAAAACCGCCCCAGCAGCGGATTGGCGGTGATACCGGAAAAACCGTCGGAACCGCCGCATTCCAAACCGAATTTCACTTCGCTCAGTTTGCCCGCCTGCCGCTTGTCTTGCGCCATTTGCCGATATAAGGTGTCGAGCAAGGCAACCCCGGCTTCAATCTCATCTTCCACTTTCTGCGACACCATAAATTTCACCCGCTGCGGGTCATAATCGCCTAAGGTTTGTTGAAACACGCTGACTTGATTATTTTCACAGCCTAAACCGATCACCAGCACGCCGCCGGCATTCGGGTGTTTGACCATATCCTGCAAAATGATTTTGGTGTTTTCGTGGTCGTTGCCCAGCTGCGAACAGCCGTAGCTATGGTTAAACGTATAAACCCCGTCAATCGCCAGTTCAGGGTGATTCTGCAAAAATTGTTTTTGAATCTGACGGGCAATGCCGACCACACAGCCGACCGTCGGCACAATCCAGAGTTCGTTACGGATTCCGACATCGCCGTTTGCACGGCGATACACCTGCACCGCTCTGTCCGACCCTTGCGCTGCAAGTGCGGTTGAAACCGGTGTATATTGATAGTCATTAATATCGCTTAAATTGGTTTTGGTGTTATGCATATGCACATGTTCGCCCAACACAATCGGCTGCGTGGCATGCCCAATCGGGTAACCGTATTTGATCACCAATTCTCCGCTTGCGATCGGCTGCAAGGCAATTTTATGCCCGCGCGTCACCGCACTTTTGATCGACAGGATTAAACCGTCCAATTCAACTTGGCTATCGGCGCTTAAATCCTGCAACGCAACGGCGACATTATCCTGCGGATTGATTTTAATCAGCTGTTTCATGGCTCAATCCTTACAATAAATTCTTAAGGAAGTCCGAATGCCGTGATCCAAAATCGATTGCAGTTGTTCGGTGACCGCCAGCGTTAAACCGGGTTCCACGGTTAAATCCACTTGCCAGTGGTCTCGTTGCGATAAAACATTACTCACCAACTGGGATAACGTCATCTGTTGTGTTTCAACTTGCCGCCACCACAACGCATAATGTTGCAACCAAAATGGATCATCATTTAACGGAATCGTTTCATTATTACGTTTACCGCGATAAAAAGCGATTAGCGCCGCCAAGGCAAAGGTCAAACGACGCGGCAAACGGTGAAATTTCTGATGATACGCCAATAACTGCGGCAGAATGCGGGTGACATATTTGGTCATACTGTTCAACGAAATCGACAGTAGCTGATGTTTGATAAACGGATTGCGGAAACGCTTGATCACATCTGCGGCAAACTGCTGCAGCTCCGCTTGCGGCAACGACAGCACCGGAATGATTTCCCGATGAATGGTTGCCTCGACAAACTCACGCAATTGCGGATCGTCCATACTTTCGCCGACATAATCCATGCCCGCCAGATACGCCACCGGCACAAGTGCGGTATGCGCCCCGTTCAGAATCGCCACTTTGCGCTCTTTATACGGCTTAATGTCGTCCACCACCAAAATATTCATCTCGGCTTGATCTAACTTGAGCAGCTGCTTCACCGATTCAGGACCTTGGATCACGAACAGGTAAAAATATTCGGCGGTGTCCCAGAAGCTGTCTCGGTAGCCGAATTCCTGCTCAAGCGCTCTCACTTCATCACGCGGATAGCCGGTGACAATGCGATCGACCAAGGTGGAACAAAAAGTATTGTGTTGTTCAATCCAAGCGCTAAAGTGCGGTGTCAACCGCCACTGCGCCGCGTATTTCAGCACCAGTTGTTTCAGTTGCTCGCCGTTATAATCAATCAATTCGCATGGCAATAAAGTCAAGCCTTTGCTCGGATCCCCGTTGAAATGGGCAAAACGTTCATACAGCCAACGGGTCAGTTTGGCGGGATAACTGCTCGGCGGCGCATCATCGAATTTATCCTGTTCATGATAGCTGATCCCGGCTTCGGTGGTGTTGGAAAATACCATTTGAATATTTTCATCGCGCGCCAACGCCAGATAAGCGGCAAAATCTTGATAAATATTGATTTCGTTATTGACCGAGCGGATAATCCGCGCTTGTTTCACCGCTTCGCCTTGCTCATTTAAACCACGGATAATCGTAGTATACAGCCCGTCTTGGCTATTTAACGACAGTGGAAAATCGGTATCAATCGGACGCACAACGCTCACCCCGGCGTTTAACCCGGTTGTTTCATTCAAAAGATCAATTTGCCAGTCAATAAAAGCCCGCAGAAAATTCCCCTCGCCAAATTGGAGGATTTTGGTCGGGTATTGCGGACCGGGGAAGTTAGTTCTATTTAATTTTTTCATTTTATATCCTTATACAAAATTCATTAAGATCCATAGATAAAATTAGGTAACGTTGTAGTAATTGCAGGTATATAAGTTAATAATAAAAGTTCAACCATTAATAACGCCCAGAATGGCATGACATCTTTAATAAATTTTTCGATTGGCACCTCAGTAATAGAGCACGTAGTAAACATCACTGTTCCCAGTGGAGGGGTGATTGTTCCAATAGCACCGTTAAAAATAAAAACAATCCCAAAGTGAATTGGATCAATACCATATGAATGTGCAATAGGTGCAAGTAGAGGTGCAAGCACGATCATAATGGCATTGCCTTCTAAGAACATTCCTAAAATTAATAAGGTAACATTTACAATCATTAAAAATGTTAACGGACTATCCACAATTTGGGTAATCCACATTGCTAACGATTGCGGAACTCTTTCCCAAGTCAAAAATTTAGAAAAACCGACGGCAACACAGATAATTAATAAGACATTTGCTGCACCAAGTGCAGATTCTCTGGTAGCAAACCATAACTGACGCAGATCCATTTTTCTATAGATAAACATCCCTAAAATTAGTGCATAAATAACTGCTATTGCACCGGCTTCCGTTGGTGTAAAAACCCCCATTCGGATCCCACCAATAATAATAACCGGTAACATCAGAGCTAAAACTGCATCTTTAGCTGAAAAAAGAATCTCTTTACATGAAGCTCTCTTTTCCCTGATCGGTAAATATCCGCGCTTTTTCGAAATAATAGAAACCAAGATCATCATTAAAATACAGAGTAAAAATCCGGGGACAACACCCGCTAGAAATAAACGACCAATAGAAACATTATTCACATAGCCATAAATAATCATCGCAATGCCTGGTGGAATGATCGGGGTAATAAGTGATCCGGCAGCAGTCACTGCTGATGAAAAAGAAGCGCTATAACCTCTAGCGACCATTTGTGGTACTAAAAGTTTTGAGTTCATGGCGGCATCGGCAATATTAGAACCGGATAGCCCGCCCATTAAAGTACTCAGTGCAACATTGACTTGCGCTAATCCGCCATTTAAATGCCCAGTGAGTACTTCGCAGAATTTTAATAACCTTTCACTGATACCAGAATGATTCATAAACACCCCAGCCATAATAAAAAACGGAATAGCCAATAACGTAACGGATTCTAACCCACCTGCTAATCTTTGCACCAACATAATCATAGGTAAATCACTCATTAAAAAGTAACTTAACGTAGAAAAAAAGATACAAAATGCAACTGGAATACCTAAAATAAACAGCACTAATAAAAGAATAATTGGAATCAGAATACTCATGATTTATTTCCTCTATTTATTCTAAAGAAATAAACTATCTTTCTAACCTCATAAAAAAACATGAATGAAGCACTAATCGGAATCACCGCATAAATATAGGCATACGATAATTGTAATGAGGGAGTAAATCTAAACTGTGCCATAGGAAGCAATTTAAAACCAAGATAGATCATAAAAATCAAACAAAATATCATTACCAACGGTTGAAATATTCCATCAATAATATTAGCTATCCGAGCTGGTATCTTTGTTAACAGATAATCAATTCTTATTAACTCATTATTTTTAGCGAGAGCACTAGAAGCCAAAAAGGTAAACCAAATAAAAAATACGATACAAACTTCTTCCACCCAGGCACTTGGTGAGTTTAATATATAACGTGTCACAACACCATAAGCGGAAAGTATAACGATAATAGCTAAAAAAACAGAAGCTAAAATCTCGTCAAGTGAGCTTAATTTTACCCAGAGAGATTGAGATTTTTTAGGGATATCTGCCATATTTTATTCCTCAAAGAAGAGGGGAGAAAACTCCCCTTTGGATAATTAAAATTCAGCAAGTAATTTTTGAGTATCTGCATATAAATTTGGTGTCCATTCGGGAAAATCTTTTTGGATTTGCTCTTTAACCGCACTTTCAAATTCCTCCAGATCAACCTCATTCACAGTAACACCCGCATCTTTCAAATTATTTAATGCTTCAGTTTCATTTTGCTCAATAAGCGCAGCACCGTACTTCACCATGTCGACACCGGTTTCTTTGATAATATTTTGTTGTTCCGGTGTTAAACGCTGCCAAAAGGCATTGCCAGCTACAAATGGAGACATATGTTTGGTGTGTGCCGTTAGGTTTAAGTTTTTAGCCACTTCATAAAATTTACCGCCAAATAACACGACGGTCGGGTTCTCCAATCCATCGATAATACCTTCGGACAAGCCCGGATAAACATCCGCCAATGACATAGGCGTCGGTACACCGCCCATTGCTCTAATAGTGGCAACAAATAAACGAGAGTGTTGCACCCGCACTTTCATTCCTCTCAAATCTTCCGGTTTAGTCACTGCTCTTTTAGTCAATAAATGTCTTGTACCGTAGATCACATCCGGTACAACAATATGCACGCCTTTTTGATCTAATTGTGCAGATAAATTATTAAACCATTCCGAATGTAATAATTTTGATTTCTTTTCAAATGACTGGCTTAAATAAGGCGCATTGATAATCCCCAGATCAGGTACAATATCCATTAGTGCGCCGTAATCACTAATCGTAATAATATTCGCCCCGAATTTTGCTTGTTCCATGACCTCCGTTTCACTACCAAGTTGGCTTGATGGAAATAATTTAAAAACAATATCACCATTGGATTTTTCTTTAACCTGATCAGCCCAATAATGCATTGCTTTGTCAATTGGTTCACCCGGTTGATTTCCATAAGCAACCATAATTTCTGTCGCGGATTGCACGGTAAAACTCACGCTTAACCCAATGAGACCTAACAAAGAAATCGTTTTTAATTTTTTTAAAATAGCCATAAAATGCCCTCGCTTATTATCATGATAGTCTGTATTTTTTTAAATTCAGACCGATTAGTAGAGTATTACTCCTTTTACCAAGTTTTTATTTTTAACAATCTTTTCCTCATAAATATCCGCAAGTTCAGTATAGTTAAATGTGTCGCTGAGCATCATGGATGAATTTAATTTCCCTTCTGACATTAATTTCTGAACCTTAGTAAAATCCTCTTGCGTCGCATTACGACTTCCCATTAATGTCGTTTCTTTTTTGTGAAAATCCGGATCATGAATAACCAAATCACCTTTAAATAATCCGACAAAAACTATTCTGCCGCCGTGACAAATAAAATTAACAGCGTTATTCATTGAATGTGGATTACCGGTGGCATCAATAACGATTTCAGGTAACATACTGCCAAAATAATTTTCTATTTTTTCAGATAATGGATCGACGACTTTCACACTTAATTTTTGCTGAATATGCTGCCGTCTTGACAAACTGGTATCCGCAACCACAACATTTGCACCGTCTGCAATGGCTATTGCCGCTACTCCTAATCCTATCGGACCGGCACCGATAACCAACACATTGTTATTTTTACTGACTTGTGCCCTGCGAACTGCATGCGCACTAATGGCAAAAGGTTCGATTAATGCTGCACTGATATCATCGACATTATCAGCCAACGGAATGATATTTGTATCCGAGATTGCCAGAAATTCGCTGAATCCGCCATCTTGGTGAACCCCCATTACCGAGATCTTCTCACAACAATTGGTTTTTCCTTTTTGGCAGGCAACACATTTACCACAAGATAAATACGGAATTAATGCGACTCGCTGTCCAATTTTATAGTTATGCACTTTGCTACCGATGGCGGTAATATTGCCACAAACTTCATGTCCTAATACTCTCGGGTATTCAAAAAATGGTTGATTGCCTTGATAAGCATGGATATCCGTACCGCAAATGCCTACCGCCGATACCTTGATAACCACTTCATTATCTTTGGCACAAGGGATATCTCTTTCCTGGTAGTTCAATACAAATGGTTCTGTACATACAAGTGACTTCATAATGCAATCCTTAAATAAGTTTTAACGTGATGTATACATTATTTTCTAATTTTTCTGATCTTCTAAACTTAGTTGATTGATTTGTGATAGATAATATGCTTTTATGTTTTTTTAGTGTTTTTTATTCAAAACAAAAAAGAACAAGGGTTGAAAAATGAGCCGAGGACGTAATCAAAACCTAAGGAATGACACTATAAATCAAATGCTTGAACTTATTTCTAATGGACAACTTAAATCTCCCCTACCATCACAAGTTATGTTAGCGGAACTTTGTAATGTCAGCCGAACCACGATTCGCCATACAATCCAACATTTACTCAAAATTCGGCTTCTTGAAAAGAAAGAGGAGCAATACTTGGTTATTCGTCAACCAGAGAGACATGATTTTCTTGCTGAAATCAGAATAAAATATCCACGAAAAAATCAATACCACGTGATTGATACTTATTTTAAAGAGGTTATTCAAAAGAAATCACTAAAACCCGGCGATATTTTTACAGAATTACAACTTTCTAAAGATGCCTCTGTGAATATTTTTACCGTTAGAGAATATTTGATTCAATATTCTCGCTTTAATTTGATAGAAAGTTTATCAAGAGGAAGATGGCAGTTAATTGAAATTAATGAATATTATGCGGACAAATTATTCGAATTAAGAGAGCTACTTGAAATTCACGCATTAGAGTGTTTTATGCAGCTACCAAAAGAGAACCAACGCTGGAAAGAAATGAGAATATTATTTAATCTACATCAAAAATTACGCAATAATGTAGTAAAAGAGTATCCTGACTTTTCCGGATTGGACAATAAACTCCACACATTATTACTCTCTGCTGCCAATAATCCTTTTATTGATGATTTTATTGAACTGATTTCCGTTGTATTTCATTTTCATTATCAATGGGATAATAGGAATTTACTTGAGCGCAATGTTTTAGCGGTGGAAGAACATTTGGTTATTATTCAGAATATTTTAAATAATGATAAATTAGGTGCAACAAAAGAGTTGAAACAACACTTGAATACCGCCAAGAAAACTCTAAAAAACAGTATTGCATTAATTCATAAGTCGTAAAAAAACCGCACTTTTATGATCTGCCCCCAAAAAGTTGGACTGCTTAATGAAAGGATTGAATTCGATATTGTATCGGGCTTAATCCTTTTAATCTTACTTGAATCCGTTCAGTATTGTAATACTGCATATATTGATGAATAGCCTGCTCAATGTCATCTGCCGTATCAAATTGCCGAACATAAAAACATTCTGTCTTCAGCCTGCCGAAAAAACTTTCCATTGCGCCATTATCCAAACAATTTCCCTTTCTCGACATACTGATTTGAATCTGATTATCTGCCAATATCTTGCGATAAGACGGCATTTGATACTGCCGGCCTTGGTCTGAATGTAATATCGGCGTTGCCTCCTTCGGGAGCTTATTCACGGCTTGTCGCAACATCTGCTCAACCAGTGCCCGGTTTGGACGACGACCAAGTTGATAGGCAATCACCTCATTGTTAAATAAATCTAAAATCGGCGATAAATACACTTTATTGCCGTCTTTCGCTTTGAATTCAGTGACATCGGTCACTAATTTCTCGTAGGCATTTTCCGCCGTAAAATGACGTACTAACAGATTATCAGCAATTCGACCCACTTCACCTCTGTAAGAACAATATTTCCGTTTTTTCCTCTCTTTCACCTGTAAGCCCATCATCTGAATCAAACGTTGCACCTTTTTGTGATTGACCGTACCGAGTGCCAATGTCACTCGGCGATAGCCATACTGCGGATTCTCTCGTTTAATTTGACGAATTTCCGCTTTTAAATCGGCCTCTTTATCTGTCTTCGGTTGTTGATGGTAAAAGTAAGTGCTTCGAGCTAACTTAATGATATCTAATAATAAATTAAGCGGAAAATCACCGTTTAAGGCTTTAACAATTTCTGCCTTTCGGCTTCGTCTTTCAGGGATAATTCCATCGACTTTTTTAAGATGGCATTCTCCGCACGCAAACGTAAATTCTCTTGTTCTAATTGTTTTAACGGCGTTAATGGCTTAACGTGTTTTTTCGATTTATTCGGTTTATTCACGGCTGGTCGTCCTTTGGGCTTATCAATCAGTCCATTTATGCCAAATTGTTTGAATCGTTGCAACCATTTAGAAATAACAGTGCCTCCTGAGATACCCAAGGTTAAGGCGATGTGTTCAAGGGAGAACAGCCCTTGTCGGGCTAATTTGACGGCTTGAAGCTTTTCTTCGACGGTAAATTTTCGGGCAGTATGTTTGACTCGCAAGCCATCTGAGCCCGCATGTTGATATTGCGCAACCCAGTGACGAATACAGCGTGGTGCAACTTGAACGTGTTTTGATGTTTGACTGAGAGATTGAGCATGTTGAAAGTAATATTCAACTGTGTGTTGTTTAAATGCTTGGGTATATTTGGTCATAAAAATCTGCACCTTAGTCAGTTGGTTTTGCAGTCCAACTTTTGGGGTGCAGATCATCGATAAAAGTGCGGTTTGAACTCGGCATTTAAGGCAACACCCGCTCCAACTGCCACAACTCCCGATAGCTTTCACGGCGTTTAATCAAATGCGCTTTATCGCCGTCCACCATCACTTCGGCGATGCGTGGGCGGGAGTTGTAGTTGGAAGACATACTTGCGCCGTAAGCGCCTGCCGAACGTTGCGCAATCAAGTCGCCTTCGGCAATTGCCAGTTGGCGTTGTTTGCCGAGGAAATCGGAGGTTTCGCAAATCGGGCCGACGATGTCGTAGACCGCACTTTGCCGATCTAAAGTGCGGTCAACTTCGATGATTTCCATATACGCCTGATATAACGCCGGGCGGATCATGTCGTTCATGCCGGCATCGACAATGGCGAAATTGCGCGATTCGTTGCTTTTCAGGTATTCCACTTTGCTGAGCAAAATGCCGGCATTGGCGGTGATGGCGCGTCCCGGTTCGAGGATAATTTCCAGTTCGGGATAAGCTTGCAGTTTTTGCAGCAAAGCGGTGGTGTATTCACTCGGGTGCGGTGGCGTTTCGCCGTGATAAGGCACGCCCAATCCGCCGCCTAAATCCAAGTGCTGCAACGCAATGCCGTCTTGTTTTAATTGCTGCATTAACAGCAACAAACGGTCGGTTGCGTCCAAAAACGGTTGCAATTCGGTCAGTTGCGAACCGATATGGCAATCCATGCCGCTGATTTTAATGTTGGGCAAGGTAGCGGCAAAGCGGTAAACCTCACGCGCTTCATCAACGCTGACCCCGAATTTATTCTCTTTCAAGCCGGTGGAAATATACGGGTGGGTTTTGGCATCGACATCCGGATTGACGCGCAATGAAATCGGCGCGATTTTGCCTAAACTTGCCGCCACTTGGTTAATCCGTTTCAATTCGGAGAGCGATTCGACGTTAAAACAACGGATACCGACTTCCAACGCGCGGCGGATTTCCGCTTCGGTTTTTGCCACGCCGGAAAACACCACTTTGCCGGCGTCGCCACCGGCGGCGAGCACGCGCTCCAGCTCCCCTTGCGACACAATGTCAAAGCCTGATCCCAATTTTGCCATCAGGTTTAAAATCGCAATATTCGGGTTGGATTTAACCGCAAAGCAGATTAAGTGCGGGTGCGCGCCGAATGCGTCGTCAAAAGCGTGCCAATGGCGTTCCAGCGTAGCGCGGGAATAAACATACAGCGGCGTGCCGAATTCGGCGGCAATTTGCGCCACCGGCACGTTTTCCGCCATCAATTGTTGATTTTGATAGTGAAAAAAATCCATGTTTAACCCTGATTGATTGATTGTGTTTCAGCCGGTTTTTCCGCAGGGAAGTAGAGCGGACCTTTCACGCCGCACGCACTTAAACCGAGCAACATCGCCGTTGTCAGCAAACACGCCAAATATTTTTTCATAACTGCCTCTTATCATTAAATAACGGCTATTTTTACCATTAATTCACGCTTTGTGCTATCACTATCGCGGCAAAATGACTATAATTTGTGCCTACTTTCCTTTAACAGACCCTAACCTATGAACGTAGCAGAATTTCACCGTCAGGTTGAACAGACTTGGAACACAATTGAAGAACAACTGGATCAGCAGGAAATTGATGTCGATTGCGACACCCACGGTTCGGTGTTTTCCATCACTTTTGAAAACGGACAGCAAATCGTGATCAACAAACAAGAGCCGTTGCTTGAGCTGTGGCTTGCCAGCAAACTGGGCGGCTATCACTTCAAATTCCGCGATGGACAGTGGCTGACCGCCGATCAACAGGAATTTTTCCAACTGTTAAATCAAGCCTTGACCGCTTATTACAGCGAAAGCGTGACCCTCGCTAATCACGTAACAAAATAATCCATGTCTGCCTTGCCGCCTAGCCCAACACTCACCACCGCACTTGCCGTATTGCAACAAGTGTTTGGTTATCATGCTTTCCGTCAGGGGCAGCAGGCGGTGATCGAAGCGGTGTTAAGCGGACAAGATACGCTGGTGGTGATGGCGACCGGCAGCGGTAAATCGCTGTGTTACCAAGTGCCTGCGCTCTGTTTTGACGGCTTGACCCTCGTGATTTCACCATTGATTTCACTGATGAAAGATCAGGTCGATCAGTTGTTGAGCAACGGCGTGGAAGCAGCGTATCTCAACTCCAGCCAATCCTTTGCCGAACAGCAACAGGTGCAGAATAAGGCGATCAACGGCGAATTGAAGCTGTTGTATATTTCGCCGGAAAAGGTGATGACCACCGGCTTTTTCCAATTTATCTGCCAATGCCAAGTCAGTTTTATTGCCATTGACGAGGCGCATTGTATTTCGCAATGGGGGCATGATTTCCGTCCGGAATATACCGCACTTGGCGGCTTGAAAAAGAGCTTTCCCGACACGCCGATTATGGCATTGACCGCCACCGCCGATCAGGCGACCCGGCAGGATATTCTGCAGTATTTGGCGTTCGAGCAGCCTTATCAATATATCGGCAGTTTTGACCGCGCCAATATCCGCTACACCTTGGTCGAAAAATACAAAGGGATTGAACAGATATGCCGCTTTGTGTTGGGGCAGAAGGGCAAGAGCGGGATCGTGTATTGCAACAGTCGCAAGAAAACCGAACAGCTGTGCGAAAGCCTGCAACGGCGCAATATCAGTTGCGCGCCGTATCATGCCGGCTTGGACATTGCCGAGCGCGAGGCGACGCAACTGGCGTTTCAGCGCGATAATATTCAAGTGGTGGTCGCCACCGTCGCCTTCGGTATGGGAATTAATAAATCCAATGTGCGTTTTGTGCTGCATTTTGATCTGCCGCGCACGATTGAAGCCTATTATCAGGAAACCGGGCGTGCCGGGCGCGACGATTTGCCGGCGGAAGCGGTGATGTTGTACGATCCGTCCGATTATGCCTGGTTAAACAAGATGTTGTTGGAAAAGCCGGAAAGCCAGCAACGCCAAGTGGAACAGCATAAATTGCAAGCCATGGGCGCCTTTGCCGAAGCGCAGACCTGCCGCCGTTTGGTGCTGTTGAACTATTTCGGCGAACACCGCACTACGCCGTGTAAAAACTGCGATATTTGCCTTGATCCGCCCAAATCCTATGACGGCTTGCTCGACGCGCAAAAAGTGATGTCGGTGATCTACCGTGTCGGGCAGAACTTCGGCTTGCATTATGTGGTGGCGGTGCTGCGCGGTTTGCAAAACCAGCGGATTAAAGATCACGGGCACGACCAACTGTCGGTGTTTGCCATCGGCAAAGAGCAGAGTCAGGAGTATTGGTTCAACGTGATCCGCCAGTTGATTCATCTCGGCTATATCGAACAGAACATTATGCAGTTTTCCGCCTTGCGCCTGACCGAAGCGGCACGCCCGATTTTGCGCGGCGAAACCGCACTTTCGCTTGCCACCCCACGTTTGTCGATGTCGGTGATTCAGCGCGGCCAAAACACCGCGCTGAAAAATTACGACAAAGACCTGTTCGCCCGTCTGCGTTTCCTGCGTAAGCAAATCGCCGACAAGGAAAGCATTCCGCCGTACATCGTGTTCAACGACGCCACCTTACAGGAAATGGCGCAACTAATGCCGACGTCCAACAGCGAAATGCTACAAATCAACGGCGTCGGTTTGCGTAAGTTGGATCGCTTCGCCCAGCCGTTTATCTCTTTGATTAAAGAACATCAAGCCAATCTGCAAAAGCAATAAAATAGCCTGTCGCCTGACCGCACTTTTGCGTTATGATGTCGCTATAATCACAGCAAATACAAAAGGGGAACATCATGAGCAGCGCATTTCAACTGGATCGGCTGGTACACGGTTACTGGCGCTTAAAAGAGTGGAATTTAACCCCACAACAACTGTTACAACTGACCGAGCAAGTGATTGAAATCGGTATCCGCACCTTTGACCATGCCGCCTGTTACGGCGCGTTTACCAATGAAGAAGCCTTCGGGCAAGCGTTAAAACTCAAACCGTCGCTGCGGCAAGAAATCACGCTGATTACCAAGTGCGGTATCCTCTTTCCAAGCCAAGAACTGCCGAATATCGACAGCCATTATTACGATAACAGCTACGAACATATCGTGGCTTCCGCCGAACGTTCGATTGCTAAAATGCAGTGCGAATATCTGGATTTGCTGCTGATTCACCGTCTCTCGCCTTGCGTTGACCCGGAGCAAGTCGCCAACGCCTTTGATGATTTACAACGCAGCGGCAAAGTGCGGTCATTCGGCGTATCCAACTACACCCCGAGTAAATTCAGTATGTTGCAATCCTATCTCAAGCAGCCGTTAGTCACCAACCAGATTCAAATTTCGCCATTGCATTTAGATCCGTTCAACGACGGCACGCTGGATTATTTAATGGAAAAACGCATTCGTCCGATGGCGTGGTCGCCGTTGGCAGGCGGCGCGCTGTTTAACAAAGATAACCCTGCCGGCGCGCGCGTGCGCAAAGCCCTGCTCGACATCGGACAACGTTTTAACGAAAGCCACTTAGACACCTTGGCATTCGCCTGGCTGCTCAGCCATCCGGCAAAAATCACGCCGGTGATCGGCTCGGGCGAACTGCGCCGGATTAAAAGGGCGGTCGAGGCGCTTGCAATCCGCTTTACCGAACAGGATTGGATTGAGGTGTATAAAGCGGCACAGGGGCATGATATTCCATAATTTAGTCGTTTTGTGAACCGAATCACTTAAAATTTTGTTAATTATGCTTTATGGTAGACTTATCCGGTCGTTGAGTATCGGATTAATCACTTACTTAAGGAGATACTATGAAAAAAACGTTACTTGTCACCGCACTTTCCCTTTGCGCTTTTGTACTGCCGACAAGCACACTGGCCGCCGACAGCGATAGTCTGAGCATTCAGGTGCAGTTGTTGGATCCGGCTAACGGCAATCAAGACATCGGCAAAATTGTGGTCACCGAATCGGATTACGGCTTGGTATTTACCCCGGAATTACGCGATCTAACACCGGGCTTGCACGGTTTTCACCTACACCAAAATCCGAGTTGTGATGCCAAAGAAAAAGACGGCAAACTGGTCGCCGGTTTAGCCGCAGGCGGGCATTGGGATCCTGAAAAAGCGGAAAAACACGGTTTCCCATGGGAAAAAGGCGCACATTTAGGGGATTTGCCGGCACTAACCGTGAACCAAGACGGCACCGCAACCAATCCGGTATTGGCGCCGCGCTTGAAAAAACTGGCTGACATCAAACAACGTTCGATTATGATTCACGCCGGTGGCGATAACCATGCCGATCACCCGGCGCCGTTGGGCGGTGGCGGTGCCAGAATGGCGTGCGGTGTAATCAAATAGTTTTATCCTTAATCAATAACCCTGACATGAATCAGGGTTATTTTTAAAAACGTATCTTTATATAAACTCCTATTAATTGACAGCACTTTTATACTATTTTTTTGTCCAATTAAAATAACGATGGAACATAATCTAGGAGTTGATATGAAAAAATATCGTGAATATGACGTTACCGATGAACGTATTTTTCATCATCGTCGCAAAATTTTGACCGCACTTGGGGTTGCCGGCAGCAGTTTGTTAGTTCCGGATTTATTGCGGGCACAAACGGTATTAGATACGGAAAATTCACTTAAACTCACACCTGAAGATAAAGTGACCGGCTATAACAACTTTTACGAATTTGGGGTTGGCAAAAACGATCCGCAAAAAAAGAGCAGGCAGTTGCAAACAAATCCCTGGACTTTAACCATTGATGGTGAAGTCCATCAACCGCTGACATTGGATTGGGACGATTTACATCACCGTTTTGCCTTGAAAGAAAGAATTTACCGTTTTCGCTGTGTAGAAGCTTGGTCAATGGTTATTCCGTGGTTAGGTTTTGAGCTCAACCAATTATTAAAGATGGTCAATCCGACTGCCAATGCCAAATATGTCCGCTTTGAAACCCTATATGATCCGCAACAAATGCCGGGACAACGCGATCGTTATCTCGGCGGCGGCATTGATTATCCTTATGTCGAAGGTTTGAGCATACAGGAAGCCATGCATCCTCTCACCTTAATGGCGGTCGGATTGTACGGCAAAGATTTATTGCCACAAAATGGCGCACCGGTACGTTTGGTCGTACCGTGGAAATACGGCTTTAAAAGCATTAAGTCGATTGTGAAAATCACCTTGACCGAACAGCAACCTTTGAATACTTGGCAAAAGCTAGCACCGCACGAATACGGTTTTTACGCCAATGTAAACCCGAATGTTGATCATCCGCGTTGGTCGCAAGCCAGCGAACGGATTATCGGCAGCGGCGGTTTGCTTTCGGTTAAACGTCAACCGACTCTAATGTTTAACGGCTATGCCGATGAGGTCTCTTCTTTATACAATCATCTCGATCTGCGGACAAATTTCTGATGTTATACCTCTTGCTTCGTATCGGTATTCATGGCGGCTGTAGCGCGCTGTTGCTATGGCTAATTTATACACTGGGATATGGCGATATCAGTGCGGTTTTTGCTGCCGATCCGGGCAAAGAATTGATCCATTTTCTAGGCTTAACCGCACTTTATCTCTTTAGCGCGCTATTTCTATTGCGGATACTGACCCAGTTGTACGGTAACGCCCGCCTACGTAGCTTTCATCGTGATTTGGGATTGTGGGCGCTATTTTGGTTACTGTTACATCTCGTAAGCTATTTATTTTTTGAATTAGCTTTCGATTACCGCCTGTTTTTCACAGAAATCGCCACCCGTCCTTACTTGCTGATCGGTAGCTTGGCTTTACTGTTATTTTTGGCGGCGGCAGTCAGTTCTTTGCCTTATCTGCGCCGGAAAATGGCAAAAAACTGGTTTTCATTACATCAATTAAGCTATTTAGCAATAATATTGGGCATTATTCATTACTATTGGTCGGTTAAAGGCATTACCCTGCAACCGCTGTTTTTTATTGCCGTAGCCGTAGCCATTATATTTTTCAAAGCCTTCGCTCATTTATTTTCCAATAAAAAGCCGCCAACGCTGAGAGTATGACGGCGTATTTATCAGACAAGCAATTAACGTTTTGCTTTAGTCAACTTTTCAGTCAATTCATAAGCATGCAGTTTTGCCAATTCGCGTGACAATTTGGACGACAGCAAGGAATAATCCACATCGCCATGTTTGGAATGCGTATTTTCCTCGGCACGGCGTTTTGCTGCCAGAATCCGATCTTTATCCAACTCGTCACCACGAATCGCCGTATCGGCCAGCACGGTTACCGTGGTCGGCTGCACTTCTAAGAAACCGCCGGAAACATAGATAATTTCCTGTCCGCTTTCTTGTTTGATTTGTAGTACGCCCGGTTTGATCTCGGTTAATAACGGGGTATGCCCGGCTAAAATCCCTAAATCCCCTTCAACCCCGGAAACCTGAATCGCATTGACTTCACCGTGAAAAATTTGCTTTTCCGCGCTGACCACCGTCAGTTCAAATGAAGATGCCATCGTATTCTCCTTTTATTTAGTGACCTAACGGGTAATATTACAATGCAATATTACCCAAGGAATGATTACATCTTCTCGGCTTTTGCCAATACTTCGTCGATAGAACCGACCATATAGAACGCTTGTTCCGGAATATGATCGTATTCGCCGTCCAAAATACCTTTAAAGCCGGCAATGGTGTCTTTTAGCGACACATATTTGCCCGGCGAACCGGTAAAGACTTCCGCCACGAAGAACGGCTGCGATAAGAAACGTTCGATTTTACGCGCACGGGCAACAACCAGTTTGTCGTCTTCCGACAACTCGTCCATCCCCAAAATCGCAATAATGTCTTTCAATTCTTTATAGCGTTGTAACGTCGATTGCACGCCACGCGCCACTTCGTAGTGATCTTTACCGACCACTAACGGATCTAATTGACGCGAAGTCGAATCCAACGGATCGACCGCCGGATAGATCCCCAATGAGGCGATCTGACGGCTTAATACCACCGTTGCATCCAAGTGGGCAAACGTGGTTGCCGGTGACGGGTCAGTCAAGTCATCCGCCGGTACGTAAACCGCTTGAATCGAGGTGATTGAGCCGGTTTTGGTTGAGGTGATCCGCTCTTGCAATACGCCCATCTCTTCCGCCAAGGTCGGCTGATAGCCTACCGCCGACGGCATACGTCCTAACAAAGCGGATACTTCCGTCCCTGCCAAGGTATAACGGTAGATGTTATCCACGAAGAACAACACATCGCGTCCTTCGTCACGAAATTTTTCCGCCATGGTCAAACCGGTTAACGCCACGCGCAAACGGTTGCCCGGCGGCTCGTTCATTTGCCCGTACACCAGTGATACTTTATCCAATACGTTGGAATCTTGCATTTCATGGTAGAAATCGTTGCCTTCGCGGGTACGCTCACCCACGCCGGCAAATACCGAATAACCGGAGTGTTCAATCGCAATATTACGGATTAACTCCATCATATTCACGGTTTTACCTACACCGGCGCCACCGAACAAACCGACTTTACCGCCCTTCGCAAACGGACACACCAAGTCGATAACTTTAATCCCGGTTTCCAGCAATTCGGTGCTATTGGATTGCTCTTCATAACTCGGGGCTTCACGGTGGATTGACCAGCTTTCTTCCGCGCCGATATCGCCTTTTTCATCAATAGGCTCCCCCAGCACATTCATGATACGCCCAAGGGTTTTCACCCCAACCGGCACTGAAATCGGGTTGTTGGTGTTGGTTACGCTCAAATGGCGTTTTAAGCCGTCTGATGAACCCATTGCGATACAACGCACCATACCGCCGCCCAACTGTTGTTGAACTTCAAGGGTTAATCCGGTTTCCACCTTTAATGCGTCATAGACTTTAGGTACCGCATCTTGTGGAAATTCAACGTCAATGACGGCACCGATGATTTGTACAATTTTTCCTGTTGCCATTACCGATCCTCTATTCTTTGGTTAAATCGCTGCCGCACCGGCAACAATTTCATTTAATTCATTTGTAATACTGGCTTGACGCGCCTTGTTGTAAACCAACTGCAAGTCGTTAATCAAGTTACCGGCATTATCCGTCGCCGACTTCATCGCCACCATCCGCGCCGCTTGTTCCGATGCCAAATTCTCGACTACCGCTTGATAAACTTGCGCTTCCAAATAACGGGTCAACAGTTTATCCAGCAGATATTTGGCGTTTGGCTCATACAGGTAATCCCAGCTGTTTTCGGTCGTCAGTTCGTCTTTTTCCAATGCAGACAGTGGAATCAGCTGCTGTACCACCGGCTTTTGCGACATGGTGTTGACGAATTTATTGTAAACCACATAAATCGCGTCATATTCGCCGTTGCTATAGCGGTCAAACATCGCATTGGCAATCCCGATAATCTGCTCAACCGACGGCGTATCGCCCATTCCTGAAGTTTGTCCGCGAATGGTTAAACCCAACGAATGGAAAAAACTGATCGCTTTTGAACCGAGCAAGCCGACTTCGACACTGACTTGCTTGTCTTTCCATTGTTTAATCTCGTTAAGTGCGGTTTTAAACAAATTAACGTTTAAACCGCCGCACAAACCACGGTCAGTCGAAATCACCAAAAAGCCGACTTTTTTGATTTCCCGTTCCACCAAAAAAGGATGCTGATACTCAATATTACCTTTGGATACATGGCTAATTACGTTACGTATTGCGGTTGAATACGGACGTGAAGAAGACATGCGTTCCTGCGTTTTTCGCATTTTTGAGGCTGCCACCATTTCCATTGCCTTGGTGATTTTTTGCGTACTTTTCACGCTGGCAATTTTGGTTCTGATCTCTTTCGCACCTGCCATTTCATCTCTCCGTTAGGTCAATATTTACCATGCACCTTTGGTTTTGAAGTTATCCAGGATAGATTTCAGTTTATCCTTGATTTCATCATTGTAGTCGCCGGTTTTGGACAGCTCTTTTAAGAATTCCGCTTCATGATTATTGGCAAAATCAAATAAGCTGCTTTCAAACGAACCGATACGATCCAACTCGACATCATCAAGATAACCGAATTCCACCGCAAACAGCACCAACGCTTGTTGTCCGACGCTTAATGGCGAGTATTGGGTTTGTTTCAGTAATTCCGTCACTTTTTGACCGTGTGACAACTGTTTACGGGTTGTGTCGTCCAAATCGGAAGCAAACTGGGCAAACGCCGCCAATTCGCGGTACTGCGCAAGTGCGGTACGGATACCACCCGCCAGTTTTTTAACCACTTTGGTTTGCGCCGCACCACCGACGCGCGAGACCGAAATCCCCGGGTTAACCGCCGGACGGATCCCGGAGTTAAACAGATCGGATTCCAAAAAAATCTGCCCGTCGGTAATGGAGATCACGTTGGTTGGTACGAATGCGGAAACGTCACCGGCTTGGGTTTCGATAATCGGCAATGCGGTTAAAGAACCGGTTTTGCCTTTCACCCGGCCATTAGTGAATTTTTCAACGTATTCCGCGCTAACGCGCGCCGCACGTTCTAATAGACGTGAGTGCAAATAGAATACATCCCCTGGGAATGCTTCACGACCCGGCGGACGGCGTAATAATAGGGAAATTTGACGGTAAGCAACCGCTTGCTTAGACAAATCGTCATACACGATCAACGCATCTTCGCCGTTGTCACGGAAAAATTCGCCCATCGCACAACCGGCGTATGGCGCAAGGTATTGCAATGCGGCAGATTCCGCAGCAGACGCGACGACCACGATAGTGTTGTCTAATGCGCCGTGTTCTTCCAATTTACGCACCACATTGGCGATTGTAGAGGCTTTCTGCCCAATTGCCACATAGATACATTTAATATCGGAATCGCGTTGGTTGATGATTGCATCAATCGCAAGTGCGGTTTTACCGGTTTGACGGTCACCGATAATCAGCTCACGCTGACCGCGACCGATTGGCACCATCGAGTCTACCGCTTTATAACCTGTCTGTACCGGCTGATCAACCGATTTACGGTCGATAACGCCCGGCGCAATCACTTCAATCGGCGAATACGCATCGGCAACGATTTCGCCTTTGCCGTCAATCGGTTGCCCTAAGGTATTAACCACACGACCTAACAAATTACGACCGACCGGTACTTCCAAAATACGCCCGGTACATTGCACTTCCATGCCTTCGGCTAAATCGGAATAAGGCCCCATCACCACCGCGCCGACCGAATCGCGTTCCAAGTTGAGCGCAATCGCAAAACGGTTACCCGGCAGGGCAATCATTTCCCCTTGCATCGCATCACTTAAGCCGTTAATGCGGATAATACCGTCACTTACCGACACGATAGTGCCGGTATTACGCGCTTCGCTCGTTACGCTAAAATCGGCAATCCGTTTCTTAATCAGTTCACTAATTTCTGTAGAATTCAGTTGCATCTTCTATTCCTCTTACAATTGCAATTCATTTGCCAAACGCGCTAATTGACCGCGACTGCTGCCGTCGATGACCAAGTCACCGCTGCGAATCAACGCCCCGCCAATCAGGCTTTTATCAATGCTGCAATTTAATTTCACTTTGCGGGCAAGTTTCTTTTCCATTGCCTGGAGAATATTTTGTTGTTGTTGCTGCGTTAATGGTTCGGCGGAAATGACTTCAACCTCAGCCAGGGATTTATACTCATCCACTAGCTGTTCGAACAGACGAAGCACTTCGGGTAACGCCAGTAAGCGTTTATTTTCTGCCATTAAACGGATAAGGTTTTGCCCGTACTGATCCAGCTGATCACCACAAATTTGAATCAAGGTTGCGGCGGCTTTTGGCGGTGAAAACGATTCTTTCAGAAAATTTTTAATCTGATCATTTTCAGTCACGGCAGCGCTAAAATTCAACATTTGCTGCCATTGCTCCAACCGGTTCTGTTCCACCGCAAAATCAAATGCGGCTTTAGCATAGGGGCGTGCGACTGTGATGTATTCTGACATTAGCCCCACCTTCCTTATAGTTCTGCAACAAGTTTATCAATGATGTCGCTATTTGCCGCTTCATCAATTGAACGACCCACAATTTTTTCTGCACCAGCCAACGCCAATGAAGCCACTTTAACGCGCAACTCTTCTTGTGCCCGTTTGCGTTCGGCTTGCACTTCGGCATAACCTTGCTCGATAATTTTGGCTTTGACCGACTCGGCTTCAGACCGCACTTCATCCAAAATTTCATTGCGACGTTTATTCGCCAGATCGATGATCTCTTGCGCTTGTTTTTTGGCTGCATTGAGCTCTTGCTCTAACAGCACTTTGGTATCCGCTTGCTCTTGCTTCGCCGCTTCGGCAGACGCCAAGGCATTGGCAATCCCAGCCTGACGCTCTTCAATCGCTTTGATAATCGGTGGCCAGACAAATTTCATGCAAAACCAGACAAACAGTAGGAATGCAATCGATTGTCCGATTAGTGTTGCGTTAATATCCACAACGTCCTCCTCAATAATGGTTATAGGTAGCTACAGCCTTGATTTGGCTATAACGCAAAAAATTAACCTAATAACGCAGTAAACGGACTGACGAAGATGAAATACAATGCAATACCAACCGCAATCATTGAAATCGCATCAAGTAAACCTGCCACGATAAACATTTTGGTCAACAAAGAGTTAGCCAATTCAGGTTGACGGGCTGCCGACTCCATATATTTACCGCCCAATAATGCAAAGCCAATAGCGGTGCCGAATGCCGCAATTGAAATCATAATTGCAGAAGCGAAAATTGTTGCCGTGATTACAGTTTCCATGAGTTTCTCCATGTTTAAGTTAAAGTGTTGGCAAAATTGCCGGGTTAAAAATAAAAGTTAAAAATTAATGTTCCGCTTTATTATACGCGATACTGATATAGACAATGGTTAACATCATAAAGATAAAGGCTTGCAATACCACCACCAAAATGTGGAAGATTGCCCATACCAGATGTAAGCCGATCCCCAAACCGCCGACCAGATAGTTGGCGGAGTAGGTCAAGGCGATCAAAATAAAAATTAATTCGCCGGCATAGAGGTTACCGAATAGACGCAAGCCCAATGAAACCGGTTTAGCCAATAAGGTGACGGTTTCTAACAGGAAGTTAACCGGGATAAACACCGGATGGGTGAACGGGTGCATAGTGTACTCTTTCACCAAACCCCCGAAGCCTTTGGATTTGACGGTGTAGATAATGATCAGGAAAAATACCGCAATCGACATGCCGAAAGTCACGTTCATATCTGCGGTCGGTACCGCACGCAGGTATTCAAAGCCCAACGCATGGGCAATTTGCGGTAAATAATCGACCGGCACCAAGTCGATGGTGTTCATTAATAACACCCAAACGAAAACGGTTAGTCCTAATGGACCAATAAAATTACGGCTGCCGTGGAAGTTTTCTTTCACCACGCCGTCAACCCATTCCACCATCATTTCGACCGCACATTGCCATTTGCCCGGCACGCCGCTAGTCGCTTTTTTCGCGGCTTTACGGAAAAAATAGATGAACAAGAATCCGGTTACGACGGCAAAAAATAAAGAGTCGATATTGACCGACCAAAATCCTTCGCCCTTGTTGAGAAACGAAAGGTGATGTTGAATATATTCAATAGAGGTTGGGGATGAACCTTCGGCAGCCATACAGTTTCCTACTTCGTCAGTGAGTTAGTTTTTAGCTTTTGTATCGAACATCCGCCCCAATACAAAAGGTAAAAGGTTATTAAGTAAAATAAAGCAAAAATAACCCGCAAAAAAGACAATCGGGTTCAATTCGATATTGATGAACACCAGCAATAACAAAATGATCATCAAGGCGATTTTTATTCCTTCCCCCCGGTAGAGTATTTTCGCTTTATTTGCTATCGGCGAATCCGCCTGCAGATAAAAGACATAAACCGCAAAAACCATCTGTGGCAGCCAAGCTATCACGGATCCCAACAAAAAAGAGAGGGAAAGTGCCGATTGTAACAGATAAAATAACGCATAACCGATTAATATCAATGCGAATTCGATAATAAAGACTTTGCTATAAAGCTTTTTATTTTTATCCAGTACCGCCGACATCTCATATCCTGTTACTTAACCGAAATAGAACTTAGCTATTCATGGTTAATTTATGTACAACACTTTAACTCTAACGAGGTAAATTAGGTACAAATAAAACTGGCATAAATTATACGGTCAGATTAAATTATTGCAACGATTAAAGGGCGTAAAAATGCTATCTGCTTAACAATTACTAAAAAAATTTTACTTTTTTATCACAATAAATGATAAAGCCCTCGTTTATCCATTTTTGATAACCCGATTTTTAACCTTTTACCAGAATAATCAAGTGCCTTTCTCCGACCAATTGCGGCACGGACAACTTCATTTTTTGCTGCAATACAAAGTGCGGTTGCAGTTCGCCCAATTCATCGGGATTAAAAATCCCTTTCAAGGCATAAAACCGCCCTGAATCCGCCACTAAATGCCGACACCAGGCGGTCATATCCTGTAATGAAGCAAACGCGCGGCTAAGCACCCCGTCGAACCGCACTTCGGGCTGATATTCCTCAACCCGGCTTTGAATCGGCGTGACGTTAGTCAAACCTAACTGACGAATGACTTGACGGATAAAGGTAATCCGCTTGCCGAGACTGTCCAACAACACATATTGCTGATCGGGGTTGATAATCGCCAACGGAATGCCGGGCAAGCCCGGTCCGGTGCCGACATCGATAAAGCGCGAACCTTGTAAATAAGGACTCACCACCAAACTGTCGAGAATGTGCTTCACCAGCATTTCCTGCGGATCACGCACCGATGTCAGGTTATACGCCTTGTTCCATTTATTCAACAATTCAACAAAAGCAACCAATTGCTGCTTTTGCTGATCGTTGACCGAAAGTGCGGTTTGCGCCAGCAGCTGATCCAATTTTGCCCGTAATTCAATCGCCAACGTCATTATTCATCCCCACGTTTGAGCATACCTTGTTTTTTCAAATTCACCAGCAAGATTGAGATCGCCGCCGGGGTCACCCCGGAAATACGCGAAGCTTGTCCGATCGAGATCGGACGGTGCTGGGTCAATTTCAACCGCACTTCGTTGGACAAGCCGTTGACTTTATCGTAATCAAATTCCGGCGGAATCGCAGTGCTTTCATGCCGTTTATGCCGTGCGATCTCTTCGTATTGATGTTCGATATAACCTTGGTATTTAATCGAAATTTCCACCTGCTCCGCCGCTTGCGCATCGGCACACGCCGGGGCGAAGGCTGAAAGTGCGGTCAGGGTTTTATAATCCACTTCCGGACGGCGCAACAGATCTTCACCGCTGGCTTCGCGGGTTAGTGGGCTATTTAAAATCGCATTGACTTCATTCAAATGTTCCGATTGGGGATGAATCCAAATTTGGCGCAAGCGCTGTTGTTCTTGTTCAATATTTTCCAGTTTTTGATTAAAACGCGCCCAACGAGCTTCATCAATCAAGCCCAGTTCACGTCCAATCGGGGTTAAGCGCAGATCAGCATTGTCTTCACGCAGCAACAAACGGTATTCGGCACGCGAAGTGAACACCCGATAAGGTTCTTTGGTGCCCAGCGTACACAGATCATCGACCAGCACGCCTAAATAGGCTTGATCACGGCGCGGATACCAAGCGGCTTTTTGCTGTACAAACAAACCGGCATTGATCCCGGCAAGCAAACCTTGCGCCGCCGCTTCTTCATAACCGGTGGTACCGTTGATCTGCCCGGCAAAAAACAGACCGTTGATCGCTTTGGTTTCCAATGACGGTTTCAGATCGCGCGGATCGAAATAATCATATTCGATCGCATAACCCGGTTTCATGATCCGTGCTTTTTCCAAACCCTTCATCGAATTGACGATCCCCATTTGCACGTCAAACGGCAAACTGGTCGAGATCCCATTCGGGTAGATCTCATTGCTGGTTAAACCTTCCGGTTCTAAGTAGATCTGATGGCTGTTGCGCTCGGCAAAACGCATTACTTTATCTTCGATCGACGGGCAATAACGCGGCCCGATCCCTTCGATCACCCCGGCATACATCGGACTGCGATCCAAATTGGCACGGATCAGATCATGGGCTTTTTCATTGGTATGGGTGATATAACACGGGATCTGACGCGGATGTTGATCGACTGATCCCATAAACGAAAAGACCGGCAGGATCGTATCGCCGTGCTGCTGTTCCAATACCGAAAAATCAATGGTGCGCGCATCTAAGCGCGGCGGGGTGCCTGTTTTCAAACGATCAACGCGTAAATTCAATTCACGCAACCGATCTGCCAACATGATCGACGCCGGATCACCGGCACGACCGCCGACATAATTTTCCATGCCTATATGGATCTTGCCGGCTAAGAACGTCCCGGCAGTCAACACCACCGCTTTGGCACGGAAAGTCAGCCCCATTTTGGTACTAACCCCGCTGATACGATCCTGATCCAATAAAATATCAACCACTTCCTGTTGGAAAATATCGAGATTTTCTTGATTTTCCAAGGCGATCCGCACGGCTTGGCGATATAACACCCGATCCGCCTGCGCACGGGTAGCACGCACCGCCGGACCTTTACTGCTGTTCAAGGTACGGAATTGAATCCCGGCCTGATCCGTAGCCGTTGCCATTAAACCGCCCATGGCATCGATCTCTTTGACCAAATGCCCTTTGCCGATGCCGCCAATCGCCGGATTACAGGACATCTGCCCTAAGGTATCGACATTGTGGGTCAATAATAGGGTTTTCAAGCCCATTCGTGCCGGTGCAAGTGCCGCTTCCGTGCCAGCATGACCGCCACCGACGACGATCACATCATAAGTTTCTGTATAAATCATAAAATGCCTTGTTTGATCCGGATACGATCAATTCGATCTTGCGTTGATCAATGATCGTAAAATTGGGCGCTATTCTACTGAATTTAATCAGAGGGTGAAAGGAAATTTATTAACTTGATCCGTGGTGTCGATCATACGGATCAAATTTTGATCGCCGGCGTATAAAGAAAAGATCTTTTTATATATAAAGATCTTATTATTGTTATTATTAGCCGGTAGTGATCCTGTGAAGAAAGCCGTTTTTTCTTTTAATTATAAGATCTTGATCCATTTTGGATCGTGTGAAAAAGATCGCTTGTCGCTTAATAAATCTTGTGGATAACGTGCGGTTTTATCCACAGCCCGATTTGCTTTAATTGTTATTCAAATAATAAATACAGTTTATCTACACTTATAATCGTCGTTATCCACAAGCGAACTTTTTTCGTTTTGCTGGTTTTTTAAGCGGATTATTTCAGTTGATCGATAAATTGCGGTAACCAGTTATCTGCCGCCTGATCATGATCGAAACAATTAAGCACATCAATTTTTAAACTATCAGCTAGCTTAATAGCTTGTTTCTGATTTAGCACTGCTTCGATTTTATTGACCGAAAAACAGAAGGTATCATAATCGGAATTCCCCAACCCGATCACTGCAAACCGCACTTGGCTTAAATCATCGATTTCCTGCTCGATATGTTCAAATAACGGCGATAAGTTATCCGGCAGATCACCTGCGCCGTGGGTTGAAGTGACAATTAGCCAATATTGAAAATCGTTGATCTGATCCCAATTCGCACCATGCAAAAGTGCGGTTTTGATCCCGTGTTGTTGCAACACATCCTCGCAATGCTCCGCTAAATATTCCGCGCTGCCGAGGGTGCTGCCGCTGATAATACAAACTGTTTGCTGCATCATATTTTTCTCTTTTTTGTTAATTAACGGCTTAAAATCGCAATATATCGCTGTAACTCCGCTATTTCATAACCGGCTATCAATGATAAAAGCGCGTTGGGCTGCTGTTGGTGCTGGTAGTCATCGAAACATTGATAATATTTTGCCCTGTCACTGAATTTAATATCAATCGGCAAATAACCGCACTTCATCAATTCAAAATTCAACAATAACCGCCCTGTGCGTCCGTTACCGTCAATAAACGGGTGAATGCTTTCAAAAGCCAAATGCAGCCACGCTATCGCCTCTATCGGGTGTTGGTGCTGTAATTTATCGGCATAATCAGCAAGTAATGCGTCCATTTGTTCGGCGATTAAGTGCGGTTGCGCCGGTTCATTGTCTGCGCCCATGATTCGCACCGGAACACGCCGATATACGCCTTTATTCTCTGCGTCATTCATCAGCACCAGCGAATGAATTTCTTTAATCGTACGCTCGGTTAATGGCTCACGGTTTGCCACCAGCTCAAACAGATAATTAAAAGCGTCTTTGTAGCCGATAACCTCTAAATGTTCTCTGATAGGTTTTTCAGCAATGGTTATGCCGTCACGCAAAATCAAAGCCGTTTCCCGCAGTGTCAGCGTGTTACCTTCGATAGCGTTAGAATTATAAGAAGATTCGATAATAAACTCTTCTTGCAGCCGTTTTAGCTCTGCCGCACTCAAGGGGCGCAATGCCGACAATTGATTTTTTAACTCGTCAATGTGTTGTATTTGCTCTGTCATTTCATCAGCCCTTAGCTTTGCGAATTGTCAAAATAGAAATTACTTATTATGCGCTATATTTAATCATAACTATGCATACTGTACTAGCATACAGTTAGGTGTTTATTCTGTGACTATTGGGCTTGGTGCCTAGCTTTCTACATAGTCCGCCCAATCCTGTAACATTTGCGTTTATTGTAGCGGTAAGCCGTTACCGTCTGCCAATGAATAGGCGGTTTGCTTCGGTTTTGCGTTCTTAATCTTGCTGTCAGAAAGTGGCTTAACTCGCCTTGCCATGAGTGGAACTCCTGAACTTTATTTGAGGTTTAGTTTTTTAATCGTTCAATTAAAAAAGCGTCCATTGCTGAACGCCTTTAGGGTTGGTGTCAATTGCACGACCGATAAAATCTTGCTTGCATATGGTGCAGATTTAGGCAGACAAGCATTACTGTACCTTGTACTGAGAATTTAATTGGTCAAGTTTACTGCCAATACTTTGCTGCAACTCAACCATTTGTCTTTGAAGTAATTCTATTTCTTCTTTATCTTTATCTGTTTGATTATCTTTCAAATAAAGTTCATAAAGCTTAATTGAAATCATATTCCCCTGATAAATTCCAATACGGATATCCTGAACTTCTTGACTCTTTATCTTTAAACCAAACAAAGAATTATTAGTAGATTCTAACAGCGCTTTTGATCGCCCCATTATAACTTTTATTGCTGAACTATCACTGTTTTTACTTGCAGAAACCAACTCTTGATTAAGTTCCGATGCTTTAGTATTAGAAGTATTAACCACAGAATTAATAGCTAATAAATCCGTACGAATATCAGCGTCATTTTGTGATGACAGGGTTTCTTTTTGTGCTATGAAATTACCTTCACTAGTGGTGATAGCGGTGTCGTTTTTTTCATTGTCACAGCCAGTTAATAGCGATAATGCTGCTAAAGCCAAGATAACTATTTTTTTCATAACATATCCTTTTTAACAGTAATTATTTCTGTAAATTCGGTTTGATTGCACCGTTCCTCCACAGGCAAGCACGGCATGTCCTGCGGTGCCTAATTGCTGTTATTATGTCGCCGAAGCAAAACACTAGCAGCAATCTAAATGCTAACACAACTTAGTGAGTTCTTTATTTTGTTTTTGTTCTCTATATAAAAATTTATAGTTCCCTGTTTTTGAAGATTTATCCTTTTTTATCCCTGTGGTGATCTTGTTTTTCATTTTTATATTCAGTGAGTTATGGATTTATTGTTCCCTATTTATTTTTCAAAAATGGCATTTTTAGGGAGTAAATTTAGGGAGTTAAGGTGATAGTATAAAACAGGGAACAAAAAAAGTGATATAGAGTGATAAAATATGATTAACAGTGATGAATAGATTTTAGCTAAATGATTGATGTTATTGGGTTTTATTGGGCGATATACGGAAGTATGAAACAGTATGATTAGTGAAGTGGCGGAAGAGAATGGGAGTTGAACCCACCCGAGACTGCTGGCAGCCTCAACAGGATTTGAAGTCCTGCCGCTTCACCGGAAACGACGCTCTTCCATTGATAATCACAATATTGTACTGAATTTTAATTCAAATAGCATTAAAATCAATATATCTCTTGTTATTATTTGAATTCGGGGCGGTTATGAACCAACTTTATCGCGCATTACCTTCAATCGACAAAATTTTGAATACCCCGCAGGGGCAATTGCTGAGCGAGCGGTTCGGGCATTCGGCGGTGGTGGCGCAGTTGCGTAGTTTGTTGCAGCAGGCGCGGGTGCAGATTCGGCAACAACAGCAGCTGCCGCGCTATTTCAGTGATTTTAGCGCGTTGTATAAAAAAGTGGCGCATGAACTGCAACAGCAACAGCAGGTGGCGATCAAGAAAGTGCATAACCTGACCGGGACGGTGTTGCACACCAACTTAGGACGTGCGTTGTGGGGGCGGTCGGCGCAACAGGCGGCGTTAGGCGCAATGCAAGAAAACGTGGCGTTGGAATTTGATTTGGCGCAGGGCAAACGCAGCCATCGCGATCAATATTGCAGCGACTTGTTGGCGCAGTTGTGCGGGGCGGAAGCGGCGTGTATCGTGAATAACAATGCGGCGGCGGTGTTGTTGCTGCTGGCGACCTTTGCCAGCGGTAAAGAGGTGATTATTTCACGCGGCGAGCTGATTGAAATCGGCGGTGCGTTTCGCATTCCGGACATTATGCAGCAAGCCGGTTGTAAACTGGTGGAAGTCGGCACGACGAACCGCACCCGTTTAACCGATTATCAGCAACAAATCAACGAAAATACCGCACTTTTGCTGAAAGTTCACAGCAGCAACTACCAAATTTGCGGTTTTACCGAAAGTGTCGGCGAAGCGGAATTGGCGCAGTTGGCGCAACAACAGCAACTGCCGTTAATCAGCGATTTGGGCAGTGGCGCATTAGTCGATCTCGGTCGATACGGTTTGCCGACCGAACCGACCCCGCAAAAAATGTTGGCAGACGGCGTGGATTTGGTCTGTTTTTCCGGTGATAAACTACTTGGCGGACCGCAAGCGGGCATTATCGTCGGCAAAAAAGCCTATATCGAGCAGTTGCAACAGCACCCGCTCAAACGGGTGTTGCGTTGCGACAAGGTGATTTTAGCCGGTTTGGAAGCCACTTTGCGTGATTATCTATTCCCGGAAAAATTAGCGCACAGCAACCCGACTTTGCAGTTATTAACCCAAGATGTGGGCCAATTACAAGCGATTGCCGAGCCGCTATTGGCCAAGTTGCAAGAAAAACTGGGCGCGGATTATGGCTTGCAGATCGAAGCCAGTTCGGCACAGATCGGTAGCGGATCGCAACCGATGTCCCGCATTCCGTCATTAGCGATCACCTTGCGACCGCACTCGGGCAAAAATGAGGAGTTAATGCAGTTGATCCGTTCGTTGAAACAGCTGAGCCAGCCGATTATCGGGCGGATTGAACAGCAAAAACTGTGGTTGGATTTGCGCAGTCTTGCCAATCCGCAACAACTTTTTATCACCTTGGACGAATTATGATTATAGTCAGCGCAGGACACGTCGATCACGGCAAAACCGCCTTGATTCGCGCCCTCACCGGCACCGACACCACCCATTTGCCGGAAGAAAAAAAACGCGGCATGACCATTGATTTGGGCTATGCCTATTTGCCGTACGGCGATCAGATTTTGGGTTTTATTGATGTGCCGGGGCACGAACGCTTTTTATCCAATATGCTTGCCGGTGTCGGCGGCGTGCAGTATGCGCTGTTGCTGGTGGCAGCCGACGAGGGGATTAAGCCGCAAACCGAAGAACATCTTGCCATTCTTAACTTATTGGATTTTAAAGAAATTATTGTAGTAATCAGCAAGGCGGATAAAGCCTCGGCGGAACAAATTAACCAGTTGCAACAACAGTTAAAACAACGTTATCCGTTTTTGACGCAAAGTGCGGTTTTTGCCACGTCAACGGTAAACGGGCAAGGAATTGGCGAGCTAAAACGGTATTTATTCGGATTAAGCCAAAAAAATCAGGCTAGCGAAAAACCGTTCCGTTATGCGATTGACCGCACTTTTCATATCAAAGGCGCGGGCAAAGTGGTGACCGGCACGGCATTTGCCGGACAAGTGGCGATTGATGACACGCTATTTTTATCCAGCCAGCTGAAACAAACGATTCGGGTGAAGAATATCCATGCGCAAAATCAGCAAAATACCCACGGCGTGGCTGGGCAACGCTTGGCGTTAAATTTAGCCGCCGATCAACTGGCAATCACACGCGGCGACTGGCTGTTTTCCCATGCGCAAGCACAAGCCAACGATCGGATTACGCTGTTGTTAAATCCGATTCAGGCGTTAAAAGCCAGCCAAGCCGTGCATATTTATCACGCCGCCAGCCACACTGTCGGCAAATTGACGTTGTTGGAGCAAAGTGCGGTTGAAACGGCTTCAATGCAACAGAATGAAAAAGTACTTGCCGAACTGATATTACAACAGCCACTGTTTTTGGCGTTTGGCGATAAAGTGATTGTGCGCAGCGGCGATAATCAACACACCCTTGCCGGCGCGAGTGTGTTGGAAATCGCCTCGCCGCAACGGTATAAACGCCAACCGGCGCGTTTGGCATATTTGTGGCAATTGGCGCAAGCGGAAACCCAGGCACAGCGGATTAGCCGCTATTTACAACGGGGTTGTGTTGAACAAACCGCACTTTGCTGGGCGGAACAGTTAACTGAAACGCAGTTTGCCGAGTTGCAGACGACGTTAGCATTTACTGCGTTGCAAGGCTATGTGTTTAATCAGGATTATCGGCAACAACAGCAGCAAAAATTAGTGCAAGCGTTGCATTTGTATCATCAGCAACATCCTGATCAATTAGGTATTTCCAAAGCGCGTTTGCAACGCATGGCGGCACTGAAACAACCGCAAAGCGTGATTTATCACTTTATCCAGACGTTGCTGCAACAAGGGGATTTGGCACAAACCCGCGGTTGGATTCATTTGCCCGATCATAAAATTGCCTTCACCGAGGAGGAACAACAGTTGTGGCAACGCACCGAAGCGGCATTTTTAGCGGCGCAGGGGCAAGCGGTTTGGGTGCGCGATCTTGCCAAACTATTGGCAATCGATGAAAGTGTGATGCGTAATTTTCTGTATAAAGCCGGTAAACTGGGCTATCTGACCGCGATTATCAAAGACCGCTTTTTCTTAACTGAAACTCTGTATGCTTATGCCGAACGGATTAAAGTGCATATTGAACAACACGGGGCGATTTCGGTGAATGAGCTGCGCGATCAGTTGCAATTCGGGCGGAAAATGACGGTGCAGTTAATCGAATATTTCGACAAGTGCGGTTTTTTGCGGCGCAAAGGCGATCAGCATTTACTACGCGATGCGGATATTTTCGAACAAATTTAGCGGATAAAAAACGCCTTAATGTTGATCTGCCCCCCAAAAGTTGGACTGCAAAACCAACTGACTAAGGTGCAGATTTTTATGACTAAATATACCCAAGTATTGAAACAACAAATCGTTGAATATTATTTTCAACATCATCAATCTATCAGCAAAACCGCAACACATTTTCAGGTTGCCCAACGCAGTATTCGCCAATGGATTGCACAATATCAATATTCCGGTCTTGATGGGCTAGCCGTCCTAGATATACAACGAAAATATAGGCTTGAAGATAAACTGAAAGCCATTGAATATATACAACACACCGAACTGACCTGGGCGTATCAAACGGCAGTGTTGTTTATCAATGGTTGCAACGTTTCAAACAATTTGGCATAAATGGACTGATTGATAAGCCCAAAGGACGACCAGCCGTGAATAAACCGAATAAATCGAAAAAACACGTTAAGCCATTAACGCCGTTAAAACAATTAGAACAAGAGAATTTACGTTTGCGTGCGGAGAATGCCATCTTAAAAAAGTCGATGGAATTATCCCTGAAAGACGAAGCCGAAAGGCAGAAAACGCCTACGAGAAGTTAGTGACAGATATCACTGAATTTAAAGCGAAAGACGGTAATAAGGTTTATTTATCGCCAATGGTAGATTTATTTAACAATGAGGTGATTGCCTATCAACTTGGTCGTCGTCCAAACCGGGCACTGGTTGAGCAGATGTTGCGACAAGCCGTGAATAAGCTCCCGAAGGAGGCAACGCCGATATTACATTCAGACCAAGGCCGGCAGTATCAAATGCCGTCTTATCGCAAGATATTGGCAGATAATCAGATTCAAATCAGTATGTCGAGAAAGGGAAATTGTTTGGATAATGGCGCAATGGAAAGTTTTTTCGGCAGGCTGAAGACAGAATGTTTTTATGTTCGGCAATTTGATACGGCAGATGACATTGAGCAGGCGGTTCATCAATATATTGAGTATTACAATACTGAACGAATTCAAGTAAGATTAAAAGGATTAAACCCGATACAATATCGAACTCAATCCGTTCATTAAGCAGTCCAACTTTTTGGGGTCAGATCATGCCACACACGGGGTTTATTTTTAGCCAACTGCGCTATTGTGAACGTTTATACACCACTCCTAACGTTTTCGGTTGGGAACCGAACAGACGAATCAGCTGTGCCAAAAACAACTCGCCGGCGGCAATTGCGTCGCTTAAGGCGTTATGCGCTACATATTCCGGCAAGTGGTAATGCCGGCGCACCGTCGTCAATTGATAATGAGGGTTAATCGCCTGGGCTTGCGTACTAACAAACGAGCGCTCGATTTTCAAGGTATCCAACCAAAGTAGCGGGAAAAACGGCATTTTGTAATGCATTGCCAGATAGTGATTGATAAAACGCCGTTCAATGCTCGAACCGTGAGCAATCACGATTCTGCCGCGCATTAAAGTGAACAGGGTGGACATCACTTGCTCCAAGGCGACCGCGCTTTGTAACATTTGCGGCACAATGTGGTTAATCACCGCGGTATCCTGTTTAACGATCTGATCGGCAACAAACTGGTGCCATGAGCCTGACAGCTTCAAGGTTAAACAATCAATCGGCACCGCCGCCGCACTCAAAATATGATCGATCATCGGGTTCAAACCGCTGGTTTCAAAATCAATCGCCAGATAATTCAGCCGGGTCAGATCCGCCGCCAATTCCGGGTAAGGCATATCAAACAGCGGTAATAACTCCGCCGGGCAACGCTTTGACTGCACTAATTTCCGCCGTTGTTTTTCCAGCTTCGACAATGGATCAAACCGTTGCAACCAACGCGACAATACACTGCTCATCGGATTAACCCTTTCTGTGAAAAGCGCAATTCTGCCGCTTCCTGCAATTTGGCAATTAAACGGAAAGCATCTTTTAAATTATTCCGTTCGAACGAAGTCAGCTCATCCGGGGCAATATGGTTGGTCAGCAGCTGCTGTCGGCGCAGCGCTTGCAATTGATATTTAAACCGCACTTCGCATACGAAACGGTAGGCGCCTAAAATATCATCCAAGGTTTCTTTGTTGATCACCTTGTTCTCATAACAGGCGATAAACCGCGCCTCGGTGGATTTCGTCTGCCCGATACCGGCGGACAATGCATAAATCCGTCCCAAATCGACCAATAAGCTGATCGCCCGTTTTTTCAGATTCAGTTTGTTTTTATGCTCGCCGTCTTTGATCAACACAAAGTTTCTGAAGATACTCAACGGCGGTTTGACCCGAATTGTATTTGCCACCATAAACGCCAAAAAACGGCGGTTATGCTGCACTAACTTGGCAAAAAAACCGGTAAGCCGCTCTGCCAAATCAGTTGAACCATGGATGGCTCGCAGATCCATAAATACCGACGCATTTAGTAATCCTTCCAACTCCGGATTCACAATCCAATGTTTGAAATCCGCTTGCCAACGGGTGAGGGATTGGCACCATTTCGGATTAGACGCCATATATCCGCCGGAGCAATGCGCATAACCGCACTTGTCCAAACCGTCGTTGACAAAGGTCGCCAGCTGCGAAAAATAGGCTTGCTCGGATGGCTCTAATTCCCGCTCGGTGATAATCGCATTATCTTGATCGGAGAGCGGATGGATTTCATAACGCGCCTGTGAACCGGCAACGAACCAACTATAGGCACAAGGCGGGGCGCCAAACCGGTGCTCCGCCATCATCAACAGTTTTTGGTGAAATGCATCGGCAATCAGGGTCATCACCTGCATAATATTGCGATAATCCACGCCGCTTTCGATTAAGCCTTCGAAAATCGCTTGCCGTTTTGCCGACAAATCCACCAACAAGGCTAAACTATCGGCTTGGAAAATATGATTAATCATAAAAATAGACTGGGTGCTGTTTTTCTGCACCAAATCCGTCGCAGTAAGAATGCCGATCACTTTTTCATTTTCGATCACCGGTAAATTACGAAGATTATGTTGCATCATCAAAGAAATGGCGTTCAGCACCAATTCGCTGGCGGCAACCGTCGGTGGGTCGGCGGTCATAATATGGCTGATCGGCAAATTGACATCCAATGCCTGCGCCACCACTTTTTTGGTCATATCGCGATCATTGACGATCCCGACCAATTTGCCATGCCGCATAACCAACGCTGACGAGCGCCGTTGACGGCACATACTTGCCGCCGTTTCCTTGATGGTAGCCGACGCTTCGACCGTTGCAATTTTACGGTTCGCCACCTCGACCACGCTTTTCATAAAAATCCCGTCCTGGTTTTGCAACCAAGTGCTTTTTGACGCCTCATGCAGGCGCACACCGGCTTCGCTGGCAAAATAAGCGGCATATTGCGGGTGTTGCTGCACGATACCGCTCAACAGCGCATAGGGAATCTGATAAATCAGGCTGTTTTCAATCGCACAGGCGGTATATTGCTCGTCTTCTTTCGGGTTAAAAATACTGAATCCGAAAATACTGCCGCTTTCCAAGCGGGCACGTAGCTCGCCATTCGGTTTTTTCTGTTCGACCGCCCCGATCCGAATCAAATATAAACAACGTTTATCCGCCTGTTCCTCAAATGCAATCACTTCACCTTGCGGAATATAGCGGATTTCAATATTGGCTGCAATTTGGCTAATCAACGTTTTCGGCAGGTGATGAAACGGATCAACCTGTGCAATAAACCATTCAATATTCGGAATTAAAGAAGAATCCACGGCATTTCCTTATCTGGAGAAATAACAAATAAATTTATTTTAACCAGTGTAAAAAGCAAAGGCACCTTAAATTCAATATTCAAGGTGCCTTTTTCTATTTCACGTCACGGTCCAAACCATCAAGTGCGGTATTTTTTCCACAAGCGGATTAAGCGTTGATAGCGGGCGGAGACTTCATCAATCAGTTGTTGATCGCTGAGTTTACCTGCCAACCACTCGGCGGACGGTTCGCCGAAAATGGTTCTGCCGACGGCGAAGCCTTTCACCAGCGGCGCATTGGCGGCGGCTTTGAAGGTGTCGTCAAACACCGCTTCCGGGGCGTCCAAACCGAGAATCAAAATGCCGCGGCAATAGTGGTCGTTTTGCTCGATGACGCGGCTTAATGCCGCCCAACCGTCGGCACTCATGCCCGGCAATTTCCACCAATCCGGTTTGATCCCCAATCCATACAGGTGAGCGATAATCTGCTGGTAATACGCCTCTTGTTGCGGCATATCCAACGGCAGGATAATTTCCAGCAGCAGTTCGTGTCCGGTGCGGCAACAGGCTTGGTATACCTCTGACAGTTTTTGATCCTGCTGCGCTTTCAGTTCCGCGCTGTCATGCGGGTGGTAGAATACCAAACATTTGACAACGTGTTCTTTCGGCCACGAAATCAACTGGCTGCCTAAATCACCGTGTTCCAATGCCAATGGACGGGACGACGGTTTTTCAATCGGGCGGCCAATCCACCAGTGTTTACCGGTAATGGCATTCAGTGCGTCTTGTCCGTAAGTGGTGTCGGCTAAAATGCCCGATTGCCCGTTGTCCACGCCTTCCGCCTTGGCGGTTTGTTCCGCGGCTTGCAGCAATAAGGTTTTCAAGTGCGGTATCCGTTTCGGATCGGCACCGCACTTTTGTGCCATATCATCCAGTTGTTTACGGTGATCAAAGGCAAAAATACAGAGGTTATTCCATTCGGTTTTGCGCGTAGTCACACGGTGCAAATGATTTAAACCCTCATCGAGATCAGGGCGCGGCACGGATTCGGCTCGCGATAAATAGTCGTCCAGCTCTTTTTTGGTCGGCATTGCCGGCGCGCAGCCATGACGGGAAACCACCAGTGCGCCACAAGCATTGGCATAACGGCACGCCTGCTCCCAGCCTTCGCCGTTGATATAGCCGCGCAATAACCCCGACATAAAGGCGTCGCCTGCGCCCAGCACGTTCAACACCGCCACGCGCACACCGTACACATTTAAGCCGCCGTCCAAATCATCGGGAATGTCGCCTTCAAACACCGAGCAACCTAATGCGCCGCGCTTGCACACCAAAGTTGCTTGGCTGCATTTGCGCACGTTCTTAAGTGCGGTCAACGTATCGGTCGAACCGCCGGCGATATGAAATTCCTCTTCCGTGCCGACCAGCACATCGAAATTGTGCAACACTTCTTGCAACGATTCAGTCACCGCTTTGGAATCAATGAAACGGGTTTCGCCGTCGCCGAGCGAGGTCAAGCCCCATAACACCGGACGGTAATCAATATCCAACAAGCGCTTCACGCCGTTGCGTCCGGCATACTCAAGTGCGGTCAGCACCGCATGGCGGGTTTTCGGGTGCGAGAGGTGCGTGCCGGTGATCGCCAAGGCTTTCGCCGAGGCAATGTAGTCTTCGCTGAAATCGTCGGCGCTAATCGCCATATCGGCACAATTATCACGGTAGAAAATCAGCGGAAAGGTTTCGTTATCTTTAATCCCGAGAATCACAAGTGCGGTCAGCCGTTCTTTATCGGTGATTAAATGGCTGGTATCGGCACCGACGCTTTCCAGCTCTTGGCGTAAAAAACGCCCCATATGTTCATCGCCGACCCGCGCCAACATCGACGATTTCAGCCCTTGAATTGCCGTGCCGTACGCCACATTGCCCGATGAGCCGCCGAGGTATTTGGCAAAGGTGGTTTCATCTTCCAAGCGTGCGCCGATTTGCTGTCCGTACAGATCCACCGCAATCCGTCCTAAGCAAATTAAATCGAGGGGTTTGTCTGCTACTGTTTTCAACACTGTTTCTTTCGACATAAGGGGGCTCTCCTATTGGCATTGATTCTGTTCCCGATTTCGGATCGGGCAATCAAAATAAAACATTTAACACTATTCATTTTAGAATAAATATTTCATTTTGCTATTGCTATTACTCTTTTTTGAGATCGAGATCCCAAAAAAAGTTTTTCCGCTTGCTCGGTTGAGGTATAAAAAATCATTTTTTTCTGCTTTTTTATCACAGAAATTGATCCAGCTCGCAAAAATGAAATTTACATTTCATTTTATGTTTAACTGAAATTTATTTTAAGTAGAATAGCGATAGTTAATGATGAAAACCGCAGTTGAAGTATTCACATAGTCGGAATGGATCACGCAGGAGAAACTATGAAAACACAAAAATTAACCGTCGCACAAGCCCTGGTAAAATTCTTGGATAATCAATATGTTGAAGTGGACGGAAAAGTAACGAAATTTGTGAAAGGCATTTTCGGTATTTTCGGACACGGTAATGTACTCGGTTTGGGGCAAGCATTGGAACAAGACAGCGGACAGCTGATTGTGCACCAAGGACGCAACGAACAAGGCATGGCGCACGCAGCAATGGGCTTTGCCAAACAAAAGGCGCGCAAACAGATTTACGCCTGCACCTCCTCTGTCGGGCCGGGCGCGGCCAATATGATCACCGCCGCCGCAACGGCGACCGCTAACCGCATTCCGTTATTGCTATTACCGGGCGATGTATTCGCCACGCGCCAGCCTGATCCGGTGCTGCAACAAATCGAACAAAGCTACAATTTAAGTATCAGCACCAACGACGCCTTTAAAGCGGTCAGTAAATATTGGGATCGGGTCAGCCGCCCTGAGCAGTTGATGACGGCGTGTATTAATGCAATGCGGGTGCTGACCGATCCGGCGGAAACCGGTGCGGTGACGATTGCGCTGCCGCAAGATGTGCAAAGCGAAGCCTACGACTTCCCTGATTATTTCCTACAAAAACGAATCCACCGCATTGAACGCACCTTACCGACCGAACCGATGTTGCGGCAAGCGGTGGAATTGATTAAACGCAAGCAAAAACCCTTGATTATCTGTGGCGGCGGCGTGCGTTACTCAGAAGCGGCAGCCGAGTTAAAAGCCTTTGCCGAAGCCTATCAAATTCCGTTTGCCGAAACCCAAGCCGGTAAAAGTGCGGTGGTATCCAGCCATCCTTTAAATGTCGGCGGCGTAGGCGAAACCGGTTGTCTCGCGGCGAATCTATTGGCGAAAGAAGCCGATCTGATTATCGGTGTCGGCACACGTTATACCGATTTCACCACCTCGTCCAAATGGATTTTCCAACATCCGGAAGTAGAGTTTTTAAATATCAATATCGCCCGTTTTGATGCGTATAAACTGGACGGGGTGCAAGTGACCGCCGATGCCAAAGCGACATTGTCGCAACTGCAACACAAGCTGGCAGCCGAACAATATCAAACCCAATGGCAAGATCAAATCGCGCAAGCCAAACAACAATTTGCACAAGAATTAAATCGGGTTTACCACGTGACCTACAGCGGAAAAGATTTTGTGCCGGAAGTGAATGACCGCTTGGATACCGACAGCGTTTATCAAGAATTCCAGCGCCTCACCGGTTCGGTGCTGACCCAAAGCCGTGTGTTGGGCATTTTAAACCACAGCTTGGGTGAAAACGATATTATCGTTGCCGCCGCCGGCAGCTTACCGGGCGATTTACAGCGCACTTGGCAAAGCAAAGGCGAAAATACCTACCATCTGGAATACGGCTATTCCTGCATGGGCTATGAAGTCAATGCCGCCTTGGGGGTGAAAATCGCCGAGCCGGAAAAAGAGGTGTACGCTTTCCTAGGCGACGGTTCATACCTAATGCTCCATTCCGAATTGATCACCTCGATTCAGGAACACAAAAAAATCAATATTATTCTGTTAGACAACATGACCAACGGCTGTATCAACAACCTGCAAATCGGACACGGCATGGACAGTTTCTGCACCGAGTTCCGCTTCCGCAATCCGCACAGCAACAAACTCGACGCCGGGTTTATTCCGGTCGATTTTGCGATGAATGCCGCCTCTTACGGCTGTAAAACTTATAAAGTCAGAACGGAAGAAGAGTTACAAACCGCACTTGCCGATGCCAAACTGCAAAAAGTATCGACCCTGATCGATATTAAAGTGCTGCCGAAAACCATGGTGCACGGTTACGGCAGTTGGTGGCACGTCGGCGTGGCGGAAGTCTCGGAAAAAGAGCGGGTGCGCGAAGCCTTTAAAAATGCGGAGATTCAAATTCAGCGTGCGCGCCGTTATTAATCGGAACGAATCAAATTGAAATTTAAAATCAACCTTCTCAAGGAGAAAAAGATGAAAGCAGAAAATGTCAAATTAGGTATCGCCCCAATCGGCTGGACCAACGATGATTTGCCTGAACTGGGGGCGGAGAATACGTTCGAGCAGTGTGTCAGCGAAATGGCGTTGGCAGGATACGAAGGCTGCGAAGTCGGCAATAAATATCCGCGCGATATCAAAGTGTTAAAACACAAACTGGACGTGCGCGGCATTCAAATTTGTAACGCCTGGTTCAGCACCTTTTTTGTGGACGGTAAAAAAGAGCAAACGATTAAGGATTTTATCCAACACCGCGATTTTCTACACGCCATGGGCGCCAAAGTGATCGGTTGTTCCGAGCAAAGCCGCAGTATTCAAGGGCAGAAAAAAGCGATTTTCAAAGAAAAAACCGTGTTCAGCGATACCGAATGGCAGTTGTTGGCGGAAGGCTATAACGAACTGGCAAAATTAGCCGCCGAAAAAGACATGAAAGTCTGTCTGCACCACCATATGGGCACCGGTATCCAAACGCCTGCCGAGGTGGATCGCTATATGGAAGTGACCAATGATGATGTCTATCTGTTGTTCGATTCCGGACATCTGTATTATTCCGAAGGCTCGCAACAAGCGATGTTGGACGTGTTGGAAAAATATATCGACCGCATTGTCCACGTTCACCTGAAAGACGTGCGTGATGAAGTGGTTGCCGAAGTCAAAGCCAACGATTTAAGTTTCCTCGAAGGGGTGAAAAAAGGGACGTTTACCGTACCGGGCGACGGCGTGATTGACTTCAAACCGATTTTTGAAATTTTAGAAAAACACGGTTACCAAGGTTGGATGGTGGTGGAAGCCGAACAAGATCCGGCATTGGCAAACCCATTTGAATACGCCTTAAAAGGCCGTAAATACATTAAAGACGTAGCAGGAGTTTGATTATGATTAAAGTAGGTATTATCGGCGCAGGCCGTATCGGGCGCGTGCATTCGGAAAGTATCAGCAAATACGTCAAAGGCGCGGAAATCAAAGCGATTTCCGATATTAAAGTGACTGATGAGCTGCAAAGCTGGGCGCAATCGATGGGCATTGCGCATGTCTATGACGACTACAAACAAATCTTGCAAGATCCGGAAATTGATGCGGTGTTGGTCTGCTCCTCCACCAACACCCACGCTCCGATTTCAATCGAAGCGGCACAAGCGGGCAAACACATTTTCTGTGAAAAACCGATTGACGCCGATGTCGGCAGAATCAAGCAAGTGCTGGCGGAAGTGGAAAAAGCCGGCGTGAAATTCCAAGTCGGCTTCAACCGCCGTTTTGATCACAACTTTAAAGCGATTAAAGATCGCGTGGTTGCCGGTGACATCGGCGAACCGCACATCATCAAGGTGACCTCGCGCGACCCTGACGCACCGCCAATCGAATACGTTAAAGTCTCCGGCGGGATGTTCTTTGATATGACGATTCACGATTTCGACATGATCCGCTATCTGTCGGGCAGCAATGTCACCGAAGTGTTCGCGGTCGGCAGCGTGTTGGTCAACCCGGAAATCGGCAAAGCGGGCGATATCGATACCGCCGTCATCACCTTGAAACTGGCAAACGGCGCCATCGGCGTGATCGACAACAGCCGCAAAGCGGTTTACGGCTACGATCAACGTGCCGAAGTGTTCGGCTCGAAAGGCGCAATCCAAATCAGCAACGACACCGGCTCAAGTGCGGTTTTCTCCGGTGAAAACGGCGTGGTAGCGGAAAAACCGAAATATTTCTTCCTCGAACGCTATATGCAATCCTTCGCCGATGAAATCTCCTGCTTCGTCGATTCGGTGGTGAATGACAAACCGACCGTTGTCAATGGCGACGACGGATTGCAACCGGTACTTATCGCCTTAGCCGCGAAAAAATCCATGGAAGAAGGCAGACCGGTTAAGATTAGTGAGATTAGCTAAACAATAAAATGAATGTTATCTGATCGTTAAAAGGCACTTTTGTGCCTTTTTTGTTTAAGGTCAATCGAATCTGGAGCGTGAGGAGGAGGCAATGTTGCAATATTTTGTTAAAGAAAACAAGCACTCTATTTTTGAAAATAATTGTTTACCGCAACTGCTTTATTTATGTAATACCGAAACGATGAAAGACTATTTTCCCCGGCTATTACACAAACATAATGATCGTTTAGAAATAGTGTTTATTGTGAAAGGCAAAGGGAATCATTTAATCGGCAATGAAAAATATCAAACCCAAGCCGGCGATATCTTAATTTTTAACCAAGATGTGTTGCATGACGAAGTGGCGGAAATCGGTAGCGATATGACCGTATATTGTTGCGGAATTAATAATTTAAAAATAAAAGGCAAAAAAATAAACCATTTGCTTGAGCTGGATTATCCGGCAGTGCTGCCTGCGGGCGATTATGCAGAGGATATCAATGCGATTTTAGGTATTATGGACTCACAAATCAGACAAAATCCCAATACGGCCACTGAAACTTGCCGTTATTTACTGGCGTCACTGATCACCATCATTTCAAACATTCCCCGTCGCAATATACAAGCCAATAAAAATAATGAATTGATGTTGATTCATCAGGTTAAACGCTATATTGACAGCCATTATTGGGAGAATATTTCATTATCTTCGATTGCCCGACAATTTAATGTCAGCCCTTATTATCTTTCCCATTTATTTAAACAGGGCAGCGGTTTCTCACTGATCCAATATATGCTGCGGCGTAGAATAGGTGAGGCGCAATCGTTATTGATCAATACCGGTTATAGCATAACCCAAATTTCCACGTTGGTCGGCTATGACAATATCAACTATTTCAGTACCATTTTTACCAAAATGACGGGAATTTCACCTACCGCCTACCGCACTTACTGGATTGGACGGAAAAAATAGTCTTATTTCGACGGGCAGCGCAAGATAATGAAGATGACATAACTAAAACGTGACATTCTTAACATAATATTAACGTTTTGCGGTGATGAAAAAGCAAGATGTTAAACTTTTCCGACCAAAATAATTTATATACTTCACTCACAACTTAACCAAAAGGAGTGAAGTATGAGTATAAAAATTTGCACCGCCCCTTGTTGTTGGGGGGTGGATGATCCCAAAAATCCTTATTTACCGCACTGGACTCAAGTATTACACGAAGCCTCCCAAGCCGGTTACAAAGGCATTGAGCTAGGGCCTTACGGCTATTTACCGATTGATGTTCAACAAGTATCCGATGAACTCGCCAAAAACGATCTGTTTATTGTTGCCGGCACTATTTTCGATGATCTGGTTTCAATTGAAAATCAAGCCGCTTTGGAGCGGCAAGCGCATAACATTTGCCAATTAATAACAAAACTGCCGCAAGTAGCGCCTGAGCCGGATCAAAAATTTGCTACGCCCTATTTAGTGCTTATCGACTGGGGACACGATGAACGCGATTATGCCGCCGGTCATCCCGATACCGCCCCGCGCTTATCGCCGATACAGTGGCAGCAGATGATGTCCCATATCAAAAAACTGGCTGCTATTGCGCAAAGCTACGGCATAAGGGCGGTTATCCACCCGCATGCCGGCGGATATATTGAGTTTGCAGATGAAATTGACAATGTGGTGCGCGATATTCCTTATGATTTAGCCGGATTATGTTTAGACACCGGCCATCTTTACTATTCGAAAATAGAGCCGCCGGCGGCATTAAAAAAATATTGGCCGTTTGTTGATTACCTACACTTCAAAGATATTGATTTGTCCGTCTATCAAAAGGTGATGAACGAAAAAATCCGTTTCTTTGAAGCCTGTGCAAAAGGCGTAATGTGCCGAATCGGGGAAGGCACGCTTGCTTATCCGGAGATCTATCATCTTTTAAAAACGCTGAATTATCAAGGTTATATCACGGTAGAACAAGAGCGGGATCCGCGAAATTCAGGTTCGAGTTTAAACGATGTCAAAATCAGTCGCGATTATTTGAAACACATTGGATTTTAAAGGAGCAAAAGATGATTTACGGAGAAAAACGTGTGGCAAGACCTATCCGCTGGGCAATGGTCGGCGGCGGTCACGGCAGTCAAATCGGCTATATACACCGTTCGGCAGCGTTACGGGATTTTTGCTTTGAATTGGTTGCCGGCGCTTTCGATCTGGATTTTGCAAGAGGAAAAGCATTCGGACAGCAACTGCACGTTACCGCCGAACGCTGCTATCCGGATTACCAAACGATGTTTAACCAAGAAGCGCAACGGGCGGACGGTATAGAAGCCGTCTCAATCGCCACCCCCAACGGCACGCATTATGACATTTGCAAAGCCGCATTATTAGCCAACTTGCACGTTATTTGCGAAAAACCGCTGTGCTTCACGGTTAAACAAGCGGAAGAGCTGGCGGCGCTTGCCGCAAAGCAGCAAAAAATAGTCGCTATCACTTACGGTTATGCCGGTCATCAAGTGATTGAGGAGGGGCGCCGTCTTATCGCTGAGGGTGTTTTGGGCGAGATTCGGATTGTAAAAATGGAATTCGCGCACGGATTTCATAATGTTGCCGTTGAAAAAGAGGCTGAAAGCACAAAATGGCGGGTTGATCCGAAAATGGCAGGCCCGAGTTATGTGCTGGGCGATTTGGGCACGCACCCGTTGTTTATTGCCGAAGTGTTGCTACCGCACTTACGCATTAAACGCTTGCTGTGTTCACGGCAAAGTTTTGTGCAAAGCCGCGCCCCATTGGAAGACAATGCGTTGACCTTAATGGAGTATGACACGGGAGCCGTCGGCAGCGTTTGGTCGAGCTGTGTCAACGCCGGTTCAATGCACGGGCAACGGATCCGGGTTATCGGCGAAAAAGCCAGTCTCGAATGGTGGGACGAGCAGCCTAATCAGCTACGTTTAGAAATTCAAGGCGAACCGGTCAGAATTTTGGAAAGAGGCATGGGCTATCTGCATGACAGTGCCTTGAAAGAAGATCGGATTGGCGGCGGACACCCTGAAGGGCTGTTCGAAGCCTGGTCAAATCTCTATGCCCGCTTTGCCGAAGCGATTATATGTAAAAACGAAGGGCGGCGGTTCGACTTTTGGTATCCGGACATCTCTGCCGGTGTCGAAGGCGTGCGCTGGGTGGAAAATTGTGTGAAATCCGCAGACCTGGGCGCGGTTTGGGTCGATTATCAATAAATTACAACAAAGAGAGGCTATCTTATGAAAATTGCATTTGATGTTGATGTGTTGGCGAAACAAATGGGAATCAGTGATATGGTTCACCAAGTTGCGGATTGGGGCTATAAATATATTGAGCAATCGCCACACCCGAGAATCAATCCGTTTTATAAACATCCGTTGTTTTCCAAAGAATGCGAACAAGAATACCGCACCGCACTTCAGCGGACCGGTGTGGAAATCTCGTCATTTATCGTGGTTTACCGCTGGTCGGGCCCGACGGAAGAGCAGCGCCGGCATGCCGTTGCAAATTGGAAACGTATGATCGAAATTGCCGACAGTATGAATGTGAGGGTGATCAACACCGAATTATCCGGCGATCCGCACCAGCCTGAAATCTGTAACGGTATGTTATTCCGCTCATTGGATGAATTAATGCCGCTGTTTGAAAAATATGGTATCCGTTGCGAGATTCAGTCGCACCCTTATGACTTTTGCGAATTCAATAATGAAACGGTTGATATGGTGAAATCCTACCGTTCCGAGCACCTTAAATATGTTTATTCCGCACCGCACGGCTTCTTTTATGACAAAGGAAAAGGCGATGTGCGTGCCATGTTGGAATATGCCGGTACGGATTTATCACATATTTTATTCGCCGATACGCATAACCATACCATTGATTGCCGTTACATCATGAATCCGCCGGGTTGTTGTTCCACCATTCACCAGCACTTACCGCTTGGAGAGGGGGAAGTTGATTTCGACGGTATTTTTGAAAGCCTGAGAAAAATGAATTTTGCCGACCGCACTTTTGCCGTCGGCGGCGAATCGATTGCTTGCGTTTCTATGTTCGGTTTTCCGGAAAAAATGGCGGTGGAGGCGCCTAAAGCCAGAGAACGACTGGAAAAAGAATTATTAACCTCATGATTAATCATGCAATGGCATTATCAAATCGACTTAAAACCTGTTTAAGGAGTTTCATATGAGAAAGATCAACCAACTTGTTTTACTGTTATCTGCCGGATTGGCACTGAATGCGTTTGCAAAAAACGAAGTGGTCGCTTTCAGCTCTCCCAGCCTGTATAGCCCGTTTCAAATAAAAATGAGTCAAGCCGCTGCCGAAGCCGGTAAAGCGCTTGATCTGAAAGTGCAAGTGCTGGACGGGCAAGACAGTTCGACCAAACAAACATCGGATGTTGATAATTCTATCACCAAAGGCGCCAAAGCCATTTTGATCGCGCCGAATGATGTGAATGCGATTGCGGCGGCAGTGGAAGATGCGATCAATGCCGGCGTCGTCGTCGCGACGGTCGATCGCAAAGTGATCAGCGAAAAAAATATTCCGCATTTCGGTGCCAATAACTACTTGGGCGGACAAAAAATCGCACAAGAGTTAAAAGCGAAATTTCCGGACGGGGCAAATATTATTTTATTAACCGGGCAGCCGGGTTCAACCTCGAATATTGAACGGACACAAGGGATTCGTGATGAACTGAAATCATATGGCACGCAATACAAAATCATTGTCGACCAAAGCGGTAATTGGTTGCGTTCCGAAGGGCTACGTATTATCGAAAGCGTGCTGCCGACCTTGAAGCAAAAACCCGACGTGATTCTGTCCGCCAATGACGATATGGCGATGGGGGCGATCGAGGCATTGAGAGCGCTGGGCTATAAAGCCGGTGACATTATGGTTACCGGTTTTGACGCCGGGCCGGAAGCCTTGTCCCGTATTCAAGATGATTGGCTCTATGTGACCGCCGACCAACGCCCGAGCTATGCCGTCAGCACCGCGTTAAGCCAAATTGCGGATAACTTGCGTGAGGGGAAAGCAATAGAAGGGCTGGATTTTGCGCCGTTGATCATTAAGAAAGAGAATGTTAGAGAAGCAGAACGTATCACCGAATTAAAAGATTAAAGTATATATCTTAACCGGCACCGCACTTATGAGGAGATGAAAAGTGCGGTGCCGAGTGATAACACTACTTGCGCATACGGCGGATCAAAATCGTCGCACAACCGAATCCAAGTAAACTGAAAGCGGACATAATATAAAAAACATTATTGTAGCCGGTAATGCCGGGATAATTATCAAGCATATAGCCGTATAGCGTATAACCGAACATTGACGGCATATAACCGATTAAACAACCTAATGCCATCGAAGAACCGGCATATTCCCTTGGCACGCCAATCTCTTCCATCGGAGCAAAAAACACCGCTCTTTGCGTAAAAATAATCGCACCGAAGCCTAATGTTGCCGTCATACCGAGATAAACACTCATCGATTCGTGCGGTAATTGAATAAAAAGGATCATACTGACAAAAGCCACGATAAATGCAGTTTGTAAATATCTTAACGGCGAGCGGAATACTTTATCCGATAAAAAGCCGCCGACCGGCCCGCCAATCATTTTTAAACCGTATTGATTGATGATACCGTACGCGCCGACTAATGCGACCGGCAAACCGTAAATATCTTTTAAGAACGGGATAAAATAAGTCAGACCGGTATAGGACGAGTACACAAAGAAAATGACAAATGCGGCCAACCAAGTATTGATATCTTTAATCACATAAAGAATACCGCTGAAAACTTTCGCATTGGCTGATTTGTCTCTCGCGGTGACTTTAATGTGATCTTCGTCGCCGACCAAGAAATAAGTTACTACGCCGACAAGTGCGGTTATTAATGCATAGTAGAGAATACCCGCTTGCATGCCGGCTTTGCCTTCACCGAACAAGACAAAGATACCCAGTGCGCCGAAAGCGACAATCACATCGACAATGCCGCGTCCGGCTTCTAAAAAGCCGAATAATCTGCCCTGTTCCTCTTTTGTGCCGAGTAAGCGTACCGCTTTGAGCAGCACCGGCCAATAGACCACTTCTCCGAAAAAAGCCAGTCCGGCAAACGCAAAAACGTAACCGGTAAACGAAGGAAGGGTGGATAAGTAAAGTCCGCAAGCGGCAACCCCCAACAGCCCTGCCGGTAGCAAATATTTTTTCGAAAAACGATCGGCGAGATACATTGAGAAAAAATAGCCGAGTGTTTGTACAATGGCATAAAACGTGAAACCTAAGCCGATTTCGGTATTGCTCAGCCCCCAATCTTGTTGCATCGGCACATAAAAAACATCTTTGATACTGGATAGTTTATAAATAGTACCGCCGCCGAGCACCAAAAAACCCAATTGCACCCATTTGTTCGTAAATAATCCTGTTGTTCTGTCCATAATTACACTCCTCCGAGATAGGCGACCGCTTCTATTTCGACGAGTGCGTCTTTAGGCAAACGCGAAACCTCAATACAGGAGCGGGCAGGATACGCATTCCCAAAGTAATCCGAATAGATCCGATTAAACGAATTAAACTGCTCAAGGTCTGTCAAAAAACAGGTTGTTTTCACAATATCTTTTTTACAACCGCCGGCTGCCGTTAAAATAGCCTCCAGATTTTTTAGCGCTTGACGGGTCTGTTCTTCGATAGCACCGACAACCATGTTGCCGGTGTCGGCCGCAATCGGTATGCAACCCGAGATATAAAGCCAGTCCTTAACCCTGACGGCTTGTACATAAGGTCCGATCGCCGGTGGCGCAAGTGCGGTATGGATAATCTGTTTCATTATTTCTCCTTAACAATATTTTTGTTTTAAGTGATGTAGGGCATCAATTGAGATTTTCAGCCCGTCCAATTGTGCTTGTGTAAGAATCGCCAGCGCTTGTGCAGAAATCTGATGGGGATAATAGTAATCTAACGGTTTGATTAAACTCTCTGCGAAAGGAGGCGGTTTGATTTGAAAAGCGCCGCTAAAAGTATCCACGCCTCCCGTACCTTTCGGGCGTGCAAAACGGGCGCAATAGGGATAGCAATTTTCGATATTGATATGTGTAACCGGCGAATCCTCCAGTAAAATTTTAAAGCATTGATCAATATCAATGTTTCCCTGACCGATAGGCACACCGCACACAACGGGAGTATCATCATGCATCACCACGATATGATCTTTAAAATGGGTGGAATAGGTATAAGGCGCCAGTGTTTTCACCGCTTCGACCGGATCTTCCCACGCCATCATGGAATTACCGATGTCGCAATGTGCGCCGACCCATTGACTGTTTACCGCTTCGATAATGTGGATAATTTCTTGTGATGTTTCGTGTTCGTGATTTTCCAATGCCAATTTAATGCGGTATTTCTGGAGCAACGGTACGATCGCTTTCAATTGGGCCGGGGCTTTTGCCATGCGTTCCGGATTAAACTTGCCTCTGCTGACATAGGTTCGCACTACGTCGGCGCCCAGCTCATTGGCAATTTTCAATGCCGGCGTTAAACTTTCCGTATCACAAAACCGGGTGTCTATTTCGCAATAAAGATTATATTTTTCAATCGTTTCCCTTACACGGTGCAAATAGGTTTTTTGATCACCGTCGAGCACGCCGAATTGCGGGTGGAGATTCAAGTCAGGAATAATATTCAATTCGACGCCGCTCAACCCCAGTTCCCATGTTTTTTGAATAAAAGAAAATACGTCCATTTGCCGATGTTGAAAAAGAAGATGGCAAGACTCTGTTTCCAATCCGAATTTCATTGCTGACTCCCTATGCGCCGGAACAATTGCGTAAGTGTAAATATACGGTGTGGGTTGAAATTCCCAATAAATTGGCAATGGCTTTGGTCGCCCCCTTCAATTCGAACAGCCCTTGTTGGTAAAGCTCGGCGATAATCAGTTTATTTTTATTATTTACGCCGATAGTCGGATCATGACTGATTCTGCTGATGACTTTCTCAACCGTCTGATTAAATAAATCGTCGATATTCTCTGCAAACAGTTCCCCGTTTTTAATTTCATTGACTGCCGCCGATTGCACTTGAGCCGTATTCGTACTCAACAAAAAAGACATGAAATCGTGTAATGGGGTATCAAGGCTTAAATTGACACAGAGCAACCCGATAATGCGATCGTTTTCACCCAGTACGGCTTGAGTGATGGAACGCATTTTTTGTCCGTTTTTCGCATGGGTAAAATAGGCATCGGTTACAAATGTCTTTTCTTCCGTCATCTGTTTCAGCATATTTAAGGCCGTGCTGGTGATCGGCGCGCCCACTGCCCTATCGGTCAAATGAGAATTCACTATCTTGACTACCGAGCATTGCAAATCAGCTAACGAGTGCAATACCACTTCGCAATCATTGCCCAATAGGTTTTTTAGCATTGTCAAAACCGGTTCCTGCGAACGCAAAATCTGTTTATCAACCAGTGTTAAAGGATAGGTTAACGTTGGAAAATCCCGCGTTTGATTTAGTTTTACCATGTTATTTACTCAAATATTTTTTATTAAAAATCCGTATAATCAATTAAAATTGATTTTGTGGCTTTTTACAATCAACTTTAATTGATTGTGTGATCACGATCGAAGAATAGTTGTATAGAGACAGTGGGGATAAGCGGAAAACTATGGTGGGATTGTTAAACGGCGGTAAGAAAAAATAAAATAAGAAAAGCCGAGTGGAAGTCTTTGTCCCGATTCGGCTTTGCTAACGCTTTAGAATATTAAATTCAGAGTAACTAAACTGCCCCTCTCCGGCTTTTCGCATAAGTATCAAACGAAACCGCGAGGATAATAATTGCGCCCATGATGATCTGTTGATAGTAGGCGGAGACGTCCATCAGAACCAAGCCGTTGATCAACACGCCCATGATAATCGAGCCGAAGATGGTGCCGGTGATACGGCCATAGCCGCCCATCAAGGAAGTGCCGCCGATAACGACCGAGGCAATGACCCGTAATTCAAACGCAACCCCGGCGACCGATTCGGCACTGCCCAGACGGGCGCTCAGGATAAAACCGGCAAGTCCCGCCAATGCGCCGATGACGACATAGACACTGACCAAAGTGCGGTTGATATTCACCCCGGCGAGGCGCGCCGCTTCCGGATTGCCGCCGACGGCATAGACATAGCGCCCCCAACGGGTTTTATGCAAGGCGATATAACCTAGGATGGCGACAATCGCAAAGATCACCACCGGAACCGGTATGCCGAGCAGATCGCCGCGCCCCCACCAACGATAACCTTGATCGAAACCGGCAATCGGCGCACCGTCATTAATCACCAGTGTTAAACCGCGCCAAATCGTCATGCCGCCCAGGGTGACGATAAACGGCGGGATTTTCAGTTTGGTGACGCCCAAACCGTGTAACCAGCCGATGAACGTTCCCATTGCCAAACAGATACCTAAACCGATAAGCCAACTCATGCCGCCCCATGCGCCGGGTTCGACCGTGACGGTGTTATCACCTTTAATCACGTGGGCGGCGAAAATGGCACACACCGCCAACACCGAGCCGACGGAAAGGTCAATCCCGGCGGTTAAAATCACGAAGGTCATACCGACCGCCATAATCCCGAAAATCGAGACTTCGGTCAAAATATTAAAAATGTTGCGCTCGGATAAAAACGCACTGTTTTGGAATTGGAAAAAGATAATCAGAAAAACCAAAAATACCAACACGCCAAAACGCTCAAAAAACGCAATCGGGTCTTTTTTACCGTTTTCGTCCACAATCCCTAAATTTTTTAGCATATTCTCAAACATAATAATTTCCTTATCTTACAAGGCTGATTAATGCCGGTTTACACCGATCGCCATCATTGACATTAATTTTTCTTCGGTTGCGTCGTCGCCGTGAATTTCACCGGTCACTTTTCCTTCCGAAAGTGTGATAATACGGTCTGAAATCGCCATAATTTCCGGTAAATCGGAAGAAATTACCAACACGGCAACCCCTTTTTTGGCCATATCAAACAGCACTTGGTGCACTTCGGATTTTGCGCCGACATCAATGCCGCGCGTCGGTTCGTCAACGATTAATACTTTTGGATTTAATGACATACAGCGGGCAAGAATGATTTTTTGCTGATTTCCACCGGACAGTTTGCGCGCTTCTAACGATGAACTGGCCATTTTTATTCTGAGTGCCTGACGATATGCCTCGATCAGATCCGTTTCGCTGCTTTCATTGACAAACCATTTCATCGTCAGCAGGTTTTTCAGATTGGAAAGCGTCATGTTGGTTCGGATCGGCAGACCCAGCACCAGCCCTTCTTTTTTGCGGTCTTCCGGCACCAGCGCAATCCCCTGATCCAAAGCCTCTAGCGGCGAATTGGCATGGTACGGTGCGCCGTTGAGGGTGATTTCACCCGATTGATAGTGATCGGCACCAAACAGGCAACGGGCAATTTCCGTCCGCCCTGCACCAACCAGCCCGGCAATCCCCAACACTTCACCTTGGTGGATATCAAAACTCACATCGTGCAATGCGATACCGTGCGGATCCATTTGCGGTTTCTCTTTTTTCAGATGGCGAACGGACAGCACCACCGGTTTGTCTTTGTGTTGAGTTTCGCTTGACGGACGGCGGTTGAAAATCACATTCCGCCCCACCATCATGCGAATAATTTCATCGACATTGGTTTCGGCAACATTGCCTTCGCCGGTATAGCGACCATCTTGGAAAACCGTAAATCGGTCACAAAGGGCAAACACTTCGTTTAAACGGTGGGTCACATAGATAATGCTCACGCCGCGCGCTTTCAAATCGCGTACGATTTGGTGCAGGGTTTCCACTTCTTTATCGCTCAATGCCGCCGACGGTTCATCCATAATGATTAATTTGGCATTCAGCGTCAGCGCTCGGGCAATCTCCACCATTTGCTGTTTTGCCACACTCAACTGCGCCACTTGCGCATTCGGTGAAATATTCAGGTTCAGATTATCCAATACCATTTTAGCTTCTTGCTCGAGATTTTTGCGGTCAACAAAGATACCGTTGCGGAGCGGTTCTCGGCCGAGAAAGAAGTTTTCCGCCACCGTCATATTCGGCAGCAAATTAAATTCTTGATAAATGGTGACGATACCCTGTAATTGTCTGGCATGTGGCGTATCATTGATATCCAAGGGTTTATCATTAAAAATAATCTCGCCGCTGGTCTGCGGCTGCGCACCGGACAAGGCTTTCAGCAAGGTCGATTTGCCGGCGCCGTTTTCCCCTAACAGGGCGTGCACTTCGCCGGCGGCAACCGTTAATTGCACACCGTTTAATGCCATCACGCCGGAAAAACTTTTGCTCAGATTTTGGACTTTTAATAAAGGGACTGACATACAAACCTCACAGATTCGACCTTTATATCGTTTGCTATAAAGGTCGAAAATTGAATGTTAAATTATTTGACTTCGCCGATGCGTTCCGCCTCGTTTAAATTACTTTGGGTAATAATTGTCGGTGCGAAATCCAGTCCCTGAACCTCGCCTTCGCCGCGCGCTTTAGACACGACTTGTTCAAGTGCGGTTTTGACCGCATAGCTCGGGCGTTGATCGGCAGTGGCATATAACCAGCCTTCTTTAATGCGGGACAACGCTTCCGGACCGGCATCAAAGCCCGTCACTACGATATCGCCCGCTTTATAACCCAAACCGTGCAAGGCTTCGATTGCGCCCAATGCCATATCGTCATTGGCGGAGACAATCACATCCGGTTTTTGTTTCAAGGTCGGCAGCACGCTTTCGATAATGCGTAAGCCTTCGGAACGCAACCAGTTGCCGGTTTGATCGACCAAAATAGTATATTTTGCTTCTTTCAAACCATCACGAATGCCGTTCATGCGCTCGATATTGGAGCTTGAACCCGGTTGCCCGCTTAACAGAATGATATTTGCCCCGTCAGGGAATTTGCCTTTGACCACATTGGCGATCTCTTGTCCGCCGGTGTAGTTATTGGCACCGAAGTGCGCAATCGGCTCACTGCTTTGCACTTTACGATCCAAGGTTGCAGCCGGGATTTTTTCATCAATAATTTCTTCCACTGCGGCGGCAATCGCATTCACATCGTTCGGCGCAATAATGATGCCTTTTGCACCTTTGGTAATGGCATTTTCCAAATCGGCGGCTTGTTTGGTCGAGCTGCTTTGCCCGTCCAAAACTTGCAGGTTGACTTGTAATTCTTTCGCGGTATTCAGCGCGGATTTGGACAATTGCACTTCAAACGGGCTGGACAAGTTTGGCAAGCTGAAAACCACCAATTCGTCTTTCGCGGCGACATTAAACGCCAGACCCAGCGTTAATAAAGAAAGGGCTAATTTGCTGCTTTTTTTCATAGATTCACCTCATGATATGGTATGTGGCATCATACGATTAGAAAAAACACATTGGTAACCATCGATGCATTATTTTATTCGTTAAGAAATACGACGTGTAAATGTGATTTATTTAATATCGAATAAAAAATCAAGATATTAAAAATATGAAATGCTTGATTCATTTCGCAAAGAAGGATAGCACTATTTAGTCTATTGTTGGAAAGTTTGTTTCAGTTTTGTTAAGCAGATCATAAAAATGATCTGCTTATTTCATTTTATCTAGATTTCATTGACATCAACCCAGCGTTTGCTGTCGGCTGATTTGGCAATCGCTTCCAAAATTCGGGATACTTTATAGCCTTCTTCAAAGTCGGGCCACATCGGTTTGTCTTCGGTCAACCCGACGATCAGATCACGGATTTCAACGGTTTTTTGATCATTGAAACCGATCCCGTGCCCGGCACTGACGCAAAACGGTTTATAGTCGGGATGTAGCGGGCCGGTCAAAATGGTTTTGAAGCCTTGCCGTGCCGGATCGTCATCATGCAGATACAACTTTAATTCCGCCATCCGCTCTTGGGTGTAGCTGATCGTGCCTTTGGTGCCGGTGACGACATAAGTCAGCCCCATTTTTCTACCGCAGGCAATTCTGGAGGTTTCAATCGTCCCCATTGTGCCGCTGGCAAAACGCAGTAGCGCGCTGGCTTGGTCTTCGTTTTCCACCTCAATCAACTTGCTGCGATCTTGCGGATCCGGGCGTTGTTTAATCACGGTTTGTAAGTCACCGCTCACGCTGACAATATCCTCGCCCAACAAGTATTGCGCCATATTGATAATGTGTGCGCCAATATCACCCAGTGCCCCCAAGCCCGCCTTAGCGCGATAACAGTGCCAATCAATCGGGGTATTCGGGCTGGCAAGATAGTCTTCATTATGCGTGCCGTAAAAATGAACCACTTCGCCGATTTCCCCTTTTTGGATAATCTCTCTTGCCAACTGACTGGTCGGATTCTTCATGTAATTAAATCCGACCAGCGTTTTAATCCCCGCCTGAGTGGCGGCATCATACATCTCTTTGGCTTCAAGTGCGGTCAGTGCCAACGGCTTTTCCGAATAAACATGCTTGCCGTGTTTAATCGCTTCTAACGCAATTTCTTTATGTAAAAAATTCGGCGTGCAAATATCGACCACATCCACATTCGGATCGCGCACCACCTCACGCCAATCGCCGGTGGCGCGTTTGAAGCCGAATTCCTGCGCTTTCTGAGCAGCCAATTCCGGTGTGATTTCTGCCAAATATTCCAACGCTAATTTACCTTGTAGGTTAAATACGGTCGGCGCTTGTGCATAAGCAATCGCATGGCAGCGCCCGATATAACCCGTACCAATCAAGCCGACTCTAACGGTTTGCATAAATTCCTCCTGATTCATCTGTATTCAAAAAAGACGGATATCAAATATCCGCCTAAACGGGTTATGTTAAGCCGTGACTTACAAGGTCGGCATACTGAATGCCGCCCCTTGTTCGCGCACGTTATGGTTCGGCCAACGGCTGGTAATGGTTTTCATGCGGGTATAGAAACGCACGCCGTCAGGACCGTATACATTCAAAGCGCCGAAAATCGAAGATTTCCAACCGCCGAAGCAGTGGTAAGCAATCGGCACCGGAATCGGTACGTTAATACCAACCATGCCCGCTAACACATCTTGGCTATATTGACGCGCCGCGTCGCCATCACTGGTGAAAATCGCACTGCCGTTGCCATATTGATGATCATTAATCAATTTAATCGCACTGGCATAATCTTTCGCTCTGACCACACACAGCACCGGCCCGAAGATTTCCTCCTGATAAATACTCATCTCCGTTGTGACATGATCAAACAAACTTCCGCCGATAAAATAGCCGTTTTCATGCCCGGCGACTTGATAATTACGACCATCGACGACTAGCGTTGCACCCGCCGCAACACCTTGATCGACATAACCGGATACTTTTTCCAGATGTTGTTTGGAGATTAACGGCCCCATATCGTTTTCTTTTTGTCCTTGCGGCAACACGCCCGGACCGATACGCAACGCCTCGACTTTTGGTTTTAAACTGTTCACTAAGGCGTCAGCGACTTTGTCATCGGTGGTGACCGCAACCGATAACGCCATACAACGTTCGCCTGCCGCCCCGAATGCCGCGCCCAATAACGCATTGGCCGTCATTTCAATATCCGCATCCGGCATAATCAAGGCATGGTTTTTCGCGCCGCCCAACGCTTGCACCCGTTTCCCGTGTGCCGAACCGGTTTCATAAATATATTGCGCAATCGGGGTCGAGCCGACAAAGCTCACCGCTTGAATACGCGGATCACGCAACAGCACATCCACCGCTTCTTTATCGCCTTGCACCACGTTGAATACGCCGTCCGGCAAGCCGGCTTGTTTTAATAATTCCGCAATACGGATGGACAACGACGGATCTTTTTCCGACGGTTTCAACACAAAGGTATTGCCGCACGCCAATGCAATCGGGAACATCCACATCGGCACCATTGCCGGGAAGTTAAACGGGGTAATCCCGGCTACCACGCCTAACGGCTGCATAACGGAATGGGTATCAATGCCGCGCCCGACATTGGCGGAAAACTCGCCTTTCAACAAGTGCGGTATGCCGGTGGCAAACTCGACCACTTCCAAACCACGGGTCAATTCGCCGATCGAATCGGAATAAATTTTGCCGTGTTCACTGGTGATTAATTTTGCCAATTCGTCAAAGCTGGCTTCTAGTAATTCTTTGAATTTAAATAAAATTCTGGCTCGGCGCAGCGGAGATTGTTGCGACCATGCCGGATAGGCGGCTTGTGCGGCGGCAATTGCCGCTTCAACTTCACTCACCGTACTGAGCTTCACTTGCTTGGTTTGCTCGCCGGTTGCCGGATTAAACACAGGGGTTAAACGATCACTTTGGCTCTCAACCACATGACCGTTAATAAAATTTGGGATAAACTGGCTCATATTTTTCCTCAATCAAAAGTTGGCAATAGATAGAAATCTCACCTACACAATACCCCTACGAAACAGCTTTTTCAACCATAAAAACGCTAAAATGAAATTTTTATTTCATTTTTTGTGATCTAAGTAGAATCTTGAACAAGATCTCGTTCAGCAAAGTGCGGTTATCCGCTATACTTTTTTCAGCTAACAGACCCTAATAACAACGCGAGGTTAAGCATGAGTCGATTATTATCCAAATCTAATCCTATTGAAGACGGTTTCCGCCAACAAATCACCCCACAAAATGCCGGTTGGGAATATGTCGGTTTCGAACTGCTGCATTTGTCCGCCGGAAAAACCGTTGAAATCCATACGGAAAACACCGAGGTTTGCTTTGTGGTGGTGTCCGGTTACGCCTCTTTTGCGGTCGATGCCAAAATTTTTGAACATCTGGGCAACCGCACTTCGCCATTTGAACGCATTCCGCCCTATTCATTATATGTGCCGCACCAGAAGAGTGTGTTGGTGATCGCCGACACCGAGTTGGAATTGGCGATTTGCCGCGCGCCAAGCCAAGGCAATCTGCCGATTCGGGTGATCAAACCGGAAGAGGTCGGGGTGGAAAAACGCGGTTACGGCAATAACCAACGTTTAGTGCACAATATCCTGCCGGAAACCGAAGCTGCCGACAGTTTGCTGGTGGTGGAAGTTTTTACCGACGAAGGCAACACCAGCTCATTCCCAAGCCACAAACACGATCAAAAAAACAGCGAAAGCGAAACCTATCTGGAAGAGACCTATTACCACCGTTTCGAACCGAAACAGGGCTTCTGCCTGCAACGGGTGTATACCGATGACCGCACGTTGGACGAATGCATGGCGGTGTATGACGGCGATGTAGTCAAAGTGCCGAAAGGTTACCACCCGGTTGCGACCATTGCCGGTTATAACAATTATTACCTTAACGTGATGGCAGGACCGGTGCGCAAATGGCGTTTCACTTGGGAACAAGATCATCAGTGGATTAACAGTGAGGCGTATGCGGAGAAGTTTAAATAAGTTTTATATAGGTTCTATATAAATTCTATGAAAAAGCCTGCCGTAACACAGCGACAGGCTTATTTTCGTTTCACAGAAATTTTATTCTTTACGCTTAAACGCCAACGAAATCGCCAAGGTTTGCACTAAGGTCATGGTGGCGCATTGCGAACGGAAGCCGCTGACTTGTGCTTCTTTCACAATAAACGCCTCGTCGCTGAAGCTGATTAACGGGCTGATTTGACTGTCGGTGATGGCAATTTGTTTCACCCCGTTTTTCGCCGCCGCATTCATAATATTCAGCGTTTCTTTGGCATAAGGTGAAAAACTGATTGCTACCACGGCGTCACCGGGCTTAATCAGATTTAATTGCTCCTCAAACATCCCGCCTAAACCATCGATAATATAAGAATGGCAATTTAAATGGTGCAAGGCGTAATTCAGATAACTCGCCACGCTAAATGAGCGTTTCAAGCCGATAATAAAGATATTATTGGCTGAATCCAAAATATCCACCGCCCTTTCCAACTGCTCACGACCGGTCTGTGCACTCAGTTGCAATAAGGCTTGGTGATTTGCCTGTGCAAAGACGCTCAAAATCTCATTCGGTGCGCCTTGCGTGGCATTTTCCGGATCAAGTTGATCAAATAGTTGCGCCCGCTCACTGTAATTCACGGTTTCTTCCATCAGATTTTGACGGAATATTTGTTTCATCTCATTAAAACCGCTATAGCCGAAAGCATTGGCAAAGCGAATCAAGGTCGAAGGCGGCACATCCGCGCGTTCTGCGATCACCGCAACCGTGTCAAATACAATACTGTTCGGGTTATCAAGGATATACTTGGCAACCTGTTTTAAACGTTTACTCAGGCTGTCGTAACGCTCCCGGATCTCATTCTCTAGCTGCTCCAGCTCTAACGATTTATTCATGTTATGTTCTCAATAGTGAAATATTGTCAACATTATAAGAGCTTTTATGGTTAATGATAAGCCACCAATTGCTTGTTTTTTAATAAAATTAGAAAATTTATTTCATATGAAGACGATCGAATGTTTCGGCATTGCTGCCAACGGGATAATTGCGCCGCGGTGTTGAATCACCGTGCCGGCCAGTTGGTGTCCTTGCCGCACCGCACTTTGCACCTCACCGCCGCATAAGCGTGCCGCCAAATAACCGGCGCTGAACGAGTCGCCGGCGGCGGTGGTGTCGATCACCTTTTCGGCGGCAATGTTATTGGCGGCGATGTCAACGCGTTGCCGCTGCACGGCGACAATGCAACTGTCTGCGCCGCGCTTAATCACGATTTCGTTCACGCCATAACCCTGCGTGCGCGCAATCACCGTTTCAACCGCACTTTCACCGGATTTACCGCCCCAAAGTGCGGTTTCATCGTCAAGGGTTAAAAAGGCAATATCGCTAAGCGATAAGATTTGTTGATACGCCTGCTGTGCGGTTGCCACATCTTGCCACAGGCGCGGGCGGTAGTTGTTATCGAACACCAGCTTGCCGCCGTTGCGTTTAAATTCGGCTAACAAGGCGTACAGTTTTTCTCGGCTTGCCTGATCCAAAATCGCCAGACTGATACCGCTGAGATAGAGATAATCAAAGGTTGCCAATTGTGCCGTAATCGCCGCGCTGTCGGTGGTTTGCAGCCAGTAACGCGCCGCCGAATCGTTGCGCCAATAATAGAAACTGCGCTCGCCTTGCGGATCGGTGACAATCGAATACAAACCGGGCAATTTGTCCGCCAAGATTTGCACCAACTCGGTGCGAATGCCTTCTAGCTGCCACTGCGCCAACATCTGCCGGCTGAACGTATCTTGCCCAAGTGCGGTTACATAATGGATTTCAGCAGCTTGATTTTTCAGCAAGCGCGCCAGATAAACGGCGGTATTCAAGGTATCGCCGCCGAACGCCAATTGCGGTGGCTTTGCCTGTTTCAGCGACAGCTCGATCATACATTCGCCGATAATTGCGATTTTTTTCATAGTATAACCCTATTTAAAATAACCTTTGGCGTTGTTGAAACAGATGTTTTTCACCATGTCGCCCAACACATTGAGATCATTCGGCGCTTCGCCTTTTTCCACCCATTGCCCCAACATTTCACACAAAATACGGCGGAAATATTCGTGGCGGGTGTAGGACAAGAAACTGCGCGAATCGGTCAGCATACCGACAAATTGGCTTAACAAGCCCAATTGCGAAAGTTGTTGCAGTTGGCGCTCCATGCCGTCTTTTTGATCGTTAAACCACCAGCCCGAACCGAATTGGATTTTTCCCGCAACGCCGCCGCCTTGGAAATTGCCGATCATACTGGCGATCATTTCGTTATCGCGCGGGTTAAGGCAATAAATAATGGTTTTCGGCAGGCAATCGTTTTGGTCTATCGTGTCGAGCAAACGCGAAAGCGGTTCGGCAAAAGTGCGGTCGGCAATCGAATCAAAACCGGCATCTGCACCCAACAGCTTAAACATGCGCGTATTATTGTTGCGCAACGCACCGATATGTAATTGCATTACCCAACGACGTTGGTGATATTGCTGTGCCAGCCACACCAACACCGCCGTGCTGAACCGGGCGATTTGTAACTCGCTCAACGGCTGATTATCACGCCGCAATTGTAAAATCCGATCCAGCTCTTTTTCTGTCGGAATCGGCGCGAAACGCAAGATTTCAATGCCGTGGTCGGCGGATTTGCAGCCGTGGCGGTCAAAATGATCCAAGCGGTTCAATAGCGCCTGTTGTAAATCGGCAAAAGTGACGATCTCAATATCGCTGACCGCACCCAGCTGGGCTAAATAGTCGTTAAAGTGCGGTAATTCGATCTTGAACGCCTTATCCGGACGGAAACTCGGCACGACTTCGATATCGAAGGTCGGATCAGCGGCAATGGCTTGATGGTATTGCAAACTGTCAATCGGATCATCGGTTGTGCCGACCAATTTGACATGCATTTGTTGCATAATGCCTTGCGCCGAGAAACGGCGATCTTGCAGCATTTCATTGCATTGTTGCCAAATTTTGTCGGCATTTTGCAAATTAAATAAGGTATCGCGAATACCGAACGGACGGCGCAGTTCCAAATGCGTCCAATGGTAAATCGGGTTGCCGATACACAACGGCACGGTGCGCGCCCACGCCAGATATTTTTCATAATTCGAGGCATCGCCGGTGATCAGGCGTTCTTCCACCCCGGCGGTGCGCAAGGCACGCCATTTATAGTGATCGCCCTCCAGCCAGATTTCGCTCAAATCGTTAAATTGGCGGTTTTCCGCAATCTCTTGCGGATTGAGATGGCAATGGTAATCAAAAATCGGCTGTTGCGCGGCGTAATCGTGGTATAAGCGGCGTGCAGTTTCGTTTGACAGCAGAAAATCTTCACACATAAACGGTTTCATTTTTAGCTCCTGACTAGTGTTGCGCTAACGCCAAATACTCGGCAACCGCTCGGCGTGCGCCGACATCGAGTAATTTTTGGTATGCCTGTTTCACTTGTGCCACAAAAATCGGATTTGCCGCCAGTTGCGGTGAGAAAATATTGTCTAGTTGCAACAATTCATCGACCACAGCCGCATTCAGACCGCACTTGGCATAAATCGCCGCAAATTGTGCGCTCATCGGGTCTTTTACCTCAATCGGCTGTTGCTGTTCATCAACGCCGCTGATATAGCGCATCCAAGCGGCAACCGCCAAAGCCAATAACGGGAACGGTTGCTGTTGTTGCAAGTGATAGCTGATCGATTCCAATAAACGCGGCGGCAGTTTTTGACTGCCGTCCATCGCAATTTGCCAAGTGCGGTGTTTCAAGCCCGGATTGGTAAAGCGTTCGATCAGCAAGTCGGCATAGCGCGCCAAATCCGTGCCTTGCGGCATATTCAAGGTCGGCGCTTGTTCTTGCAACATTAACCGATGGGCGGCAGCGCGGTAATCACTGTCATTCATAGTGTCGGAGATATGTTCGTAACCGCCGAGATAGCCCAAATAGGCTAAAAAGGAGTGGCTGCCGTTCAGCATACGCAGTTTCATCTGTTCAAACGGACGTACATCTGCCACCAATTCCGCGCCGACCAACTCCCATTGCGGACGACTGGCAACAAAATTATCTTCGATCACCCATTGTTTGAATTCTTCACAGGCAATTGCGCACGGATCGTAATAACCCAGAATCTCGGCGATTTCCTGCAAGGTTTCATCGGTTGCCGCCGGGACAATCCGATCGACCATGGTGCAAGGAAACGTTACGTTCCGTTCAATCCATTGCGCCAGTTCCGTGTCGATTTGGTATGCCAATCCTAAAACCGCACTTTTGGCAATATGCCCGTTTTCCATCACGTTATCGCACGACATCACGGTGAAAGGCGCGAGATTACGCTGCTTACGCCGCCGCAACGCTTCCACGATATAACCGATCGCCGAACTCGGCTGTTGCGGATTAGCCAGATCTTGTTGGATCAACGGATTGTTTAAATCCAATTTGCCGGTGGCAAGATCGGTGCAATAGCCTTTTTCGGTGACGGTTAAAGACACAATCGCAATCTGCGGTTCTGCCATTTTTTCTAGAATAGTATTAATACTATCTAACTTAGGATGAAAAGCATCATAAATGGCTCTAACTTTCTTTAGAGTATTTTTATTTACACCTTTTTCAAAAACATGGTATTGCAAATTCTGCTTTCTTAATTTTACGATTGGTTCAAGCCCTGCCATTAAATTTACTTCATAATAGAGCCATTGAATTTCACTCTGTTGATTTGTTTCATCCATATATACGCCTTGATGAGCCTTATGGAAAGCACCAAATCCAAGATGAATCATTCTACTGCTCGAGATGTTCATAAAATTTCCTCACCGTCTTTGTAAAATTGAATTGTTTTATCACTCCATTTTTGAACATTTTCTCTAGAAAAGTAGCAATTATTAATACTTATACTATCCTTACTAATTCCATTTATAAAAATAGCAGGAATTCCATTTGGATATTCAAAAACCCCCCAAGGTCTTGACTCCCCCAAAGGAATATAGTAGGCATTATTCATTCCATTATTATCATATTGATTTGGGTTGCATGGAGGTCTTATATCATATGTTCCCCTGTTTTTATTTTCACTTACTACTTGGCATTGATTGATGTTATTGAAAAATATTTTACTCGCTTTATCATTAGGTTCTGAATGAATATTAATAGCGCCTTCAGATATAATATTAATATTATTAAATGTTACATTATTGATTTGCCCGCAATGTATATTATTTGGATCTCTTTTCTTGACGGAAATAAAAATTGGATCAGCTTTTCCCCAATGGCAATCTAATGTAAATTTAGTAGTAATCGACATATCTGATATTGTAACATTATTTATACAACCTCCATCCCTTGTCACTAACGATATTCCACGATTTGAATTTGATATTATACAATTGTTAAATTTAATATTGTTAAAGTTATTATAACTCTCGGTTCCAATCTTTAATGCTGAGCTATGTGATTCAATAATACAATTACTCACAAGTATATTTTCACACGGAGTATCTATTTCTTTTGATTTTTCACTAGTTTTAAGACAGATGCCATCATCGGCAGTTTTTATATAACAACCTTGAATATTGAAATTAGAACATCCATCTATATCTATTGCATCTGTATTAGTAAATCTAAAATCATTAATAATTTTTATATTATTAATATTTCCAATCCGGCATGATATACAATGTACTGTCCACATTGGTGCATCTTTTATTGTAAAATCTTCGAGTAAAATATTTTCACAACTTTCAAAAATAATTGTTCTTATTCTCGATCTATTCGGCATTCTATAACCTAGCTCATCTACATTAGTTGAATGATAGAATGGTGCATTACCATTTATCAATCCTTTACCTAATATACCGATATTATTTTTATTTTTTGCAAAGATAAAACCTAAAAAAGATTGTTCTGCCATAACAGAACTTTTTGCATTTTTAAAATCATTATAATTTGAACTTGCAATTATTTCAGCACCAGGATCCAGATACAAATAAACATTATCTTCTAAACAAACATTTCCAACGAGATATTTACCCGCCTCAATATATAATACTCCACCTCCTTTTTTATTTAAATCAAAAATTGCTTGATTAAAAATGTCAGTATTCAATTTAACTCCATCTCTTGATGGACTATATTCAGATAAACTAATATACATATATTACTCCTATATTAATCCAAATAGTCTAGGAAGGAATAAAGAAAACCAAGGTATGTAAGTAACAAGAAATAATGCGACACATACTAATAAAAATATTGGAAGCAATGGTCTCAAAACTTCATCAATAGAAACTTTAGCAACACTACATCCTACAAATAAAGCACTGCCTACAGGAGGCGTAAAATTCCCAACACACAAGTTAAATGCTATCATTACCCCAAAATGAATAGGATCCATCCCTAAAGACACCGCAATTGGAAAAAATATAGGGGTAAAAATAAGTAATGCCGGTGCAACGTCCATAAATGTACCAACAAATAATAAAATAATATTCATAATAATAAATATGACATATTTATTATCTGACATATTAATCAATATTTCACTAATGCTCTCTGGTATAGATAGAAATGCCATAGCCCATGACATAACACCTGATGCTGCAATTAAAAATAAAATAGTTCCAGATACATAGGCTGATTCTATAGCAATAGGAAGAATATCTTTTACTTTTATTGTTTTATATGCTAGAGACAATATTAAAGCATAAGCTACTGCAATAGCCCCTCCCTCTGTTGCAGTGAAAATTCCAGCAACAATTCCACCAATAACAATAATAATCATTGCAAGGCTTGGTATCGATTCTATTACTACTCTAATTGCTTCTTTACAATTTTTAGTCTCTTCTGTTGGATAGTTATATTTTTTAGCCACAAAATATGCATATATCATCACTGCAAGTCCCATTAAAATTCCTGGTATATAGGCAGCAATAAATAATGTTGCGACTGAAGCACCTGTCATCAACGAATAAATAATAAACATTCCTGTAGGAGGAATAAGCAACCCCGTTGGAGCAGAAGCAATATTTACAGCCGCACAAATACGTGGATCATAATTTTTCTCTCTCTGTAGTGGTCCCATAAAACCACCTACAGCAGAAGCAGCTGCTACTGAAGAACCACATACACTTCCAAATAGCATATTACTAATTACATTAGCATGTAATAATGATCCTGGTATTTTACCACCGATCAACAAGGCCAAATTGACTAATCTCCTTGCTATCCCACCTTTATTCATTAAATTTCCAGAAAATATGAAGAAAGGTGCTGCTAATAATCCAAAACTATCAATTCCAGAAAACATTTTTTGACTTCCAGTATATAAAACCATATCAGTTGGAAGTTCGAAAAATAACGTTATTATACTAGCCAATAGAATGCTGATAGAAATTGAAATTCCGATAGCTAACAAGATTATAAATGTGCCAAAAAGCACTAGACTTATATATATTAATTCAGCATCCATAATTTCCCTCTCTTGATTCCTCAATTAATATTAGCAAATTGCAAATACAAAGAAACAATATTAACAATCCTGAGACAGGAATAATAGCATATATTAGACTCATAGAAATTCCTAGTGTTGGTGAATATTGAGAAAAACTAGATACTACAAAATGGTAACCTCCATATATCGACGATATTAAAATTGTGATACATACAACTGTTATTTGTATAACTTTCAAATAAAAATAATTCTTAGGATTTAATTTATTTTCCAGTAGTGTAATCGAAAGATGAGTATTTCTTCCAAAACAATATGTTGCTCCAAAAAAACCCATCCATATCATCAAATAACGTAAAGCTTCTTCTGTATTAGTACTAGGAGAGTTCAATACATATCTAGAAACCACTTGCCAGACAGCTATTATTGACATAGCTATCATAAGCAATCCAGCAAAAGTACTACATGCAACCTCTACTTTTCCCTTTAAATATATCAATCTATCCATTTAAACTCTCCTTAAATTAAAAGTTATAAATCCTTTATTTTTTCCACTATATCTTTATCATTTTGTGGTAAAGAATCATACATAGGTTTTACTAGCTCACGGAATGGTTCTTTATTGACATCATTGAAATTAACTTTCATCTTTTCTTGAGCGATTTTATATGCCACTTCCATGTCTTCAACAAAAAGTTTATCTTGTAAAACCCAAGATTCTTTTAACGCTTGAATAACTTGATTACGTTCATCTTCGTTTAGTTTTTCATATGATTTTTTGCTGATAACAACCACATCCGGAATTAGAGAATGCTCATCAAAAGAAAAATATTTAGCAACCTCGCCATGACTTCCGTTCGTTAATACCGTTATTGCACTTTCAGCACCATCAAGAACACCTTGCTGTATTGCACTGAATACTTCTGAATATGCCATTGGTGTTGCTTTTGCACCTAAATGATTGACCATATTAATTGCTGTGGTATCTCCCATAACTCGAATTTTTAATCCATCAAGATCAGCTGGTGTATGAATAGGTTTAGATTTTGTATAAAAAGAACGGAATCCATTTGTATAAAATGTAATACCAATCATCCCATCATCATCAATCGAATCTAAAAATTCTTTTCCTACTGAGCTATTAGCAAAACGTTTAAAATGTTCCATATCATTAAATAGATAAGGCATTGATATAATTGAAAACTGAGGTTTGAACTGACTTAAATTTGAAGTAGAGACCCTACCGATATCAATGATACCTTGTTGTAATTGCTGCAAAACTTGTACTTCATCACCGAGTACTCCATTGGCATATACTCTCGCCTTTACCTTGCCCTGCGTCCGTTCAGATATTTTTTTCGAAAAATCCTCCAATGCTCTTACCGTAGAGTCATCTTTACTATGGTTATCAGCAATCTTGAGCGTTAAAGCATGAGTTACATCACTGAAAGCTAAAAACATAAGTGACATTAATGTCATAGTCATTTTTTTCATAACTTTTTCCTTATATAAAAGAGTAATAAAATATTTAGATACTGCCATTCATATGCTTCAATATCACTCTACAAGATTCATAAAGCTCTCGTAAAGTTGTCGATGAATTTTTAATAAAATTTGTGATCCAGATCTAAAATTATCAAAAATAAACCATAATTATTTATTAAATAAGTAATTTTTATTGAACCTTAAATTCTAAATCAGTATGATTAATAATATAAAACTGATCAATGAATTTATGAGATATGAAAAAATATATAGAAATTGGCTTGGATATTATTAATCAAATATCTGACGGAAAATTTAATATTGGAGATAAATTACCGACAGAAAAGATACTTATGGCTCATTATGGTGTTGCGAGAACCACTATCAGAGAATCCATTACCATGCTTGAAGTTGGAGGTTATCTAGACATAAGACAAGGTTCAGGTATGTATATAGCATCTCTAAAACCAAACGGGTTATTGACTGGAGATAGTAGTTATATTGATTTAGAAATTGGTCCATTTGAAATGCTGCAAGCACGACAAATTTTAGAAAGTAATATTGCTCACCTTGCTGCCAGAAAAGCTACAAAATCTGACATAGTAACACTTAAAGAAATTCTTGTATTAGAACGCCAAAATGTTGAACACGGTAATTTTGAATATGATACAGATTTAATGTTCCATTTATCAATAGCTAGAGCAACTCATAACCTTGCTCTGGTTGATATGGTCAAAGACATATGGCAACGCAGACAAAGAAGTATGAAATGGAATGAATTACATCGGAAAATCAATCATAAAGACTATCGAAGTGATTGGTTATCGGATCATCAGGAAATTTATATGGCTCTTCAAAGAAAAGAACCAGATTCTGCTTACGAAAAAATGTGGACACATTTAGAAAATGTAAAGAATAGGTTATTTGAACACTCTGATATTGATGATCCAAATTTTGATGGATTTATTTTTAGAGATTAGTAACTAAATAAGATAGTAAAGAATAGGAATAGGAAAAATAAAAATGGAACAAACATGGCGTTGGTACGGACCGAAAGATCCGGTTTCGTTGGCGGATATCCGCCAAGCGGGGGCGACGGGGATTGTGACCGCACTTCACAATATTCCGAACGGGCAGGTGTGGATCATTGAGGAAATTGAGAAACGCAAACAGGAAATCGAACAAGCCGGGTTGGTGTGGTCGGTGGTCGAAAGCGTGCCGGTGCATGAGGAAATCAAAACCCAAAGCGGGCAATATTTGCAGTGGATTGAAAATTATCAGCAGACCCTGCGCAATTTGGCAAAGTGCGGTATTGATACGGTTTGTTACAACTTTATGCCGGTGTTGGATTGGACGCGCACCGATTTGGCATACCAATTGCCGGACGGTTCAAAAGCGTTACGCTTCGATCAAGATGCCTTTGCGGCGTTTGAGCTGTATATTTTGCAACGCCCGGGGGCAAATGAAACTTACAGCGCAGCCGAACAGCAAGCGGCAAAAGCCTATTTCGATCAAATGAACGAGCAGGATATTCAGCAATTAACCAATAATATTATTGCCGGTTTGCCGGGGGCGGAAGAGGGTTACACCCTTGCCGAATTCCAACAACAGCTGGATCGCTATCAAGCTATCAGCAAGGAACAATTCCGCCAACATCTGGCATTTTTCTTGCAACAGATTATTCCGGTGGCGGAAGAAGTCGGGATTAAAATGGCGATTCACCCTGATGATCCGCCGCGCCCGATTTTGGGCTTGCCGCGCATTGTGTCCACTATTGAGGATATGCAGTGGTTTGTCGAAACCCAGCCGCTGGCGGCAAACGGTTTCACTATGTGTACCGGTTCTTACGGCGTGCGTTCCGACAACGATTTGGTGCAGATGACCGAGCAATTTGCCGATCGGATTTATTTCGCGCATTTGCGTTCTACTTGCCGCGAAGAAAATCCGCTGACGTTCCACGAAGCTGCGCATTTGGAAGGCGATGTGGATATGTTTAATGTGGTCAAAGCCTTATTGAGCGAAGAATACAAACGCAAAGCCGCCGGTAACCCGCGCCTGATTCCAATGCGACCCGATCACGGACACCAAATGTTGGACGATTTGCGCAAGAAAACCAATCCGGGCTATTCTGCCATCGGTCGCTTAAAAGGGTTGGCCGAATTCCGCGGTTTGGAGCTTGCCTTAAAAAAAGTGTATTTTAACCAATAAGGTGATGATTGGGAGAGTTTCTCAATACCGGCAATTGATGATATGCAAAACTACCTCGGGCAAATTCTGATTTTCATCGTGACGCTGATCGGCGCCTCGGGGTGGTTTTTATCAAAAAACGCGATTGCGGAAATGCCGTCGGTCGGCTTTATGGGGCTGCGTTTTTTAACCGCCGCCTTGATTTTTCTGCCTTTTGCCCATCGGCAGTTATATCGCCTGAAGAGAATTCAAATTCTCAACGCAAGTGCGGTTGGCATTGCCTTGGCGCTTAACTTGTTTCTGTGGGTGCAGGGGATTACTTACAGCAATGAGTTGGGCGAAGGGGCATTTTTAGTTAGCCTTGCCATGCTGATTGCGCCGTTGATTTCATGGCTGCTTTTCAAGCAACGCCCGTTGCCGGTGTTCTGGCTTTCAATGCCGATTGCGCTGGTCGGTTTATATTTTTTAGCCATCGGTCGTTATGGCGGGCTGCGTTTTTCCGGCGGCAGTATCCTATTTTTACTCAGCTCACTATCAGCCGCGTTCTATTTCGTATTGAATCATCAATATGCCAAAAATATTCCGCCGATGTCGCTGATTACGATTCAATTCGCTATTGTCGGCATAGTATGCAGCGGCTATTCAATACTAGCCGAAAGCTGGCAAACGACAATTTCGTTCAACACCTGGCTCTGGTTTCTTGCCAGCGTGTTGCTCGCCAGTAACTTACGTTATTTTGTGCAAACCATCGGACAAAAGCACTGTAATATTAGTACGGCAGCGATTATTATGGTATTGGAACCGGTTTGGACACTGATGTTAAGCGTGTGGTTAATGGACGAGACCGTCACCGTGCTTAAATTGCTGGGTTGTGGCTTGATTCTCTGTGCACTATTGGTTTATCGGTTACGTCTTATCCGCAAAGCAGGGTGAAATTTAAACAATCATTCTCTAATTAGAGATCATTATTAACAAAAGGAAATAGTATTATGTCATGGAAACTCCAACCTAGTGCGGTTTTCGCCGCGTCACCGCTGGTGCCGGTGATGGTAATCAAAAATTTGGACGACGCGCTGCCGATGGCGCAGGCGTTGTTGGACGGCGGGATCAATGTGTTTGAAATCACGCTGCGCAGTGCAGTTGCACTTGATGCAATCAAGCTGATTAGCGAGGCTATGCCGCAAGCATTGGTCGGCGCGGGAACCGTGATTTCACCGCAACAATATGATTCGGCGGTGGCGGCCGGTGCGAAATTTGTGATTTCGCCGGGGGCGACGGTGTCGTTGCTGAAACACGCGTTGCAAGGCGAGGCGCCGTTAATGCCGGGAACATCAACCCCGTCGGAAATGATGACCGCACTTGAGTTGGGTTATGATCACCTCAAATTCTTCCCGGCGGAAGCCAACGGCGGTGCGCCGGCGCTGAAAGCGATTTCCGCACCGTTGCCGCAGCTGACATTCTGCCCGACCGGCGGCATTAGCCCGAAAAACGTTGCCGACTATGTCGCCTTGGATTGCGTCGCCACCGTCGGCGGCTCGTGGATTCTGCCGAATGAGGCGATTGCCGCCGGAAATTGGCAACAAGTCACGCGCTTAACCCAAGAAGCAGTGAGTTTTATTCGCGGCTTAAGAAAGTCATAATTGGACAAAAAAGCCGCAATCTGTGAGGATTTGCGGCTTATTTGGCTGTATTGCTTAAATTTGAGGATATTGTTGTTTCGCCAATGCGATATTCAAAATATGTAATTCATCTTCTTTACTGTTTTCAACGATCCGATACACAATTCGGTATGTACCACCGCGCGGAAATAACTCTCGGACCCCTCGACAATGCCAACCACGCCCATTAACGGCTGGGTTAGCGCAAGTTCGATGGTTTTGTAAATCTCCGTGGTTATTTTCTCCGCACTTTCAATACTGACATAACTGGCAATATTATAATAAATCGTTAAAAAATCGTCTTTGGCATGTTCAGAAATAACTAATCGCATGGGTTACGCCGTTTTCTTAAACACTTTATCGGTATAATGTTTACGTGCCAGATTCACCACTTCGTCCCAAGTGTATTTTTTGCCGCCTTGATCCAAATTATCGATACTTTTTTGTACTTTTTCAGTCAACCATTTTTCATATTCTTTATTCATCATCTGCCCCGATAATCAATGAACGTTGCTGAAATTATAGTCTATCTGCCCAGTGCTGACAACGCATTCATATTAGGTTATCACCGCCGGCAGCACCGATAACGCTATGCCAGCCTACCTGTTTTGAGGTAAGATAACACCATCTTTTATCATTCTTTTTTAAGACCAGTATACGGTCTAACCGTACTACGATTGTGTAACATGTCGAATTTATTTATCCGAAAACTGCCGGCTTATGCCCGTTTAATGCGTCTCGACCGTCCGATTGGCACTTTATTATTGCTGTGGCCGACCTTGTGGGCGTTATTTTTGGCGGCGGACGGCGTGCCGGACTACCGCACTTTGCTGATTTTTCTGTGCGGCGTAGTCTTAATGCGGGCGGCAGGCTGTGTGATCAACGATTATGCCGATCGCCACATTGACGGCAGCGTCAAGCGCACTGCCCATCGTCCGCTTGCCACCGGTGAAGTGAATGAGAAAGAGGCGAAAATCCTGTTTTTTATTCTGACCGCACTTTCCTTTTTATTGGTGCTGAATCTGAATGGTTACGCCATTTTACTGTCGTTTATTGCGGTCAGCTTGGCATTTGTCTATCCGTTTATGAAACGCTACACCCATTTGCCGCAATTTGTGTTGGGTGCGGCGTTCGGTTGGTCGATTCCGATGGCATATGCCGCCGTGAGCGGGCAATTGCCGTTGATTTGTTGGTTGCTGTTTGCCGCCAATTTACTCTGGACGGTGGCGTATGACACCCAATATGCGATGGTGGATCGCGACGATGATCTGCGGATCGGCGTCAAATCCACTGCGATTTTATTCGCACAATTTGATAATAAAATCATTGCGTTACTGCAATTTATCGCATTGGTGCTGTTTATTGCGATCGGCTATCTGTCAAATTTACACCCGGCTTATTATGCCGCCCTTGCCGTCACCGCACTTTGCTTTGTCTATCAATGCAAACTGACGCGCGAGCGCACGCGGGAAGAGTGTTTCAAGGCGTTTCTCAATAACAACTACTTTGGCATGGGGATTTTTATTGCGTTGTTATTGGGGATTTTTCTATAACGCAGGCAACAAAAAAGCCTGTCACATCAGACAGGCTTTTCACGCTTTCAATCGTTTAAAAATCAACGGCGACTTTTAATTTTTTCAGCGCGTTGTTTTCCAACTGGCGCACGCGTTCGGCGGAAATATTGTATTTCGCCGCCAAATCCTGCAACGTGGCTTTATTGTCATCCAACCAACGGGAGCGGATAATATCCAAGCTGCGCTCGTCCAAACTGTCCAAGGCTTCGTTCAGCTGTTCGGTGGCTTGGCTTTCGTAGTTTTCTTGTTCCAATTCCAGGGCGAAATCAGAGCTTTTATCTTCTAAATATAACGCCGGGCTGTAAGTCTCTTCCGCGTCGTCGCTCGGCAGGTCGAACGCCATATCCTGCCCGGTCATGCGCGATTCCATCTCTTTCACGTCATCAACCGACACGCCCAATTCATCGGCAACCATTGCCACTTCATTTTCATTAAACCAACCGAAACGCTGTTTGGTTTTACGCAGGTTGAAGAACAGTTTGCGTTGCGCTTTGGTGGTCGCAACTTTGACAATCCGCCAGTTGCGCAGCACATATTCGTGAATTTCGGCCTTGACCCAATGCACCGCAAACGAGACTAAGCGCACGCCCACTTCCGGATTGAAACGGCGCACCGCTTTCATCAGCCCGATATTGCCTTCCTGAATCAAATCCGCTTGTGGCAAGCCGTAGCCGGAATAACCGCGCGCAACATGGATCACAAAACGCAGATGGGACAGAATCAATTCTTTTGCCGCGTCCAAATCCTGTTGGTAATACAAACGCTCCGCCAACGCCTTCTCTTCCTCTGCGGTCAGCATCGGATATTGGTTGGCGGCACGGATATAGCTTTCCAAGTTGCCTTGAGGAACAAGCATCATTTGCATTTCTTTCGTCATCGCATTCCTTCTTTGTTTATTCAGTTAATCACTTGTCTTGCTGTGCGTTGTTGCACGACCTGCTTATGATAAACGAGGCGTTAGTTATAGCACAAATTACGCCGAGTTCAAAATTCCAGACCGCACTTGCTGTTTCAGACCAGTTGTTTGGTAAAAAATTAGACTAAATTGTCAGCAAATAGTTCAATAAAGATTGAAAAATTCAACGATTGTTGAGCATTTCCGCCTTTAGCCAATGCAACAAAACCGCACTTTTGCCTTGAGCCAATGGCGTTTGCGACAGCAGATAATATGCCGAACCGTCGCCGATAAAGCCGTGCGGCGCGTGTAAAATACCTTGTTCGATTTCGGCTTCGACCATAAAACGTGAAGCAATCGCCGCGCCCATGCCGGCAATCGCGGCTTGAATCGAGAGGTAAAAATGCTCGAAATAGCTGTCCTCTTGCCATTCATTAAGCGCGAAACCGCTGAGCCTTTGCCAATCCTGCCACGCCTGCGGACGGGTGTGGGTGTGCAAACGGCGATGTTGTTTGACTTGCAAATGCTGTACCAAACCCATTTGCTCATCGGCAATTTTTTTCGCATACAGCGATTTCGCCCACTGGAAATCGTTACGCCGAATTGCCAAATCAATCGCTTGCCGCTCAAAATCGACTGCACCGCCGGCGGCCAAAATCACCGGATTTAAGCCGGTTTGCTGTTGCAGCGCACTAATACGCGGAATCAGCCATTTCATCGCCAAAGTCGGTTCGCACGAGATCACCAAATCCTGTTGCTGGCGGGTTTTGATCTGCTTAACCGCACTTTCCAGCTCGGAAAACGCCGTTTGGCAATGCTGATACAACATCCGTCCGTTGTGCGACAACAGCAGATTGCGCCTCTGTTTCAGCAGCAGCGGCTCGCTGAAATGGTGTTGCAACAGCTTCAACTGTTTGCTGACTGCGCCATGAGTCACGTGCAACTGTAATGCCGCCGCACTCAAACTACCGCACTTGGCGACAAAATAGAAATATTTAAGCGCGTTCAACGGCAGCTTGGCTATCTGTTCCAAAATCTCACACCTTAATGACAATATTTCGATTTTCTTCTGTTAAAAATCAGGCAAAATATAAACAAAAAACAACAAACCCTATTTTTCAATCTTAATCTAAACGGAAATTATCTCAACCATTATGCACGAACTTCTTGCGGTGATCACCATCACCATTCTCGCCGTCATCAGCCCCGGCGGCGATTTCGCCATGACCACGCGCAACAGTTATTTATACGGCAAACGTGCCGGTATCATCACTGCCATCGGCATTGCAAGTGCGGTTTGGGTGCATGTCGGCTACACCTTGTTAGGCGTGAGTGTATTGTTGTTGCAATCGCCCAGCCTGTTTCATCTGGTGAAAACCTTGGGCGCGTTGTATTTGATTTATATCGGCTTTTCCACCTTTCGCCACCGTCCGGCTGCGTTTAATCTAGAAAGTGAAAGTGCGGTGCTCAGCGATCAACAGGCGTTTAAAAACGGCTTTATCACCAATGCCCTCAACCCGAAAACCACGCTGTTTGTGCTCAGCACCTTCACCCAAATCGTCAATCCCAATACGCCGTTGTGGGTGCAGATTAGTTACGGGGCGTTTATGTCATTGGCGCATTTGCTTTGGTTCGGCTTGGTGGCGGTGCTGCTCTCAGCCCCGACGATTCGCCAACGTTTGCTACAACGGCAAGTGATTGTTAATCGGGTGATCGGGGTGATTTTATGCTTGTTGGGATTGATGTTGTTACTGTCATCGGCGAGAAATTAATACAAAGTGCGGTCAAACCGCACTTCAGGCTAATGACAAAGTCTTTTTCTCTAATCATTTCCCTCCCCCCGTATACGGAGGGAGGTGTCCGAAGGACGGAGGGAGGCATAAAGAATGTTAAAAATGAATATGTTACATTTTCATATTCCCCTCCCTCCCATTTTTCTTGCGAAAAATAGTACTCCCTCCGCATGCGGAGGGAGAGAAGTCAGTTTGTCAGCAATCTCAAGTGCGGTTTAAACCGCACTTTGGAATTAATCTGTTAAAAACGCCGCAATCTTATCAAACGCCGCTTGGCGAATCGCGTCGCGTTCAAACAGAATTTCGTGTTTGGCGTTTTTCACCACTTCATGCTGCAAGCGGCTAAATAATTTGGCGTACTTTTCAATTTGCTGATTCGAGACGATCAGCTCTTTTTCCGCTTGCAGCACCAGCACCGGGATTTTAATCTTGCTGATCGCACGCGGTAATTTTTTAAACTGGATAATGCACTGATGTACCCAGCGAAAGGTCGGCCCGCCCAAATGCACTTCCGGATAACGGCGGTTAATCCGGTTCATCCATTTCATGCGGGTCTTGCAAAAACTGAGATCGTTATTGTCCGGATTGACCGGTTGATAGGCGGTTCTGCCGAAAATATAACGTTGATCCTGTCCGAGCAGCACCATGATATTCACCACCAGTTGTTCCCAAAACGGGTTTTTCAGTGGTAGCGCAAACAGCGGCGCACTCAAAACCAATTTGTCGATCTGATGCGGATATTTAGCCAGATACAGGGTTGCAATTAATGCCCCCATCGAGTGCCCCAGCACCAACTGCCGTTGATAGGCATGGCGCTGGTTGACTTGGTGAATCGCCGCGTCCATATCGTCCAAATAATACTCAAACCGATCAATATAGCCTTTGTCCGGATCGGGCAGCAGCCGTTGCGAATAGCCTTGTCCGCGGTGATCGAAACTCAGCACGTCAAAACCGAGCTGATAAAAATCATAAGCGATTTCCGACCATTTTAATAAATTCGCACTGCGACCGCTGACCAAAATCATCAAGTTACGCGGAATAGATTCCGTCGCCGGGTGTTCAAAAAAACGGTACGCGATTCTACAGCCGCGCTGCCCGTCAAAATATTGCAGCGGAAACTGTTCGACAAAGGGTTTCAAGGTTCTTAAAGCAAACTGCCCAAAGTGCGGTTCTCGTTCCATTTGATGACCTGTCGTATTAGCAAAAAGATAAGGCGGGAGTTCCCGCCTTAGGGTATTTTTCTCTCCCTCCGCGTGCGGAGGGAGTACCATTTTTCACTAGAAAAATGGGGTAGGGAGGGAAACGATTTACGCCACCAATTGACGCAAAATGCGACGCAACGGTTCAGCCGCGCCCCATAACAGCTGATCGCCGACGGTGAATGCCGCCAGATATTCAGGCCCCATATTCAGTTTGCGCAAACGTCCGACCGGAACGCTCAAGGTGCCGGTGACTTTGGTCGGGGTCAGCTCGCGCAGGGTACTTTCTTTGTCGTTCGGAATCACTTTCACCCACTCGTTATGCGAGGCTAACAGTTGTTCGATTTCCGTCAACGGCAGAGCTTTTTTCATTTTAATGGTGAACGCCTGACTGTGGCAACGCAGCGCACCGATACGCACGCACAAGCCGTCGATTGGAATCGGGCTGTCGGATAAACCGAGGATTTTATTGGTTTCGGCATAGCCTTTCCACTCTTCTTTGGTTTGTCCGCTGTCGAGTAATTTGTCGATCCATGGAATCAAACTGCCCGCCAACGGCGCACCAAAGTTTTCAATCGGCAAATCGCCGCGCATTTTGTCGGCAACCGCTCTTTCAATCGCTAAAATCGACGAAGCCGGGTTGTCCAAATCGGTTTTCACCACATCGCGCAATTCGCCCATTTGCACCAGCAATTCACGCATATTTTTCGCGCCGGCGCCGCTCGCGGCTTGGTAAGTGGCAACCGAAACCCATTCCACCAAATCTTTTTCAAACAAACCGCCCAATGCCATCAACATCAAGCTGACAGTGCAGTTGCCGCCGACGTAGGTTTTCACGCCTTTCGCCAAACCGTCGCGGATGACGTGTTGGTTGACAGGATCCAACACGATAATCGCGTCTTTTTCCATACGCAGGGTAGAAGCGGCGTCGATCCAATAACCGTTCCAACCTGCCGCACGCAGTTTCGGATAGACTTCATTGGTGTAATCACCGCCTTGGCAGGTGACGATAATATCCAGCGCTTTCAATTCGTCAATGTTAAAGGCGTCTTTCAACACGCCACTGTCCTTGCCGCCGAAGCTCGGTGCTTTTTGTCCGGCTTGGGAGGTGGTGAAAAAGACCGGGTTAAGCAAGGCGAAATCTTGCTCTTGTTGCATACGATCCATTAAAACCGAACCGACCATTCCGCGCCAACCGATAAAACCTACGTTTTGCATATTGTTTCCTTATTTTTTTGATGTTGTGTTTTAATTTTCTACTCTAATTAATTACAACATCACTTCAATAAAAGCAACTCTTTTAGCAAAAATTTTTACCGTGCCAATGGACAGCAAGCCGCTTTTTGTTATAGTAAAAATCATTACGCATGCAAATAGCAGAGGGGGTAACCATGTTAGCTTTAATTACCGGCGCCAGTGCCGGCTTTGGTGCGGCAACCGCACGTTTATTGGTGCAACACGGACATCGGGTGATCATCAGCGCCCGTCGGCAAGATCGTTTACAGGCATTGCAACAGGAGCTGGGCGACAATTGTCTGGCGCTGGCATTTGATGTCTGCGATCCGGCGGCGGTGCAAACCGCACTTCACAGTTTGCCGCCGCAATGGCAAGAAATTGATTTATTGGTGAATAATGCCGGTTTGGCGCTCGGTGTTGCCGCCGCACAGAACAGCCGCTTGCAAGATTGGCAGCAGATGATCGCCACCAATATCGGCGGTTTAACCACCTTGACCCACGCCATTCTGCCCGGCATGGTGGCGCGCAACCGCGGGCACATTATCAATCTCGGCTCGATTGCCGGCGATTATCCCTATCCGGGCGGCAATGTGTACGGCGCGACCAAAGCCTTCGTCAAACAATTCAGCCTCAACTTGCGCGCCGATTTGGTCGGCACGGCGGTGCGGGTCAGCAATGTCGAACCGGGTTTATGCGGTGGCACCGAGTTTTCCAACGTGCGTTTCTATGGTGACGGCACCAAAGCCGAAGCCTTATACGCCAATGTGGATTATCTGACCCCTGACGATATTGCCGCCACCATTGTTTGGATTGCCGAGCAACCGTCACACGTCAATATCAACCGGATTGAAATCATGCCGGTAGCGCAAGCGCCTGCCGGCTTAACCGTGAAGAAAAAAGTTTAAATCCTTCTGACCGCACTTTGCCATTTTGATAACGCAAAGTGCGGTATTGCCTACCTCGTTTCAGGTATTCGATTTGATATAGATCAAAAGATGAATTAAAAATACGGCTTTTATCGTCAAAATACCTTACTATTTAACTCAACTTTTATCCTAACGAATACGAGGAAATTATGTCATTTCAAGATAAAAAACTGAGCGAATTGGCGATTGCCATTCCGGGCGCCACCAAACTGTTGCGCGAATATGATTTGGATTTTTGCTGCGGCGGCGCCAACACGCTTGGCTTTGCGGCAAACGTGAAAAATCTGGATTTGGCGGCGATTGAAAGCCGTTTAGCCGAACTGGCAGCGCGGCAAGACCTCGGGCAGGAGCAGGATTGGACGCAAACCGCTTACCCGGAAATTATCGCCCATATCATCGCCCGCTATCATGATCGCCACCGCGAACAGCTGCCGGAGCTGATTGCGATGGCGGAAAAAGTGGAAAACGTGCACGGTGATCGCGCCGATTGCCCGATGGGCGCGTCGGCGGTATTAAAAGAGATTTATGCCGAACTGAGCCATCATATGCAAAAAGAAGAACAGATTCTGTTCCCGATGATCCAAGCCGGGCAATATGCGATGGCAAGAATGCCGATCAAAGTGATGGAGCATGAACACGACGACGCCGGACAACAAGTGGAAGTGCTGAAATCCCTGACCGACAACGTCACCCCTCCGACGGACGCGTGCAACACTTGGCGCGCGCTCTACAGCGGCATTAACGAGTTTATCGACGATTTAATGCACCATATTCATCTGGAAAACAATATTTTGTTTCCAAGAGTGGTGAATGAGGGGTAATTGTTATTCGGCAACACTTGACCCATGCCCTCGAAAGAGGGCATTATTACCTTTAATTCATTAGAGGAATATGTCATGAGAATAACAGACGAAAAAAGCCCTGCTGTCTGCTCACGGATTAGATGACCAACTCTTTAATGATGATGTCTATGATTCCATCGTCATGTCATTAATCAATGCGCATTTGTCTCAACTTGAAGATATTGCCGATCTGCGCGCGCATAGAGAAGATGTCAAAAATGGTACGGTGGAATATACCACTATGGACGAACTCGAACGGGAGTATGGGGTATGACGGGCAGCAAAACGTTATATACACTGTGTTGCCGACAAAACGTTTCAAAAAATCATTAAAACGGATTGACCGTAGTCAAGTCCCTAAAATCTTAGCCGCATTGAAAGATGAAGACTTTAGACCCTCCCCGAAAACACACTGCAGCGTTAAAATCCTACGCGGTGAACTAGGCGCTTGAAGTCGGGCAGTATAGTATTTTCCTTTTTCATCAGGATGAATAGTTCTTAGAGAACAATGATATTTATCGACAAGTTGTTTATAAGTCTGTTTTCCAAGCGTGTAATCAAGCCAAATTTTATTGGAATTCAACTTATTTTTTAGGGTGAATGTTTTATTGCACGTCAGGCATTTATAGCGTTGAATATGGTGATAAGTGCCATATTTCTGAATAGTTGATTTTGAGCAAAAAGGACAATTTTTTATTCATATTTCAAAAAAGTGGGTTAAAGCCAGTGACTATAAGGCGTTAACCTACTTTTTACCAACAATTTTGTCTTGTATATCCCAACTCACTTATAATAATGAAGCATATTATTTACAGCTACTATGCCTATTTCATTCCGTTTGGTAACCCAACAACAGCAACGTTTCTTTATGCTGCTGCATATCGGCGATATTCGGCAGTTCGCCCCATTGCTGAAAACCGCACTTTTGCAGCACGCCGACGCTGGCGGGGTTGCCTTTGAACACAAAGGCGAGCAGAGTGGAATAATGCAGCGGTTGCATTTGCTGTTGTAAAAAACGTACCACTTGCGTGCCAATTCCTTTGCCCTTGGCTTGGTTATCCAGATAAAAACTGGCTTCGGCGGTGATATCGTATGCCGGTCGCCCGTAAAACGGCGACAAGCTTGCCCAACCGATCAGCTGATCTTGCGTATTTCGCACCGCCCAAATCGGGTGGCGCACGCTATTGCGGTGAAAGTCAAACCACGCTTGCCGGTCGGCAACCGATATCGGGGCTAAATCGGAGGTGATACGGCGGCTGGCGATAGTTTGGTTATAAATCGCCACGATTTGCGCCAAATCTTGCGCTTGGGCTTTTTCAATCCGAATGGTTGTCATGTGTAATCCTTGTTATTCCACGTCGTCCGCCAACAATAAACTGACTTCGGTGCCGCCGCTGGCACGACGCGCAATGGTCAAATGCGCATTCAACTCTTGCGCTCGCTCCTGCATGATATTCAAGCCGTAGTGCCCACTTGGTTCCGCCAGTGATGGAATGCCGACACCGTTATCGCGAATAATCACGGTGTTTTCGCCGTTGTCGTTACTGCGCGCAATCACTTCAATCAGCGTGGCGTGGGCGTGTTTAATGCTGTTCAGCACCGCCTCACGCACAATTTGCAGTAAATGAATCTGTTGTTGCGCGTTTAGCAATTGCGACGGTAACGCACAATCCAGCGTGATTTGCGCTTCGGAACGGGATTGCAGCGAATCGATCACCTCCTGCAAGGCAAGTTTCAAGTTCGACTCGCTGACGGTCAAACGGAAAGTCGCCAACAGCTCGCGCAGTTGGGTATAACCGTCGGCAAGTGCGGTTTCAAATTGGTGCAGAATATTCAAACTTTTCGCCGCCCGCTCCTCGCTCAGTTCCTGCAAAATACTGCGGCGTAGCAACGTCAACTGGATTTGCAGATATGCCAACACTTGTGCCAAGGAATCATGCAATTCACGCGCAATAATCGAGCGTTCCTGCATTAAAATTAAGTGTTGTCGCTGGCGCAACAGCTGATAGGAATGCAATGCCCGCCCCAACATCTGCGCAATATTTTCAATCGTACGCAGGTCAGGATAGGCTGCGCTGCGCTGCCAATTCAGGCTACCCAGATTCTGATCGTTAATCGTAATCCGCGTGGTTTGCCAGTTTGTTGCGCTATCTTCTTTGCCCACTTCCAGATTAAACATCTCGTTCCCATTCGCCACCAAGCGCACGACTTGCAAGCGTTCGTTTTGTTGCAACAATTTCAGCACGGTGGTCAGATTTTCACGGGTGATTTCATGCAGCGTCAGCTGTTGTGAGGAATAATACAGCATGGATAAAGTGCGGTTAATTTGGGTCAGACTACGGGTTTTCTGACTAACTTGTTCCTCAAGCGAAAGGTAGAGTTTTTGCAGCTGTGCCGCCATTTGGGTGAAACCGCGTGACAGCTCGCCCAGCTCGTTATCGCTGTCAATATCCAGTTCAATGTGCTGAAACTGGCTGTTCTGCACCTGCCGACTGGCGGTGGCCAAGCGCTGCAACGGCGCCACTACTTTTTTACGGCTGTAGCTCAACAGATAACCGCCCAATACCAACATCAGCAGCAAACTGAACAGGTTAGTATAAATCGCAAAACGGATACGCTGCTCGGAAAACTGTTGCAGCACCGACACGAAATTGTCGACTTGATCGACATAGGATTCCAAATTCTGCTGATACAATCCTGCCTCCCCCTGTCGCAAATAACCCGCCATCACCTGCCAACTTGCCAGCAAAGTGCGGTAGGCATTCTGCACCGAATCCGGCACATAAAACCGCTCCAAATTCATCAGTGTCGGCGTCTGCAAACTGGCTTGATAAGTCTGAATCCCATGCGTCAGCAACTCCGGCTGGTACTGCATTTCATACAGCAAACGGTAGCTCTGCATCCGCAGCGAACCGGACACATTGATCATCTCGGCATCGGAATGGTTGCTGATCATAATCAGCGTGGTCACGCACACCGACAAACCGGACAACATGATAATCATCACCAAATAATACGCCAAACGCGACGTTACGGATTTTTTGATTTGCATGACAAAACTCCTTGAGGGGGATTGGGGTATTATAGGAGGTAATCTGAATAAAAACAAAAAACCCTTAAATCAAAACATTTAAGGAGAACTTGGTGTGAAATAGGTTGATCAAATATTTTGTCATAAAAATCTGCACCCTAGTCAGTTGGTTTTGCAGTCTAACTTTTGGGGTGCAGATTACTGAATATTACTGCAACACCGATTCTAAATGAGCTCCGGCAAAGACATAGCCTAACGTCTTATCGTAACGCAGGGAAAACCGAGAAAATAGCAGCAGGAAATTCTCGCCTTGCAGCAGCAAAAACTGATCGTTAAGCGGTTGCAATTCTTGCTTAGGATATTGGGTTTTCAATGCAAAGCCGTTTTTTAGCAAAATTTGATTGATAAACCCGTTTAAATCGACTTCAAAATGGATCCCGTGTTCTGCAAATCGGTAGCGATATTTCGCCTCTGCCACTGTGTCGCTATCGAGCGAGTAATCGACACTCAGCATTGTTTGGTAAGGGTGTTTTAAGGTTATCACCCTGACATTTTCACGGTGATAAAAGTGTAGCGTTTGTATTACGTTCGGCGCAATTTGGGGTGTATCTTCACTCGCACCGGCTAATTCAGGAAAATGTTGCCCGTAACGCGCATTTATCTGTCCACGCCGTGCATAGATCCAATTTAAATTGCGCGCCTGAGTGGATAAATTATGATAATCCTGTCGTTGCTGCTCGGAAAAACCGGCTTGTGCGGCGGTGTCGGGCAGCGCTTTGATTTTGCCCTGAGCATCCAATAAATCGAATTGCTGTAACTGCCGATCAAACCTTGCCAATTGGTTGTCGAAGGCGATTTCCTTCGGATTCAACACCCAGCCGAGCAAAATAATCGTCAGCGCAATCAAGCTGGCAAAAGTGCGGTGTTGACCGTTGAATGTGCGCAAGGATAACGCAATAAACAGTGAAATTAACACCGTCAAGGCAAGCAGATAAACCCGCACTTCGGTCAGTCCGTAGGCGCTCAACCGTTGATACACCGCAAACCACAACAGCGCCAAAGGCAGTAAGGCAATCCAGCCGAAGATATGGTAAAAACCTTGCCATTTTGGCGAGGTTTGCAGCAGTTGTACGCTTTTTAACGCGAGTCCGAGCAACAAATACGGCAACACTATATAGCTGATTTGCCCCTGTGGCATTTCACCCAGCAGGACAATGCGTGCGCTGTAGAGATACAGCAGCAGACTATAAATGATGAGTGTCGGCGAAAGTACGAAATTCAACAACAGTTGCCCGAAATGCCCTAGCTCGACTTGTTCCGTGTCCTTATTCTGCTCAAATAGCAAAAAGAACAGTGGGAAGATACTGAAATAAGTAAATGGCAGTATTCGCTGAAGTATGCGGTCAAACGGCAGATCCAGATTAAACAGCAATTCAACACTGCCCAGTAATGCAAAAAACAGCAGCAACCCGATCGCGTTAATCAGCCAGGCTTTGGCAATATTCAGTGCCGTTTGCAGAAAACGGGTGATAAAAGTGCGGTTTTCCTGTGCCCAACCGCGCGCCAGTAAACACAGCAATAACAGCAGTTGCAACGCCGCAAACCGGCGATCCTCCAGATAATCCTCCAATATCAACCCGTTATTCAGCTGCCAAAACAGCACTAACGGCACCATCACCGCCGTCAGCCAATAAGCGATTTTATAGCGATGGAGTAAATAACTCAGGGCGAAAAACGCCGGTGCAAACAGCCAATAGCGCAACAAATCTCCGCCTTTAACGTCAAAAAGATCAAAAAACAGAAATGGTAGGGAAAACAGCACCATCCACAGCATTTCCAGCGGATATTTTTTCGCCAGCGGCCATATTTGCGCAAGCAAATCGGTCAAACGGGTTTTGAGTTTTAATATCATCTTGTTAATTTAATTCCTAGTGATTCGGAAGTTCGATTTTGCCTTGCAGCACCGCCTGCAACACCGGCAAATGGCTGTGTTCAATCGCTTTGGCGGCGGTCAATAACGTCAGGCGGTCGTGCTGTGCGTGCAATTGGCGCAACTGCTGTAAATCCGCCTGCACCGCCTCGGCACTCAATTCATGGTAATAACGCCGACAAAATTCGTCATAATGCGCAAGCGGATCTTGGTGCAGCCATTGGCGCAGTTCGTTGGAGGGTGTGACCGACTTCAGCCACAACACTCCGTCTAACCGCACTTTGGCAATTCCGCGCGGCCACAACCGATCTGCCAATACGGCTGGAAAATCATTATCGTCAAAGGTATACACTCGTTTTAACTGATACATAATTTACTCCATTTTGTGTGATTGATTGCTACAGCATATACTGCACTTGGATAAAAATCCATGTTAAGCACGTATAAAAAAGCAACTTATCCGCGAAAGGACAAATTGCCTGCTAAGCGACGGGCGATTAATCAGCCGGCGATCGCCGTGCCGACGGTCATATGCAAACCGTAAAACAGGGTTCGACCGATCAATTCGGCAACGAAAACCAACAGTACACTGGCACAGAGTGACAAACTAGGTAAGCTGTTTTGAGCACGGCGACTGTAAAACAGTAGCCCGATACCGGCGAACAGCAACACTAGACGCAATATCATTAAATTGGCGTAATCCGGCACTAATGTTGAGGCTTTTTGCGCAGAGGTTTGGATGCCGGCCAAACTGGTTGCTTGCAACACCACTAAACATACGGCAAGCAGTAGTGCCAATCCCAAAATGCCGGGAACCCAGCGCAATTGAGCGGCTTCAACACCGGCAAAACGCAGCAAGGCATAACCGAGAGTAAAGCCGGCCAAAAGTGCGGTCAGCAGGAATGACGCCGGGGTCGAAATGCTGTTCCAAGTCGGTACGGTGCTGATTAAGTAAACCGTACTCATCACGTAGAGAAAAATACCGCCGCTGACGATCAACAAAAACAGCCAAAGTTTGTTTAATGCCGCCAGCATTTTATCCAGCAACTGTAACAGCCAATATACGCCGGCAAGAATGAAAAACAGCGCACCGGCAGCGATCTCGTTACTAAGTGCCGAGCTGCCGATTCGGTTCAATGAATTAAAGGCGCGCAGCGGTGAACCTAAATGTAGAATTGAAGCGGCGAAACCTAATCCCAACAGGATTAACGGCAACAGTAGCAATAATACGACTTTGCGTTGTCGCAGCGGTTCATCGGCTTTCAACAATAGCCATAATGCCATTAGAATGATCGCACCGACCGCACTTTGCGCCAGCACGGTAAACAGCACCAGCGGTAATTCATGTAATCCGGCATTCATGTTACACCTCCCTCGGGTTGGCTAAAAATCCACTGGTATCGCCGCTCGGGCGCGCATTTTTATTCGGTTTGATCACCAAATTCGGCGCAGTATAATGTTCCGCCGGTAGCGGTGCTAAAGCCGCCAACTCGCCGTATTTTGTACGCAGCTCGCTGATCGGCGCAAAATCCAATGCCCGCAGCGGGCACGATTCGACACAAATCGGTTTTTCACCGGCTTTCACCCGTGAATAGCAACCGTCGCATTTTGTCATATGTCCCTTGGCTTCGCTGTATTGCGGCGCATCGTATGGACACGCCATATGGCAATAGCGGCAGCCGATACACAGTTCCTCATCGACAATGACAAACCCATCTGCATTTTTGTGCATTGCCCCGCTCGGACATACCTTGACGCACGCCGGATCTTCGCAGTGATTGCAGGAAATCGACAAATAATACGAAAAGACATTCTGCTGCCAACAGTTGCCGTTTGCCAGCCAATCGCCGCCGGCATATTCGTAAATCCGGCGATAATTCACATCCACCGGCAAATCCTTGTAATCCTTACACGCCAGTTCGCAGGTTTTGCAGCCGGTGCAGCGATCCGAATCGATGTAAAAACCATATTGTTCCGTCATAATCTGCTCCTTACACTTTCTCAATCTGTACTAAGTTGGAATGCTGCGGATTCCCTTTCGCCAACGGCGACGGGCGCTGGGTGGTGAGGACGTTGATACTGCCGTTATGATCTATTTTATCGCCCCACATATTTGCCCTGTGCCAAGCGCCCTGCCCCATACCCAGTACGCCGGGCATAATTCTTGGCGTCACTTTCGCTTCAATTCGGGTTTCGCCGATTTCGTTGAAGATTCTGACCAAATCCCCACTTTGAATATTTCGCGATTTGGCATCAAGCGGATTAATCCATACTTCTTGCGGACAGGCACTTTCCAACACATCAATATTGCCATAGCTGGAATGGGTGCGGGATTTATAATGGAAACCGACAAGTTGTAACGGGAATTGTCCGTTTTGCGCCTCGATATGGCTATAAAATCCCGGGTGGTAGATCGGCAGAGGATCGATCACTTCATCCTCTTTTAAATCCCAACTAGCCGCAATTTCGGCTAAGCGGGCGGAATAAATTTCGATTTTTCCGGACGGTGTGCTTAACGGATTTGCTTTTGGATCGTCCCTGAAATCCTTATAGGCGACCAGATGACCCTTCGGATCTTTTTTCTTGAAAATTCCCATTGCTTTCAGGGCGTCGTATGTCGGCAGATCGGTATCCATTTCTCGCATTTCGGCATATAAATGTTGCAGCCATTGTTCCTGAGTCCTTCCCTCGCTAAATTTGTCATATACTTCGTCACCAAGGCGTTTAGCTATGTCGCATAGAATTTGATAAATCGGGCGTCGCTCGAATTTAGGCGCTGTCGCCGCTTGTCCGAAAATCAGGTAACCCATATTACCGGCAGAATCATTCGGGATAATATCTTCCTGTTCTGTCGTCATCAGATCCGGTAATAAAATATCGGCATATTTGGCAGAGGAGGTCATGAAATTATCAATGACCACAATCATCTCGCATTTGCTCTCGTCTTGTAAGATTTTATGTGTACGGTTTATGTCGGAATGCTGATTGATAATGGTATTGCCCGCATAATTCCACAGGAATTTAATTGGCACATCCAACTTGTCTTTGCCCTGAATCCCGTCTTTTACCGCCGTCATTTCGGTTCCACGTTCAATGGCATCTGTCCACATGAACACTGGGATTTTGGTTTGTACAGGGTTGGTTAACACTGGAAACCGCTTAATCGTGATGGTATAAGTGCTTTCTCTAGCACCGGAATTTCCCCCGCTAATACCAACATTACCGGTTAAAATCGGTAACATCGCAATCGCACGGGCAGCAAGTTCACCGTTAGATTGGCGTTGTGGTCCCCAGCCTTGACTGATATAACAAGGTTTGGTGCTACCGATTTCTCTGGCGAGTTTAATGATTTTATCGGCAGGAATGCCGGTGATATCTGCTGCCCATATCGGCGTTTTGACAATGGCGTCATCTCCTTGCCCCAAAATATACGCTTTGTAGTGTCCATTTGTCGGTGCACCGGCAGGTAAAGTTTTTTCATCATAACCGACACAGTATTTATCTAAAAAATCTTGATCAACCAGATTTTCAGTAATTAATACGTATGCAATACCGGAGACCAATGCGGCGTCGGTACCGGGACGAATCGGAATCCATTCATCCTCCCGTCCGCCTGCGGTGTCGGTGTAGCGCGGATCAATCACAATTAACTTGGCATTGGAACGTTCTCTTGCCTGCTCCAAATGGTAAGTGATTCCAGCGCCGCTCATACGGGTTTCCGCCGGATTATTGCCAAAATAAACGACTAACTTTGAATTGACAATATCGGAGGTGCTGTTACCGACATTTGAACCGTAGGTAAACGGCATTGCCCTGGCAATTTGCGCCGTACTGTAGGTGCCGTATTGGTTCAGAAAACCGCCGTAGCAATTCATTAGACGCGCCATTGCCGAGGCAAAAGCGGAAGAGCGGGTAATATTTCCGCCGACAATGCCGGAACAATAATTAAGGTAAACCGCTTCGTTACCGTAATCTTTCACAATCCGCTTCAGACCGTCGGCAACGGTATCGAGCGCTTCTTCCCAACTAATCCGTTTAAATTTGCCCTCGCCCCGTTTCCCGACCCGTTTCAACCCAAACAACTTCGTCTTGTTTTACGTGCATCCGTAATGCGCAACGGCTACCGCAGTTAACTGAGCACATACTCCAAACCACTTTTTCCGCTTGCTCTTCTGGTGCGGTATTGGTTTTAGCCCTCACTGAAAAAGGTAAGGATACACCTGCAGCAATACCGGTTAATCCGACATGTTTCAATAAAGTTCTTCTTTCGATATCATAATTAATGACATCTTTCACTAGACTATCCATAACAAGTCCCTCCGAATGACTACACTGCTTTCATTAGAACAAAAAGAAATGGGCAAAAAGATGATTAATATCAATCGGAGTGCGTATAAAAACAGGGATCTGCCTAAAATTGATTAGTGTCAAGGCGAAAAAATGAGAACAATTTTAATTTATTGAAGAATTGATTTTTAATACCGAATTTGTGCTACTGTACCGCACTTTGCCGAAGTATGGTACAGTAGCGCAATATTTCCAGAGCCAAGATGATAAAGATGATGAATCCACCATTAACTTCCATTTCCCAATTCGGGCGAATTTTAGGTTCGCTGTTTTATGCTTCGCCGCAACAAGCGCAAAATCAGGCGTTATTGCCGTTATTTGCCGATCCGCAATGGCAGGCGAGCTGTGATTTTTTATCGGCGGAACAGCTTGATGTAATCCAAGTGCGGTTGAGCGAAGGTTTGGCGCAGGGCGCTGCAGCCTTGGAGGCGGATTTTCAGGCGCTGTTTATCGGGCCTGACGCGCTGCCGGCGCCGCAATGGGGATCGGTTTATTTGGATAAAGAAGCGGTGATTTTCGGCAGTTCGTTGTTAGAATTGCGCGGTTTTATGCGTATGCATGGGATTGTGTTGGAATTGGCACAAAACGAACCGGAAGACCATTTCGGCTTGATGTTGCTGATGGCGGCGTGGTTGGCGGAAAATCAACCTGAACAGTTAAACGAATTTTTGCAACAGCACCTGCTCACTTGGTCGGGGCGTTTCCTCAAATTACTGACCGCCGAACAAAACCGCCCGTTCTATTGCGGCTTAGGCTTGTTGGCGCAAGCTTTATTGGCGCATTGGCAGCAACAGTTACAGCTGCAAATCCCCGAAGTGCGGTTATATCGTTAATGATTTGATTATGGCTGAAAAAAACGAACGCTACTATCAGGCATACCTGCAACATAACCGCATTTCACGCCGTGGTTTGTTGCGCGGGATTTTCAATGCCGGACAGAAAGCGCAGCAGCAAATCAGCCAAACGCTGTATCAGCGCGCGGCAACACGCCCGCCGCAAGCGGTTGCCGAGCCGTTGTTTATGCAACACTGCACCGGTTGCGGCGATTGCGTTGCCGCCTGCCCTTACGGCTTAATCCAACTTCAGAATCAAAAAGCGGTGCTGCAAATCGATTACTCTGCCTGCGACCATTGCGGCAAATGCACAGACCGTTGCCAAACCGGCGCACTTAGCGGCGAAGTGCGGTCTGACACTGAGCTGCGACCGCACTTTCACCGCCTTTGTCTGCAACAACAGGGGCGAAGCTGTCAGTTTTGCCGTACCGCCTGTGCGCCGAATGCGATCCGCTTTGACGCCGACAGCAAAAAAATGTTGTTGGACAACGAACGTTGCAACGGTTGCGGCGAATGCAAAATCAGTTGTCCTTCCCATTATATTGAACTCAAGCGGTGTGATTTAAGCGCATAAAAATCGCTAAACTGTGATCAAGCCCTTACTTTTAATGTTTGTTATCGAACATTTTATGGCGAAAACTCACGACATGACCTACAATATCCCTAATTTATTTTTTCGTATTCGAATTTATTTAGTGTGGGGAACAGATTGATGGCGGAATCATTTTCTTCTCGTGTACAAAGTGATGTGATTATTATCGGCGGCGGTGCGACCGGCGCTGGGATTGCGCGCGATTGCCGTTTGCGCGGGCTAAGTGCGGTTTTGCTTGAGCGGCGTGATATTGCCACCGGCGCAACCGGACGCAATCACGGACTGTTGCACAGCGGTGGACGCTATGCGGTCAACGATCCGGAATCGGCGAAAGAGTGTATTGACGAGAATAATATTCTAAAACGAATCGCCAAACACTGTATTGACGATTGCAAAGGGTTGTTTATCACCCTGCCGGAGGACGATTTAGCCTTCCAAAAACCGTTTTTGCAAGCCTGTCAGCAAGCAGGGATTGATGCGGTGCAAATCGAACCGGCATTGGCGCGCCGTTTAGAGCCGTCGGTCAATCCCGATTTGATCGGCGCGGTGGTGGTGCCGGACGGCAGTATCGACCCGTTTCGTCTGACTTCCGCCAATATGTTGGACGCAAAAGAGCGCGGGGCGCAGGTGTTCACTTACTGTGAAGTTCAACAGCTGATTCGCGAAGGCAGCCGAGTGATCGGCGTGCGCGCTTATGATCATAAGCATAAACAACGGCGGGAATTTTTTGCGCCGGTGGTGATTAACGCCGCCGGGATTTGGGGGCAGGGCATTGCCGAATATGCGGATCTGAAAATCAAAATGTTCCCGGCGAAAGGCGCGTTGCTGATTATGGGACATCGCCTCAATCAAATGGTGATCAACCGCTGCCGCAAACCGGCGGATGCCGATATTTTGGTGCCGGGCGATACTATCAGTGTGATCGGCACTACTTCCAGCCGCATTCCATACGATCAAATCGACAATATGCAGGTCACGCCGCAAGAGGTGGATTTGCTGATTCAGGAAGGCGAAAAACTGGCGCCAAGCCTGCGTCACACGCGGGTGTTGCGCGCCTATGCCGGGGTGCGCCCGTTGGTGGCGAGCGATGATGATCCGTCCGGGCGTAATGTCAGCCGCGGTATTGTGTTACTCGACCATGCCGAACGCGACGGTTTGGAGGGCTTTATCACCATCACCGGCGGCAAATTGATTACTTATCGCTTAATGGCGGAATGGGCGACGGATCTTGCCTGTCAGAAATTGAACAAAACCGCACTTTGCACCACCGCCGATATACCGCTGCCCGGTTCAAACGAAAGTGCGGTCGAAACCCACCAAAAAGTGATTTCGTTACCGACTCCGTTGCGGGTTTCGGCGGTGTATCGCCACGGTTCGCGCGCCACCGAATTATTGGAAAAAGAACGTTTGGATCGCAGTTTGATTTGCGAATGCGAAGCCGTTACCGCCGGCGAAGTGCGCTATGCGGTGGACGAGCTGAAAGTGAATAATCTGGTCGATTTGCGCCGTCGCACCCGGGTTGGCATGGGCACGTGTCAGGGCGAACTGTGCGCCTGTCGCGCCGCCGGCTTAATGGCGCGGTTTAAGGTCGCCAATGCGCAGCAATCCACCACGCAGCTTGCCGCTTTTATGGAAGAGCGCTGGCGCGGGATTGAGCCGATTGCGTGGGGCGACGCCTTGCGCGAGGCGGAGTTTACCTCATGGGTATATTACGGTTTATTGGGCTTGAACGAGGTGCCGCAAGCCGGACAACAACAGTTACAGGGAACGGATAAAAATGAAGTTTGATAACATTATTATCGGTGGCGGTTTGGCGGGGCTGATTTGCGGGATCCGTCTGCAACAAGGCGGGCGGCGCTGTGTGATCGTCAGTAACGGGCAAAGTGCGCTCGATTTCTCCTCCGGCTCGTTGGATCTGCTGGGGCAAGCGGAAAATGGTGCGCCAATCGATGATCTGGCGCAGGGTTTGGCGCAATTGGCGCGGCAACAACCGCAACATCCTTATAGCCTGCTCGGGCAAGATGTGGTGCTACAGAAAGCGGCGGAATTTGAAGGTTTGGCAACGGCGCTGCAACTCAATCTGAAACAGGGCAGGGCGCACAATCACTTGCGTTTAACGCCGTTGGGCTCCTTGCGTCCGACTTGGCTGTCGCCGCGCAGCGTGCCGACTTTTGCAATCGAGAACGGCGTCTTATCCGCTAAAAAAGTGGCGGTGTTGGGGATCGAGGGATTTAACGATTTTCAGCCGCAACTGTTGTGTGAAAACCTGCGCCGGCTACCGCACTTTGCGCAGTGGCAGCTCAGTTTCGGCTATCTGCACATTCCCGAACTGGATCATCTGCGTACCGACGCACGCGAATTCCGCAGCATTAATATTTCGCAGGCATTGGAACATAAACTCAATTTCGACCAATTGGTGGCGGAACTGAAAAACGCCGCCGACGGTGCCGATACGGTGTTTTTACCGGCGTGTTTTGGTTTGGATAACGATGGTTTCCTGCAACAGCTGCAACAGGCGAGCGGCATTCATCTGTTTGAACTGCCGACCCTGCCGCCATCGCTGCTCGGCATTCGTCAGCACCGCGTATTGGAAAAAGCGTTTGAGCAGGCGGGCGGGTTGATGATGAAAGGCGACAGCGTATTGCGCGCTGATATGGCAGAAAACCGCGTGACCGCACTTTATACCCGTTTGAACGAAGAGGTCGCCTTGCGCGCCGAACAGTATGTGTTGGCGAGCGGCAGTTTTTTCAGTAACGGCTTGGTGGCAAGTTTTAATCAGGTGCGCGAACCGATTTTTAATCTGGATCTGTTTAGTGCCCCGAACCGCCACCAGTGGACGCATGCGCGCTTTGCGCACCCGCAGCCGTATCAACAATTCGGGGTGAAAATCAATGCCGATTGTCAGGCACAAAAACAGGGTGTAAGCCTAGAGAATTTATATGCGATCGGTGCGGTGGTCGGCGGTTATGACGCCATTCATCAAGGTTGCGGTAGCGGAGTGGCGGTGGTGACCGCACTTTATGTTGCGGATCGGATCCTGCAAGGAGGCAAGCGATGAATTTACAACAACTGATTCAACAAGCGGAGCAGATCCAACAACAGGCGCATATCGATAACAGTTTTGAAAGTTGTATCAAGTGCACCGCCTGTACTGCAGTGTGCCCGGTGTCGCGCAATAATCCGTTCTATCCCGGTCCGAAACAGTCAGGCCCGGACGGCGAGCGCTTGCGCCTGAAAAGTGCCGAATTTTATGACGAAGCCTTGAAATATTGCACCAACTGCAAACGCTGCGAAGTTGCCTGTCCGTCCGATGTCAAAATCGGCGATATTATCGTGCGCGCACGCAACCGTTACGGGCAGGGCAAAGATAAATCGGCGGTACAAAAACTGCGCGACGCGGTGCTGAGCAACACCGATATTATGGGGTCGCTGTCGTCGCCGTTTGCGCCGGTGGTGAATGCGGTCACCAGCCTGAAAGCGACCCGTTTTTTACTGGATAAAACCTTGAAAGTCGCCAAACAGCGCAGCCTGCCGAAATATTCGTTCGGCACGTTCCGCCAATGGTACGGCAAAGTGGCGGCGCAGCAACAGCAGTATGCGGAAAAAGTGGGTTATTATCACGGCTGCTACGTGAATTACAACAACCCGGCCTTAGGCAAAGAGCTGATCGAGGTGTTTAATGCGATGAATATCGGCGTGGTGCTGTTGGAAAAAGAGAAATGCTGCGGCGTGCCGCTGATGGTGAACGGTTTTCCTGAACGCGCCAAAAAACAGGGCGAATTTAATATTCAACAATTAGAACAAGCGGTTACTGAGCGCAAATTGGATATTGTCGGCACCTCCTCGACCTGCACCTTAACCTTGCGTGATGAATATCAGCATATTTTGGGTTTGGATAACCACAAAGTGCGGTCGCATATCCAGTTGGTCACCCGTTACCTCTATACCTTATTGGAACAAGGCAAAACCCTGCCGCTGAAACCAATGCCGCTGCGGGTGGCGTATCACACCGCCTGTCATATGGAAAAGAGCGGTTGGGTGCCTTATACCATCGAAGTGTTGCGCAAAATTCCGCAACTGGAAATCGTGATGTTGAACTCGCAATGTTGCGGTATCGCCGGCACTTACGGCTTTAAATCGGAAAACTACGACACAGCGCAAGCGATCGGTAAAGGGCTGTTTGAACAGATCGAACAGGGCGGTTTTGATTACGTGATTTCCGACTGCGAAACCTGCAAATGGCAGATCGATATGTCCACCACCCGCCAATGTTTGCACCCGATCACCTTACTGAGTATGGCGCTGGAGAAGTAGCTGCGATTGGGCTATACTCAAACCACTTTTGCATAGCGAATAGGGGAAAATGATGGCATTTCAACAAGCAATCGGTTTTGGCGTGGCGGGCAATTTTGCCGGACATTTGGAACAAGCGGGCGAGGCAGCGGATTTTAAACAGGTCGAGGTGCAGGAAGCGCATCAACCGAAAGCGATTTTTCCGTTTTATGTACCGCACTTTGACGGTTTTTTATCGGTTTATCCGCTGTCGTCCGATACATTGCGCTTTCCGCGAGATGCGGATAACCTGCAAATCGAGCCGGAAGTGGCGATTATTTGTGATATTCAATATGATCAACATCATCAAGTGACCGCACTTTTACCGAAAGCGTTTGGCGCATATAACGATTGTTCAATCCGCCGCCCGAATGCTCATAAAATCGCCGACAAGAAAAATTGGGGCGCGCAAACCAAAGGTTTAGCGTCAACTTTGATCCCACTGGATGGCTTCGAGGCTGGTTGTAATTTGGATCGCTATCGTATCGCCTGTTTTCATCAGCGTGGCGAACAATTCAATATTTACGGCGTGGACAGCCCGACAGTCGGTTACAGTTATTTCCATCAAAAATTACTCAATTGGACTGTCGATCGCATGAACAACCAGCCGGATCAAGGGCCAATGCACCATATCGCCGGCTTGCTGGAAAAAGCCGATTATCCGCAACAGGCGGTGATTAGCATTGGTGCGACCCGTTATACCGAATTCGGCGAAACCCATTTTTTGCAGCCGGGCGATGTCAGCATGGTGGTGGTGTATAACGCCGACTGCCATACCTCAAACGAGATTATCGCAATGGCGAAAACCCGACAATTCAGCGGTGATTTGTCGGCGTTAGTGCAAACCGTGATTTGATTTTATTCTTTACTTTACGCCAAGTGCGGTCAGACGATGATTTGACCGCGCTTGTTCTTTTTGCGATCCGGATTCCAATTATTTTCATAACCCCGTTCTTTTTCTTGTCCGTTACGTTAGCCTGACCGCACTTTGATTCATTTGTTCGAGAGGTGAACGATGTGGCGTGTAGGTATGATTGCTCTATTGGCATGGCTGGGCGCGATAACCGGCGCGGCGGCAAGCAGCAAGCCGAATTTAATGCTATTGGAAGTCTATCAAGGGCAAGCGTTAGACGGTTGGATGATGAGCGAAAAATTGGACGGCGTGCGTGGTTTTTGGGACGGCAAACAACTGTTGAGCCGCAACGGTAATCCGCTAAATCCGCCGGATTATTTTGTCCAACATTTTCCACCGTTTGCGATCGACGGCGAACTGTTTTCCCAGCGTGGTGAGTTTGAAATGATTTCCTCGATTGTGCGCAGTGCCGACGATCGCGGTTGGCACAAATTGAAGTTGTATGTGTTTGATGTACCCAATGCAGACGGGGATCTCAACGCGCGTTTGCAAACCTTGGCGGATTATTTGCAACAAAATCCAAGCGCGCATATTGAAATCATTCGACAAATTCCGATTAAGAATAAGCAACATGCGGAAGATTTTCTAGCCGAAGTCGAGGCGTTGGGCGGCGAGGGTATTGTGGTGCGTAATCCGTTTATTGCGTATCAGCAACAGCGCAGTTCACAGATTTTGAAATTTAAAACCACGCAAGATGAAGAGTGCGAAGTGGTGGCGCATCATCAAGGCAAAGGGCAGTTTGCACAGGTGTTGGGCGCGCTCAGTTGCCGCAATCAGCGTGGCGTTTTTCGAATTGGCTCGGGGTTTAATCTGCAACAGCGGCAAAATCCGCCGCCGATCGGCAGCGTGATAACTTATCAATATCGCGGCTTAACCAAAAACGGCAAACCACGCTTTGCTACTTTTTTACGAATTAGAAGTGATATTTCGCTGACAAAATAATCCAAAGTGCGGTTTTTCGTTTAAAAAAGCGCCGCTTGGAAATTTTTTGCAAAAAAGTGAGAAAAAGCCCTTGCAAAGCATTATGGAATGTCTATAATGCGCACCTCACAACGACGCAGCTGTTTGAAGCCGGCGATTGTGACTGTTCTTTAACAATATATCAGACAATCTGTGTGGGCACTTGTGCAAGGCATTGGTAATTTAAAGATTTAAAAAACTAAAGTCTTAATGAGTGCTGATAGTAAATTCATAATTGAAACTTTTGTGGTTTCAACATTATAGTCAGAGATTCGTTGAGCGATTGAACTTGAATTGAAGAGTTTGATCATGGCTCAGATTGAACGCTGGCGGCAGGCTTAACACATGCAAGTCGAGCGGTAACGGGGGGTAGCTTGCTACTTTGCCGACGAGCGGCGGACGGGTGAGTAATGCTTGGGAATCTGGCTTATGGAGGGGGATAACTACGGGAAACTGTAGCTAATACCGCGTAATGTCTTAGGACTAAAGGGTGGGACTTTCGGGCCACCCGCCATAAGATGAGCCCAAGTGAGATTAGGTAGTTGGTGAGGTAAAGGCTCACCAAGCCGTCGATCTCTAACTGGTCTGAGAGGATGACCAGTCACACTGGGACTGAGACACGGCCCAGACTCCTACGGGAGGCAGCAGTGGGGAATATTGCGCAATGGGGGGAACCCTGACGCAGCCATGCCGCGTGAATGAAGAAGGCCTTCGGGTTGTAAAGTTCTTTCGGTGATGAGGAAGGTGTTTTGTTTAATAGACAGAGCAATTGACGTTAGTCACAGAAGAAGCACCGGCTAACTCCGTGCCAGCAGCCGCGGTAATACGGAGGGTGCGAGCGTTAATCGGAATAACTGGGCGTAAAGGGCACGCAGGCGGATAGATAAGTGAGATGTGAAATCCCCGAGCTTAACTTGGGAACAGCATTTCATACTGTTTATCTAGAGTTTTGTAGAGAGGGGTAGAATTCCACGTGTAGCGGTGAAATGCGTAGAGATGTGGAGGAATACCGGAGGCGAAGGCGGCCCCTTGGACAAAGACTGACGCTCATGTGCGAAAGCGTGGGGAGCAAACAGGATTAGATACCCTGGTAGTCCACGCTGTAAACGATGTCGATTTGGGGGTTGCCTGTATGGGTGGCTCTCGAAGCTAACGCGTTAAATCGACCGCCTGGGGAGTACGGCCGCAAGGTTAAAACTCAAATGAATTGACGGGGGCCCGCACAAGCGGTGGAGCATGTGGTTTAATTCGATGCAACGCGAAGAACCTTACCTACTCTTGACATCCTAAGAAGAGCTCAGAGATGAGCTTGTGCCTTCGGGAACTTAGAGACAGGTGCTGCATGGCTGTCGTCAGCTCGTGTTGTGAAATGTTGGGTTAAGTCCCGCAACGAGCGCAACCCTTATCCTTTGTTGCCAGCATGTAAAGATGGGAACTCAAAGGAGACTGCCGGTGACAAACCGGAGGAAGGTGGGGATGACGTCAAGTCATCATGGCCCTTACGAGTAGGGCTACACACGTGCTACAATGGCGTATACAGAGGGAGGCGAGAGTGCGAGCTTAAGCGAATCTCTTAAAGTGCGTCGTAGTCCGGATTGGAGTCTGCAACTCGACTCCATGAAGTCGGAATCGCTAGTAATCGCAAATCAGAATGTTGCGGTGAATACGTTCCCGGGCCTTGTACACACCGCCCGTCACACCATGGGAGTGGGTTGTACCAGAAGTAGATAGCTTAACCTTAGGGGGGCGTTTACCACGGTATGATTCATGACTGGGGTGAAGTCGTAACAAGGTAACCGTAGGGGAACCTGCGGTTGGATCACCTCCTTATAATATGACTGATGATTTTGTATAGGTGTTCACACAGATTGTTTGATAGAAAAGAAGACAGACCGTATAGAGAGATAGGCTTGTAGCTCAGGTGGTTAGAGCGCACCCCTGATAAGGGTGAGGTCGGTGGTTCAAGTCCACTCAGGCCTACCAATGATTTTATCTTCATCATCTTGAATATCTGCGATGCTCATGTGCTGTTCGCACACTGCGCTTCTCGATTTCAATCTGATTTTGCTAAAACCATTGGCTGAACTATCTAGAACTTGCTAAATACGGGAAAAGAAAGGGGCTATAGCTCAGCTGGGAGAGCGCCTGCTTTGCACGCAGGAGGTCAGCGGTTCGATCCCGCTTAGCTCCACCACGCTTTAACTTGTCACAACGAGGTCAGTAATGACTGAAGTATCGGTGATAAGGGTTTATTGATTAATAGTGAGTTTTCTTAGCCAACGCTTTATGAGGGATTAAAAAACCTAAAGTGCGGTTAAGAGGATTGAGTATTGGTTGAAAAACCGATTTGTTCTTTAAAAATTTGGACACAAGCTAAAAACTGAAGAGAACTCAAGCGTTCGAGAGGACGTAAGAGCTGAGTATTTGAAAATCGAGCAATCGAGAATCGAATTGGGCTTGTTTGGTGAGAAAAGGCACTGAGCAGGTCAGCGTAGGGAAACTTACGCACGAGTCAATGGAAGACGGCTTTGGGAATGGAAAGCGGACTGAACGAAACGGGCACGAAAGTGGTTAGTTGAAATGAAAGTGCGGTCTGAAAATTCTTGAGGTTGTATGGTTAAGTGACTAAGCGTGCAGGGTGGATGCCTAGGCAGTCAGAGGCGAAGAAGGACGTGCTAATCTGCGAAAAGCGTGGAGGAGTTGATAAGAAGCGCTATCACTCCACGATATCCGAATGGGGAAACCCAGTAGATGAAGAATCTACTATTGTTAACTGAATCCATAGGTTAACAAGGCGAACCGGGAGAACTGAAACATCTCAGTACCCCGAGGAAAAGAAATCAATTGAGATTCCGTAAGTAGCGGCGAGCGAACACGGAGAAGCCGTTAGTGATAGTAAGTGAGTTAGGAGAATGAGTTGGGAAGCTCAATCGCAGAGGGTGATAATCCCGTATCCGAAGGCACAGTTACGGTACTAAGCTAACACTAAGTAGGGCGGGACACGAGAAATCCTGTTTGAAGATGGGGGGACCATCCTCCAAGGCTAAATACTCCTGACTGACCGATAGTGAACCAGTACCGTGAGGGAAAGGCGAAAAGAACCCTGGTGAAGGGAGTGAAATAGAACCTGAAACCCTGTACGTACAAGCAGTGGGAGCCTCTTTAATGGGGTGACTGCGTACCTTTTGTATAATGGGTCAGCGACTTATATTGTGTAGCGAGGTTAACCGAATAGGGGAGCCGAAGGGAAACCGAGTCTTAACTGGGCGAAGAGTTGCACGATATAGACCCGAAACCCGGTGATCTAGCCATGGGCAGGTTGAAGGTTGGGTAACACTAACTGGAGGACCGAACCGACTACTGTTGAAAAAGTAGCGGATGACTTGTGGCTGGGGGTGAAAGGCCAATCAAACCGGGAGATAGCTGGTTCTCCCCGAAATCTATTTAGGTAGAGCCTTAGACGAATACCTTCGGGGGTAGAGCACTGTTTCGGCTAGGGGGTCATCCCGACTTACCAACCCGATGCAAACTGCGAATACCGAAGAGTACTATCTAGGAGACACACGGCGGGTGCTAACGTTCGTCGTGAAGAGGGAAACAACCCAGACCGCCAGCTAAGGTCCCAAAGTCTATGTTAAGTGGGAAACGAAGTGGGAAGGCTTAGACAGCTAGGATGTTGGCTTAGAAGCAGCCATCATTTAAAGAAAGCGTAATAGCTCACTAGTCGAGTCGGCCTGCGCGGAAGATGTAACGGGGCTAAAACATAGCACCGAAGCTGCGGCATTCAGATGACAGATTTCAGATGTCAGGAGACAGTATGGCAATCAAGTTTGAAGATTTGAAGGTGTTTCAACGCGCTTATAAAGTGTCGTTGGAAATTCATCAAGCGAGCTTGGATTTTCCTAAGATAGAGCAATATGCGTTAGGAGACCAAGTTAGACGGGCAAGCAAAAGCATTTGTGCAAATTTAGCCGAAGGTTTTGCAAGGCAACGTACTAAAGCGGATTTAAATCGATTTCTTAGCATGGCAATAGGCAGTGCTGATGAAATGCGAGTTTGGTTAAGATACTGTTATGACTTGAAATATGTAGATGAACAAGATTGGCAAAGATGGCGTAATGAATACGAAGAAATTGCGAAGATGTTACAAGGTTTTGGTAAAACACCGAAACCTGACGTCTGAAATCTGTCATCTGATTGGGTAGGGGAGCGTTGTGTAAGCGGAAGAAGGTGGCTCGAGAGGGCTGCTGGACGTATCACAAGTGCGAATGCTGACATAAGTAACGATAAAGGGGGTGAAAAACCCCCTCGCCGGAAGACCAAGGGTTCCTGTCCAACGTTAATCGGGGCAGGGTGAGTCGGCCCCTAAGGCGAGGCTGAAGAGCGTAGTCGATGGGAAACGGGTTAATATTCCCGTACTTGTGATAAGAGCGATGTGGGGACGGAGCAGGTTAGGTTATCCGGGTGACGGAAGTCCCGGTCCAAGCGTGTAGGATGGATGATTAGGCAAATCCGGTCATCTAAATCAGAGGCGTGACGGGGAGACTCCACGGAGTCGAAGTAACCGATACCACACTTCCAGGAAAAGCCGCTAAGCTTATCTTATCATAAACCGTACTGAAAACCGACACAGGTGGTCAGGTAGAGAATACTCAGGCGCTTGAGAGAACTCGGGTGAAGGAACTAGGCAAAATAGCACCGTAACTTCGGGAGAAGGTGCGCTGACGGTAATTGAAGTCCTTAACGGATGGAGGTGAAGTCAGTCGAAGTGACCAGCTGGCTGCAACTGTTTATTAAAAACACAGCACTCTGCAAACACGAAAGTGGACGTATAGGGTGTGACGCCTGCCCGGTGCTGGAAGGTTAATTGATGATGTGAGAGCATTTGATCGAAGCCCCAGTAAACGGCGGCCGTAACTATAACGGTCCTAAGGTAGCGAAATTCCTTGTCGGGTAAGTTCCGACCTGCACGAATGGCGTAATGATGGCCAGGCTGTCTCCACCCGAGACTCAGTGAAATTGAAATCGCCGTGAAGATGCGGTGTACCCGCGGCTAGACGGAAAGACCCCGTGAACCTTTACTATAGCTTGACACTGAACATTGAATTTTGATGTGTAGGATAGGTGGGAGACAGAGAAGTATTAACGCCAGTTAATATGGAGTCGTTGTTGAAATACCACCCTTTAAGGTTTGATGTTCTAACACAGACTGCGGCACGCGGTCGTGGACAGTGTCTGGTGGGTAGTTTGACTGGGGCGGTCTCCTCCCAAAGCGTAACGGAGGAGTACGAAGGTTTGCTAATCACGGTCGGACATCGTGAGGTTAGTACAATGGTATAAGCAAGCTTGACTGCGAGACGGACATGTCGAGCAGGTGCGAAAGCAGGTCATAGTGATCCGGTGGTTCTGAATGGAAGGGCCATCGCTCAACGGATAAAAGGTACTCCGGGGATAACAGGCTGATACCGCCCAAGAGTTCATATCGACGGCGGTGTTTGGCACCTCGATGTCGGCTCATCACATCCTGGGGCTGAAGTAGGTCCCAAGGGTATGGCTGTTCGCCATTTAAAGTGGTACGCGAGCTGGGTTTAGAACGTCGTGAGACAGTTCGGTCCCTATCTGCCGTGGGCGTTGGAAAATTGAAAGGGGCTGCTCCTAGTACGAGAGGACCGGAGTGGACGCACCGCTGGTGTTCCCGTTGTTTCGCCAGAAGCATTGCGGGGTAGCTATGTGCGGAAGAGATAAGTGCTGAAAGCATCTAAGCACGAAACTTGCCTTGAGATGAGTTTTCCCAGTCTATAAGACTGTAAGGGTTGTTTAAGACGAAGACGTAGATAGGCGGGGTGTGTAAGTGTAGTGATACATTGAGCTAACCCGTACTAATTGCCCGAGAGGCTTAACCATACAACGCTCAAGGGTTTTACCCAAAAGCCGAGAGAAAGTTGTAAGAAAAGACAAGAGACGAAAGAGCGAAGTAAGAAGCTCGAGTAGGGCTCGAGGAGTTTGAATCAGATTAGCTTGTGACCGAATAGGAATAACAGCGAAAGAAACGCTGAAAGAATAAAAAATAGAGAACAAAACAAAGTAAGAAGAAGCAAAAACAATCAAGCCGAATTATTCCGGCGGCGATAGTGCGGTAGCACCACCTGATTCCATGCCGAACTCAGAAGTGAAATGCCGTAACGCCGATGGTAGTGTGGGGTCTCCCCATGTGAGAGTAGGACACCGCCGGATATTATATTAGAGAAGCAGAGCCCCTTGTAGCGATACAAGGGGTTTTTGTTTTGGGCGAAAAAAATCCTAAGACAAGAAAGCTAAGCAATACGAAGAAATACCCGTGCGGTTTGCAGTGAAGTTCAATGAGAAAAGTATGGCAACAGGCTGGATTTTGGTAATAATCAGCCTGAAAGTGCGGTCAAGCGCTCTTTGAAGAAAGATAGGTTCGTTATTTATATTTTTTACAGATATAAAAAACCACCTCGAATTGAGGTGGAAAGGGAAAGTAAAAAGGCAGGTCTTACTTCTTAGAAATATTATCAATAAAAGTTTTGCGCGGAGAGGATAATCCCAGCTTTTCGGCTTCATTCACCAGATTCATTGCTCTGTCAATATCGTTTTGTTTTAAGGCATTGCGAATGGCCGTATTGAAATAGCGCTCGGTTTCTTTTTCTACCGGCTTAGTTAATGTTGTGCCAGCAGCTTTGGCGGTGTTACCGATAGTTTGCGGCGTTGTAGACTTATCTTTGAAAGACGGCATTTGCATACCGATAAATTGCGCACTTTGTTTGCCGTCGACACGGATTTGAATTTTACCGTTACGGCTGTGTTGCGCCCGTAAATCGTCAATTGCCGGCGGCTGGTTGCCTCTGGCTTTGGCGTAAAGTTTTGCCGGGTGGGGAATCGAAGTACTGCCTTGCAAATCGTCAGCTGCGGTATAAACCAGCAGATAAATATAATCCTGATTCGGCGTCGGGGTTAGGTTGAGTTCGGTACTCAAGCGATTTGCTTGCAAACCGCTCTCGTGCTGCAATTTAAACACGGATGAAGGGTAAGTTGCGGCTAAATTGTAATTGGCATCTAACACCGCAACTGTCGGGACGAACAGCGCTTGATTGTCGATGGCGAAACTACTGATGGTAATATTTAACGTGCCTTGATTTGCCGGCAGGCGGTAAGCGGCAATCGGGCTGTGGATCGCCGCGATTGGTTGCTCATTTTCCGATAAAGTGGTGTCGGTTTGCTGTGATAAGCCGATATCTTGCCATGGCAGTTGGGCGGCTGTCTGCGCGTTGATATTCAATTGCGCGGCGTAACCAAAGGAAGCGCAAATCAGCCCAAGCGCCAGCAGTATCGATTTAATTGGCTTTTTCATATTAACCTCATAAAAACAAAAGTAAAAAGACCGCACTTTATCGTGGTTGCTTGTCGAGCCGCGTGACAAAGTGCGGTTTGGCGATTACCACCAAGCTTCGAATTGCACGCCATATACCAATTCATGATCGCTGGCTTTCCCGTATTTGCTCGGGTTTGTGGTTCGATCGCCGAATTTGTCATTCCAATCTGCGTAAGTGGCGAAGACCCGGATTGCCGGACGCGCCCAAATGCTGTCGCCGGCTTGCCATTGTTGGGCCAAGGTGACTTTTTTCAGATCGTTCTTTTTGCCGCTGGCTTGATCTTTGACGCGGTCATAACCCAGTTCGACCAAGGTGCTCATGGTATCATTCCATTTATACATCGGGCGAATACCGGCGGAGTACCAGGTATTACCTTGATTATTATCCAGATCGGTTTTTTGATAAATCAAGGCGTACATGGTTTCGACACGATCACTGAGTTTAACCACCCCTTGATTGATCAAGCGCAGCATATGCCCGTTGTTATTCACCGAAGCGCCTTGTGAGTGACCGGTATTCCAAGAGGTCATGGAATCGGTTGCATATTGCACGGTGAATTTGTTAAAACCGCCGAAGAACTCGTTTTGCGTATGTTCGGCGGTCAGCATATAGCCGCGTTTGCTCGCACCGTCGGCAAATTTTACGCCGTCTTTGGTATGGGCATTACCAAAATCGACCCCGAACTCCAATTTACCGTTTTTATTGACATTTAAATCGGCTAAACGGACATCAAAGACATCATTGTAAACGTTCTTATTTTTATTGGTTTCCCACTTTTTGCTGATCTCGTTATATTCCCAAGAATAGGCGCCGGCCGGTTCGGTATTACGCGTCACCGCCAGAGACAATTTCCCGAAGCCCAGATCGATATTTTCCACCCCTGCACCGGGGCCTGAAATATCCCAATAGTAGAAGTCATTCATATGCACATCGTGGCGCTGATAGAAACGTTTACCGGCCCAAAGCGTTGCCCCGGGTAACGAATCGGCAAAGTTTTTAAACTGTACGTTGACTTCGCGCAATGCCGGGCTGGTTGATTCCCAGTCTACCTGTTGATTCACCGAATAGGCGACGTTGGTATCCAAATAGATACTTTTTTCCCCTTGATTGAATAACGCTTGCCCCAATTTGAATTCGGTATAGGTTTCGGCTTCGTTACCCAAACGGTATTTGGCCGGAGCACCGGTGGCTTTAAATGCGCTTTGTTCACCGCCGCCTGCCGTCCAGCCGATACCGGAACGGGCATAGCCGTGGAAATCGACCGCACTTGCTGTACCGGCAAGTAAGGTGCTGCCGATAACAATCGCGAGAAGGGTTTTTTTACTGTTCATAATGTTGGCCTCTTTTATTGGTTAAAATTACTACATTTTTCATTTGCTTATCGTCACCGAAGCGGATAAGCCGGGTTTTACAGACAAAAATATCCCGTCCGAATATTGATAAAATAGTCGGAATATTTAAATTTTTTAATAAAAACAATAGGTTGGTTAAGCTATACGCCTATCTCTCGATGTAGCCGCCGGCAAGCGTTGCCATCTTCTTTAAACAGGTGGCAGCGCTCGGGCACAATGCCGATATCCATCACTTGCCCTTCTTCGGCTAGTACCACATCGTTTTGCCGGTAAACCAGTGTCGGCTGTTTGATTTCGGGAATTTCCAGATGAATTTGGGTCTCATTGCCTAACAGTTCGACCACGGTGACAATGCCTTTTAATTTAACTTCAGCTTGCGCCGCCGGAATCAAGTGTTCGGGACGCACGCCCAACGACAGATTTTCGCCCACTTTCACGCCGTCACCGGCGACCGGAATCCAAAAACGATGGTGATTGGCGTCCGGCAATTCGATTTGCACCCGCGCTTGCTCCACCGCAGTGGTTTTCACCGGCAGAAAATTCATTTTCGGCGAACCGATAAAACCGGCGACAAAGCGGTTGGCCGGATAGTGGTAAAGCTCCAACGGCTTGCCCACTTGTGCGATTCCGCCTGCATTCAACACCACAATTTTATCCGCCAAGGTCATGGCTTCGATTTGATCATGGGTAACATAAATCATCGTGCGGTTGAGTTTTTTGTGTAATTTTGAAATTTCCACCCGCATTTGCACCCGCAATGCGGCATCGAGATTGGAGAGCGGTTCGTCCAACAGAAAAACTTGCGGCTGTGAGACCAATGTCCGCCCGATGGCGACCCGTTGGCGTTGACCGCCGGACAGGGCTTTCGGTTTGCGATCCAACAAATGCGCCAGTTGCAAAATTTCAGCGACTTGGTTAACCCGTTTATTGCGCTCCTCTTTTTTAACACCGGCAAGTTTTAAGCCGAACGACATATTTTCCGCCACGTCCAAGTGCGGATAGAGGGCGTAAGATTGGAACACCATGCCGATTCCGCGTTTTGCCGGCGGCACATCGTTCATCAACGTGTCGCCGATATACAGTTCGCCGGAGGTAATGTCTTCCAAGCCGGCAATCATGCGCAATAAGGTGGATTTACCACAGCCGGAGGGGCCTACGAATACGACGAATTCGCCTTCTTCAATTTCCAAATTAATATCTTTGGAGATATGGATATCGCCATAAGATTTGTATATTTTACGTAAAGAAAGACTCGACATAATTTTCCCCTGTAAGCCTTACGGCGTTTTCACCGCTGTTTATCCCTTGATAACTCAATATGATTAAAATTTTATGGTGGCCAGTATGCAGCGATAATGCAAGAAAAAAATCCTCCTTCGGCCGTTTTTTTAAGGGGGAGATGAAAAATAACGCAAAATCGTAAAATATTTTTTATGCCCCGATATTGTGATCAGGATCTTGTTTATCATGTTATTTTTTGTGATCATTATCGCAAAAACCAGGATTTGTGTGATCAAGATCACCGTTTGCCAGCGCGGGGAGGAGTGTGGGGGATGATGTCATTTTAGCCGTAAAAAGGGCATTATTGGCGACAACTAGGATGTCAAACACAATACTTTTGTTATTACTTAAATTTAAATTAAGGACAGTCGATATGAAAAATAAATTTTTAACACTCACCCTAAGTGCGGTTGCGGCGTTGGTGGTTTCCGGCGGCAGCATGGCAAAACTGGAAGCGGGCAAGCTGGTCATTTGGATCAACGGCGATAAGGGCTATGACGGATTGGCGGAAGTCGGTAAAAAATTTGAAGCGGACACCGGCATTCCGGTGTTGGTCGAACATCCGGATAAATTGGAAGAGAAATATCCGCAAGTGGCGTCGACCGGTGACGGCCCGGATATCGTCTTTTGGGCACACGACCGTTTCGGCGGCTATGCGCAATCCGGCTTGTTGAGCGAATTGCACCCGAGTCAGGAGTTTAAAGACAAATTCGTGTCTTTTGCTTGGGACGCGGAAAGTTACAACGGGAAAATCATCGGCTATCCGGTGGCGATTGAAGCCTTATCATTGATTTATAACAAAGATTTAGTGGCGAAAGCGCCGCAAACCTGGGAAGAGGTCGTCGAGCTGGACGCCAAATTGAAAAAAGAGGGCAAAAATGCAGTCATGTGGAATCTGGCGGAACCGTATTTCACTTGGCCGATTATTGCCGCTGACGGCGGTTATGCATTTAAATACACCAATAACCAATATGATGTGAACGATATCGGTGTCAATAACGAAGGTTCGTTGCGCGGTTTGCAATTTGTTGTCGATATGGTGAAAAATAAGATTATCAATGCCGATACCGATTATGCGATCGCCGAAGCCTCGTTTAATAAAGGGCAAACGGCGTTGACGATTAACGGCCCGTGGTCATGGGGCAACATTGAAAAGAGCGGTATCAATTACGGCGTAGCCGTGTTGCCGACCTTGAATGGTCAGCCGTCCAAACCGTTTGTCGGGGTGTTGAGCGCCGGGATCAACGCCGCCAGCCCGAATCAGGATTTGGCGGTCGAATTTTTAGAAAACTACCTGCTGACCGATGAAGGCTTGGATATGGTCAACAAAGACAAGCCGTTGGGTGCGGTGGCGCTGAAATCTTATCAGCAACAACTGGCAAAAGACAGCCGCATTGCCGCCACCATGCAAAATGCGGAAAACGGCGAAATCATGCCGAATGTACCGCAAATGGCTGCATTCTGGTATGCGGAGCGCAGTGCGATTATCAATGCGGTGAATCAGCGCCAAAGCGTGAAAGAAGCGCTGGATGACGCCGCCGCCCGTATCAAGGCGCAATAATCGGTTTCAACCGCACTTTATCTGCCGTCGGCGAACGCCGTGAGGTAAAAGTGCGGTCTCTTTTTTCGGATAGGCGGTTTTATGCAACAAACGACCACACAATCTCTTTGGTCGCTGACGGATACGTCTGCGGCGGCCAAATACCTTAAATGGGGACTAATCGCCCTGGTACTGCTGCTCGATTTTTATCTGGTTTCGGTGATGTATCTGCAGGGCGAGATCCTGTTTGCCATTCTCACCCTGATTGTGATCAGCTCCGGCATCTATGTTTTCGCCAACCGGAAAACTTACGCTTGGCGCTATGTTTATCCGGGCATTATGGGCATGGGGATTTTCATTCTGTTTCCGCTGGTCTGCACCATTGTGATTGCATTTACCAATTACAGCGGCACCAACCAGCTTGCCTTTGAAAGAGCGGTCAGCGTGCTGTCGCAACAGCGTTATTTTTCAGGCGAGAAATACAATTTCAAGTTGTTCGCACAGCCGGACAACCGGTGGCAAATCGAAGTGACCTCGCCGCAGGGCGCAAGCTACCTGTCCGATGAGTTTGCGTTGGGGGCGGAAACGATCGCGTTAAACGCCGAAAGTGCGGTCAGCGCACAGCCTGCCGTGCCGCTTAAAACCGTGATTGAACATCGTAATGCGTTGCAACAAAGCCGTTTGATTCTGCCGGACGGCAACGAATTGAGCATGAGTTCGCTGCGCCAGTTTGCCCAACAGAGCCAGCGCTATCAGTATAACGACGAAAACGAAGAGCTGGTTAATCTGGAAAACGGCAAGCGTTATAAAGCCAATAACGAGATCGGTTTTTTCCAACGGATTGATACGCAAGGCAATTGGCAAAGCGAAACGCTGGAGCCGGGTTATACCGTCAGCACCGGCTGGGGCAATTTCGTTAAAATTTTTACCGACGACGGCATTCAAAAACCGTTTATCCAGATTTTTATCTGGACGGTGCTGTTTTCGCTGCTGACCGTGTTGTTTACCGTGGTGATCGGCATGGTGCTGGCGTGCGTGGTGCAGTGGGAACCGTTGCGCGGCAAAGGCGTTTACCGTCTGCTGCTGATTTTGCCTTATGCCGTGCCGGCGTTTATCTCCATTTTGATTTTCAAAGGGTTGTTTAACCAAAGTTTCGGCGAAATCAACTTGATTTTAAACCAATTGTTCGGTATCCGTCCGGAGTGGTTCAATAGCCCGACGTTAGCCAAAGTGATGATTATTATCGTCAATACTTGGCTGGGTTATCCGTATATGATGATTTTGTGTATGGGCTTGCTGAAAGCGATTCCGCAAGATTTATACGAAGCGTCGGCAATGGACGGCGCCAGCACTTGGCAAAATTTCAGCAAAATCACCGTACCGTTGCTGATCAAACCGCTGACGCCACTGATGATTGCCTCGTTTGCGTTTAATTTCAATAACTTTGTGTTGATCCAACTGTTGACTAACGGGCGTCCGGATATGATCGGCACGTCCACGCCGGCAGGGCACACCGACTTATTGGTCAGCTACACCTACCGTATCGCCTTTGAAGGCAGCGGCGCACAAGATTTCGGTTTGGCGGCGGCGATCGCGACGATTATCTTCCTGTTGGTCGGCGGGCTGGCACTGCTCAATTTGAAAGCCACCAAGTTAAAACTGGATTAGGAGAAAAAATATGGCAATGGTGCAACCGAAATCAATGCGCTACCGTTTGTGGGCAACCCATCTGTTGTTAATTGGCTTTTTGGCGCTGATCCTGTTTCCGTTATTGATGGTGATCGGTATTTCGCTGCGGCCGGGCAATTTGGCGCTCGGCGATCTGATCCCGCAGCAAATCTCGTGGGAGCATTGGCGCTTGGCGTTAGGCATGGAAGTGATCAATGCCGACGGCTCAATCACCAAGCCGCCGTTTCCGGTGCTGTTGTGGCTGTGGAATTCAATTAAAATCGCCGGAATTAGTGCGATCGGGATTGTGGCGCTGTCCACCACTTGCGCTTACGCTTTCGCCCGCATGAAATTCAAAGGTAAAAAGACCATTTTGCAGGGGATGTTGATTTTCCAAATGTTTCCGGCGGTGCTGTCGCTGGTGGCGCTGTATGCCTTGTTCGACCGCTTGGGAATGTATGTGCCGTTTTTGGGCTTGAACACGCACGGCGGCGTGATTTTCGCCTATCTCGGCGGCATTGCGTTGCATGTGTGGACGATTAAAGGTTATTTCGAAACCATCGACGGTTCGCTGGAAGAAGCCGCCGCACTGGACGGCGCTACGCCGTGGCAGGCATTCCGCTTGGTGTTGCTGCCGCTGTCGGTACCGATTTTGGCGGTGGTGTTTATTCTGTCGTTTATCGCCGCCATCACTGAATTTCCGGTGGCGTCGCTGTTGCTGCGCGATGTCAACAGCTACACGTTGGCGGTCGGCATGCAGCAATATCTCTATCCGCAAAACTACCTGTGGGGCGATTTCGCCGCCGCGGCGGTGCTGTCGGCAATCCCGATCACCGTGGTTTTCCTGCTGGCGCAGCGCTGGCTGGTCGGCGGCTTGACCGCCGGTGGGGTGAAAGGCTAAATTTTATTGCGTTGAGGCAACCGCACTTTTACCGATTACCGGCAAAGTGCGGTTTAGGCTCAATTGGAATACCCCATCAACGTCAACAAACGGCGGGTATATTCAATCGATTCGGCGCGGTTGTTGACGCCGATTTTTTGATACAGGTTGCGGATATGGGTTTTGATGGTGGTCGGGGCGACTTGCAGCTCGCTGGAAATCTGTTCGTTGCTGTAGCCGGAATAGATTAAGCCCAGCACCTGCCACTCCCGTTGGGTCAACGGGCTGATACGCAACAACTCCGGCACTTGCGGATTTTGCAGCAATTTTTCGACGAAGGTTTCGTCAAAATGGGCGAATTTATGCCGGTAGTGCTGGTTGATACTGCGCAGGATAAATTGCGCTTTGTGGGTCAGCAGTTCATCGAGAATATTCAGTTGCAGCAGTTGGCGCAGCTGCTGCGCCATAATTTCGCCCTCGATCACAAAAATACTGATAAAGTTGGTCTGTTTACTGATTTCCAACGCCTCCAACAAACTTTTTTGCGCCTCGACGAATTTGCCTTGCAGAAAACAGACACGGTTATGCAGCACCAGATCTTTGTTTAATTCGCTGATAAAATTATAAGTTCTGGCAGTGCTGATCAGTTTTTCGCTGAGGAGTAACGCGTCGTCGTATTGCTGCAAGATAATGTTGGCACGCACGATATTGCGCCATTGGCGGTGGGAAAAGTGATTGGTGTCCTGCGCCGGTTTGTCGCTTTGCAGCAGCCAAGAGCGGGTTTGCTGCACTTCGTCTTTCATCTGCCAATACAACAATTCCGCTTCGTTATGGTGCGACAGCCAGTCGTTGTGATAATGGTGGGTTTGCAGCAGGCTGCGTTGACGGCGTAAAATCCGTTCGGCGTTGTCCAAATTGCCGCGCGTAATCGAAATTTTCGCCAATAAGGACAGGCACTGCAATTTATCCGCTTCGTCCGCCAACACCTGCAAGCCGGCTTCCGCCATGGTTTCGGCTTTATCCAGCGAATACCACTCCCATAAAATATGCCCTTTCAGACGCAGTAAAAACTCATACATCGGCAGTTTTTGCAGGTGCTGTTTTTTCACTAACAACGTGGCTTTGTCCAAAATATCATAGGCGGTTTGCAGAAAGCCTTGCGCCAGCAGAATCTCCGCCTGCTGCAACAGCGACCATAAAATATGGTGGTACGCCTGATTTTGCTGCGCCAGTTTTTCCGCCTCGCGCATCATTTTCAAGGCTTGGTTCAGCTGCCCGCGACAATGTTGTGCTTCGCCGATCACGGCGGTGGCGACGATATGGGCATACTGCTTTTCTTGCGGCAGGTGCTGTAACGCGGTGGTGGCAAGCTGAAGTGCGGTGTGATCATCGCCGGCGTTAATCGCCACCTGCGCGCGCAGGGCGTCGAACTCCGCCTGCAGCGGCTGGTCGACCGCAATTTGCTGTTGTTGTACCGCGACGGCGAATTTTTTCAGCAAACCGCCGACTTCATGGTGTTTGTGCTGGCTTTGCAGCAGCCAAGCCTTGAGCAGCACCAGACGCGGATAGATCGCCAGCTGTTGCAACTGAACCGCACTTAGGCTCTCCTCCAGTAATTTCAGCTCGCCTTGATGATAGAGTTGCCAGCCGATTTGTTGCAGCATTGCCAACAGCGTATCTTGTTGTTGCAACTGCATGGCGTGATACAGCGCTTCGGTGGAATAACCGATTTCCAGCCAAGCGTCGGCGGCCTGTTGATGTAAACGCTGCAATTCGTTTTGCAGCTCCAGCTCGCGGAAATGCTCTAAAAAAGAGGCGAACAACGGGTGAAAACGCCACCATTGTTCTTGTTGATCGATATTGATCGGATAGACGAACAAGCCCTGTTTCACCAACTGATCCAAGCGTTGGCGGCTGTCGGACAAACCGGTGATTTTTTCGACCAGAAATTCGTTCATCGAGCGCAGCAGCGAACAGCGCAATAAAAACAGGCGGGTGTCGGCAGCGAGATTGCGAAACACCTCGTCGTTTAGGTATTCGCTGATATGGTTGCTGTTGATTTTGGTGATCGATTTTGCCGCTTCGTGCAACGAGGTATTATGCTGGCGGGCGTATAAATTGACTAACTGAAGTGCGGTCGGCCAGCCTTCGACTTGATCGCAAAGCTGGTTAACCTCGTGTTGCGACAGTGATTCCTCACCTCGGTCAAGAAAAAACTGGCGGCTCTCTTCGTGGGTGAACGGCAATTGGGTGATGTCCAACTCCAACAGCAGCTCCTGCACGCGCAGATTGGCGATATTCAGCGGCGGCATGGTGCGTGAAATCAGAATCAGGGTCATATTTTGCGGCTGGTGCTTAATCCAAAATTTTAGCCCTTCGTGAATTTCATTGTTATCAATCAAGTGATAGTCATCAATCACCACAAAAAAGTGCGGTTTGAACTGGTTGCTTTCGACTAATAATCGGCTCAACGCCGCCAAAAAATTGGTTTGCGCCGGATTGGCGGCGGTACTGCCGCTTTCCTGATGGGTCGCCCGTGCCAACGCCGCACGGAAATAGGCGATAAAACGTTCGCTCTCATTGTCGCTTTCGTCCAATGCATACCAACCGATATGCGGTTGGGTTTCCGCCCATTGCGATAACAGCGTGGTTTTGCCGTAACCGGCCGGCGCGTTAATCAGTACTAACGGATAGTGGCAGGCTTTTTCCAAGAGCGTCAGCAAACGGGAGCGGACAACGATATGCTGTAAACGTGACGAATGACTGAGTTTTGACGGAATAAGCATGATTTTTCCTGCAAATATGATAAGAATAGGCTAATGATAAGAGCTATTGGCGAGGCATACAAGCGCTAACCGTTTACGCCCCGATTATCCTCCCATAAAGATTGCAACAAGGAGGAGTAAAAATCATCGGGTTATTGCATAATGGTGCCAAATCATTCGGTTACATTTATTCAAATATCAGGAGACAATTTCATGTCAGCGACACAAACCCTTCCGTTCGACAGTCAGCAATTTGACTTGGCGATTAAAAAACAATGCCGTTATTTAAACGTCGAAAATCCGCAGCAACTCAGCCTGCAACAGTGGTACCAAGCGGTGTCGCAGGCGGTGCTGGATTTATCCTATGCCGACAGCAAGCCGCTGGTGTCGGATCTGCGCCATGTTAATTACCTGTCGATGGAATTTTTAATCGGGCGGCTGAGCGGCAATAATCTGCTGAATTTGGGTTGGTATGAGCAAGTGCGGTCATACCTGAAACAATACCAAATCGAGTTGAGCGATCTGTTGGAAGAGGAACGCGATCCGGCATTGGGCAACGGCGGTTTGGGGCGGTTGGCGGCGTGTTATCTGGATTCGATGGCGGCGATTGGGCAACCGGCGACCGGCTACGGCTTGCATTACCAATACGGCTTATTTAAACAGTCATTCAACGACGGCAAACAAGCGGAAGAGGGCGACGATTGGGCGCGCAATCACTATCCGTGGCAGACTTACAACAGCGGCAAAAGCTGTATGATTGGTTTCGGCGGCAAAAGTGAACGCTTGCAGGGCGATCAATACCAATGGACACCGGCGCTGTTGATTCAGGGCAAAGCCTATGATTTGCCGGTGTTCGGTTATAACAACGGCGTGGTGCAACCGCTGCGCTTGTGGCAGGCAGACAATGAACAGCAGTTCGATCTTGCCGATTTCAACGACGGCAAATTCCTGAAGGCGGAAAAACAGGTGGTGGCTGCCGCCGCCTTGACCAAAGTGTTGTATCCGAACGATAACCATCAAAACGGGCAAAAATTACGTTTAATGCAGCAATATTTCCATTGCGCCTGTTCGGTGGCGGACATTTTGGATCGCCATTTCAGCGCCGGTTACAGCCTGCAACAACTGCCGGAAAAGCAGATTATCCAACTGAACGACACCCACCCGACCCTTGCTATTCCGGAATTAATGCGGCTGTTATTAGATAAATACCAGCTTTCGTGGGACGAGGCGTGGGCGATTTGCAACCGCACTTTTGCCTATACCAACCACACATTGTTGCCGGAAGCATTGGAACAGTGGGATCAGCGCCTGTTTAAACGCCTGCTGCCACGCCATTTCCAAATTGTGGATAAAATCAACGCAATTTTTCAACAACAAGTGATGGCGCAATTCGGCGAAAATGCCGAAATTTGGCAGAAAGTGGCGATTTTGTATGATTATCGCGTCAGAATGGCGAATTTGTGCGTGGTCGCCTGTTTTGCGGTCAACGGCGTGGCGCAAATCCATTCCGATTTAATCGTCAGTGATCTGTTCCCTGAATACCATCAACTGTTCCCGAACAAATTCCGCAACGTCACCAACGGTATCACCCCGCGTCGCTGGATTCGTTTAGCCAACCCGAACTTGGCGAATTTGTTAGACCGCACTTTGGACGGCGACTGGACACGGGATCTGTCTTTGATTAGCGGGGTGGAAAAACAGGTCAACGACAGCGGTTTCCGTGAGGAGTACCGACGAATCAAACAGGGCAACAAGCAGGTTTTGGCGGAGGAGATCGAACGCAGCTTAGGCTTGCGGGTCAATTGCGAGGCGATTTTTGATATTCAAATCAAACGTTTCCATGAATATAAACGCCAGCACCTGAATTTGTTAAACATCATTCACAGCTATCAGCTGTTGAAAGATAACCCGAATATGGACTACACCCCGCGGCTGTTCGTGTTCGCAGGCAAAGCGGCGCCGGGCTACTATTTGGCGAAAAATATTATCCACGCCATCAACAACGTGGCGCAGCTGATCAACAACGACAAAAGCGTGAAAGACAAGCTGCAAGTGGCGTTTTTGCCGGATTACCGTGTCAGTCTGGCGGAAAAAATCATTCCGGCGGCGGACGTGTCCGAGCAGATTTCGATGGCGGGCAAAGAGGCTTCCGGCACGGGCAATATGAAATTGTCACTCAACGGTGCGCTCACCCTCGGCACGCTCGACGGCGCCAATGTGGAGATTGCCGAAATGGTCGGCGAAGAGAATATCTTTATTTTCGGGCATACGGTCGAGAGCGTGCGTGCGCTGTTGCAAGCCGGTTACCACCCGAAAGCGGTGTATAAAACCAATCCGGCGCTGAAAAGAGCGGTCGATTTTCTGACCAAGAAAAACGTATGCGGCGGCGACAAGCAGCAGTTCCGTTTAATGCTCGAAAGCCTGCTCGAACGTGATCCGTTCTTGGTGTTTGCCGATTTTGACAGCTATGTTTCGGCGCAGCAGGAAGTCGGTTTGCGTTATCTCGATCAAGAGGCTTGGCTGACCAGTGCGATTTTGAACACCGCACGGTTGGGGGCGTTCAGTTCGGATCGCTCGATTAGGGATTATCAGCAACGGATTTGGTTAAAGAAATAGGAAGTGCGGTATGACGGATAAAGTAGAACAGGCATTTGCCAACGCCGGTATTCAGCGTTATTTTTTCAATGAACACGGCTTGCGCAGTTATGCGTCAAGTGCGGTAAAAAGCCAGATTTTGGCTGCGTTTGACGGCAAAATTCCGCAAAATATGCCGAAAAACCTGTTGCCGCCGGTGAAGGTGTTTTACCATAACAGCCCGGCTTATTTGCGGCTGAATGTGCATAACGGGCAGCGTTATCACGGCGAATGGCAATTGCAGTTAGAAAACGGCGAATGCGTACAAGGCAAAATCAAACGGAATGCCCTGAATTTGCCGCGCGATTTGCCGCTCGGTTATCATCGATTAAGCTTAAAGTGCGGTCGGCACGCCGCTGCGGCGACGATTATCGTTGCGCCGCGCCAATGCTACCAACCGCCTGAAATCCAAGCCAAGCAAAAGTTGTGGGGCAGTTGCGTGCAGCTTTACACCCTGAAATCGGAAAGCAATTGGGGCGTCGGCGACTTCGGCGATTTACGGCAATTTTTAGCCGAATTCCGGCAAAACGGCGGCGATTTTATCGGCTTGAACCCGATTCACGCCCTGTTCCCGGCAAATCCCGAGGGGGCAAGCCCGTACAGCCCGTCGTCACGCAACTGGTTGAATATTATTTATATCGATGTGGCGAACCTGCCGGAGTTTCAGCAAAGTGCGGCGGCGCAACGCTGGTTTCAATCGGAAGCCGTACAACAGCAATTGACGCAGTTACGCAAGGCGGATTGGATTGATTACAGCGCCGTAATGGCGTTGAAATTGCACGGCTTGCAGCTTGCGTTTGCCCAGTTTGAACAACACACCCCTGAACAACACACCATAAGCGAGCGGCAACAACAGTTCCAAGCCTTTGTGCAACAAGGCGGTGAAAGTTTGCAAGTGCAAGCCACCTTTGACGCGTTGCACGCCGATTTGAGCGCCCGTTTTGCCGAGCAGTGGGGGTGGGATTGTTGGGCGGCGGAATATCAGGATTATCACGCCGCTGCGGTCGCCGATTTCCAACGCGAACATGAAGACGAAGTGCGGTTTTACGCGTGGTTGCAATGGTGTGCCGCCGAACAGCTTGAGGCATGCTATCAATTCTGCCGCCAACAAAACATGCCGATCGGTTTGTATCGTGATTTGGCGGTGGGCGTGACTCCGAACGGCGCGGAAACGTGGCTGGATAAATCGTTGTTCTGTTTAACGGTCTCGATCGGCGCACCGCCGGACATTTTAGGGCCGCAAGGGCAAAATTGGGGCTTGGCGCCGATGAATCCGCATGTGTTGCAACAGCAGGCGTACCGCCCGTTTATCGAGATGATCCGCGCCAATATGCAAAGCTGCGGTGCGCTACGCATTGATCACATCATGTGCCTGTTGCGGCTGTGGTGGGTGAAGCGTGGCGACAGCGCCAAAAACGGCGCTTATGTGGCGTATCCGGTGGACGACTTGATTGCGATTTTGGCGTTGGAAAGCCAACGACAACAATGCATGATTATCGGTGAAGATTTGGGGACAGTGCCGAAAGCGATTATCAGCAAGCTGAAAAACGCCGCTATTTTTTCCTATAAAATTTTCTATTTTGAATTTGATCAAAAAGGGCAGAGCCGTGCGTTGGCGGAGTATCCGTATCAGGCGATGACCACCTTGAGCACCCACGATCTGCCGACCGTCAACGGTTACTGGCGCGGTCACGATTTTGAGTTGGGGCAGCAGTATGACGTCTATCCCGATCCGAAAATCTTGGCAATTTTACAACGGGATCGAGTCAATGCCAAAGCCAAGATTTTACAGCGTCTGCGTGAAGCCGAGATTGCCATTCCCGAGGGGGTGGACGAGAGTTTGCACTCCGCCTGCCCGTTGGCGTTCAACCACGAGTTGCAACGCTATGTGGCGGCGGTCAACAGCGCCCTGTTCGGCTTGCAGCCGGAAGACTGGCTCGGCATGACCGAACCGGTCAATATCCCCGGCACCAGCACCCAATACCCGAACTGGCGCAGACGCTTGAACCGCACTTTAGATCAAATTTTTGCGGATCCGCAAGTGCGGCAGTTGTTGCGGGATGTGGCGGAGATACGGAAGGAGCGCTAACAAAATAAGCTATTCCCCGATGAATAAATTTACATCGGGGATTGGGGTAAAATAAACCAATTTAGACCATCACTAAATTGAAGTTTCGCTGTTGCATTTCTTGCTGTTGTACCGCACTTAGCGCGCTGTCGGTAACGATATCGGTGAGTTCGTTTAAATGTGTCGCACAAAAGAAAGAATATTTTCCGTATTTACTGCTGTCGGCGACCAGCACTTTGCGCTTTGCGTTCTGTACCAAGCATTTTTTCAAAAACGCTTTTTCCTCGGTGGGGGCGGTAATGCCTTTTTCCATGCTCCAGGAATTACAGCTGACAAAAGCGAGATCCGGATAAATTTTTTGTAAGCTTTCTTGACCATAGTTGCCGATACAGGATTGGCTGCTGTTATCCACTCTGCCGCCGGTGACGATAATTTCGATTTGCTTGTATTCCGATAACAGCAGGGCAATGTGTAAGTCGGTGGTGACCACCCGCAACGGCATATGGGCGATTTTCTTGGCGATACACAGGGTTGTGGTGCCGGCATCCAGCACGATAGAGTCGCCGGGAGAAATCAGCGACATAGCATATTCGGCAATTCTTTCTTTTTCCAAAATTTGTTTGGCGAGTTTTTCGTTAGTTGTTGGTTGGAAAGGAATGAATTGATTCAGGCTCACGCCACCGTGAGTACGGAGAATAGTCCCTTCTTCACTGAGTTTAATCAGATCGCGACGAATCGTCGCCGGGGAAGAATCTGTGACTTTGACCAATTGCTCGACAGTCGCAATATTATGATTTTTAAGAAATAATATTATTTTTTCCGCTCTTTCTTTTGGCATAATACATTCCTGAATGTTGATTTATAAGGTAAAGATTTATTGTTATAACATTCTAACACCAATGTGTTAGATACAAGATAAAATAATCAACATTTTATAATGATGCTCCGCCACAGATCATTAACTCTTGCCCGGTAATTGCCGCCGCGGACGGTGAAAGAAGATAGTCGACATAATCCGCAACTTCAGAAGGCATAATATAACGACCTATCGGGGGAAGTTTTGGTGCGGAACTTTGGCGATTCGGCTGCTTTAACATTGGGGTATCCGTCGCTCCCGGAGCAATAACATTAACCGTGATACCTTTTGGCGCGAGTTCGGCGGCCCAGCTTCTCGCCATTGCCACTAACGCCGCTTTGGTTGCGGTATATTGTGAGCGGCCCGCCATCCCCTTCGATGTCCGACTGCCAATCAGTACAATTCTGCCGCCTCGGGGTAATTTAGGAAGCAAGGTATTCGCCAATATTTCAGCAACATGGACATGCAGCTGCCATAATTGTCGGCTACGTTCTTCATCCAGTTGACCCAGACCAGCGGCTGTCATGCTGCCGGCGGCATGGATGACGGCATCTACATGTGCAATACCCTGTAAATAGCGTTTTAATGCCGCCGTGTCGTTTAAGTCGATACTCTGAAACAGAAATTCGGCAGGGTAATTTTCACTTGGCGGACGCCGGCTTAACCCGGTGACTCGCCAACCGTTTTGTAGCAGAGACGCCAGAATCGCTTTACCGATTCCGGAGCTGACGCCGGTAACAACCGCATGTTTTTTAGTATGCATTGCGCTACCCCAGCATTTTTGCAGGAATTTTAAATACGGCTTTCCTGACCTTGCCCGGTTGGTTCACCATACAGAGCGCCTGATGGGCTTCACCCGGCAAAAATACCGCAAAATCTCCGGCCGTCAAATGGATCGCTTGTGTTAGTTTTGGCTGCGTAAGAATAAAGAAATCGGGCTTTTTTTCCTCTTTTTCTTCGGCTAAGCAGTCGAGCAGGGAATAGTGAATAATTTCCTCGCCTTGCAACACAATTTGTATATCGGCATAGCGTTGATGTAATTCGGTATGCCGTGATTCTCTTGGGCTGGTTTCAGAGACATTGATAGTATAAAACCATTCTGCACCATCAGGTTGGTATCTGCCGTCGGGTTTGGCGGATAATGCATTTAAAGATAGCCCGGGATTCGCCAATAACGTGGTTAAAATGCCGGGTAGCCCGGCACTGTGTAATGAATTCAGGTTGCCACCGATCATAATAGATTCTCCTGATAAATACGCGCTAGAGCGTATTTATCCGTACGTATTTGATTGCTTGCCGGAAATAGGTATAGCTAATATGCAAAACACCGTCTTTACCTTGGATAATACTCGGATAGGAAAATTCCCGATTGAGTTTTTCCTGTGAGTTGTTGGTCATGCAATAGCCGTCGCCTTCGTCCAGATTTCTGACAATAATCCAGTTTTCGCCGTTATCTTTTGAAATAGCCAACGTCATCGGCGCACGCGGCGCACCCCAGAAAGCGGCTTTCCCTTGCGGGGAAACCGCACTTTGCCCGGTGTTTTCGGTTAATCCGTCATCTTCGTCTTCAATTTCATCATACAGTGAAAGACGTCTTTCCGAAGCATTTAATGCACTGGAATTATTAAAAACCAATGCGAGATCGCCGTTTTTTAATGTGGTTGCCTGAATAGACGAATTATTATTGGGAAGTGCGGTCGGCTCCGGCGATGACCAGCTATTACCGCCGTCGGATGAGATACTTTTATAGATATAATCTGCCCAACGGCTACGGAACAGAGCGATTAATGAGCCGTTTTTTAACGGCGTGATATTCATATGCACGCAGCCTACACTGTCCGGCACCAGTACATCGCGCCAGGTTTTTCCTTTATCAGAGGAAATTTTTACCGCACTATAGTCATTATTGCCAACCCATTTTTCTCCAGGCTGAGTGACGCAGTAGAAAACCGGCAGAAGCCAATCACCATTTACCAGCACGGTGATTGGCTGACGAATAAATGTGCCGGGTTTATCCAATAAAACCGCAATCTCGCCCCAGGTTTCACCGAAATCAGTCGATTGGCGATAACGGACTATGGCGGTATCCTGATTGCCCGATTTTTGGGCCGTCCATAGTAACCATAATACATTATCCGGATCGAGAAAGAGGAGCGGATTTTGCTCTGATCTTGATGTATCATTGGATAATTGTTGCGGTTTTGTCCATTGTTGGCTGTTTTTCGGTAAGCGGGAAAGAAAGATAGAAATATCCGCAATCCCCTCTTGCGTGCCGCCAAACCATGTACACAGCAAATCGCCATTTGGCAACTCAAATAAATTCGAAGCATGGTTTTGCGGACATTGCACCGGGATTATGGCGGTAGCGACATCGGGATTGCTACCGTATTCAATCAGTCCATTGGCAACGACGGTTTCTGTTGTTTGGTTCATATTCATTATTCCTTTACGCTTTTGCTACAAATAAATTAAGCAACTACTGGTTTTTTAGGCACGGCACTTTTCCAACACCAAAGTATCATGCCGAAAGCAAACAGCAGGCAGGTATACCAAAGTGCGGTACCGGAATTATCCAACACAATACCTAAGCTGATGGCCAAGAAGATTATGCGTTCAACCATATTCAGATTTTTCTTCATCCAACCTTGCAGGAAAATTGCCCAACATAGGGTAGCAACCAGCATTCCGAAGAAGGCGATTAAAATCATACCAATACTGCCTTGCCAGAGTACAACCGGATCGGTAATAAAGCTGAATGGGATTAGGAAAATCACGAGGGCATAAGAAAATGCGATCATACCGGTTTTGGACGAGTTACTATTGGCAATTGCCGCCGCGGCATAGGAACAGAGTGCGACAGGCGGCGTTACCATGGAAAGGACGCAGTAATACATTATAAACATATTGGCAGCCAAGCGATCGACGCCCAAATCGATTAACGCCGGTGCAAAGATTATCGCACCGATAATATAAGCGGCGACGGTTGGTAACCCCATGCCCATGATAATACAGCCAAAGATGACCATAATCAGTGATAAGTATAAATTGCCGGTACCGACTTCGCTTAAGATTTCAACAAACTTAAACGCGAGATTGGATTGGGTTGCCACGACCATGATGATACCGACCGAAGCCAATGGAACGGAAACCCAAGCCATCTGTTTTGCCGTATCAATAATTATCGGATAGATGGTTTTCAGACTATAACGGGTACTTTTACGTAATAACGGGGCTAATAGCGCAACGATGGAACCGACAAAGGCGGCATATGGTGCAGAATACCCGGCGATTAGCGCAATGATGAGTAATAGCGGTGAAATCAATAAGTGGATTCTTGGTAAGATCGGTTCGATTTTTAGTTCTTTGATGGAGATATTACCGACGCCGCTTTTTCTGGCTCGGAGGTCAACCATTACAAATAATGCAAAATAAAATGCCACGGCGGGAATTAAGCCGGCGGCAGCGATTTCCACATAAGGAATGCCTAGCATATCGGACATGACAAAAGCGGCAATCCCCATGATTGGCGGCATTAATTGTCCGCCGGTAGAGGCTATGGCTTCGGTTGCCGCCGCTTGCTCTTTGCTATAGCCGGAACGGGTCATAATCGGGATTGTTAGTACTCCGGTTGAGGTGGTATTGGCAACGGCGGAGCCGCTGACCATACCAAATAAGGCGGAGCCCAATAATGACATTTTGGCAGCACCGCCTTGTAGCGGCGCCGTTGCTTTCATTGCTAAATCAATGAAGACACTGCCGCCGCCGGTCATGGTGAATACACAGCCGAACATCACAAAGTAAAACACAAAGTTAATCGCAGTGCTGGCAGTGATACCGAATAAACCTTCGGTTTGCATGCTGATTAATTCTGTCATGGTATCAAGAGAAAATCCTTCGAAAGCCGTCCATCCCGGGAAATAGGGTCCAAAATACCCATAAAGTACGAAAATAATCACGACGGATAACAGTGAGAAACCTACTGAACGTCTTACCGCTTCGAATAACATCGCTAAACCGGCAACAAAAGCGAATTTATCCGCGAATAAAACATCATCGATCATTTCTAAACGGGATTCCAATCTTGGAATTGAAATATAGTAGTGGTAACAAATGTATAATGTTAACCCGATACAAATTAAATCAATTGCCCGCCCTAAATATTGGTTTTGTTTTAATTCCAATGGTCTGAAACAAAAAACTAAAGCAGTCGCCATATACACATGGATACTGGCAGCCGCCAATGGTGACATTGGCACAAAGAATTGCTGCAATAAAAATGTGATATAGAAAATCCCAAGGATGGAAGCTAATATCTTCAAAAAGAGATCATATTTCATATTGATACCTATAGATTAAAAAATGCTTATTTGATCCAACCTTGCTCACGGAAATATTTTGCGGCGCCCGGGTGTAATTCGAACCAAGCAGCATTTTGCGCGATTAATTCCGGTTTCCAATAATTCAACGGAGCATGAGCCTCTTTAAGTTGCTGTTGTTTTTCCACCAAAGCCTTGGTTACGTTATAAACAGTATCATCGGCAACACTGGCGTTGGTAATAAATACTGTTGCGCTGACCGGATTGATATAATCCTGTTCTTGCCCTTTATAGGTGCCGCTTGGCATGGTGCCGGTCGGCAATCCGACTTCAGCCAAGGCGTCCAATACATTTTGTGGAAATGGAATATATACGACATCATTTGTCAGGGTCATTTCGGTCAAATTCGGGTGCATGGCAGGCACATTATCGATGTAGACATCAATCGTATTGTCTCTTAGCATTTGGCTGGTTTGTCCGCTGCTGATTTGAACGACCTTACCTTTGGCTTTCATACTTTCAAAGTCTGTGCCCAGCGCTTTGAAAATAAAATCGGCAATGATCGGCACTTGGGAACCGGTCGGTTTGGTTGCAATGACCACTTTATCGGCATTGATAATTTTTTCTAAAGTATCATTACCGGTTTGTTCAACCCATGATTTGCGTGCAACAATGATGGTATAGGCCTCTTGCATATTGCCAAAAACCAAGCGTTGATCTTTATTTTGCTTGTCTTTATAGAGGTCGGTTAACCCGTCTCTCGCCCAAACAATTGCATTTGAGGTTGCGAATCCGAAATCGGCTTTTTTATCGTTAACTACCACCGGATTGGTCATGCCGCCCCCACGAGGAATTAACTTGATTTTATATTCATTATTGGTCGCTTCAGGCACTAAACGATTAAATGAGGTGCCATAGGTGTACCAGCCATTGCCCGGTGGTTGGGAGATGATGGTGGATTCAACACTGGCTTGGGCAACGCCGGTAAAGAACAGAGCGGTTAAGGCAATTTTTAGTGAATGTTTCAGTTTTAACATGGTCTGTATCCTCTAAATAAAATTAACTAAAAAAGTTGCGGGTAAAGTAATTGATTAAGAAAGGCGAAGTTTTTTCGAGTGAGCCCCCTTTTATGCAAAACTTGAATCATATTGATTTAATTCAATCAACTTATAGGGTTTTATACCCTATAATGATGATTAAATATGAGATCCAGCTCTCAAATAATCACAATGATTAAAATAAATCACATTAATGTGATGTAGATCTCTTTTTGTTGGCTTTACGTGTAAAGAGTGGAACAAAAAAGCGGACTCTGGTTAAGTTCGTGAGTGTGTATACTCGGCATGAAAATATATGCCTCCGGAGAATAAGAGGCATATATTAGAATAATAAGTGCTAATTATTGACTAGATCTTTATTATTTTCAAATAATTGAAGAGTGCTGTCTAAATGTTTGATCAGCTCTTGTGTGCCGACAAATGTCGGAGAAACACTATAAGCCTCTTCGGTTTTTTTCTGGAAATCCGGTTGTTCGGTTACTTTCTGAATGGCATTTGCCATTTTGGCCACAATTTCGTTATCTGTGCCTTTTGGAAAGCTTAAGAAGTAATATCTTTCTGCCAACCAGTCATATCCTTGTTCTTTGGCGGTAAGAACATCCGGGAACAGTTTGTTACGGTTTTTATTAATCACTGCCAAAGGAATAAAATCACCGGAATCAAAATAGGATTTCATTACGCCATAAGGATTAACGTTAATGTCAATTTTACCTGCCAGTAAAGCTGCATTTCTATCTGTTCCGCCACCGGCATCAACAATATTGAAGTCGACATCGGCTAATTGTTCAAACACTCTGCCTAGATAATATGAATATCCACCAACGGAAGAGGCATAAATCAGTTCACCCGGTCTTTTTTTGGCCTCGGTAACTAAATCATCCAAATTTTTCATATTGCTGTTTGCGTTAACGGCAATAACATATGAATCATCAACAATGGTCGCCGCTACCGGAGACAGTGCCTCGTGTGCTTGGGTAGCCGTACCAACCACTTTATTGGTTAACATCGATTCATGAAAGAATAAGGCGGTATAACCGTCTGGTTTGGCATTGACGACTTGTCGCATGCCGGCATTACCATTTGCGCCGGAAACATTATTAACAATAATAGTGACACCCAATTCTTTTTCTAAGTGGCTAGCCAGATTACGCGCATGGAAGTCTGTATCACCGCCGGCATTAAAGGGTACGATAATGGTGATATTTTTATTGGGCCAGCTATTAGAATCTGTAGAAGTCTCCGCATTTTTACTGTCTTTATCGCATCCAACGATAAACATTCCTAAAGCCGCGGTTATAAATAAACTGAATATTTTCCTCATGGTAAATCTCCTTGTGATATATTAGTTGATATGTTTTTTCTTTATTTGTGATCTGACGGCAAAAATAATAACGATAGCAGTCATGATGAAAAATGCTAATGCGATAGGTGCTCTGAAAAACTCAAAAAAATCCCCGCGGGAGAACATCAATCCCCGTCTTAAATTAACTTCGGCAAGCGGGCCGATAATAAATCCTAAAATAAATGGTGCGGCCGGAATAGATAATTTAAAAAATGTAAAGCCGATCACGCCGAATAAGACGGTTGCCCAAACATCAAAGAAATTATTTCTCACCCCGAAAGCCCCGATGATACAAAACAGAAAAATAGCAGGTAGTAAGAAATGTTTTGGGATAGCCAAAATTTTGGTGAAAAGGCGCAAACCATAAAATTCCATTAAAAACATGATAATGGCACCGACAAACATCGCAACAAAAATAGTATAAACAGTGCCTACATTTTCAGTAAACATCAGTGGTCCGGGCACAATACCGTGTAATGTTAATCCGCCAAGTAAAATGGCGGTAACGGTATCTCCGGGAATACCCAGTGCCAACAAGGGTACCAAAGCGCCGCCGATAGCAGCATTATTCGAAGATTCGGATGCAACCAAACCGTCCATAATTCCGGTGCCGTATTTTTCAGGATATTTGGAGGTCGATTTGGATACGGTGTAAGCCATCACATTGGCTGCACCTCCTCCGATACCCGGTAAAATACCGATTGCGGTGCCTAATGATGAACAGAGCAAGAAGTTTTTTATTTGCCCGAAAAACTCTTTGATTGAGAAACCAAGTCCTTTGACAATTTTAATTGCGGCAATCACCTGCATATTATTTCTTTCTGTTTTCACCGTGTCTGCTTTGGAAATAATTTCGGTTATTGCAAATAAACCGATTAAAACCGGTAAGACATCAAAGCCATAGGCGATTTCTTCCGAACCAAAAGTAAAGCGATTAACCGATGAAATACTGTCCATGCCTACGGTTGCAAACATACACCCCATTAATCCGGAAATAAGCCCTTTCCAAATATTGTCTCCGGATAAGCCAACCAGCATACTTAATGAAAATAATGCAACGGCAAAATACTCATAAGCACCGAATTTTATCGCGATTTTAGCCAATATTGGTGACAGGAAAACCAAGACAACCGTTGAAAAAATAGTACCTAGAAATGAGAAGGTAACGCCAACACCGAGAGCTTTGAACGCTTGACCTTTTTTGGTCATGGGATAACCGTCGAAGCAGGTTGCTATGGATGATGGCGTGCCGGGAATACCCGCTAAGATTGCAGTAATTAATCCTCCGGAAATACCGCCGATGTAGAGTGCGATTAATAAAATGATAGAGGTATTCGGATCCATCGCATAGGTAATCGGTAAAAATAGGGCGAGCGCCATGGTGGCAGATAATCCGGGGACAGAACCAAAGATAATGCCAATAAACACTCCGCCTATCATACAGATCATTCCACTGACAGTTAATAGGGTGGAAAATCCTTGTAATAATAAATCATACATAATTCATTTCCTTTAGAAGAGAATACCGGATGGCATAGTTAAGTTTAAATAATGACTAAATAAAAAATTGGCAATGATTGGCAACATAATAGAAAATATAATGTATATCCATAATCTTTTTTGAATATAATCCGGTGTCAACATCAGGGCAAGGAAAAAGAGAAATGGCATGGATACCAAAACAAACCCTACGTATTGAATCAAAAGAATATAAACAAATATCAATGCCAATATGGCAAAAATTCTTTTCCAATCCGCTTGTTTTTTCTCTTTTTTTACCGGGCTATCTTTTATTTTAATATAAGATGTCAGCATTAATGCTATGGAGGTTATTAATAATAAACCGCCATAAATTTTAGGCATAAAATCTGCTTCTACACTGACAACATTCTTCGTGTTGATAAAAAATGAGCTGATCAAATACAAAATAGCCACGAAGAAAAAGATAAACCCGGCCATAAAGTTTTGGTTTGAGAAATATTTTTTCATATTTCCTCCTAGTACAATATCAGCATTGTTAATATTTTAAACAGCGGTTATAGTAACTTTTGATAAATGGCTAAAATATCGACTTTAGTCATCTCCCGCGGATTATTATCCAATAAGCGTCTGACCTTAAATGCCGAATCCACCAATTCATCTAAGATTTCTTCATTAATTCCGACCGCACTTAGATCACATTTAATCTCTAAATCGCGGATTAACGCATACAGCTCGTCAATCATCTTTTCAGCCGCTTGCTGTTGTGTGCAGCCTTGCAAATCTAAGCCCATTGCTTGTGCAACGTTAGCAAATTTTTCGGTACAAACCGGTAGATTGAATTTCATCACATCGGCTAATAAAATCGCATTGGATAGTCCGTGTGGAATATGATATTTACCGCCGAGCGGGTAAGAAAGCGCATGTACCGCCACGGTGCTCGACGTTGCAATGCAGGCACCGCCTAAAAACGAGCCTAGTAACATATTTTCACGCGCGGTTATATTTTTTCCGTCATTGAACGCAGTGCGGATATTTTGTGCAATCAGTTCAATGGCTTTTAACGCGAACATATCGCTGAACGGGCTGGCTTTTTTAGAGATATAGCATTCGATGGCATGACACAACGCATCAATACCGGTGTTGGCGGTAATGCTTTTCGGTAAGCCGAGCGTCAATTCCGCATCTAAAATGACGCTGCTTGCCACCAATTTTTCATCGACAATCCCGATTTTGAGTGCTTGTTCCGTATCCAATACAATTGAGTTTTGGGTCGCTTCGGAACCGGTTCCCGAGGTTGTCGGCACCATTAAGGTTGGCAGACTGCGTTGGATAAATTTTTTCTGGCCGGAGGTCACTTTTTTTAACGAAATATCCTGATTACGTAGCATTAATGCGACCAGTTTTGCCGTATCCATCGCACTGCCGCCGCCAATACCGATCACCATATCCGCATTGAATTTCACCGCTTCATTGAAAATATGATTGACCGCTTCCAGCGGCGGCTCCGGTGGTACATCGCTGATAATATGCACGGCAATGCCGGCTTGTTCTAGAATCCGTTGCGGCTTGGCGGTTAAACCGGCTTTAAACACACCGGTATCGGTAATGAGCACTACGTTTTTTGCGTTATAGCCTTGGGCAACGTCGGCGATTTGTGTGATAGAACCTGCGCCGCCGATTACTTTGCTTGGATTAAATAAAGAATAAATACCTGACATTTTGTTGTTTCCTTGTTGTTTATTTGTTCCATCTCGGATGGTTATACACTTCCGGATTACAAACGTTTTCCCAACGTTCACCGTTGAGCACCGCAAGTACGCCTTCGGCTGCCATTGTTGCCACTCCGGAAGCCGCCTCTTTGGTTTGCCCTGCCATATGTGGCGAAACGGTGACATTATCTAATTCAAATAACGGGGCGGTGGTGTCTACCGGTTCAGAAGCAAACACATCCAAACCTGCGCTATGGATCAGCCCTTTTTCCAAGGCGACGGTTAATGCCGCTTCATCAACTACCTCGCCTCTGGCACAATTGATCAGAATCGTGTTCGCCGACATCCAGTCGATCTCTTGTGCGCCGATTAAATTGCGTGTTTCGGGAGTGAGCGGTACGTGAATGGAAATGACGTGAGATTGCTTGATGGCTTCATCTAACTGAGAACAATAGAAGTAACCTTCTTTTTCAATGGTTTCCCGGCTCACAAACGGATCATAAACTTTGACTTGCATCCCGATTGCGCTCGACATCTGTGCCAAAATCGAACCGATCCGACCATAACCAATCAGCGCCAATGTTTTGCCGTTCAGTTCATAGGCTTTGTAGCTGCTGCGAATAGCAAAATTGCCTTTGCGCATTTCTTTATCAGAGCGGATCAAATCCTTTGCGCAGGCAAACATCAGGGCAAAAGCGTGCTCCGCCACGGATCGCGTGTTTGCGCCCGGCGCAATCACGACCGGAATCCCCAGTTCGGTTGCGGTTTTAACATCAACATCATCAACTCCGACACCGGGTCTGCCAATGACTTTTAAATTCTTTGCTTGCAGCATGGTTTGACGATCAATCGAACCGATCCGGATAATCAAACCGTCGGCATCGAGTAACTCCGGCAGCATTGCCGCCGGAGAGCCATCATTAGTAATCGCAATTTTCGTATTCGCTTGTTCTAAAATTGCCATGCCATCATCGTGTAAGCGATGGGAAATAACGACTTTTTTCATTGTGTTTCCTCGTTATTCGTACAATTTAAAGACTGCTTGCAGTGCCTGATCAATGGTTGGATTTGCGCAGTTTGACGGTTCCCGTGCCGGGCCGACATTATGACCGCGCAGTTGCGCCGCGCGTTTCACCACTGAGTTCGGATTGCCCATTTGCATTACGTTACGGAAATCACGGATTTTTTTCTGTGACGTATTGGCTTTTTCGAAATCGCCTTGTTTCCAGTATTCGTAGATTTCAACCATCAGTTCCGGGAAAACGTTGGAACAGCCGCTGATTGCGCCGGTGCCCCCAGCCAGTAACGTCCAAAGAATCGAGGAGTCATTGCCCGCCATCACGCTTAAACGCGGATCAGTATTCTCAATGTATTTCAGTGAATTATCGAAGTTTCCGCTGCTGTCTTTGATCCCGATGATGTTGTCAAATTCAGCCAGTTTTTTCAGGGTTTTATAGTCGATATTGTTGCCGGTGCGTGCCGGAATGTTATACAGCAGAATTGGCGCCGCCACGTTTTTCGCAATAGTGCTGAAATGACGATATAGGTCATCTTGTGAAACCGAGACAAAATAAGGCGAAATAATCGACAGGACATCGACACCTAAATCCATTACTTGTTTGGAAAATTCGATCGTTTCTTTGGTGGTGACGCAACCGGTGCCGACATAAACCGGCACGCGACCGTTAACCGCTTCGATTGCGGTTTTGATCACGTCCAATTTTTCTTGCCGGTTAAAGGCGTAAAATTCGCCGTTGGTACCCAACGGAAAAATCCCGTGAATTCCGGCGTTGATCAGATATTCAATAAATTCTTTATAAGCACCCGGATTAAATTTTTCGTTTTCATCTAAACTGGTTAAAACGGGAGCGATAATGCCTTCTGGTTTAAACATAATAATTTCCTCATGTGATTTAACATAACTTGTTGTGATTAGGCATATTTCACATTTGCCATTTTGGCGCCTAAATAGAGTGCTTCGGTCATGCTGCGACTATCGGCAATGCCTTGACCGGCAATCGGGAAGGCGGTGCCGTGATCAACCGAAGTGCGGATAAACGGCAAGCCGACCGAGACATTCACGCCGCTATCGAAGCCTAATAATTTGAGTGGGATATGACCTTGGTCGTGATACATCACCACGACAATATCGAACTCATTCAAATTCGCCGCGCGGTGGAATACCGTATCCGGCGCGATCGGCCCGATCACATTAATGCCTTGCGCTTGCGCTTCTTTCACTGCCGGTGCGATCTCTTTTTCATCTTCGTCGCCAAACATGCCGTTTTCACCGGCATGCGGATTCAAACCGGCAACGGCAATTCTCGGTTGTTTGAAACCGAGCATTTTGATATTTTCATCGGCAAGCTGGATAACCTTCATCACGCGCTCTTTTTTCACCAAATCACAGGCTTGGCGCAGTTGGATATGGGTGGTGACGTGAATGACATTCAGTTTTTCGCTGGCTAACAACATGGAGAAATCTTTAGTTTTGCTCAGATAGGCGAGAATTTCGGTATGACCGGGGAACATTTTTCCACCGGCGTGTAACGCCTCTTTATTCAATGGAGCAGTGACAATCGCATGGATTTTGCCTTGCATGGCATATTCAACCGCTCTTTCGACATACTCGTAAGCGGCTTTTCCGGCGCGGGCATCCACTTGGGCGAACGGCAAATCTGCCGGTAAATTATCCAGATCAATCATATCAATGGTGCCGAATTCACTTTTGGTATCTTCGATCTGCTCAATCACCCGCAGTTTTAAGGCAGAGTGAACAATTGCTAAGGCTCTTTGCATGATTTTTTTATCACCGATCACAACCGGGCGAGCCAATTCATAGATTCTTTTATCTTCCAAGGCCTTAATGATCACTTCAGGGCCGATACCTGCCGCGTCTCCCATCGTAATGCCTAATACTGGTTTCATTTAACGCTCCTTATTTGGTGTATTCCGAATAAAATTAATGACTTTCTCAAAAACGCCCGGGGAACCGAATCCCCCGGCTTTGGTGATGATCGGGATGTCGTGAAGTGCGGTATGCGGCAAATAGCCGAATGGCACCCCGCTTTCAATCTCTCCGGCGATACGGTAGTGTTCCGCCTGCAACGCTTGCGCCACGCCAATCGCAATATCGCCGCCGGTGAGAACCAAGCCGGCAAGGCGGTGGTCGATTCGTTGTAACGTGGTGTTTACTATGTCGGATAATAATGAGCAAATTCGCTCACCCAATTGTGCCCTGGTTAACGTCAGTTGTTTGCATAACGCGTTGATACCTTGTCGCGCTTGTTGGCTGCTGTCGGTTTTGAACAGGACGGTTTGCTTGTCGGTAAGTTGTGCGTAAAGTTGATCGATTAGCCGACTGCGATAGCCGTTATCCGTCAAAAGCGGTTCTATTTTGACTTCAATCAACTGTGCCAAATTCCGCTCCAGCAGGTATTCGGCTTGCTTCGCACTAGCCTCACTCATTGACGCGACCACAAACAATAGCGCGGAGCTGTCGACGTATTCACGATAGAGCGTGTCGGGCAAAAAAGCAGCTAATCCCGACGAACCGGCGATAATATATGATTCATCTATTTGCTTGATTATATTGCTGATTAATGCAAAATCTTGATTTTTTTCCGCATCGAAAGTGAACAGGCATTGCGTGGATTGCGCCATCTTTTGCCGCAGATAATCCATGCAGTCAGCACTTCTTAACATTTCCAATTCTATTTCAATAATCGGAAGTGCGGTCTGGCTGGCGAGAATTTCACTCACGCGCGAAGAATAAATCGGCGTTTTCGGATCGGTTGCGAATTCGGTGTCAGTCAGCGGTACGCCGGCAAGATAGCAGATACCGTTTCGTACCGTTCTTCCGGCGTCGGGTAATGCCGGACAGAAAAAAACCGCCTGCCTGCCGGAGGCATTCAGCGCCGCTTCTAGCTCGGCACCGACATTGCCGCGCAGGGTGGAATCGGTTTTTTTATAAATTGTGAGTGCGGCGGTTTGGTAAGCCGCAACAACCGCACTTACCCGTTCGGCGGCTTGCTGGCTGCGGAGTGCACGGCTGTCGGTATTGACAACAATCACATCGGCTTGTGCCGGGTGGCCTTTGTTTTGCCAGTTTAATGCAACATCGACCGTGGCTTGCTTGTTGCAAAACTGAACGCCGGTATCATTGGCTCCGGTAAAGTCGTCTGCAATCACCAACATTTTCATTCTGCTCAATCGCCTCATTTGTTTCTGGATGTGAAGGATTATAGCGAGAACATCCGGCTAAAACTTTGTGCCAGATCACAAATTTGATTATTTGCAATCTTTTTGATTTAAAATAATCAAATATTATTTTTTTAAGTATGCCTTATAAGTTTGTTTTTCTATTGGATTCTGCATAAAATATAACAATCTATTTTTATCGGAACCCCAAATGACACCAACCCAAATCACCTTTTTCGAACGTTTTGAAACCAATATTCTCAACGGCAGTAAGACCATTACGATTCGCGATCAGAGCGAAAGCCACTATCAGCCGAACTCGGTGGTTGATGTGTTGACTTACGAAAGCCAACGCTGGTTTGCACAAATTCGGATTCTGTCCGTCAATGCCATTCGTTTTGACGAATTAAACGAAGAACACGCCCGGCAGGAAAATATGACGCTGGAGGCGCTGAAAACGGTAATCAGCGAAATTTATCCTAATGAAACCGCACTTTGGGTTTTAGAGTACGAATTGGTGAAATAAAAAAATCCCTGCCGAACAGCAGGGATCTCATTGTGATTAAGGCGAAATTATAAAATTTCTTTCGCTTTCGCCACCACGTTTTCCACGGTGAAACCGAACAGTTTGAACAGTTGATCGGCCGGAGCGGATTCGCCGAAGCTGTTCATGCCGATGATACGGCCGTCGAAGCCGACGTATTTGTACCAGAAATCGCTGATACCGGCTTCGATTGCCACGCGTTTGGTCACCGCACTTGGCAACACCGATTCACGGTAAGCGGTATCTTGCGCGTCAAACACGTTGCTGGACGGCATTGAAACCACGCGTACTTTTTTACCTTCCGCGCTCAATTGTTCCGCTGCTTTCACCGCCAGTTCCACTTCAGAACCGGTGGCAATCAAGATCAAATCCGCCGTGCCGTCGCAATCTTTCAACACATACGCCCCGCGCGCGACGTTGGCTAGCTGTTCCGCATTGCGTTCCATTTGCGCTAAGTTTTGGCGGGTGAAAATCATTGCACTCGGGCCGTCTTTGCGCTCAACCGCCGCTTTCCACGCAATTGCCGATTCCACTTGGTCGCAAGGGCGCCAAGTTTGCAGGTTCGGGATCAAGCGCAATGCGGCGGTTTGTTCGACCGGCTGGTGGGTCGGACCGTCTTCGCCCAAGCCGATGGAATCGTGGGTGTAAACGAACAGCACGCGTTGTTTCATCAATGCCGCCATACGCACAGCATTATGGGCGTATTCCATAAACATCAGGAAAGTTGCGCCGTAAGGAATGAAACCGCCGTGTAAGGCAATGCCGTTCATGATTGCCGACATGCCGAACTCACGCACGCCGTAGTTGACGTAGTTGCCATCCACGATATTGGCGCGGATCGGTTTTGAACCCGACCATAAAGTTAAGTTTGAACTTGCCAAGTCGGCTGAACCGCCTAAGAATTCAGGCAATAATGGCGCAAAGGCTTCAATCGCGTTTTGTGAGGCTTTACGGCTGGCGATGGCGGCAGGATTGGCTTGCAATTTTTCGATAAAGGCTTGTGATTCCGCCGCCCAGTTTGCCGGCAGATCGCCGTTCACGCGGCGTTTGAATTCTGCGGCTAATTCGGGATAAGCGGCTTGGTAAGCGGCGAATTTTTCATCCCAGGCTTTTTCCGCCGCTTGTCCTTTGGCTTTTGCGTCCCACTCGGCGTAAATCTCGGTAGGGATTTCAAATGCCGCGTGCGCCCAGTTTAATGCTTTGCGGGTTAAGGCGATTTCTTCGTCACCCAACGGTGCGCCGTGGCTGTCGTGGGAGTTGGATTTGTTCGGCGAACCGTAACCGATAATGGTTTTACAGATAATCAAGGTCGGCTTGCCGGTTTCCGCTTGCGCTTGTTCAACCGCACTTTTCACCTGTGCCGCGTCGTGTCCGTCAATCGCAGGGATTACTTGCCAGCCGTAGGCTTCGAAGCGTTTCTGCGTGTCGTCGGTGAACCAGCCGTCAACATGACCGTCAATCGAAATATTGTTGTCGTCGTAGAAGGCAATCAGTTTGCCTAAGCCCAGCGTACCGGCAAGAGAACAGGCTTCGTGCGAAATCCCTTCCATCAAACAGCCGTCGCCCAAGAAGACATAGGTGTGGTGATCAACGATGTTGTGACCGTCACGGTTGAATTGCCCGGCTAAGGTTTTTTCCGCCAGCGCCATACCGACTGCGTTGGTGATCCCTTGTCCCAACGGACCGGTGGTGGTTTCCACGCCCGGTGCGTAGCCGTATTCCGGGTGTCCCGGGGTTTTGGAATGCAGTTGGCGGAACTGTTTTAAATCGTCGATCGACAAATCATAGCCGCTCAAATGCAACAGGCTGTAGATCAACATTGAGCCGTGTCCGTTCGACAGCACGAAACGATCGCGGTTTGCCCAGCTTGGGTTGGTCGGGTTATGCACTAAAAAATCGCGCCATAACACTTCGGCAATGTCCGCCATGCCCATCGGTGCGCCCGGGTGTCCGGATTTTGCTTTTTGTACGGCGTCCATACTTAAAAAACGGATCGCATTTGCCAATTCTTTGCGTGAAGCCATGTGATTCTCCTGTTCAAAATAGAAATAATTATTTGCCAAAAAATAGTTTGTTGAGTTTACACCAATCTGGGGATAAATGTGGATAGATAATCTCAATGACTTAAATTTCAAAAACTTTTTGTGATCGATCTCACACTTCTTCGACCAATGAAAGTGCGGTTTCGACCACCTCAACGCCGGCACCTGTTTTGTGCGCCTTTTCGCTGAGGTAACGCCGCCATAGCTTGGCGCCTTTGCAGCCTTGAAATGCCCCGACCATGTGCCGCGTGATATGGTTTAAATGCGTGCCGGCGCTCAGTTCTTTTTCAATATACGGCAACATTTTTTCCACCGCCTGACGCGGGGTCACCACCGCACTTTGCGGATCGAACAACGTTTGATCGATAAATCCGAGCAGACTTGGATTTTGGTAGGCTTCGCGCCCGACCATCACTCCATCGACAAACTGCAAATGGCGTAACATTTCGTCAAGGGTTTTAATCCCGCCGTTAATGGCGATTTTTAACTGCGGAAAGTCGCGTTTCAGTTGATAAACCCGTGCGTAATCCAGCGGCGGAATTTCACGGTTCTCTTTCGGGCTCAGCCCCGACAGCCACGCCTTGCGCGCGTGAATGGTCAATTCCTGACAACCGGCTTGATTTACTTTTTGTACAAAATCACACAGAAAGTCATAACTGTCGAGATTATCAATCCCAATCCGCGTTTTCACCGTCACCGGAATCGAAACCGCACTTTGCATTTGCGCCACGCAATCCGCCACCAAATCGGCTTTTGCCATTAGGCACGCGCCGAAAAAGCCGTTTTGCACCCGATCCGACGGGCAGCCGACATTCAGATTGATTTCGTTATAGCCGTATTGTTCGGCTTTTTGCGCACAAAGTTTGAGCTGCGCCGGATCACTGCCGCCCAATTGTAACGCCACCGGCTGTTCGCCTTGATCGTAAAGCAGGTGATCGTATTTGGCGTGAATAATCGCACCGGTGGTAATCATTTCGGTGTAAAGCAACGCATGGCGGCTGAACTGGCGGTGAAAATAGCGGCAATGGCGCGTGGTCCAGTCCAACATCGGGGCGACCGAAAAACGGGCGCGGTAGTGAGTGTGCATAAAGTAAATAAATATCCTGTCGTTTAAGTCGGTTGATTGGTTTGCGTGACGGCGGCGGCTTTGTTGCTCTCTTCTTGAATCCGTTGCCGAAAGCGGCTGGCGGCAAGATGGTAAAACGGTTTCGGGCAGAACTGGCGCGAAACCAACGACGCCAATAAGCAACACACCAGCAACCAAAATAGCACCGGCTGGCTGCCGGTCATTTCCATTACCACCACACTGGCGGTGACCGGTGATTGGGTTGCCGCCGCTAAAAACGCCGCCATGGAAAGCAAGACTAACAAGCGTTGATCGACTGCGCCGCCGGTCATTTCCCAAATTTGTGCCCCCAAAGCCGCGCCGGCGGTCAGTGCCGGGGTGAAAATCCCGCCGGCGATCCCTGCCCAATAGGTTGCCACCGTGGCAAATAATTTGGCAACGCCCAAGCCTTCGATAGACAACGGTGCGTTATGTAATAAATGGGTGACCACATCATAACCGGTGCCGTAGGTCGCGCCTTTCGAGTAACTGCCTAATGCAGCCAAAACCACTCCCAGCAGGGCGGCGATCCATAACGGATGGCGCCGAATCCAACCGCGCCAACGCGCAGGGGAATATGTCGCCAAACCTTTCGCCAATAAGCGGGCAAAGATACCGCCGAAAAAGCCGCATACGGCGGCACAGAGTAAGACCCAAAGATACAAGTGCGGTACGTCCGTGGCGCCGCTGTACTGCGGAAAATAGGGATTGTTGCCCATCAACGCCACTTGTATAAAGCCCGTCGCCAAGACGCCGAGCAGTACGAGCCGTTCCCAACGCAGCAGCATTCCGCGTCCCAGTTCCTCAATCGCGAAAATCACGCCGGCTAGCGGCGCGTTAAACGCGGCAGCCAAACCGCCCGCCGCCCCGGTTGCCATCAATTCGTTGCTGCTTAAGCCTTTGAATGCCAAATTGTGTTTACGACAAAAATTGCCCCATGCCAACATCACCGCCGCGCCGACTTGAACCGACGGCCCTTCGCGCCCGACCGAAGCACCGATCAACATGGCGAAAAAGGTGAGCGGAATTTTCCATAAGGTTTGCCCGAAGGCGACTAGGCGGGTTTTGTTGCCGCCGTGCGGTAAGGAAATGCTGGCAATCACTTGCGGAATGCCGCTGCCGGAAACATAAGGGGTGTACTTGGTGGTGAACCAAGCGAGCGTGACCATGCCGAGCGGCAACAGCAGCCAGACCAATAACGGATATTTTGCCGCCCAGTGGGCGTTCCATTCCAACCCTAATTCTGCCAATAACGCAAAGCCCAATGAGAACAACGCCACCCAGCCTGCACCGATCAACAGACAGGCAAATTCCACGCTTTTACGCGACAAACGCCAAGTTTGATGCGTTTTATGCCGTAGATAAAACCGCACTTTACGCAGGAAATGAGAAAAATTAGGCAACATGGGATTTTTTCAGCCGATTGAATAAAGCTAAATTATAACTGAAAAACCGGTAAGAAACAGTGCTAAAAGCACAAGTGCGGTATGGGATAAGCAAAACCGCACTTGGAGATGGGTGGAATGTCGCTTTAATGGCAATTTTTACTGTTGTCGCAGCCGCAACATTTATCACAATTCGGCAGGGCGGATTTTTCCCCGGATAAACAATGGTTGCCGCAATAATCAAGGTAACCAGAATAGATTCAAACATTTTTTTGAAACATTCGGTGCCGGGTACTCGAATTTTAACGGCTGTTTGAAAAATCAGCGGCTCGATAAGGAAACATCCCTTTTTACGGCGAAATGACATACACTATTGTCATTCTGTTATAAGGAACGCCATCATGAAAAAACCGCAAGCCAACGCGTTTAACGCCATCAAAAAAAGCCAGGGCAAACCACCCGCCAGTAAAAACAAAGGCGAAGTGCGGATCATCGCCGGTCTTTGGCGCGGGCGTAAATTGCCGGTGTTGCACAGCCAAGGCTTACGCCCGACTACTGACCGAATTAAAGAAACGTTGTTTAACTGGCTAATGCCGTATATCGTCGGCGCACGTTGTCTGGATTGCTTTGCCGGCAGTGGCAGCTTGGGTTTTGAGGCATTATCGCGCCAAGCAAGTGCGGTTCAATTTTTCGAATTGGGCAAAGCCGCTGCCAAGCAGTTGCAGCAAAATCTACAACGACTGGATTGCAGCAAGGGTTTAATCCAACAAGGCAACACCCTGCAACTGCTCGCCAATGGCAATCCGCATGCGCCGTTTGATATTGTGTTTCTCGACCCGCCGTTTCAACAAGGGTTGCTTGCGCCGACTTTAGAAGCATTAAACCACGGCAATTGGCTGGCTGCCGACGCCTTGGTTTATGTTGAAAGCGAAAAGCAACTGGGCGAGATTAATGTACCGCCAAATTGGCAACTGCTGAAAGAGAAAATCGGCGGCGAGGTGTGTTTTCGGTTGTATCGGAATGGGATATAAAAAATAGTAATGTAATCAGAAGGCATTTTTCAATATTATACGATCACCATTTTTGTAATTTCAAAAAACTACAAATAAAAAGATTGACTGCATAAGATGAACGGCGTATGCTGATTTTAATTTGTAATTAATTAAAATCACTTTTTGGTTTGACATGAAAAAACTCAGCGATTATGTGCAATTCGGTAGCGGCTCGCCTCAATTCCGGGTTACGGAATCAACAGATAGCAGCGCGCCGGTGTACATCTGGTATGCCCAGCACCATCTTGCCGCCGATTTGTCCGGCATGGCGACGATGCCGTCTGAAAGCAAAAGCGTTGCCACCTTCGACAAGGTTTGTCTGCTGGCTAGCGGAGATGTGGTGTTCAGCCTGATTTCCGGCAAAGCGGCAATGGTTGGTGAGCAACATGGCGGCATGATTCAAACGCAAAATTACATCAAGCTGCTGCCCGAACAAGGTCTGGATGCCGCATTTTTGGTGTATCTGTTGAATGAAAACCGCCACATCAAAAAGCAATGGGCAGCGGCTTTGCAGGGGTCAAGTGTGTTGAAATACACCTTGGCGCAGCTCAAAGCCCTGACCCTGACCGCACTTCCCCCTTTGGAAAAGCAAAAAATCATCGGCAATATTTACCTGATGCAGCAGCGCCTGCAAGCATTGAAACAGCAGGCAGCCGAACGGCAGACCCAACAGATTAATCTCTTACTGGCAGGAGCAAGCGAGCATGAATGAACGCCAATTTGAAACCGAACTGATCCAATATTTGAGCCACGGCGTGATCCGCCGCCCTGAGAATGCCAATACCATTGCCGAGCCGCAGGCGGAATATTTTGCCACCAAACGCTGGCGTTATCACCCCGAAATCAAAACCACCGAAGATTTATGGCAGAACTTCAAAAAGATTCTCGAACAGCACAACCAAAATACGCTGGAACACCCGTTGAGTGTAATGGAATTCAATCAGGTGAAAAAGATTATTTCCGATTTGTATACACCCTATCAGGCAGGGCAATTCCTCTACGGCATGAACGGCGTTTCACAAATCGAGATTGATTTGGATGACGGCCGTCATGTTTTTTTGACCGTGTTCGACCAAAAACAAGTTGGCGCAGGCGACACCGTCTATCAGGTGGTGAATCAAATCCAACGTCCGGCACGCATCAACGGCAAGCAAAACCGCGTGTTCGACACCACCTTGCTGATCAACGGCTTGCCGATTATTCAGATTGAAGAAAAGCGCGACACCCTCGATGTGAACGATGCCCTGAACCAGATGCACCAATATATCGATGAGGGGCAATACCGCGATATTTTTTCCACTCTGCAAATTCTGGTCGCCCTCACGCCCAACAACGCCAAATACATGGCAAACACCACTGTCGACAAATTCAACAAAGATTTCGCCTTCAACTGGCAACACCGCGACAGCAACGCCATCGTGCGCGATTGGCGTGCTTTTGCCGATGCCATGCTCAGTATTCCGATGGCGCACCAAATGGCAACCAATTATATGATTTTGGACGGCACTAAAAACAAGCAAATGCTCAAAGTGATGCGCCCGTATCAGGTGTATGCCACCCAAAACATCATCAGCCGTCTGAAACAAGTGGATTTCGAATTCGGCAACAACAAGGTCGGCTATATCTGGCACACCACCGGCAGCGGCAAAACCATCACCAGTTTCAAAACCGCCTGGCTTGCCAGCCGTATGCCGCGCGTGGACAAAGTGGTGTTTGTGGTCGACCGCATTGCGCTCACCCGTCAGACCAGCGAAAACTACCAAGCCTACGATCCCGACGGCGATGTCGGCGAATTGGTGAAAAGCGGCGTGGTCAAAGACACCAACAACACCAGCGATTTGAGCCGCAAGCTCAAAAGTAAGGGCAACGACATTATCGTCACGTCGGTACAAAAACTTGACACCCTGATCAAACGCAAGCGCTTTGTCGCGCCTGATAAAAACATCGTTTTTATCGTCGATGAAGCGCACCGCTCCACCGGCGGCGACAGTTTCAAAGCAATTCAGGCAGCCTTCAAGCGTTCCGCCTGGATCGGCTACACCGGCACGCCGATGTTTGACGACACGACCAAAGGCCTGCGTACCGAAGACATTTTCGGTCCGTTACTGCATGCTTACACCATTCGCGAAGCCATTGCCGACCGCAATGTGTTGGGCTTCAAAGTCGATTTTGAAACCACCATCGACGAAGTGCAGATGAAAAACAAATACCTGCCCGAATTTTATAAAGTGCGGTATCCGAAATGGAGCGAGCAGCAAATCGCCGACAAAATCGCCAACCTAAGCCAAGAAGATATGGACGATGCAGTCGAGTCGAGCTTTTACGACGAAAATGCCGACCATGTGAAGCTGGTGGTGGCGGATATTTTCAAAAACTGGCGCAACCGCTCCAACGACGGCAAATACAACGCCCTCTTCACCACCCACGTCGGCGGCGGCAAAGCCAGCACGCCGATGGCAATGATGTATTTCCGCGAGTTTCAACGCGTCAACACGGAAAACCAAGCCGCCGGATTGCCGACCCTGAAAGTGGCGGTCACCTTCAGCCTCAATACCAGCAACAACGACAGTATGCTTGAAAGCAACCGCGGTTTGCATGAAGCGATTGAGGCATATAACCGGCAATTCGGCACTCAATTTGCAATGGACGATGTGGCGCGCTACACCCAAGATGTCACTAGCCGTCTGAATAAATCCGCCGCCGACAAGCAATTTCTCGATTTGGTGATCGTAGTCGATCAACTACTGACCGGCTTTGACGCGCCCGAACTTAACACGCTTTATGTAGACCGCACTTTGAAAGGTGCGGGCTTAATTCAAGCCTATTCGCGCACCAACCGCATTGCCGACATGAAAGAAAAACCGTGGGGACGCATCGTCAATTACCGCTGGCCGGCGCACAATGAAAAGCTGATGAACGATGCGCTCGCCATCTATGCCAACAAGGATTCGGCGATTCTCTCGCCCGACGAGCAGCGCCAAAGCAACCAAAAAGACGGCTTGCTGGCAAAGCCCTTTCATGAAGTGTTGGCAGAGGTGAAAGCCACCGTGCAAAAAATCGGCGGAATGACTGACGATTTCAATCAATTACCGCCGTCTGAAAAAGCCAAAGAACAAATGGTCGATTTGCTGCGCGACTACAACAACGGCATGTCCAAACTCAAGCAATACAACCCCGAAGCAGGCGAAATCGGCTTTGATTACGACCAGCCCGATGTCTTGCTCGCCGCCTTGGGCATCACCGCCGAGCAGGAAAAAATGCTCACCACCGTGCTGGCAAACGAATTGAAACAGCACTTGGCAGAGAGTAAAAAAATCCCGCTGCACCAAATCGAATTGCGCATGACCCATGTGAAAGACGTCAAAATCGATTACGACTACCTCACCGCGCTGGTCGAGCGGCTGCTCAACGAAGTGCACGAACAGAAAATGGCAGAAGCCGAGCAAACCCGCGCCGAAATCACCCGCTTTGCCAATGGTTTGGAAGATCGTGGTTACGCCAGCACCATCATCCATGCCGCCACCGCCATTTTCAACGGCAGCTACCCGACTGAAGCCGACAACATCACCTATCCCGTGCGCAACCTGCAATCGAGCGAACAGATTATCCAGGCAGCCAGCAATGTCAGCCTCGACCGCACTTTCCTCGATTTCCGGGTGAAATGGGGCATTACCGACATCATCAGCAGCGCACAAATGCGCGAACTGTTTTCCAAACACCAATACGGCGTGCAAGACCTCGACGGCAACGGTCAAATCCGCGACCTGATTGCCGAAGCGCGCAAAGACTACCGTACGTTGGCGCACGACCAAACAGTACAACAATTAAGCAAAATCCGTTACGGCAACGATTTACGCGCGGCGATTTACGAATTGGCAGACCGCATGACGGAACAGCACTAGGGAAAACCATGAACGAAATGCAGAAAGACAACTTCATTATCTACAACACCGACGACGGCAAAAGCAACGTAGCCTTGTTTGTGCAGGGCGACAATATTTGGTTAAGCCAAGCCCGGCTTGCCGAACTTTTTGACACCTCCGTGCAAAATATCGCCTTGCACATCAAAAATATATTGGAAGACAAAGAGTTAAATGAGTTTTCAGTTATCAAGGATTACTTGATAACTGCCACCGATGGCAAGCAATACAAGGTAAAGCATTATGCCTTGGAGATGATTTTGGCGGTCGGATTCCGTGTGCGTAGCTCCAGAGGGGTGCAGTTCCGCCGTTGGGCAAATCAGCATTTGCAAAGCTATCTGCAAAAAGGCTTTTTGATTGACAGCGAACGTTTGAAAAATCCGAATGGCAGACCGGATTACTTTGACGAACTGCTTGAACAGATTCGCGATATCCGAGCCAGCGAAATGCGGTTTTATCAAAAAATCCGTGATCTGTTCAAACTGTCGTCAGATTACGACCCCGGCGATAAAGCCACCGAGATGTTTTTTGCCGAAACCCAAAACAAATTGCTGTATGCCGCCACAGGCAAAACAGCGGCAGAGCTGGTGTGCAGCCGTGCCGATGCCAATCAGCCCAATATGGGTTTGCAGGCATGGAAGGGCAAAGTGGTTCGCAAAGGCGACATCATCATTGACAAAAACTACCTCAATGCCGATGAAATCGACACCCTAAACCGCTTGAGCACCATCTTTTTGGAATCCGCCGAATTGCAGGTGAAAAACCGCCGTGATTTAACCCTTGCCTATTGGCGCAACAATGTAGAGCAATTATTGGCATTTAACGGCTTTGAGATATTGGCAGGCAAAGGCTCGCGCAATCGCGAGCAGATGAAATCACTGGCAGCCGCCCAATACGAACTATTCGATACCGCCCGCAAACAATGGCAGGCAGCACAAGCCGAAGCGGAAGATGTCATATTGCTGGATGAAGTGCATAGCGAATTAAAAAACCGTTTGGTTAAAAAAACGGACAACGTGAATTAAATGCAATGATGAGAAAATGTTAAATGAGCAACCAAATTATTATTTACAACACCGAAGACGGCAATGCGGCGATTTCTCTGCGCTTGCAAGATGGCACGGTATGGCTGAACCAACTGGAAATCGCCGAGCTGTTCCAAACCAGCAAGCAAAACATCAGCAAACACATCAAAGCAATTTTTGCCGATGGGGAGTTATCTGAAAAAGTGGTTGTCAACTATCAGTTGACAACCACTGCTCACGGCGCAATGGCTGATAAAGTTCAACGAAAACAAGTTGCCTACTACAATCTCGATATAATTTTAGCCATCGGCTACCGCGTGCGTTCGGTGCGCGGCGTACAGTTCCGTCACTATGCCAGCAATGTATTGAAAGACTATCTGGTTAAAGGCTTTGCCATGGATGACAGCCGTTTGAAAGAATTGGGCGGCGGCGGGTATTTCAAAGAGCTGTTGGCTCGGATTCGAGACATTCGCTCCAGTGAAAAAGTATTTTATCGTCAGATCTTGGATTTATTCGCCACCAGTCAGGATTATGACGGCAAAAGCGAAACTGCCAAGCAGTTTTTTGCTACTGTGCAAAACAAAATGCACTACGCCATTCATCAACACACCGCTGCAGAATTGATTTATTCCCGCGTGGATAATGATCAGGATTTTATGGGGCTGACCACCTTTAAAGGTGAGCTACCAACACTGAAAGAAGCCAAAACCGCCAAAAATTATCTCTCCGAAAAAGAACTGAAAGGGCTGAATCAGCTTGTTTCCGGTTATCTGGATTTTGCCGAACGCCAAGCCGACAGAGAGATTGCCATGACCATGCGAGACTGGATTGCCCATGTTGATACTATCCTGACCGCCACCGGCGAAACGCTTTTAACCGGTAAAGGCAATATTTCCCATCAGCAGATGGAGAAAAAAGTGGAAGCAGAATATCAAAAATTCCAAGCCAAAACCCTCAGCCAAGTGGAGCGGGATTATTTGAGCAATTTAAAAATTTTGGAAAATGCCGTAAAAAAAACATAACGTAGGGTGGGTCTTGACCCACCAATTAACCACAATGATTTTGAAATGGTGGGTCAAGACCCACCCTACATGGAGTAACAATGAACACAAAAAACAACGCTGTGCCAAAACTACGCTTCCCCGACTTCACTGACGCTTGGGAACAGCGAAAGTTAAATCAAATCTCCAGCAAGGTAACTCAAAAAAATACAGATGGCGTATATATTGAAACATTTACCAATTCAGCAGAATTTGGAATAGTCAGTCAAAGAGATTTCTTTGATAAAGATATTTCCAATTCAAGTAATCTTAATGGCTACTATGTAGTAAAGCATAATGATTTTGTCTACAACCCAAGAATATCGAATTCAGCACCTGTTGGACCAATAAAACGGAATAAACTGGGTAGAACTGGCGTAATGTCACCACTTTATTATGTTTTCAGAACAGACGGCATTGTGCATGAGTTTTTAGAAACCTATTTTAGTAGTAATCATTGGCATAGGTTTATGGAAGAAAATGGCGATACCGGTGCACGAGCAGATCGTTTTGCCATCAAAGATAAATTATTTGCCCAAATGCCTATCCCATTTCCTATTCACGAAGAACAAACCGCCATCGGCAACTTTTTCAAGCAGCTGGACGAGGCTATCGCTTCTCATCAGCGTAAGTATGAGCGAATGAAAAAACTCAAGCAAAGTATGCTGCAAAAAATGTTTCCGAGAGACGGAGAGGCATTTCCGGAGCTTAGATTCCCGAATTTTACGGACGCTTGGGAACAGCGAAAGTTGGAATTGCTGGCAAGTTTTACTAAAGGGAATGGTTATTCTAAAGGAGATTTAACCAATAAAGGATTTCCAATCATTTTATATGGCAGACTTTATACTAAATATCAATCAGTAATTAATGAAGTTGATACTTTTGTTTCCAATATATTGAGTTCTACAATTAAAAGTAGCGGTAAGGAAGTTATTGTTCCTGCATCTGGAGAAACGGCTGAAGATATTGCTAGAGCATCAGCTGTTATAAAACAAGATGTTATTTTAGGTGGAGATTTAAATATTATTACTCCTTTACCAATTATTAATCCTATTTTTTTAGCTCTAGTGCTTTCCTATGGGAGGCAACAGAGAGATTTAGCTAAATGCGCTCAGGGAAAATCTGTTGTTCATTTAAGAAATAATGATTTGAAAGAAGTAAATCTGATATATCCCACTCTTGCCGAACAAACCGCCATCGGCAACTTTTTCAAGCAGCTGGACGAGGCTATCGCTTCTCATCAACGTAAACTGGAACATATGCAGACCCTGAAAAAGGGCTTGTTACAACAAATGTTCGTATAAACAATAAGATAAAACGGAGTATTAAAAAATGAGTAACAATCTGCAAGACATCACTTCCAAACTTTGGGCAATGGCCAATGAACTTCGCGGCAATATGGACGCGTCGGAATACAAAAACTATATCTTGGCATTTATGTTTTACCGCTATTTGTCTGAGCGACAAGAAGACTATCTGACAAAGAATGAAGTATTGGAGTTGGAAGCCGGAAAATCCATCAATGAGTTGTATCGGGCGCAGGCAACCGCCGATGAATTGGACGACTATCTGCAAGATATTTCGGCCTCCTTGGGTTATGCCATCAATCCGGAAAATACTTGGGCGTCGCTGATGGACAAAATCAACAACAGCGAAATGATCCCAAGCGATTACCAAGCCTTGTTCGACAGCTTTAACAAAAATTCCGAACTCAACAAAGAAGCCTATGCCGATTTCAGCGGCTTGTTCAACGACATCAATTTGGGTGATTCACGCTTGGGTAATTCCACCACCGCACGCGCCAAGGCATTGAATGGTATTGTCAAACTGGTGGACAGCGTGCAATACAAAAGCGACGACGGCAAAGATATTCTGGGCGAAATCTACGAATACTTGATTGGTCAGTTTGCGGCATCAGCAGGCAAAAAAGGCGGTGAATTCTACACACCTCACCAAGTCAGCAAAATTTTGGCAAAGCTGGTGACGCAAAATGCAGCCGAATCGAAAGAAGCCTTTTCGGTTTATGATCCGACCATGGGCTCGGGCTCGCTGTTGCTGACCGTGCGCGCCGAATTGCCCGGCGGTGAAAAAGAGGGGGCAATCCGTTTCTACGGACAAGAGCTGAACACCACCACCTACAACTTGGCGCGCATGAATCTGATGATGCACAATGTCGGTTATTACAATATGACCCTGCACAATGCCGATACGCTGGAAGGCGACTGGCCGGACGGCCCCGACGACAAAGGCGTGGATCAGCCGCGCGCTTTCGATGCCGTGGTTGCCAATCCGCCCTATTCCGCGAAATGGGACAATGCCGACACCAAACTGAAAGATCCGCGCTTTGCACCTTACGGCAAGCTCGCACCGGCTTCCAAAGCCGACTATGCCTTTATCCAACACAGCCTTTATCACTTGAACGACAACGGCACGATGGCGATTGTGCTGCCGCACGGTGTGCTGTTCCGTGGTGCGGCAGAAGCGCATATCCGCCAAACCATTATTGAAAAAAACCAGCTCGATACGGTGATCGGCCTGCCTGCCAATTTGTTTTACGGCACCAGCATTCCGACCGCCATTTTGGTATTCAAGAAAAACCGCCAAACCAAGGATATTTTATTTATCGATGCCAGCAACGAGTTTGAAAAAGGCAAAAACCAAAACAAATTAAGCGATGAGCATATCGACAAAATCGTAAATGCTTATCAGGCACGGCAAAGCATCGACAAATACGCCCATCTCGCCACATTGGAAGAAATCAAGGCAAACGACTTCAACCTGAATATCCCGCGCTATGTGGATACCTTTGAGGAAGAAGAGCAAATCGACTTGGACGAGGTGTTGCGGCAATTGGCGGAAGATAACCGCGAAATTGCGGAATTAGAGCAGAAAATCCATGAACAGCTGAGATTGCTGGGCGTGAATATCTAGTTTGAAAATGCTTTGAAAGCCATTGCCGGTGCGGTTGCGGCAATGGCCTTTTTAATGGCTAAGAGCAATGGAGACTGACGTTGATGAGAAGCGATAGCCTCGTCCAGCTGCTTGAAAAAGTTGCCGATGGCGGTTTGTTCGGCGATAGTTGGCAGTAATATTTCCTGGTTTTTAACAAGATCTGAATTTAAATTTATCTGGCTTCCAGGCTGACCATATCGTTGCCAATTACTTCTAAACATCTCTAACCATTGAAACATAAATTCACGTTCAAATTTAGGATTTTGAAATATTAAAAAACCATCGTGTACACCTGTACTAATGTAATTCACAACAGGCTTGCCAACCGTCGCCGCAATACTTAATAGCAAGTGCGGTTCGGTCAAAACGCGTGTTTTTTCTTGCCCTAATTTTGATATTCGTTGTTCTAATTGATAGATTCGCCCATTCTGCTCTGTTACATCAGATATTCTCAGCCAACCAACGTTACTTGTGTCATCAAACCATTTAGGATCTTGTATAGGACGTGGGCTAGCCCCTCGCACTATATCCGCCACATCCCCCAACTTTCGCTGTTCCCAAGCGTGTGTGAAATGGTTCTGAAAATCTATCATTAAAAATACACACGCTTGGGAACAGCGAAAGTTTGAAGCCGTATGGGAAAAATCAAGTGAGAAGAATTCAAGTTTACGATTTTCATCAGATACTGTTATATCTGTCGCTCAAATGAAACTAGTGCCGAATGAGCGAGAATCATCAGATGATTACATGAGAACCTATAACATTCTCCACTATGGAGATATTGCTTTCGAGGGAAATAAATCGAAAAACTTTTCCTTTGGCAGATTTGTTCTGAATGACTTGAGAGATGGAATAGTATCTCATGTATTTAATGTATATAGACCTAAAGTTGACATGGATGTAAGTTTCATGAAGATTTACATCAACAATGAAAGTGTAATGAAACATATTCTTGTTAAAGCAACAACAAAAACATTGATGATGACAACTTTAAATACAAAAGATATTGCCAAACAAAATTTATTAATTCCTGATATTCATGAACAAAAATTGATCGGCAACTTTTTCAAACAGCTGGATGAGGCTATCGCTTCTCATCAACGTCAGTCATCCTATATTAAGACTGGGAAATAATCAGAATAGGGCGGGTCTATACCCGCCGGAATTAACTAGCAAAGTCCAGCCAAATGGCGCATCACAATATCGGTATCTTGATTCTCAAGCTCTTGAATAATATGGATATAGGTATGCTGGGTAGTGGTCATGCTTGAATGTCCCAGCCGACGGGCAACACTGGCAATCGACACACCCGCAAATAGCAATAGCGAAGCATGGGTATGGCGCAAACCGTGAATGGTAATCGCGGAAACCTTGGCTTTTTGGCACAAACGGGTCAGGATGCCGTTGATGGTGGAATTGTAAACCGCTGTTTGCCGGTGAAAAATCGGTTGTTCGGGCGGCATATTTTTGACTAATTGGGAAAACTGAATCACCGTCTGCCAGTCAATTTGGATTTTGCGCACCGAAGAGCGGTTTTTGGTGGGTGAAAAACCGCCGTTTTCTTTGTAATTCCAGGTTTTATTGACTTGCAATGTTTGGTGGGCAAAATCAAAATCCGCAGGAGTAATCGCCAAGGCTTCGGAAAAACGCATGCCGGTCTTGGCAATCAGCAAAATAAACCATTCCCAGTTCAGCATCGGCGGCAAGTTCAAGCTGTTGAGCAGGGCTTGCAGTTCAAATTGATTCAGGTATTTGATTTTTTTGCCTCTGGGTGTTTTGCCTTTGATGATTGCTTTACGGGTAGGATCACTTTCAATCAGCCCTTCATCAACGGCATCAAGAATCGCCCCTTTCAGTTGATGATGAAAATCAAGGGTAGTTTGTCTTTCGTGAGTTTGCGCATAATCATTTAAGAGTTTTTGGTAACTGATTCGGCTTAAATCCTTTACCTGAAGTGTTGGCGCAAGCAGTTTAATCCAATATTGCGTTGCCTGATATTTTTTCATAGTAACCAGGCGGATTGCCCCCTCTTTATAAGTGGCTACCCAATCATTAAAGTAGGCGGAAAAAAGCTGTAGTGATCGTTGTGAATTTTGCATAAGGAAATTCTCCGTATTGAGCCTCGAATTAAGGCACTAAATTATAGGCATATTTTTCTTATGCTTGTTGAAAGCAAAAGTGCGGTCAGATCACAGATGACTAACCGCACTTTGCCTTGTTGCACGAAATAAGTTAATGCGTCGCGGGCTTTTTGCCAAACAACGAAGTGAAGGTCGCCACCACCGCCAGCACCAATGCGCCGCAGGCAACGCCGATCAGCAAGGCGGCAAGGTTGAATTGCCAGCCGTCGAGCCAGTGCATTTGTTCCAGCCAGTGGTGGATCAAGCCGAAGTTGTGGGCGATAATGCCGCCGCCGACCAAGAACATCGCTAATGTGCCGACCACGCTTAACAGGCGCATAAAGTGCGGCATTACGGCAATGATCCCACGCCCGATGGCTTGGCTGACCGCACTGGGTTTGCGCATTAGCCAAAAGCCGAGGTCGTCCAGTTTGACAATCCCGCCGACCAAACCGTACACCAACACCGTCATGCCGAGTGCGATAGTGGACAGCACTAACGCTTGGGTCAGCAGATTGTAATCACTGACCATGCCGAGGGCGATGGTGACGATTTCCGCCGACAGAATAAAATCGGTGCGGATTGCGCCTTTGATTTTTTCTTGCTCTTGCTCCGGGGTCATCTCGCCGCTGACCGCACTTTCATTCTCGTCATGTTTATGCAGCAATTTATGAAAAATTTTCTCCACGCCTTCAAAACAGAGATAAGCACCGCCAATCATCAATAAATAGGGAATGGCGACCGGGAAAAAGGAGGAAATCAGCAGTGCTAACGGCACTAAAATCACTTTATTCCAAAACGAGCCTTTCGCCACCGCCCACACCACCGGTAATTCGCGTTCGGCTTTGACGCCGGCAACCTGATTGGCGTTTAATGCCAAGTCATCCCCGACCACGCCGGCGGTTTTCTTGGCGGCAACTTTGGTCATTAGCGCGACGTCATCCAATACCGCAGTAATATCATCTAACAGTGTAAAAAGAGAGGCAAATGCCATAAAAAATCCTTGTATTGTGACAAAATAATGGAGAAAAAACGCGCAAACTATAACCGTTTCAGGTTGAAAAAGAAAGAGGCGCCCCCTTGCTATTTTAAATGCCGTTCTCTGTTTTGCTTTGCAAAACAACAGTGAGGTTCATATGACATTTACACTACTCGACGGCGGTATGGGGCGTGAATTATTGCGTATCGGCGCACCGTTTCAGCAGCCGAAATGGTCGGCATTATTGTTGCAATTATTGGCAAAGCAACCTAAGCCGATCCGGATCTCTTTTAGCTTAGACGATAGTGCCTTAGATATACCAATTTTGCGTTCGGACGAATACGCCAAATGCAGTTAAACATCAACAGCCGACCGCACTTTTAAGCGAACAAGTGGAAACAGCGTTAGCGGTGCGCGATTTGGCGATCAGTTATCAACGCCATTTTTGCTTCGATCACTTGCGCTAGCGTCCGTTCCAACGCCGCTGCCCGAAAAAAATCGACGGGCTGTGCGAAACCCAAACCCCGCCAAACCGCACTTTTGCCGACAGACATCGGATTTTTTGCCATATTGTGTTTACCAGAAGGCAAGAGTGGATCGTTGTCTTATTCGTAGACCGAGAAGTAGCGACGCTAGGGCTTCCTGACAATTCGATTTACGGTTACTTTTCGCCCCTGAAAACGCATCTGCTGCGTTAAAAAGCCTCGAAAGATGTCCAATCTTACTGCGTTTTTTGCCTTGCATTTACATTTTCAGGAACAAAAATCCCCTCATAAACAAATTGTCAGGAAGCCCTGGGATGAGTATTTACTGAGTTTTACATCTAGGAAAATACATCAAATAACGTTATACTCCATAAGATTTTTTTATTGCCTGGTTAGGAATATCATGTCATTCTCTTCTAAGTTATCTTTTATTGGATTTAATCTAATTTTATCAATAACTAACATACTGGCTACAGTAAATGCAGCAACCCCCACCGCACCTAGCACAGATGATCTGACGTTTGATGCTCAGCAGCAACAACGCCAGCAGGAACAAACCCTTTCAATTCAACGGCAACAAATCAATCATCCGGAAGTGCGGTTTCAAAGCGATATCGAAACCACTCAAGAACGCCCCCTGTTAATTCCCGAAGCCCAATGCCTGACCATTTCTGAACTTTACCTGACTGACCTCGAACTTACCCAAACTGACATGACTGCATACGCTTTAAAAGGTGTACGACCGCCGAGAAGCCAATTCGATTGGGCGTTGGATGCGGTGTATCAAGCACGGGATTTTTCCCTGCCGCATTGTATCGGCGGTGAAGGCATCGGCATTCTGATTAATCGGATTCAAAACGCGATTATCGAAAAGGGTTTTGTCACCACGCGGGTGTTGGTGCAGCCGCAGGATTTACGCAGCGGGAAGCTGATTTTAACCGTGATTCCCGGCAAAGTAAGGCAAATTCAATTACGGGATAACAGCGATTATCCGAAAGCCACGTTGGCCACGGTGTGGTTTGCGTTGCCGACGAAAAGCGGGGCGTTATTGAATATCCGCGCTATCGAACAGGGCTTGGAAAACCTGAAACGCCCGCCGCACGCCGATGCCGATATCCAAATCATCCCGGCGCAAGGCAATGGCGCGCAGCCGGGCGAAAGTGATTTGCAGATTGATTTTCAACAGCGCTTTCCTTATCGCTTGTCTTTATCGTTGGACGATAGCGGCAGTAAAGCGACCGGGCGGTTGCAGGGCACGGCAACGGTGTCGATTGAAAACATGTTGTCGTTGAACGATCTGTTTTACGCTTCTTTTACACACAGTTTCAAACGCGGCAGCGATGATGACGGTGCGCGCGGCAGCAACAATACCAGCCTGTATTACGGCGTGCCGTGGAAAAATTGGCTGTTGAGCGTGTCCGGGTCACAATATGATTACCACCAAACGGTGTTTGGCCCGTTCACCGATTATGAATATGCCGGCAAAAGCACCCATTTGAATGCCAACCTTTCCCGGACGTTATATCGTGACGGCAGCCGCAAAACGACGGCGACAGTTGGTGTCTGGCATCGCCGCACCGCGAACTTTGTGGACCGGTCGGAAATCGATGTGCAACGTCGGCGCATGGCAGGTTGGCAAATCGGGCTGAATCACCGTGAATATCTCGGCAGTGCCACCTTAGATTTCTCCTTCGACTATAAACGCGGCACCGGCGCCAACCGTTCGCTGGCGGCGCCGGAAGAGGCGCATGGCGAAGGCACGTCGCGCCCGAAAATCATCAGTGCCGAAATCAGCTTCAAGCAACCGTTCAAACTGGGCGAACAGCCGTGGCAATTGAGTACCGGTTGGCGAGGGCAATGGAACAAAACCCCGCTTGTTCCGCAAGAGCGCTTGAGTATCGGCGGGCGTTACACGGTGCGCGGTTTTGACGGCGAATTGACCTTAAGCGGTGACCGCGGCTGGTTATGGCGCAATGAATTGGCGTGGAATGTGATGGCAAGCGGACATGAACTGTACCTTGCCATCGATAAAGGCGTGGTACGCGGGCGCAGTACGGCCAAGCTTCTCGGTCGTCATCTGGTTGGCGGCGCGGTCGGTTTGCGCGGCAATCTGTGGGGCTTGGATTATGCGTATTTTATCGGTACGCCTATTCATAAGCCGCAAGGTTTCCGTACCGGCCATGTAACCACCGGATTTAGTCTGAGTTATCAGTTTTAATCCAAGTCGCCAGAGTAAAAAAGAAGAAAGTAGTAAAAGTAGTAAAAGAAGAAAACAGTAGTAAAAGAAGAAAACAGTAAACGTAAAAGGAACACCCTATGAACAAGCATCTTTACCGCCTGATTTTCAGCAAAAGCCAACAACGTGTGGTTGTGGTGTCTGAAATAGCCACCCGCGAGGGCAAAGCCAAAGGCGAGGGCGGACAGATGGTTGCGGAGGAGGCGGGCCGTTTTACTTTTTTAACCCAAGGCTGGCGGCTAAGTGCGGTCAATCTCAGTTTATTTACCGTGTTGGGCTTTTTGTTGGTGAGCAATGTCTCCGCCAATGAACTGCAAATTCGCGCCGACCAAAGCGCACCGAAAAACCAGCAGGCGATTATATTGCAAACGGCGAACGGTTTGCCGCAGGTGAATATCCAAACCCCGAATGACAAAGGCTTGTCGCATAATAAATACCAACAGTTCGATGTCGATACCCAAGGCGCGATTCTGAACAACAGCCGCACCGAAGTGCAAACCGAACAAGGCGGGTGGGTGCAGGGCAATCCCTATCTGGCACGCAGCGAAGCCAAGGTGATTCTGAATGAAGTCAATTCCAACAACCCGAGCCAACTGAAAGGTTATGTCGAAGTCGCCGGCAAGCGTGCCGAGGTGATTATCGCCAACCCGTCCGGCATTCATTGCGAAGGCTGCGGCACGATTAACGCCGGCCGCACCGCCTTGACCACCGGCAAGGTGGAACTGGAAAACGGGATGGTGAAAGGCTATCAAGTCGAGCAAGGCAAAGTCACCGTTTCCGGGCGCGGCATGGACACCAGCCGTTCCGATTACACCGATATTATTGCGCGAGAAACCGAAATCAATGCGGGCATTTGGGCGAAAGAACTGAAAGTCACCACCGGCATAAACAAGGTCTCGGCGGACAATCAATCGGTGCAAGTCATTCATAAAAGCAAACAAAACGACACGGAACAGCCGGCACAAACCGTGCGCTATGCGGTGGACGTATCGGAATTGGGCGGGATGTATGCCGGCAAAATCCACTTGGTCGGCACCGAAGAGGGCTTGGGCGTGCGCAATGCCGGGCATATCGGCGCGACCCAAGGCCATGTGCGGATTGATTCGCAGGGGCAGATTGTCAATAGCGGCTTTGTCGGCGCACAGCAAGACGTCAAGCTGAGTGCAAAACATCAAATAGAAAACCGCGGCACGGTTTATACGCAACAAGGTGATGTGCAGCTGCAAAGCCAAACCCAAGGTATCGACCAACGCGGCAGCGTGATTGCCAAAGGCGATTCACAAAGCAAGGGCAAAGTGCGGTTGCAGGCAAAAGGCAAGATAGCCCAGCAGGGCGAAACCTTCGCCGAAAGTGATATCACCTACCAAGCCAACCAGATTGAAGCTGGAAAATCCGCCGTGCTTGCCGCCGGCGTGCGCTTTGAACAAACCGAAAACGGTGAACGCAAAACCCTGAATGCGGCAAGCGAAAGTGGTAAAAACCTGACCTTAACCGCCGAGCAACGTGCGGTGGCGCAGGGGCAGAATCTGGCGTCGGGGCAGATTAGCGTACAAGCCGAACAGATTGATTTAAATAATAGCCAAACCAGCGCCAACCGCCTACAGGTCGAAGCGCGCAGTGGTGCGATTACTGCGGACAACAGTATCATCCGCAGTGAAACCAGTGCTGAATTCCGCACCCCGACCGCACTTGTAACCCAGAACGCAAACTTAAATGCCGACTATTTTATTGTCGGTGCAGACAAAATCAATAACAGTGAAGGCAGTTGGATTCAGCGCAGCGTAGCCGATTTTCAATTATCACTCGGCGGGCAGTTAAATAATATCAAAGGAAAAATATCCACAGCCGGGAATATGAAGATAGAGACTACCGCTCTTAATAATCTGCAAGGAACACTGTTTGCAGGTCAAGATAGCGACATCTCCAGCCTTAAGCCGCTCAATAATCGGCAAGGGAATATTGTCAGTGAACAGCATCTATGGATAACCAGCGAGGCTATTGATAATGTCGGCGGTAATATAGGTTCCAAACAAAGTAATACTAATCTCGAGATTCGGACAAAGATTGATAATCGGCAAGGTGAAATCAGTGCCAGACGGCAATTATCGGTGACGGTACCGATATTAGATAATCAAGAAGGGACATTATTAAGTGGCAGTGATAGCGTATTGAATATTGATGCACTCAATAATCAACAAGGGTTTCTGGATGCGGGTGAAGATTTGCATATTATTGGACGAGTGCTAGATAATCGTCATCAATCACAAACCGGTTCGTTGATACAGGCTACACAAAAATTAACCTTGCAACTCGATACTCTGTTAAATCAAGGTACAGTAACAGAGTCTTCAACAGAAGATGGAAAAATTACACAGGGTATTATCGCAGGGACAATTGAGCTTCAACTCAACAATGCAGAAAATCAAAAAGGCGGAATTTATGCGATCGATCATTTATCAATGACGGCGGCGGGTTATCTCAATAACCAAGAGGGTATTTTATCCTCCTTAAATACCGCTTCTTTACAGGGAAATGAGGTGTCGATTAATAATCGTGCCGGTAAGATTCACGCGGTTAATTTATTGGAGATTGAGGCGACACAGCTGAGTGGTGATGGAGATATAAAGAGCCGTGGTGATCTTAATATTAGCTTAAAAGAAGACTTTACGGCTGATACGGCGATATATGCTAAAGGCAGTTTTAATTTTAAAACGGCGGGTCATGTGGTCAATAACAGTGTGATGCAGGCTGGTCATCAGTTAGGATTGCATGCGCAGCAGATCGAAAACCGGGCTACTGGGCAAATGAGTGCCGGCGATGTGGAGCTCATCGCGGGTAAGCAGATTATTAATCGCGGGTTGATTAACAGTTTGCGCGATGATGGTTCCTCATTGACGTTGCTTAAAGCCGATCTTATTGACAACGTGGGTACCGGGCGGATTTATGGTGACAGCATTGCGTTGCAAGCCGAACAGTTAAAAAACCACGATGAGGTCGTGAATGGCAAACACGCCGGTGCTGTCATTGCCGCTAGAAAACGCTTAGATCTCGGGGTTGGAACGATTTATAACCAAAATGACACTTATGTGCCAAATATGAACGGCAGTGCCATGATCTACAGTGAGGGCGAGTTGTTATTCGGTCAAACATTAGATGAGCAAAATCATGCTACCGGTAAAACCGATCATCTTTATAATCAAAGTGCGGTGATTGAAAGTAACGGCGCAATGGGATTAGCGATTCATCACATTGAAAATACCAATGCTTTTTATAGAACGGAAATGCAAACTGTCGGAGAACAAGTGCGCAACTGGCACTATATTGTCCCTAGAGATTATGCCGAAAAAGATTTGAGAATTGCTTATAATCTTTTGCAGATGACATCAGGGGTGAGGGGAAAAAGCCAATTAATTTGGCGTCAGCAAGATACGGTGATAAAACCGGAAAACGGTGATGTGCAATCCTTTATCTTGCCACAGGTCAATCAGTGCCAATCGATAGCAAATCAGTGTGATTTTGAGCCTCATTCCTATTATTTCCCGACCGATCCGGCGTGGGGCTATTTTAATATCACGACTGAAGCAGATGATACGCTTACTCGCCATCTCGTTAATGCTAAAGCGCCGGTTGCCCCTATTGAACCGGTGAAGCCGGTTAAAAGGAGATCAGAGCGTCGTTACAAGCGGTTATTAGCCGAGTATGAGCAGAAAAAATTACAGTATGATATTGATTATAGTGTTTATTTGAGTAATAAAGAAAAATTTGACCATGAGATTAAGCCTTATTATTTACAATGGGTTGAAAAAAATAAAGCGGCTTTTGAGTGGTTGTCCAGTGAGATAGAACAACATAATCAAAAATATGTTGCTGAAAAAAGAAAGGAATATAAAGACTACTATGATATCAAGGTTGATAAACAAATTATCAAAGAAGATGTGGTGGTCTCCAGCCTGCCGGGGAAAATACTTTCCGGTGGCAATATGTTATTCAGCGGTAGCACATTTTTAAATGATAAAAGCCACGTGCTCGCCGGTGGTATCATGCGGGGCTTGACAGATAAGATTGAAAATAAAAATGAAGAGGGAACTCGTGTTACCGAAGATTACGGCAGCAAAATCTATAGTCGCGAAATCAAAAATGGTAAAACAGGTAGCGGTAGGACTAAATATAAACGGGATCCTATTCCAATCTCCAATGGCTTGTTAAAAACCGAAGCAACAACCATTCCGATTTATCTCACCAAAGTAGAGCAAAAACAGGTGGTTTTGGACAAAGCGGTAGATATTTTCTCTTCGGATAGCACTCTACAGCCGAATTTATCGGTATTTACCCCCTTTACCATGGGAGAGGAAAAGCAATCCGTAGTTAAAACCTTAAACGATCATGTTCGTTTTATTGAGATAGACACTCACCTGCCGACTTCGGCGTTATATAAAGTCAATCCAAACACACAAAGCCATATCTTAGTGGAAACCGACCCGGCTTTTGCGCAGTATAAGCAATGGCTCAGCTCCGATTATATGCTCAATACGTTGCGTCACGATCCGAATCGCGCGCATAAACGCTTGGGGGATGGGTTCTATGAACAAAAGCTGATTAATGAACAAATCAACCAATTAACCGGATATCGTTATTTAAGCGGCTATAAAGATAATGAAAGCCAGTATAAAGCGTTAATGGACAGCGGCATTACGTTTGCGAATAAGTTTAATTTAGCATTGGGTGTCAGTTTGAGCGAGGCGCAAGTTGTACAATTGACTTCTGATATAGTCTGGCTGGAAACTCAACAAGTACAATTGGATTCTGGTGAAACCGTATCCGTATTAGTGCCCAAAGTGTATGTGCTGGCGCGAAAAGGGGATGTTGACGGACGAGGTGCATTGTTGAGCGGTAATCGCGTTATGACCAACGGTGCCGAACTTGTTAATAGCGGCACGATAGCCGGCAGAGAGTTGGTCAGCCTCAATCAGGAAAATATTAAAAATCTGGGCGGACGGATAAGCTCCCGCCTGACCGCACTTGATGCATCAACGCTAAGTAATATAGGCGGGCAAATTGATGCGGACAAGGTTTTACAGATTAAGGCGGATGGCGATATCCAGCATCAATCCACCGTACGGACTCGCGGTGTACGGCAGTCGGGATTTGAGCGCCGTGATACGGTGCTGGATCGTAAAGCTACTTTCTATGTGCGTGATCCTGACGGCAAATTAACACTTTCTGCTGATAATTTGCATGTGAGCGGAGCGGATATCACCAATCAAGGAGAGGGTATGACACTGCTTGATGTGAAAAATAATCTGCTTTTGGATACGGTTGAGGTTGGTTATCACGAAGCGTTGGGTGGAAATAGTGACGATCGCCGCAGAGAGGCAGTAACGGAGGCGGTGAACAGCCGCGTTAGTGGCGGTGGTGTAGTACAACTACAAGCGAAGAATCTGACCAGTGAAGGTGCACACTTATCAGCGCAAGACAAACTGAATGTGGTTGCAAATAATGATCTGATGATCGGTACCCGTGAATCTAATTTGGACTTTGAGGAATATCACCACACTAAATATCGCAGCACGTTTAGTAAAGGTAGCAAAACAACGCATTCACAACAAACACATACCGAGCAAAGTGGTTCACAATTACAAGGAAAAGAGATCAATCTTCGAGCAGGTAACCTGCATATTGTCGGCAGCAATCTGACGGCTGAAAACGATATTACTATCTTGGCTAAAGATAACATTCAGATTGACGCATCAGAAAATCGGTATAACTCTCATTATGAGGAGAAAAATAAAAAATCCGGCTTTAGCGCTTCGCTGAAAAACGGTGTGGCGACGGTGGGGTATCAAAAAGCGCGGTCTTCAACGGATAGCACGGGGCAATCGACGGCGTTGAATGCCAGTTTGGTTCAAGCCACACAAGGCAACCTATTGATAAAAGGCGGTGAAAAAGTCGATATTGCCGCCTCCGCATTAGTGTCGGGCGGCGATATGACGGTGCGGGGCAGCGAGGTTAATTTCACGGCGATGACGGAAAACAGCGAGCGGTCTTTGCAACAAGAAAGCAAAATGCGCGGTATCGGTGTGCAGGTGATGTACAATCCGCTTGAAGTCGCCAAGCAGACTTACCAAGACAGTATGGGGGAACAATCACCGCAAGGCGGAAACGGTAAAAGCGTGGTTGGCACGGCAACGGCGCACGGCATAGCGGTTGCGGAAACCACCCTGCGGTTAATGAAGCCGGTGACGGACTTTTCCACCTCACAACGCCAATCGCAACAACAGCAAGGCAGCCAACAACGTGCCGTTGTCAGTGAACTCAATGCCGGCGGCAAGCTAACGGTGACAGCGGACAAAGGCAGTATTTTCAGCGAAGGGGCGAACTTCAGCGCTGACGGTGATATGGCGTTCAGCGCGACAGACAATCTTATTTTTGATGTCGCACAGGATATTTTGCGCCAACGGGGCGAGAAACAGCAGCGCGGCGGCGGTTATGACGGCGCAACCATGCTGGGTGTGATTGACTACCGCAATCAACAACAAGACAGCGGCGATATTAAACAAGCACAGGTGAGCCATCTTTCCAGCGGCGGCACGTTGACACTGGCAACCGAAAAAGGCGATATCCGGTTTATCGGCAGTGATGTTGTTGCCGTAGCCGATATTGACGCGACCGCAGGGCGTGACCTGATACTGACCACGACTGACGAATGGCAACAACAGGCTTCAAACCGCAGCGGCAAAGGGATAGGAAAAGCGGTTATCTCCGACACCGAACGCTTCGCCGGTTTTTATCGCAACAGCGAAAGTACAGAATCAAACGAACTGGCGAACAAGGGAACCACCTTGGGCAGCTTGCAAGGCCGTGTCAATTTGAATGCCGGAGATGATTACCGCCAGACGGCAAGTGATGTGATAGCGAATAACGGACGGGTTGATATTGTCGGCGACAGCCTCACGTTCAGCCAAGCGACTAATGTGCAGCAACAGCGCGAATCGAGCCGTGACAGCAAAATCGGCGCATTTGCCAAAGTCAGCTCGCCGTTGATTGACTTGGTACAACAGACCGAAGCCCTGGTGCGCAGCGACAAATCCAACGATCGTTTAAACGCGTTGCAAACCGCGGCACTGGCAGCCAAAGGCTACGGCACCTACCAGGGCTTATCGGACAAAGGTTATCTGATAAAAGGCGAAGTCGGCGTTGGCTTTAGCCAAGCGAAAAGCGACAGCGCCCGTTATAGCGAAAGTGCGGTCGGCAACCATCTCAATGGGGCAGAGGGTGTAAGTTTGACGGCACGCAGCGGCAATATTGATGCGACCTACACCACTCTCACCACCCGAGACAGTGAGGGCAAGCGCACGTCGGGCGGTACGGTTGAGTTTGACGCGGCAGGCAAGATTTTACTGAATGCGGGCGTGGAGGGTTATCGCCAACAAAGCAGCCAACGCAGCAGCGGCGCGCAAGTGGGCGTGGGTTATTCCGTCGGCGGACAAACGGGGGTCTACGCTTATGTTGAAGCCGGTTATAACCGCAGCAGTCAGCAGGGTGAAGGCATTTATCATCATAATAGTGTTGTGGATGCGGATAAGGTTATCGTCAAAAGCCAAGGCGATACGACGTTGAACGGGGCGGAGGTGCACGCCAAACAGATTCAAACCCGGATTGGCGGCGACCTGACGATTAACAGTTTACAAGACGGGGAGCAGCAGCGAAGCAGCGGCAGCAGTGTCGGCGGACGGGTGCAGGTGTCGTTCGGTACGGCTTGGGAGGCGAGTGCCAACGCAAGCGCACAACAAGGCAGTGCCAATCGTCAACAGGTCAATCGTCAAAGCGGTCTGTTTGCCGAAGAGCACTATGATGTGGAGGCGAATAATGTTCACTTGAACGGCGGCGCCATCACGGGCAAGCAAACCGACAAAAACCGCCTTGTTACCAACAAACTGACCTTCAACGACATTGAAAACCGTAGTGAGAGCAAGGCGGTGAGTGCGAGCATTGGGGTGAGCGCGAGTTCGGACTTGAACAAGGACGAAAACGGCAAGGTAATCAAAAACGACAAAGGCGAGCCGGAGCGAGTGACGGACGTCAGCCCGACGGGCGGCTTGCCGATGTACAGCCGCAGCAAGGATAGCAGCGTCACCAAAGCGACCTTGAGCGAAGGCACCATTATCCTCGACAAAGACAGCCAACCAACCCAAACCACGGCGGCAGCGTTGGGGATTAACAGCGACAGCACAACAGGCAACGCGCAAACCGAAAAACCAAAAGACATCAACACAACACTTGCCACACAAAAAGCCATGCAAAGTGCGGTTGCGGACATCAGCGCAGGGGTAGCGAGCTTCAGCAAACAGCAACACACTGCCGCCCAAGCCGAACAGGCAGAAGCTCAAGCCAAGCTCGAACAAGCGGCAAAACGCGGCAATCCAGCGCAATATGAACAAGCCAAAGCCGATTACGACGCAGCCAAAAGCCAAGCGGAGGCATGGGGAACGGGCGGTGACTACAGCCGCGCCTTAGATACCGCCAGCAAAGTTATCAGCCTCGCACTCGCCAACGGCAGCTCAACACAGCTATTGGCAACCGCACTTTCACCGGAAGCGAACAAACTTATCAAAGCGTCGACAACAGATAAAGAAGGCAACGTCGATAAAGCGGCGAACCTGCTCTTGCACGGCATCCTAAGTGCGGTCGAAGCGCAAGTAAATGGCGGCAGTGCGTTGGGTGGTGCAGCGGCAGGGATAGCGGGGGAAGCGGCGGCAGAGCTGTTGGCACAAACCCTCTACGGCAAAAAGGCGAGCGACCTGAACGAGCGCGAGAAACAGAACATCACCGCCCTCAGCAGCCTGACAGGGGCATTGGCGGCAGGGATGGCGAGCAACGCGACAAACGGCACGACGAACCTCGCTGATACGCTTGCTAATGCCGCGATTGGGCAGGCGACAGCGGAAAGTGCTGTGGAGAATAATGCGCTTTTAAATCGTCAGGGTGAAAGCTATCTGAGATCTGAAAAGGATAAAGCTCTAGTCGAATTGTTGAAAGAAAACGGTGTAAAATCTACAGAAGATTTTACAGAGGCGTATCTCGCTTGTATAACTGACAGTTGTCGCCAACAAATCGAAGTATTGAACAGTCAAGCGACTTCTGAGGGGCTTGAAATCATTAAGCAATTGGCAGAAAACGAAATAATAAGTCGAAATGATTATACCGATATTATTTCAACTATTTTGCCAAAAATGGCGGAAGGCGCATTAGTTTCAGGTAGAGAAGTTGGAGCTGAAAGTCGCTTATATAAGAACGATGTATCAGAGGTTGTTGGTCATTATGCAGGCGGTGGTGATAGTGATATTTATCGGATCTTTGATGAAAAGAGTTTAAGAGATTTAGGTTATGACGGAGCTGGATTAGATAACAAGTTAAAAGATATTGAACACTGGAGTAACGCTTGGGAAAGTGGAGTTGTAATTGGGCGTGGAGTAAATAATATCGGAAGCTCGGAGACTTCAAACTCTAAATTACCTATCATTGGTATTACTGAGGGTTATCATACTGAATCTGTAGCCGTTAATGGAAAAGTTATTTATCGTTCAGATGATAATTTTTATTCTAATATTAATGCTAAGGGGAAAACAAAAGCATATATTAATGCCTCTGGGGACTTATTATCAGCAAATGTTGATGGAAATGTAACCATAACACAGCATGTTAGGGGAGCTAGCCCAATGAAAGAACAAAGCCAATATATTTCTTTTTCAGGTAATAATAATGGGAAGAAATATGGGTATAATACAATTTCAGTTGCGCTAGATAATCTAAAGAATGATATTTCATCAGGTAAGTTAAAGGGAGTTGATATAATAGAAAATCAAGATGTTGTTTCTTACTTGAAAAATAAATCCTCAATAAAATTTGATTCGTACTCTAGAAATCCAACAAAAAATACTAGATATGAATTTATTCGTGCAAGACGGGATTTAAATAATGTAATAAGAGATAATGAGGTTTTAATAACTCCAAAAGTGCCTAGTGAGTATATAAATAAATCAAGGGGTGCTTATGAGTAATTTAATATCATCTCTATATATCTCAAGAAATGGTATGGAAAAATTATCTGAATGGGAGATGATAGAATTAGATGAAAATGAATTTCCTTATGAAATCATACCTCTATTGGAAGATTATATTTTGAAATCCAATGGTGATCTTGATGAATTAATTTCAGCGGCTAATATTGCTTGCTCAAAGGGGAGTGATATAGCATTTAACTTTTTATTGAAATTCACTAAAAATTATTCTCAGGATTTAGCCTTGCGACCTCATAGGTTATATAATTATGATCAAACCATAGAAGATATAAGTCGTGCAGTTTTATATCATGCCTTTCATAATTTTGATAAAGGAGTTGAATTTGATAAAGATAAATATTACTTTTTTTCATTCGAAGCCTTTAGGATAGCTATAGAAATACCTATAGACCTATTTAGTGTTTTTAGTATGCTAAGAACAATTGAGCGAATACATCTAAAAAATAACTCTTTATATAATTATTTTTTGAAGATTTTAATGAAAGTGAAAAATATTATTTTTTTTTATAGGGCTGTAGATTGCTTTGCTTTTTATAAAAATATAGATCCATTTTTTACTAGGGAAATAAAGCGATACAATATAAAAAAAGAAGAATTTAAAATTGAGAATTACAAAGATATTTTAAAAAAAATATATACATACTATTACCTAAGATAATTAGTAGATACAGATAAATCAATGAACAAAAACACCTACCGCATAATCTTCAGCCAATCCCAACAACAATTTATTGTTGTTTCGGAGCTGGCAAAATCAAAAACGTCTTCTGAACGTAGATGTGCGGTAGGTAACTTTGTACATTTTAGTGATGGCGTGTCTATTGATTACCAAGATCAACACGCCTCCAAAAACGACAAATCCAACGACCGCTTAAATGCGTTGCAAAGTGCGGCACTGGCAGCCAAAGGCTACGGCACCTACCAGGGCTTATCGGACAAAGGTTATCTGATAAAAGGCGAAGTCGGCGTTGGCTTTAGCCAATCGAAAAGCGACAGCGCCCGTTATAGCGAAAGTGCGGTCGGCAACCATCTCAATGGGGCAGAGGGTGTAAGTTTGACGGCACGCCGCGGCAATATTGATGCGACCTACACCACTCTCACCACCCGAGACAGTGAGGGCAAGCGCACGTCGGGCGGTACGGTTGAGTTTGACGCGGCAGGCAAGATTTTACTGAATGCGGGCGTGGACGGTTATCGCCAACAAAGCAGCCAACGCAGCAGCGGCGCGCAAGTGGGCGTGGGTTATTCCGTCGGCGGACAAACGGGGGTCTACGCTTATGTTGAAGCCGGTTATAACCGCAGCGGTCAGCAGGGTGAAGGCATTTATCATCATAATAGTGTTGTGGATGCGGATAAGGTTATCGTCAAAAGCCGAGGCGATACGACGTTGAACGGGGCGGAGGTGCACGCCAAACAGATTCAAACGCGGATTGGCGGCGACCTGACGATTAACAGTTTACAAGACAGTGAGCAGCAGCGAAGCAGCGGCAGCAGTGTCGGCGGACGGGTGCAGGTGTCGTTCGGTACGGCTTGGGAGGCGAGTGCCAACGCAAGCGCACAACAAGGCAGTGCCAATCGTCAACAGGTCAATCGTCAAAGCGGTTTGTTTGCCGAAGAGCACTATGATGTGGAGGCGAATAATGTTCACTTGAACGGCGGCGCCATCACGGGCAAGCAAACCGACAAAAACCGCCTTGTTACCAACAAACTGACCTTCAACGACATTGAAAACCGTAGTGAGAGCAAGGCGGTGAGTGCGAGCATTGGGGTGAGCGCGAGTTCGGACTTGAACAAGGACGAAAACGGCAAGGTAATCAAAAACGACAAAGGCGAGCCGGAGCGAGTGACGGACGTCAGCCCGACGGGCGGCTTGCCGATGTACAGCCGCAGCAAGGATAGCAGCGTCACCAAAGCGACCTTGAGCGAAGGCACCATTATCCTCGACAAAGACAGCCAACCAACCCAAACCACGGCGGCCGCGTTGGGGATTAACAGCGACAGCGGCAAAGGCAACGCACAGACTGAAAAACCAAAAGACATCAACACAACACTTGCCACACAAAAAGCCATGCAAAGTGCGGTTGCGGACATCAGCGCAGGGGTAGCAAGCTTCAGCAAACAGCAACACACTGCCGCCCAAGCCGAACAGGCGGAAGCCCAAGCCAAGCTCGAACAAGCGGCAAAACGCGGCAATCCAGCGCAATATGAACAAGCCAAAGCCGATTACGACGCAGCCAAAAGCCAAGCGGAGGCATGGGGAACGGGCGGTGACTACAGCCGTGCCTTAGATACCGCCAGCAAAGTTATCAGCCTCGCACTCGCCAACGGCAGCTCAACACAGCTATTGGCAACCGCACTTTCACCGGAAGCGAACAAACTTATCAAAGCGTCGACAACAGATAAAGAAGGCAACGTCGATAAAGCGGCGAACCTGCTCTTGCACGGCATCCTAAGTGCGGTCGAAGCGCAAGTTAACGGCGGCAGTGCGTTGGGCGGTGCGGCGGCAGCGATGACGGGGGAAGCGACAGCAGAACTGCTTGCCACGACCATTTACGGCAAAAGTGCAAGTGAACTGAACGAACGGGAGCGGCAAAATATCTCGGCGTTGAGTAGTCTGAGCGGCGCATTGGCGGCAACGGTGACGGCACAGGCAGATGGAACAGCTACGGATAGCACAACTACACTTGTTAATGCGGCAGCTGGGCAAGCGATAGCGGAAAGTGCGGTTGAGAATAATAATCTTGCAATTGCTGGTAGAGTGGCTACTTTTGTTTGTGCAAGAGCTTGTCAGCAAGCCCTTGCAGAAATGATTGGTCTTGGTGCGGCTATTTCGACTGATTTATCTCAAAATGAACAAGAAGAGGCTTTGAAAATAGGGGCTTTTAAGAACCCTGAAAAAATAGCTGAACTGAGCTCTGAACAAATTGCTTTTTTAAATAGTAAAATTTTAGATAGCGAACCTTTGATTGGTAACAATGTTTGGATACCAACCAGTAGTGGCGGATTTATGCCAGTAGATCCTAACCTTGTTGTTACGACGTATGGCGGCAAACAAATAATTGATCCAAGAATTATTATTACGGATACAGGAGGAATACAATATCCGAGTGATTATGAAAAACCTAATAATACTGGGGGAGATCAAATTCATGTTCCTGAAAATACTGGAGTGTTACCAGGTTCTGAAATTAAAATTGGGAGTTGGGAAGATAATCTTGTTTCGGCTGAAAATTATTTTGATAAGCCTAAGAAAAAAGTAAATAGCGCAAATATTGGGGACTTTGTTAGAACTCCTACTACTAATCCTGAAGATTTTACTAAAAACGGTCGTCAGTATAAAAATAATTATACTGATGAAATATGGGAAAAAAGTAATACACAACATTCAGATAAACTCGGGGAATGGAAAGTTGGTTTAGGGAAAAATAGCCCAAGCAAAACTAAAAAAATAACAGTGGGAGTTAGTGATGGAAAAATTATCAAAATTGACAGCAAATAAAAATATTCATTTGGCTAATATTAATTTTAATGGATTTAGCAGTAGTTCAACATGGATTGGCTATTTTGAAGAAACAGAATTAGTTGAACCTTTAAATGGAATAAAACTTGCTTGTGAATTATTTTATAATTTTTTCTCAAATGATCTAAATGATTTCATTCTCATTTCGGCATTATGTTTTGATGATAAAGCTGATTTAGATCCTAGATTTAATGACTATAATGGTATTTATGAGATTTCTAAAGAAAAGGGGTATCTTAAACCATTAACTGATAACTATATAAAATATTTAGATGGTTCTCCTTTATTAGCGAATCATTTAAGCATTCATTTTGATAACGATTTCTTTATTCCATTTTGCGAGATGGTTATGGCATTGTCATACAGCAAGGTAGTAGGGCAAGTTTGTTTTCTTATTAATCCCAAATTACAGATTGCACTATACCCTCATGATGATACTGGATTTGGAGTAATTACATTGAATGAGAATTTTTCAATGGGAATTGAATTTTTACAATATTGCGGTAAAAATGAGTTTTTCGATTATTATATAGATCCTAGTATTGATAAAAAATGAACAAAACCATCTGCCGCATAATCTTCAGCCAATCCCAACAACAATTTATTGTTGTTTCAGAACTGGCAAAATCGAAAATGCCTTCTGAACGTAGATGTGCGGTAGGTAACTTTGTACATTTTAGTGATGGCGTGTCTATTGATTACCAAGATCAACACGCCTCCAAAAACGACAAATCCAACGACCGTTTAAACGCGTTGCAAACCGCGGCACTGGCAGCCAAAGGCTACGGCACCTACCAGGGCTTATCGGACAAAGGTTATCTGATAAAAGGCGAAGTCGGCGTTGGCTTTAGCCAATCGAAAAGCGACAGCGCCCGTTATAGCGAAAGTGCGGTTGGCAACCATCTCAATGGGGCAGAGGGTGTAAGTTTGACGGCACGCAGCGGCAATATTGATGCGACCTACACCACTCTCACCACCCGAGACAGTGAGGGCAAGCGCACGTCGGGCGGTACGGTTGAGTTTGACGCGGCAGGTAAGATTTTACTGAATGCGGGCGCGGACGGTTATCGCCAACAAAGCAGCCAACGCAGCAGCGGCGCGCAAGTGGGCGTGGGTTATTCCGTCGGCGGACAAACGGGGGTCTACGCTTATGTTGAAGCCGGTTATAACCGCAGCGGTCAGCAGGGTGAAGGCATTTATCATCATAATAGTGTTGTGGATGCGGATAAGGTTATCGTCAAAAGCCGAGGCGATACGACGTTGAACGGGGCGGAGGTGCACGCCAAACAGATTCAAACGCGGATTGGCGGCGACCTGACGATTAACAGTTTACAAGACGGGGAGCAGCAGCGAAGCAGCGGCAGCAGTGTCGGCGGACGGGTGCAGGTGTCGTTCGGTACGGCTTGGGAGGCGAGTGCCAACGCAAGCGCACAACAAGGCAGTGCCAATCGTCAACAGGTCAATCGTCAAAGCGGTTTGTTTGCCGAAGAACATTATGATGTGGAGGCGAATAATGTTCACTTGAACGGCGGCGCCATCACGGGCAAGCAAACCGACAAAAATCGCCTTGTTACCAACAAACTGACCTTCAACGACATTGAAAACCGTAGTGAGAGCAAGGCGGTGAGTGCGAGCATTGGGGTGAGTGCGAGTTCGGACTTGAACAAGGACGAAAACGGCAAGGTAATCAAAAACGACAAAGGCGAGCCGGAACGAGTGACGGACGTCAGCCCGACGGGCGGCTTGCCGATGTACAGCCGCAGCAAGGATAGCAGCGTCACCAAAGCGACCTTGAGCGAAGGCACCATTATCCTCGACAAAGACAGCCAACCAACCCAAACCACGGCGGCAGCGTTGGGGATTAACAGCGACAGCACAACAGGCAACGCGCAAACCGAAAAACCAAAAGACATCAACACAACGCTTGCGACACAAAAAGCCATGCAAAGTGCGGTTGCGGACATCAGCGCAGGCGTGAGTGCCTACAGCGCCCAACAGCGCAAAGTGGCGGAAGCGAAAAAAGCCGATGCCGCACAAGCCATGGCAAATGCGCAGCAAAGCGGTAATCAGGCGGCTTATGAGCAAGCGGTTGTCGCCTATGCACAAGCCGATAGTGAAGCAAAAGCTTGGGGTACGGGCGGCAGTTATCAGCGGGCGGTTGACACGGCAACCAAGGTTATCACCTTGGCGATAGCCAACCGTAGTACGACACAATTGACGGCGACCGCCCTTTCTCCGCTGGCAAACCAAGCGATTAAGGATGCGACCACAGACGAAAACGGCAAGGTGGACAAAACCACTAACCTAATTCTTCATGGCATCTTAGGTGCGGTCGAAGCGCAAGTAAATGGCGGCAGTGCGTTGGGTGGTGCAGCGGCAGGGATAGCAGGGGAAGCGGCGGCAGAGCTGTTGGCACAAACCCTTTACGGCAAAAGTGCAAGTGAACTAGATGAGAGGGAGCGGCAAAATATCTCGGCGTTGAGTAGTTTGAGCGGCGCATTGGCGGCAACGGTGACGGCACAGGCAGATGGAACAGCTACGGATATCACAACTACACTTGTTAATGCGGCAACCGGGCAGGCGATAGCGGAAAGTGCGGTTGAGGGGAATTTATTATCTATAATTGAATCTAACCCTCAAGTAGATTGGGCTAATGTAGCGAAATCAAAAGCATTAGAAGAGGAGGCAAATCGCATAGCAATAGAGCAAATGGAGAAGAATAACCCTGAGCTTATGGAAACACTAAGAGCTGGGGGGACAGTTGCAGGGATTTTAGCTGATTTTACGCCTGTTGTAGGTGATGTAAAATCGTTTGTAGAGGCAGAGGATGGTATTGATTTTGCTTTAGCTTTAGTCGGAGTTATTCCTGGCGCTGAGGTGGTTACAAAATCACTTAAAGAAGCTAAGCAGTTATATACAGCAGCTCGAAATGCAGAGAAAGCAGGCGATTTAAAACAAGCTCAAAAAAATATTGATCAAGCAAAAATATTATTACAAGACAATGATGTTGTTGGATTTTATCAATCACATACTTGGAGGGAGTCATTTGAAAAACAGTATGGTAAGAATAATGTGAAATCTACTACTGTTGTAAATAATTCTAGGGCAACAGCAACAGATAGAATCTTAAAGACAGGTGAACAAATTTCTGTTATTGAGTCTGAGGGTAACAAAGCAGTTAAAATTTATTCTAAGCCAGATACACTTGGTAATAAAAAAGAAATTGCAAATATTCCTTATGATTCAAAGGGATTACCTATATTCGATGATGTTGCAGTTTTTTCAACCAAAATTGATAATAGTAAAAGCTATTCAGGACAAATGAGACAGGCATCACGGGATATGTGGATTGTGATAAAGGATGATCCTATTATGAAAAGTAAATTTACACTACAGCAATTAGAGGACATGCAAAAAGGGAAAAGCACTATCACGGGCTATACTTGGCATCATAATGCACAGTCATCACCAAATAATATGCAGTTAGTACCTGTAAATATACATGATGCGGTTAAGCATATAGGGCAAGGTTCTTTACAAAAAGGAAAATAATATGGAACTATTGAAGGTTTATCGAGATAATGGAAAAGTAGATATTTCTTTAATTAATGAATTTGAAAGGAAAATGAAGATTAAATTCCCCAGTTCTTATAAACATCTAATAAGTAATCACAATTTCTTAAGGCTTGAAAATGATATTTTTGATTATGTTGATTTAGATGGAGAGATTAATGATAGGGATATTTGTTTTTTAGGGTATGGTGAGGTTAATCCATATAATATATATTCAAAATTGGAGCTTTTTCCATTTTATGATGATATGAAAGGTATAGTCCCTTTTGGTGTTAGTGGTAATGGCGATTATATTTGTTTTGATTATAGGTTTTTAGAGGTTGATGAAGAGCCGAAAGTGGTTTTAATATATCACGATGATTATATTCAGGATGCTGATGGAACTATGAATCCAGTAGTTAATCTTGTGGCAAAAAACTTTGAGGAGTTTATAGAGTTATTACATGATTGATTCTAATTTAAAAGAATTATTTTTTAATAAATACTATCCAGCAGGAATAATAAAAAATGTTTAAATAAAGGTTAGAAATCTCATCCTGCTCCGAAGATGGAAGATATTACAGGATTTTCTAATCTAGTAAGATCAAAAGAGAAAACGCCAGTGCAGGGGGGTATTAAATTGAGGAATAGATGGAAAGATAAGGATGGTAACATTTATGAATGGGGTTCTCAGCATGGATCCTTAGAAAAATATAATAAGCATGGAAATCATTATTAAAAAAGTGAAATAAAATGGCTAAATCAAAAAATATTTTAATAAGAAAAAATAAGGATGTAATTTTAATTACTTACTTTTTACAAGGGTTGTTATCAATGTCAGATCCTGAACAAGATCCTGTTTTTTTGCCAGTGGATATTGATGATAAAATGTTAGGTGAATCCGCAAAAGAGGCTTTGTTAAAAAGCAGAGAGATTCCATTAGATGAGTTTTATAAGATATTTAATTCAGGTGAGGTGCAATTATTTGGTAAAAAAATAGAGCAACAGTTACAAGAACACTTTGGCTATAAAAGTAGAAAAGCAATATATAACACTATGGATTTTTTATCTATTGATATGGAAGATAATATTACAATAACACCTCATCATCAGGATTCTCTTGATGGATCGACAGCGGTTAAGAAAAAAGATGGGACAGCAATTGAATTTGAATATCCATTAGAAATTTCAGATGAAGAATTAGGGATGAAAATAAGAGAGGCTTTTAAATATTGCACGAGTATTTATAGGAAATAATATAATTAAGTCCTGTTGGTTATCCATTAACTGAAGCTAAAATTAATGAAATCCAGGGATACGCTTTAGGCGGCGCAGCGGCAGGGATAGCGGGGGAAGCGGCGGCAGAGCTGTTGGCACAAACCCTCTACGGCAAAAAGGCGAGCGACCTGAACGAGCGCGAGAAACAGAACATCACCGCCCTCAGCAGCCTGACAGGGGCATTGGCGGCAGGGATGGCGAGCAACGCGACAAACGGCACGACGAACCTCGCTGATACGCTTGCTAATGCCGCGATTGGGCAGGCGACAGCGGAAAGTGCTGTGGAGAATAATGCGCTTTTAAATCGTCAGGGTGAAAGCTATCTGAGATCTGAAAAGGATAAAGCTCTAGTCGAATTGTTGAAAGAAAACGGTGTAAAATCTACAGAAGATTTTACAGAGGCGTATCTCGCTTGTATAACTGACAGTTGTCGCCAACAAATCGAAGTATTGAACAGTCAAGCGACTTCTGAGGGGCTTGAAATCATTAAGCAATTGGCAGAAAACGAAATAATAAGTCGAAATGATTATACCGATATTATTTCAACTATTTTGCCAAAAATGGCGGAAGGCGCATTAGTTTCAGGTAGAGAAGTTGGAGCTGAAAGTCGCTTATATAAGAACGATGTATCAGAGGTTGTTGGTCATTATGCAGGCGGTGGTGACAGTGATATTTATCGGATCTTTGATGAAAAGAGCTTAAGAGACTTAGGTTATGACGGGGTTGGATTAGATAACAAGTTAAAAGATACTGAACACTGGGGTAACGCTTGGGAAAGTGGCGTTGTGATTGGGCGTGGAGTAAATTCACCTATATCTTCAACTAACACAAAAGATAAAGATTTTAAAATAGCGACTGAATATTTAAAAGATCTTCCAGTTACAGGTGTTGTAAATAATTATCAACCATTAAAATTAGGAGAAAAAGCAAAAATAGATGGTGTTGAGCATATAAGAGTTGGACGCTGGATGTCAAAGTATGAATTAGAACGTATACAAAAAGATCAAAAAATGATTTCAGGTGCGGGAGGACAGACTTTCATATCTTTGAATGGAGCATCTGATTTTAGGGGGGCTGCACCAAAAGGTAGTGTATATGTTGAATTTAATTTACCTACTAATAGCTTAATACAAGGGGGTAAAGAGGGATGGTTTAAAACTATTAGTGAAGAAGCCTTATCTTCTCAAAAATTTAGATTAATGAAACAGGGAGGGGAGCTATCACCTAAAATAAATAATATAAAAATTTTGGATGAAAAATAATATGGATTTAATAGAAATTTTTTACCTCAATATTTATCCTGAAATGAAAGTGTTTTTTGATTTTAAAGAAAGTTATTATAGAGAAGGGCAATTTGGAGATTTAAAGAGATTTGAATTTTCTAGTAAGAGTTTAAGGTATGTTGGAATGTTTGATTTTTGGAGTGGTAATTGGATTGAAATATATTTGTTTGATATGCTTCTTGAACAAGATCTTTATCATAGATTATTTTCTCCAGATGAATTAAATGAAAATTTATTTTTGGATTTTGATAGGATAATTCATGAAACATATTTTTAATAAAATATTTATTATAAAAGGTGACATTACTAAAATATCTGTTGATGTGATTGTTAATGCAGCTAATACAAGTCTTTTGGGTGGCGGCGGAGTTGATGGGGCGATACATAGAGCTGGAGGAAAGAAAATTTTAGAGGAATGTTATAAAATTAAAGCTATGCAGGGTGGCTGTAAAGTTGGAAATGCAGTTGCTACAAGCGCGGGTAATCTACCTGCAAAATATATTTTCCATGCTGTTGGTCCTGTATGGCAAGATGGGCTACATAATGAAAATTTCATTTTAGAAAAAACATATAATACTTGCTTTTCTTTAATGAAGTATTATGGACTAAAAAGCATTTCATTTCCAAATATATCAACGGGAAGATATAACTTTCCCAAAAAACAAGCTGCCGAAATTGCACTGAAATCTACATGTGAGTTCTTGATAAGTAATGATTTTGTCGAGAGGGTTAATTTTGTATGTTACGACTTTGAAAATTATAATCATTATTTAAATATTGTTGATGGTTATAGAAGTTGAGGTTTTATTTGCGAAATTTAGAGTTTTAAAATTTAATTAAAAGTAATTGCATAAATATTAATGAACAAAAACACCTACCGTATAATCTTCAGCCAATCCCAACAACAATTTATTGTTGTTTCGGAGCTGGCAAAATCGAAAACGCCTTCTGAGCGCAGAAGTGCGGTAGGTAACTTTGTACATTTTAGTGATGGCGTGTCTATTGATTACCAAGATCAACACGCCTCCAAAAACGCCAAATCCAACGATCGTTTAAACGCGTTGCAAACCGCGGCACTGGCAGCCAAAGGCTACGGCACCTACCAGGGCTTATCGGACAAAGGTTATCTGATAAAAGGCGAAGTCGGCGTTGGCTTTAGCCAATCGAAAAGCGACAGCGCCCGTTATAGCGAAAGTGCGGTTGGCAACCATCTCAATGGGGCAGAGGGTGTAAGTTTGACGGCACGCAGCGGCAATATTGATGCGACCTACACCACTCTCACCACCCGAGACAGTGAGGGCAAGCGCACGTCGGGCGGTACGGTTGAGTTTGACGCGGCAGGCAAGATTTTACTGAATGCGGGCGTGGACGGTTATCGCCAACAAAGCAGCCAACGCAGCAGCGGCGCGCAAGTGGGCGTGGGTTATTCCGTCGGCGAACAAACGGGGGTCTATGCTTATGTTGAAGCCGGTTATAACCGCAGCGGTCAGCAGGGTGAAGGCATTTATCATCATAATAGTGTTGTGGATGCGGATAAGGTTATCGTCAAAAGCCAAGGCGACACCACGTTGAACGGTGCGGAGGTGCATGCCAAACAGATTCAAACCCGGATTGGCGGCGACTTGACGATTAACAGTTTACAAGACGGGGAGCAGCAGCGAAGCAGCGGCAGCAGTGTCGGCGGACGGGTGCAGGTGTCGTTCGGTACGGCTTGGGAGGCGAGTGCCAACGCAAGCGCACAACAAGGCAGTGCCAATCGTCAACAGGTCAATCGTCAAAGCGGTTTGTTTGCCGAAGAGCACTATGATGTGGAGGCGAATAATGTTCACTTGAACGGCGGCGCCATCACGGGCAAGCAAACCGACAAAAATCGCCTTGTTACCAACAAACTGACCTTCAACGACATTGAAAACCGTAGTGAGAGCAAGGCGGTGAGTGCGAGCATTGGGGTGAGCGCGAGTTCGGACTTGAACAAGGACGAAAACGGCAAGGTAATCAAAAACGACAAAGGCGAGCCGGAACGAGTGACGGACGTCAGCCCGACGGGCGGCTTGCCGATGTACAGCCGCAGCAAGGATAGCAGCGTCACCAAAGCGACCTTGAGCGAAGGCACCATTATCCTCGACAAAGACAGCCAACCAACCCAAACCACGGCGGCAGCGTTGGGGATTAACAGCGACAGCACAACAGGCAACGCGCAAACCGAAAAACCAAAAGACATCAACACAACGCTTGCGACACAAAAAGCCATGCAAAGTGCGGTTGCGGACATCAGTGCAGGGGTAGCGAGCTTCAGCAAACAGCAACACACTGCCGCCCAAGCCGAACAGGCGGAAGCCCAAGCCAAGCTCGAACAAGCGGCAAAACGCGGCAATCCAGCGCAATATGAACAAGCCAAAGCCGATTACGACGCAGCCAAAAGCCAAGCGGAGGCATGGGGAACGGGCGGTGACTACAGCCGGGCACTGGATACCGCCAGCAAAGTTATCAGCCTCGCACTCGCCAACGGCAGCTCAACACAGCTATTGGCAACCGCACTTTCACCGGAAGCGAACAAACTTATTAAAGCGTCGACAACAGATAAAGAAGGCAACGTCGATAAAGAGGCGAACCTGCTCTTGCACGGCATCCTAAGTGCGGTCGAAGCGCAAGTAAATGGCGGCAGTGCGTTGGGCGGCGCAGCGGCAGGGATAGCGGGGGAAGCGGCGGCAGAGCTGTTGGCACAAACCCTTTACGGCAAAAGTGCAAGTGAACTAGATGAGAGGGAGCGGCAAAATATCTCGGCGTTGAGTAGTTTGAGCGGCGCATTGGCGGCAACGGTGACGGCACAGGCAGATGGAACAGCTACGGATAGCACAACTACACTTGTTAATGCGGCAACTGGGCAAGCGATAGCGGAAAGTGCGGTTGAGAATAATTATTTAAACAGTGCTAAACATCAAGAAAAAACATATTTATTAAATCAGTTAGCAAAAGGTGAGTTAACAGAAAAAGGCAGAGAGCGATTAGAGGAGCTCATTCAAGAAGACTTGGCGACAAACAAAGCGTTACTTGATGCTTGCAGAAGTGCATATAGTGCAGAATGTGCAGAGGCAAGGAAAGATGCTATTGCAGCAAAAGAAACTTATACGGCACTAGCTTATCATTTGCCAAAAGAAAAACAACAAGGCTATCAGGAAATTGCTGACTTATTGAATAGCACAACACCTGAAGCTAATGTTGCCCGAGTTATGTATGAAGGATATGTAGAAGGTTATAAAAATTATGGGTTTAGTCAGGAGGAGTCGGAAGAATTAGCGAGCTATACTTTAGCAGGATATAGTATAGCGGGAGCTTTATCAGGCGTTAAAATTAACCCTCAAGGTATTCTTAATAAGGTTAAATCGTTAGCCCAATATGAGGTGATTGTAGAGCCGGGAACAATAGGGTCAAATTTTGGTAATGTTAGAATTATCAAGAAAACATCGGCGATACCTCACCCTGAACCAATAGCGGCTGGTAATGGTCTAATTTATCAATCGAATCCTAAACATACCAAGGGGGGCGCGGGAAATCGACCTAATGCAGGGATTGAACCGACAAATTCTTTAGAACTATTTAATAGTTCTATCGAAACATCTGATCCTAAAATAAGATTATCAATAGATACAAAAGGAAATATTCATAGATTTTTCAATGAAAGTAAGGATGGAGTAGGCGCTTTCCATTGGGCTGGAAGTACAGGTGATACTATTTCACCAATGTCCAAAAATAGAGAGCTTAAAAAATTTAATAGAGAAATAAAAAGATTAGAAGGAGGAAATAAATGATTTTTGGATATGATGAGTTTCCTGATAAAAAATTTCTAGTACATATAGATATACTTGAAAAAGATAATTCTTTTTTATATGGTGCTTTTAATTTTATTTTTCAAGAAAAAATATATCCAGCATTTGGCACTGGCTGGACGATAAATCTAATAACTGAGTATATGGCAGGACTATTGCAATTTTCTGAAGGTGAATTTTACTATGAAAATAGTGATATCCTTGATGGGAGAGAACTATTTAAAGAAGCGGTAATATCAAGACTTGGTTATTTTTATGACACTCCTCATCAGATTATTCCAGATGATGATTTTAAAAAAAAATATCCCCAAAAAATTGGTGTTGAATTGGAAGTGGCAGAATTGGGAGATTCTGGGTTGGAGATTTATGTTTTTAAAGGAAAGTGTGGGGAATATTTAGTTTTTCATTATAACGATATTGTAACTAAAGTTAATATAGACATTAACAATCTTAAGATTTTAGTGAATAAAATATATAAATTTATTAATGAAATTAATGTGCAATAATATTTAGGTTAAAGCTAGTGTTTGATGGGTGGTAATTGATTCATTTCTTAACAAATACTATCTTGCAGAAAAATGGAAAGTTGAGAGAAGAAATTTTAATGCCAATGATAGAGTTAATTGGAGATATTAATGTTTTTATTCAGTGTTTGGGTCTGAAAGAAGGTGGTAATAAAATATTTTCAGCAATAGTAATTATATCAACGGACTTTAATATTGATGAATTTGACCAATTTAATATTAAACAAAGGTATTAGGCGCGATTGAAGCCTACGCCACCGGCAACAATGCCGCTGCGGACGCAGCGGGTGCGGCAAGCGGCGAGTTAGCGGCAAAAATCATCACCGAACAGCTTTACGGTACAACAGCGGATAAACTTACCGAAGAGCAAAAAGAAACCGTTTCGGCGCTAAGCCAAATTGCCGCAGGCTTAAGCGGCGCCTTGGTCGGCGACAGCACCCAAAGTGCGGTTGTGAGTGCAGAGATTGGAAAACGGGCGGTGGAGAATAATTCATTATATGGTGATGAATTTAGGTGAAAATTAGAAGAAGATAAAGCGCGTTATAAGCAAGAAGTGAGGTATAAACTCGGTCATAATACAGCCTCTCAATTGATTAACGGTGTTATTAATGTTATCGCTGAAACAGGTGATTTTGGTGTCCTTGCATTAGATGGCGCTTTTGATGCAAGTGCTGCTTTAATAACCTGTGCGATTGGCGACAGTTATTGTGGGCAGGCTAAAAAAGATTTAGCTTCAAAAAATCAGGGAGCAGTAGATGCGTTAAATAGCCTGATGAATGGTGATAGCTGGAATGCAATAAAGTCAATGGCAAATAATGCTTATTATGGAGATCAGACAGCGCTTGAACATTTATCCGGTATTTTAACCGGGATTGCAATACCGATTAAGAATTTGCCTAAAGGAGTTAGTGCAAACGAGAAGCTGCCTGTTGTAGATAAAACAGTAGGTTATCCTATAACCGAATTTAATCATCAAGCACATAATGCAGCAATATATGAAGCATTGAAATTAGATCTAAAAACTCAGCAAGCGGCTAATCATTTGATTGATAGCTTAAAGAATACAGGAAAATTACCAGAGAATTATGTTAGTAAATTTAAGGCTGAAAGTTTAGGGTGGTTGCACAGGTAAAAAACCTGTGCCAGATGGAAAAATACTTGGTGGTGATATTTATTTAAATAGTAATGGATTGTTACCAAAAGCTATTGATCGCATATGGTATGAAGCTGACGTTAATTATAATGGCACAAAAAGTAGAGGTGGGGAACGATTATTATACTCGAATGATGGTTTGCTATATTTTACAAGAGATCATTATAACACCATTGAACCAATGGGGAGATGGAAGTGATGAATAATATAAAGCATATTTATATTGATGGTAATAATATAAAAGATACAAAGTCATTCCATAAAAAAATAGGAGATGCTTTAAATGCTGAGTTTTTTATTCATGGTTATGGATATAATCTTGATGCTCTGAGAGATGTAATGAGTATGGGGGCAGGGTTGAATTCGGTATTATATTGGTGTGATCATGATGTTTCAAAAAAATACTTGGGAGATGATGAGTTTTATAAAATAGTCAATGTCCTAACCTATGTTGCATCAGAGTCTAAATATAAATGTGAAGTATTTAGTCAGTATAAGGATAAATTCCCATTTAAGTTTTATTTAGAATAAAATACCTGTGATAGCACAAGTTTGTAACTGGTGCTATTAAATGAATAATCTTGTATAAGGGAAAAAAGGGGTGAAGTGGAGATTGTTTAATAATGATTATTACAATCAATGCCAAGGTTTTTTGGCACCAGTTACAAACTTGTGCTTGACCTTCGGTTCACAAAGCCAATCCCATCAATACGACGAAAAAGGCACGACCCAAAGTGATGCGCGTGCGGCGGTAGGTAGTTTGTCCGGCAATGTGACTATCCAAGCGGGCAATCATGTCAATATTCTCGGTACCGATTTGATTGCACAGGCGGACAAGGCGATTGATATCAGCGGCAAGACACTGAAAGTGGAAGCGGGCAAAGATATCATCGAAAGCAGCGAAAAACATGAATTTAAGCAGTCGGGTTTAACCGTGGCACTGTCCACGCCGGTGACGGACGCCGCGTTAGCAGCACGGCAAAGCCTGAAACGCAGCGGAGAAGTGAAAGACAGCCGTTTGAGCGCACTTTACCAAGTGAAAGCGGCGACGGAAGCGGCGATGGCGGCACAGGCTGCCGCGAACACGGCGGACACCATCGGCAATATGATGAACGGCGCAATGCAAGAGGGGGCGACGTCGAATCCGCAGGTGAAAATCTCGCTCAGTGTCGGTTCGAGCCAATCCAAATCGACCAGCCATACTCAACAGATAACCCACAGCGGCAGTGAAATCAATGCGGGTAATATCAACTTGCGCACGACGGAAGGCAACCTTGATATTCTCGGCTCACGCCTGAATGCCATCAACACTACACTTGACTCGGCAGGTGACATCAATATTCAATCGGTGCAAGATGAATACCGCAACCGCAGCGACAATAAAAACAGCGGTTGGAGCGTAGGCGTGTTCGTCGGCTCGAACGGCAACAGCTACGGTTTTGGCGTTGAAGGCTCGGCACAGGTCGGCAAAGGCAGAGAGAACAGCGACAGCGTGATTCAACGCAACAGCGACATCAACACACAAAACCTGACCTTAAACAGCCAAGGCAGCACCACGGCAGCCGGTGCGGTGATTAACGCTAAACGGCTGGACGGCACGATTGCAGGGGATTTAACCCTCGCTAGCCGCCAAGACAGCAACCATTATGACAGCAAACAGGTGCAAGCCGGCGGCAGCTTCTCTATCACTTACGGCTCAGGTGGCGGCGGTTCGGTCAATGCCAGCTTGAGCAAAGGCAAAGTGAACTATGCACAAGTGACTGAACAGACAGGGTTGAGAGTGGGCGAAGACGGCATGAACCTTCATGTTGGGGGCAACACGCACCTGAAAGGGGCGGTAATAGACAGCCAAGCAGAGGCAAGCAAAAACCGCTTCAGCACGGGCAGTTTAACCACAGAGAATATTGAAAACCACAGCGACATCAGTATTCAGAGTATTAGCGCAGGGGTTTCAAGCAGTGGCGGCATGAGCCCAACCCAAGCGATAGGCATGGCGGCGAGCTTGCTGGGCAACATGAATAAAAGCGACAGCAGCACGACACAAAGTGCGGTCAGCCAAAACATCAACCTCGATGTGAGAGACGGCGAAACCCCGACAGCACTTTCGCGCGACACCGAAAACGCCAATCAAAGGGCGGTGCGGGGAATAGACCTAATGCAGGGATTGAACCGACAAATTCTTTGGATTTATTTAATAAATCAGTACAGGTTGAAAAGCAAAGATTCACCATTGATTCAAATGGTAACATTCATAGGTTTATGGGGGATAGTACCCACAGTTGGCATTGGGCGGGTTCTACATCAGATAAAAGTAGCCCATTAATATTAACCAATCGCCAAAAATCTAGCTTAAAAAAGCTATATCCTGATCAAAAACGTAATCCAAACTTAAAGTAAGGGATAATTATGAATAAGTTAATCAATGAAACAAATGATTTTGGTTTTTTCTGGTCTTGTGATGAAATTGAACGAGGGTGGTATTTTGGAGAAATAAAAATTTTAATAGGAGAGACTATATATCCAGCTGGAAATGATGAACTTTATACTTTGAAAATAGTTTTTTCTAATTTAAAAGAGTCATTTGTTAATAAATACTATCCAGCAGGAATAACAAAAAATGGAGAATTTGGGGAAAAGAATTTTGATGTAAATAAATGGGGTAAACTGACATTAAAAGATGTATTTGCAATAGAAGTTACAGAGTTGGGAGGAGGACATACTCAATTGGGACTATGTATGGGTTATTCTGGTGATAGTGAAAGACTTTTTTATAGCTTTGATAATGAAAAGAGCTTTAATGAGATTAGATATCCAAAGGGCACAGTGGAGAAAATTATATTTTCGTTACCTGATTTTCCATAATAATTGGTGGAATATTAAATAAAATTGCCGGGCCAATCTAATTTATCCTGCACGGTATTTTGGGTGCGGTAGAAGCGCAAGTTAACGGCGGCAGTGCGTTGGGTGGTGCGGCGGCAGGGATAGCGGGGGAAGCGGCGGCAGAGCTGTTGGCACAAACCCTCTACGGCAAAAAGGCGAGCGACCTAAACGAGCGCGAGAAACAGAACATCACCGCCCTCAGCAGCCTGACAGGGGCATTGGCGGCAGGGATGGCGAGCAACGCGACAAACGGCACGACGAACCTCGCTGATACGCTTGCTAATGCCGCGATTGGGCAGGTGACAGCGGAAAGTGCGGTGGAGAATAATTATTTATTTAAACAAGAGCTTGCACGACAGCTAGAGCTCGTTGCCAAACGCCAAAAAGAAGGCTTAACGGAAGAGGAAGCCCAAGAATTAACAGACTTAGTGAAACTGGATCATCAGCGAGATAAGGATTTGCAGCTTGCTTGTTATGGTGGAATGACCACAGCTTGTGCAAATGAACTGATTACCTTGAGTTCAGCATTTTATAGTTATGGTGATCCAAAAGCTGAAATACAACATGGAGAATATAAAGATATTGCCACCCAATATGCCAATGCGAAACGCGAATATGCAGAGGACGTGGCAAGAGAAGCGTTAGTCAAAATTGCAAAAGAGGGGATTACGGATTCTGTTGAACTGGCAACGATTACAGCAAAAGCGATGACGGGCGACGAAGTTTCACAAGCGCAATTAAGTGAGATGGGGCGGGCGATTAAAGCCTTTGCTGAAGCACCAATTACAACGATTTCAGACAACATAAAATCACAATTAGCGGAAGCGGATAGATTAGAAGCCAGTGGTCAAACACGAGAAGCGGATGTGATGCGGATGCAGGTGTATTTATCAACCGAACTCGGCGTAATTGGCAGTACAGCAGGGGCTTTAAATCTGGTGAAAACAGGAGCTAAAAGTGCGGTGAAATTGGGTAAAACTGATGTTATTTCTAGCCCGATTGGTTACCCACTAACTGAGGCTAAAATTAATGAAATTCTATTGATTGAAAAAGGAAAGAGACCAGATCCAACAGAATATTTACCTAAAGAGTACATAGATGCACATTTATCTCAGTTTGATGATGGGGCGGTTAGGTTTATTCCTGAAAGTAATTTTAATAAATATGGGCTATCCCAACGAGATAATACAGCTTTTGTTTTGAGCAAAAAAGAAGCAGATGTTTTATGGGAAAATTCAAATGGAAATCTAAGAATTATAGAAAAAGAGCTTGGACTGCCAGAGAATTATTTATCTAACAATATTTTAAGAGTAGATATTAATGAACCACATCGTTTTAATTTAAGAATACCAAGCGGAAATGAAGCTGGAGTAAATGAACAGTGGGTTCCAGGAGGGAAGTTACCGAATGGTAAACTTGAAGCTATTATTGATTTTGATAATAAATTTAATCAATATTTAGAAATAAGGAAAATAAATGAGTAGATTTAAAGATATTTATGTAAATAAAGATAATTTTTTTTCCATTGGGATAGATACATTAGATAATAGATATTATATATCAATACCATTAACTATTGGTATAGCCGATTATGAAGAGCATTATATAATAAATGATGATATGTTTTCAAATTATCCAAATAATCTTGATGAAGTTATTAGATTTGTTGATGACTGTAAGAATAGAAAGAATGACCAATATTTAATAGATGATGTATGGGTTAATAGAGGTGTGCCTTATTAATGAATCTAAATATTATTGATAAACAAAATTTATTGCCTATAGGATATTGGGTAAATAAGGAAGTAATGAATGTTTTTATATTGGCTTTCAATATGGTGGACATATGGGAGGCGAGTGTGAAATTGCTATTCCTAAATTATTGTTTGATAAGTTTTGTGATAATGAGGCGTGGAGATTGAATGTTATTAATCGTTTCGCAAAAATATTATTTTTGGCATTGCCAGAATTAAATATCCCAATTCCAGAATCCGAGCGTAATAAGACAGGTGTTGTTCCTATTGATTGGAAATAGTTGAAATTTATTTTCCAAAGTTGTGTATGCAAAGGATAATCCTCTAAGGATTTGGGAGATATAAGATGAAGATAGCCTTGATGATAGTCATGTTAATATTGATATGGCAAGACAAAAAAGGAGTGAGGCTTATAAAGCAATCAATCAGTTGAGACCGAATGCTGAATACAATCTATCAAATGGAACTTATTTTCGAACTAATCAGAATGGATATGTTGAAGAAATATCATTTAAGCCTGATTTTGAAAATAAAGGTGTTCGAGATGGTCGTCAGACTGCGGTAGGTAAAGAGGGGATTGATGGAGATGTAGGTGGGCACATCCAAGCTTGCGCAATGGGTGGTTCTTGCGACCATTATAGTTTATTTCCACAAAATAGCAATTTTAATAACTCAGCATATAAGATCTATTTTGAAAATATACTTAGAAAAGCTCATATTGAGGGAAAGACAGTGGATAATATAACTGTAAAATTCATGCGTGATAATCTGAGTTCATCAAGACCAGATAAACTAGAAGTGAGATTTATAATTGATGGCGAGGAGTTCACTCAGGATTTTATTAATCAAAAAGGTGGTGGAAAATAATGAAAAAGCAGTTTGATATACTTAATAGTATATGTCGAATGTTTTTTGAAGCTAACAAAAAATTTGATACTCTAAGATATATATAGGTTTAATCCAGATGAAGGTTGGGTGGAGACTAGGCTATTAATAGTAGTTAATGGTGTTCGGCAATCTATGAATTTAAATGCGGAGTCTAATAATCAATTGAAGGGTTTTTGTCAAAAGCTTTATGCTGAGATGCAAACTCAAACTGGTGGTGACTGGAGAAAGTTTATATTAACTATTAATGAAAACAGTGAAGTAAAAACTCAATTTATTTATGAAGCACAATCCTATATGGATGAACTTAAAGATAATTGACAATTTATAGTTTATATAATGATGGCGGAGAGCTAGTTATTGCTCAATATTATGAGAACCCAGGGCATCACGATCCTAAAGGGAAAAATCAAGTTCAATATAATAATACAAAATCAGTAATTCCTGAAAATCATGTGGAGCTATGGAATAAAAGTTTTATTGTAGATGATGACCCTGAAAATAAATGGGCTATTGAATATAGAAATAATATCCCTGTATATCATCGTTTTCAAAATGATAATAATGGAAACTTTCATTGGGATGGTTCAACTGATGGTCAAACTTTATCTGGTCAATCTAGAGCTATAAAAATGAATGATATACCTAAATCACTTAAAGATTTGGGAGGTGTAAAATGAAAGTGGGAAACTCTAATTTCTATTTCGAAATAAATGAAATGGAATTGAAGCAAAAGCTAGTCCCTCTCCAAATTGTTATAAGTGGAAACGTGTTGGGAACATTGGATGATACTACATACCTTCCTTCTTTATTGAGTTCTTTAGAGCTGATACTAAAAGAAACATATTATTATGATGAAAGTATAAATTGCAACAACTATAAGAGTAGGTTTTTTTTAAATGGTGATTTTTGCTCTGGTTATAGGATAACGTTAGAGGATAGTTTTGATGATTTTATTAAGCGGTGCGCTAGGAATGATAAAAAAGTTTTTTCGCTTGGAAACTTAATGATGATGCTTTTTTTAACTATGAAGAGATTGATGGAGATGATGTTTTTTTCTAGCATTGATTTAGTGGATTTTATTTCTATATTAGAAAAATTAAAAGAGTGGTATCGTAATAATGTTGGTGAATATTGATTTTTTAATTTAAATTTTGCTATGGTAAATAATGAATAAAAACTATTGAATAACCGTCAGTGAATCAAAGCAATAATTTATTGTTGTTTCGGAGTTGGCAAAATCAAAAATGCCTCCTGAGAGGAGAAGTGCGGTAGGAGGTATTTGTTTTAGTGATGATAATCGTATTTATGTCGGCGAAGTCGGCGTTGGCTTTAGCCAAGCGAAAAGCGACAGCGCCCGTTATAGCGAAAGTGCGGTCGGCAACCATCTCAATGGGGCAGAGGGTGTAAGTTTGACGGCACGCCGCGGCAATATTGATGCGACCTACACCACTCTCACCACCCGAGACAGTGAGGGCAAGCGCACGTCGGGCGGTACGGTTGAGTTTGACGCGGCAGGCAAGATTTTACTGAATGCGGGCGTGGACGGTTATCGCCAACAAAGCAGCCAACGCAGCAGCGGCGCGCAAGTGGGCGTGGGTTATTCCGTCGGCGAACAAACGGGGGTCTATGCTTATGTTGAAGCCGGTTATAACCGCAGCGGTCAGCAGGGTGAAGGCATTTATCATCATAATAGTGTTGTGGATGCGGATAAGGTTATCGTCAAAAGCCAAGGCGATACGACGTTGAACGGGGCGGAGGTGCACGCCAAACAGATTCAAACCCGGATTGGCGGCGACCTGACGATTAACAGTTTACAAGACGGGGAGCAGCAGCGAAGCAGCGGCAGCAGTGTCGGCGGACGGGTGCAGGTGTCGTTCGGTACGGCTTGGGAGGCGAGTGCCAACGCAAGCGCACAACAAGGCAGTGCCAATCGTCAACAGGTCAATCGTCAAAGCGGTTTGTTTGCCGAAGAACATTATGATGTGGAGGCGAATAATGTTCACTTGAACGGCGGCGCCATCACGGGCAAGCAAACCGACAAAAACCGCCTTGTTACCAACAAACTGACCTTCAACGACATTGAAAACCGTAGTGAGAGCAAGGCGGTGAGCGCGAGCATTGGGGTGAGCGCAAGTTCGGACTTGAACAAGGACGAAAACGGCAAGGTAATCAAAAACGACAAAGGCGAGCCGGAACGAGTGACGGACGTCAGCCCGACAATAGTACTCCCTCCGTACGTGGAGGGAGGGAAATGTTAGGTGCTGGGCAAGCGATTACTTAAACTGCAAATTAATCTCTAGGCTGCTCATCAAAAAAGCTTGTTCTTCGCCTAATTCACTTTGGGTCAGCGGATTACGTTCCAAATAGCCTTGCTCAAATTCCAGTTCCCAGCGGTTGAAATTGCTGCTGACATCGAGGGTGAATTTATCAGTCAGTTCGGTGGCGCGGCGCGAGCGGTTGATGATGAGGGCAAGGCGCAGCAGCACGATTAATGCCAACACATCTTGCAGTTCGTAACGGTTGTCGTTTTGAATATCCGCCGGTTTGAAGGATTTGATTTGGAAACGCACTAAATTGGCTAACAGCCGTTGTTGGCAACGGTCAAAGCCCGGCAGTTCGCTGTTTTGGATAATGTAGGCGGAGTGTTTCTGTACCCCGCTGTGGTTGATCATAATCCCGACTTCGTGCAGTAATGCCGCCGATAACAGGATATTCTGCATATCGGCACTTAAATCGGCATTTTTCCAACGTTGGTATTTTTGCCCGAGCAGTACGGCGGTGTCGGCAACGCGCAGGGCTTGTTCCTGATCGACGCTGAAATGCCCCATCAAGCTGTTGACGGTGCGTTCGCGAATGTCGTCCACTTGGAAACTGCTTTCCAACCCGTACATCACGCCTTCACGCAATGCACCGTCGGAATAGCGCATTTGTTCGAGGCGATAATTTTCAAATACCGCACTTAGAATTGCCAAACCGGGTACAAATACACTGACTCGATCTTCACTTAAGCCGGCAATTTTCAACTTATCAAAATTATCAAATTTCAGCACTTTATCAATCAGTTGCCGTAAATTGTCGGCGGTGATCACGCCGTCGCAATCGAAGTTTTCACTGACAATCTGGCTGACGGTTTTAATCGTACCGGAAGAACCCAACACCGATTGCCAGCCGAGATGACGATATTCCCACGACAGATCTTCGATTTTCTCCAATGCCGCTTGTTTGGCTGCTTGGAAACTTTTATTGCTGATTTTGCCGTCGGCAAAATAGGTTTTGCCGAAGCTGACGCAGCCCATATGGCGGCTTTCGGCGATCAGCGGGGTGAAGCCTTCGCCGATAATCATTTCGGTTGAGCCGCCGCCGATGTCTACCACCAGTTTACGCCCGCTTTCCGGCTGGGTATGCGACACGCCGGAGTAAATCAGTTTGGCTTCTTCGGTGCCGGAAATAATACGGATCGGAAACGGAAAAACCTCGGCGGCTTGTTGTAGAAATTCATCATTGTTGACGGCACGGCGTAAGGTATAGGTGCCTACCGCGCGTACATTTTCCGGCGGAAAGCCTTGCAGCCGTTCAGCAAACAGTGCCAGGCAAGCCACCCCGCGCGCAATGGCTTCCTGACTGAGATACAGTTTGTCGTCCAACCCCTGTGCCAACTGCACCCGTTGTTTTAAGCGCGACAGCACCTGAATCGAGCCGTTGACAATGCGGACAATGATCATGTGAAAACTGTTGGAGCCCAGATCGATTGCGGCGAATTCTTTGGCGGTCGATTCCGTTGAGGTGGTTTGTTGGTTCATAATAATTACTCTTTAGTTGCTTGGTCGGTGACTTAGTCTGTTATTTGGTCGATACGGTTTTGGCGGATAGATAGTCGTGAATCGCCAGCTGCGAGCGACAAGCCGGCTGCCGGTTGCGCACATATTCATTTTTCTCTTTCGCGTCAATGATACGCGCTTTGACATTGTCTGATAACTGGATTTTCAGAATATCAATCACGCACTGTTTTGCCTCGGCATCCAATAGCGGCGCACCGACTTCAATCCGGCGATCAAGATTGCGCGTCATCCAGTCGGCGGAAGAGATATAGACATCCGGATCGCCGTTATTTTCAAAATAGTACACCCGCGGATGTTCGAGGAAACGGTCAATCACGCTGATGATTTCAATATTTTCGCTCAATCCCGCTACGCCGGCTTTTAACGAGCACATGCCGCGTAGGATCATTTGGATTTTAACCCCGGCTTGGCTGGCGTTATACAACAGGTTCACCATTTGCTGGTCAACCAGATTGTTAATTTTGATAATCATCCCGCTCTTCTTACCGGCTTGCGCATTCTCGATTTCGCGGTTGATCAGATAAGACAGTCGGATTCTGACGTTAATCGGCGAAACCAGCAGGTGGGAAAATTTGGTCGGGCTGAACGGCATTTCGATAAAGCGGAATACCCGTTTGACTTCTTCGGTGATGTTGCTGTTTTTGCTCAGTAAAGCGAAATCGGTATAAATTCGTGCCGAACCTTCGTGGAAGTTACCGGTGCCGACATGGGCATAATTCACCAGTTGGTTGTTTTCACGGCGGGTGATCAGGAATAATTTGGAGTGGATTTTAAAGCCCGGTGAGGAGAACACCACCTTGATATTGCTGTCGGTCAGGCGTTTCGCCCAATTGATATTGGCCTCTTCATCGAAGCGGGCTTGCAATTCGATAATCACCGTCACCTGTTTGCCGTTGTTGGCGGCATTCATCAGGGCTTCGATAATGCGGGAGTGTTTCGCCACCCGATACAGGTTGATTTTAATTGCGGTTACATTCGGGTCAAACGAGGCTTGGCGCAACAATTCGCAGATCACGTTAAAACTGTGGTACGGGTAATACAGCAGAATGTCTTTTTTGGCGATGGCATCGAGAATAATCCGTTCGTTTTTCAGTTGCGGGTGGGCAATCACCGACAGCGGCGCATTGACCAACTCTTTTTTGCCCAAATCCGGAAATTGCAGCAAATGCTTGAAGCTGAGATAGCGCCCGCCCGCTTCGACCGAGTCCAGACTGCTGATGTTCAAACGCTGTTTCAGTAATTTCAGCAGGTTTTTCGGCATTGATTTTTCATACAGGAAACGCACCGGTTGCGCGGTGACCCGTTGCTTCAGGCTGGTTGACATCAGTTCTAATAAGCTGTATTCCACTTCGGTGATCAAATCGTATTCGGCATCACGCGTCATTTTGATCGAGTAAGCACTGATTTCATCATAATCAAAAATCGCATCGGCAAAGATATTTTCCAGACAAAAACGGATCACGTTGTCTAATAAAATAATACCTTGATGGCGTTTATAACGCTCTTTTGGCAGCACGATAAAACGTGAAAGCGAATCGGACGGAATCGGCAGAATCGCCAGGGTTTGGATTTTTTTGTTTTTCTTCAGTTCGATAATCAGGTTCGAGTTGTGTGCGCTGAGCGATTGCAGCAAATCAATATCTTCATTCAGAATAATCGGGAAAATATATTGTTTGATTTCGCGTTTAAAATAATCTTTGAGCCAGTTTTGATGATAAGGGGAGAGTTGGTTTTCGTTCAGTAGGAAGATTTTATGCTTTGCCAGCCGTAGCATTAGGCGGCTGTAGATTTCATCGAATTTTTGGTTTAACTGTTCCGTTCGCTGCTGAATCACTTCCAATTGGCTGCGGATCTGCTGGGCGGGCAGCGACTCCTGCTCACGGATGATCAACAGCTTATGCTTCAGGTTGGCAAACCGCACTTGGTAAAATTCATCCAGGTTGGAGGCAAAAATCCCCAGAAAGCGGATCCGTTCTAACAGCGGATTGCTTTCGTCATAGGCTTCTTGCAGCACCCGCTCGTTAAATGCCAACCAACTCAGCTCTTTTGAGGTGTAGCTGTTCTCATCGATTTCTAACGTTAACATCTGGTTTCTCCTTTTTAAATACAGCATTTTTTATAATATGGCGCTGTTTGCGTCTTGATTTAAAATTCAAATTGGTACAACAAATCAACAGCTTGGCTTACCCCCGATACCGATTGTAAAAACAGTTGCGGCATTATTTTATATCGTAAAGTTAATTCTGCCAACGGTTGAAACAAGCCGACCCCATATTTGATTTGCAGACGCGGGGTGATATTGCCGCTGACCACCACTTGCGAGTTGTCGCCGATACCGGCGGTATCCAGCGTTAAATCGCTGATTCCAAACGCTTCGCCGATACCGCCGACCAGTTTGCCGCTCTTGGATAAGCCCAAGCCCAACATTGCGGCGCCAATCGAGGCGCTGGAAGCGGAGTCGCCGCTGTTATCCAAACCGCGTCCGGTCAACAGGTAGGAAAGGGCTTCGTCCTGCGACATGCCCGGTTCGGAAAAGACCGACACATCGGGTTGATCGGCAATGCCGGTCACTTTAATGCCGGCGACGATTTTACTGTTTTCCATCGCTTCCGGATTACGGATGGCTTCGATATTCAAGAACGGCTGCGACGCCAAACCGGAAAAGCTGATTTGTCCGCGCCGGATTAATAAATCCTGTCCGAATGAGGCATAGCGGCCGTTTTGGATATTGACTTGTCCGTACAGCCCCAAGGTTTTCTCTTGCCGTACCGCCAACGTTCCGTTCAGGTTGGCTTTTAAGCCGTAGGCGTCGAGAAACACATCATTGCCGATATTCACGGTAATGTTGGACGACACCGCCATGCCCGCTTGGCGCGCCAGTGCCTGTTGCTGCAACGCTTTGCGAATCTCCACTTTGTTTTTGCCGTCGACAATCACCAGATCGCCGCTGACGCCGACCGCACTTTCCGGCAGTTGTTCAATCGTAATCCGCGCCCACGGCACATCGACATTGCCGGTCAGATTGAGCAGCTGCGGATTAATATTGGCTTCGACATTCGGGCTGACTTCGATTTTGGCAATGCCGGGCATATCCAGTTTGAAACGGTTGGCTTGGGCTGCGATCCGTGCCTGCCACTGTTCGAGCGTGCGCCATGAGGCGTCGCCGTTCAGGTTCAGTTGGCTGTCCGGTGTTTTTAGCGTGCCGTTTAAAGTGGACGATGTGCCGTTGAAGGCGATGTTCAGCTGTCCGTCACTGACTTGGAACGGGGTTGAGAACAGCTTGGTGCGAATGCCGGTGATATCGAAACGCCCGTTCAACAGCGGCGCTTGCAAATCGCCGCCAAAACGCAAGCGGCTGTTGACCAAGCCTTGCACGTTTTCGCCTTTGGCGAGCAGCTGGTTGAGCAGATTCAGATTGAAATCCTGCAGGTTCAGATCGCCGGATAAACCGCGGCTATTCGCCAAATCGGTCAGGGTGAGATTGGTTGCCAATTTGCCGTTTTGATTGATCTCGGTTTCCGCTTTGAGCAGCAGGTTATTGTTCTGAATCTGGCTGTTGATCTTGAGCCGGTTGAGCGCAATCTGGAAAGTGCGGTAGTCAATCCGATGTTTGAACCCCAGTTGGTTGCTGGTGAGTGCCAGCTCCAATTCAAACGGTTTGTCGCTATGCCATGCCACTTTGCCGCTGCCGTCAATAATGCCCGAAGCTTGACTGTTGTTATCCAGAAATTCGTTCACCATCGCTAAATTAATCTGTTTCAGCTCAAACGGAATGTTCCCGTTGTTGCCCGCGGTAAACGGCTGCGGGAAACAGAGTTGCGCCTGTTGGTTCAGCCAACAATGGGCGGCAACATTGGCGTTGTTTTGCTTAACGTCGAAACGCACCGCCACGTTTTGATTATTGTTCCAGTTGCCGACCGGCGAGTGTAACCGCACTTGGCTGAGCGTGCCTTGCCAAATTTCGTTGGCGCGATCAAAGCCGCCGTAAATATTCAAGGTGCCGGAGACCGGTTCGCCTTGGGTGCGCAGATTCAGTTTGTGATTTTTTTCATTGCCTTCGGCAATCAGTTTGGTTTGCTGTAGCGTGACATCGCCGTATTTGAACGAGTCTAGGTTTAAGTACAGGGCACCGGCAATGATCTCGTCCATGGTCAAACGCCCTTTGGCGCTGAAATTGCGCAGGCGGAAGTCTTGGTAATCAATATTTTTACTGACCAAATCCAGATCGGCGGACGGTTTTTGCAGGCTGCCTTGAATATGGATATTGCCGTTTAGTGAGGCAGACAAGTGCGGTAGCAAGCCTGCCAAATTGGGCGCATTAATCTGCGCTTGCAGATCGGATTCCTGATCCAAATGCCCGTTGAGTAACATAGTGTTGTTGCCGTAAACCAGTTTGACTTGTTTCGCATCCAGCACGCGTTGATCGTTGCTGTGCAGTTTGCCGCTGAGTTGTAACGGCTGATTGTTTAGCCGTCCGTCAATCGCCAGTTCGTCAATCGCCAGCTGCCAACTGTCGCCCTTAGCCTGCCCCTGCGTGGTTAAGCCGCCGTTCAGCACCGCCGCCCATTGCGGCAGATAGCTGCGGGTGTCGATATTGGCGAGTTTGACCGCACTTTGCCAGCTGACGCCGTCATGCCATGCCAGTTTGCCGTTTAATTCGGCATTGCCGTTGAGCGCTTCGATTAACAAGGCTTGAATCTCTAAATCGCTAATCGTGCCGTCGGCATTCAGGCTGACTTTGGCGGGCGGAATATCCACGCCGCTGATTTGGCTGTCGAGGGCGATGTGGTATTGCGACAAATTGCCGTCCAGTTGCAGTTCAAGATCCTGCAAGCGCACGTCCGGCTTATCTTTGGCTTGTTCGTCGCCTTGGTTTCGCGTTGCAAACGGATACTCGAATTGCGGGCTTTTCAGGGTCAGTTGTAACGGATTATGCGCTTGATTCAGTTGGATTTTCCCGTCCAAACGCATATCCGCCGCGCCTTGGGTCGTGAACTGTAACTGCGTGGTTTGTTTCAGCGCGCCGCTGAGATTGAGTGTAACCGCACTTTGCGGCAACAGCAGTTCTTCGCCTTGCAACAACGGATAAATTTCCGCGCTTAGCTGCAAGTCCAGTGGGAAATCCTGTTCCAAACGGATATTGCCTTTGCCGTCGATATCAAGCAAATCACTGTTCAGCGTCAATTGCTGTAATTGCACTTGGTAGCCGGTTGCGTCGGCAATCAGATCGACGCTTGGAACCGCGATATCCAAGCCGTTCTCCCACGATTCGCGGTAGTGCCAGTCACGCCCGTGTAAGCCTAGCAGATGAATATCAAACGGCAGGGTGACTTGTTGCAACTCGGCTAACAGCGGTTTTGCCAGTTGCCGGCGTAAGGCGTCCCAGTCGGTCACTGCCGCGGTTTGCGCCGTTTCAGCGGTTTTATCTTCTTCTTTCGCCGACGCCGGATTTTCTGCCATCGTTACGCTGAATTTTTCAATTTGAGTCGGCTGAATCGTCAAGCCTTGCTGATTATCGAGTGAAAGTGCGGTTTGGAATTGCTGTAGCGCAAAGCGCATGTGATCGACTTTGGTATTCACCTCTTGCAAGCTGACATTGCGGATCTCGACCGCCAGCGGCAGCGTGAGTCGTCGTATTCCGTCGGATGACGGTTCGCGTGGTTCGGACGGCGGTAACAATGCGGTATCCACTCCGACCGCCACTTGTTTTAGCGAGACATCGTCAAGACACAGTTTGCGCTGCCATAAACAGGAAAATTGCAGTTGCGCGCGGGCTTCGCCGACTGCGACGCCGATCCCGTCGCTGTGGTATTCGAGATGGTGTAAGACGAGACCGTCACTCAAATTGCCGCTGACTTGTTCGATTTGCAGCTCCTCCAGCAGATGATCCGCCAATTTCAGCAGCGCGCGTTGTCCGTAACCGCTGCCAATCAAACCGACTAACAGCGCCAACAGTAACAGCAGTGCAATGGCAGCGGAGCATAACCATTTGCGCCAACCGCACTTGTGTTTTTTCTTGATTGCGGTGTGCGCTTCGGTTTGCGGTCCGTGATGTGCTGTGCCGTCAGTGATGTCGGTTGCTGCGGTGCTTTGCGCCGTTTGTGTGTTTTTCATTACAACTCTGTTCCTAGCCCGATATAAAATTGAATATTTTTACTGTTGTCTTTGTCGTTGATTGGCGTGGCGATATCGAATTTGACGGCACCGATCGGTGATGCCCAACGCACACCGATCCCCGCCCCGGAACGTAATTCGGCGCGGGAGAAGGTATTCGCCGCCAAGCCGGTGTCGTAAAACACCGCCGCCCACCAGTCTTGATAGACCTGATATTGATATTCGAAATTGGCAATCGCCAAGCGTGAGGCGCCGACCAGTTTGCCGTCTTTATCTTTCGGTGAGACTTTTTTATAGCCGTAACCGCGAATACTGCGGTCGCCGCCGGCGAAATAGCGTAAGGCGGGAGGAATGCGTGCCAATTCTTTGGTGTTCAAGTAACCGACTTCAAACCGTACCAAAAAACGGTGATTAGCGGCGTAAGTGCGGATCCAGGCAGAGGAAGCCCGCACGCTGAAAAAGTCCACATCTGACATCCACAGCTTGCGCCCGAGGTTAAAGGTGACATTTTGTGCATCGCCCCAGCTTGGGAACATGCCGCCGCGTATCCGAGTGCGGTTAAAACCGACGGTCGGATAGAGCAGGAAGGTTTTATGCGACACACCTGCTTGGGTGAAGTCGTCGTAACGGGCGCGTACGCCGGCAAAATATTGCCAGCCGCTGCTGTGGTTCCAATAGCGCAAGCCGGCGAGGGTCACGGTATTGGATTTGGTATCGTTGTTATCTTCCCGTTCCATCCCGCCGGAGAATTCATAGTAGTAATTCATCGGATTGGCAAGCAATGGCATACGGTAGGTTGCTTCTACGGTTTGTTGCGGCGCTGACAGATACAGATTGCTGCGGAAGCTGTGCCCGCGGCTGTTAATCCACGGACGGGTCCAACCGACTTGCAGTCGCGGTCCGACATCGGTCGAATAGCCGATCCCCAGCTCCATACTGTTTTTCTTTTTCGGACGCAATAACACATCCAGATCGACCCGTTTGGCGTCGGCGTCCAAGTGCGGTTCCAACAACACCGAGCTGAACCAGTTGCTGGAACTGTAGTTGGAGGTGAGGGTGGACAAATCGTTAATCAGATAAGGTTCGCCGGCTTCGATCGGCAGCATATTGCGCAGGTAGTCTTCACGGATTTGCGAATGCTTAAAATTGACCGAGCCATAGTGATAACGCTTGCCGCTATTAAACACAATGTGCCACACCGCTTCATGTTCGTCCGGGGTGACCAACAGTTGCGACAGCACAAAATCGGCGTCAAAGTAACCGCGCTTTGCCGCGAGACTTTGCAGCGAGGATTTATAGTCGTCATATTCGCCTTGATTTAAGACCGCACCGACCGGCGGCAGGGTTTTATTCAACGCAATAAATTCGGGATCAAGATTGGCGTCGCCCAAAATTTGAATCTCGGGGGCGGCGTTTTTCACCGGCTGTGCCAATACCACATCGGCAAACAGCAAATCTTTCGCCGGTGCGGGGCGGGTTTGCAAGCGGAAAGTGATTTGATTATTAAAATAGCCTAACGCACGCAGGGCATTTTCAATGGTCTGGCTGACCAGATATTGATAGCGTTCCGAACCGTCCGCTTCATCGTTGCTCAACTGCGACAGGTGGATTCTGACATTGTTACTCAGTTCCGGATTGGTAATCCCTTGCACCCGCAATAATACCGTTTGTTGTTGCTGCGGTGTTTGCGTCTTGTTATCCGTATCCGCAAGTGCGGTTTGCGCGAGGGCGGCGAACGCTAACAGAAAAATTTTCGCTAAGCGTCCGTTCACTTTCCCTGTGAATGACTGCCATGGTAATAATTTCACATCAACTCCATAGGTGTTGGTCTTTGTTTTTTATATTGAAGATCAATTTTTAGACCGCAATATCGGCATTAAGTTTACCGCCAAGCGCACCTTATGCCAATGGTTTTGATGTGGGTTTACTTTTATGTCAAATCACTTTTAATGCCGAGATTAAATCGGGCTTCAGTTCCAACATCAGTAATAATTTTCTTGCCGAACCACTGGGAACACGGCGCAGGGTTTCCCAAGATTGCACCAACGCCAAACTGACTCCAAGTGCCTCGGCAAACTCTTGCTGCTTTAAACAGGTTGTAGCGCGAATTTTTTTTACATCAGGAATTTGATGAACGTGTACAGCATCAGCATTTGCCTGCTTTATACCATTCTCAATCTCGACCATTTCGTTTAAACCTGTGAGTAAGTCATTAAACAGGGCTTTATCCATACTTATTCCTTTTCTTGGCTCAATTTATCAGTAATTTGTTTCATTAATGCTTTTTCGGCTTGGGTTAAATTATCCTGTGCATTTTTAGGGTAAATCAGCAAGAGATATAGCCGCCCTTTCGTGCCGACATGGTAATAGATAATCCGCACGCCACTGCTTTTTCCTTGGTTATTGTGACTTGCCCAACGTATTTTTTGACAGCTGCCGGTGTGTTGCAAATATTTTCCCAGGCTATGATTCTCCAACAAATATTGCTGTAGTGCTTGGAATTCATCATCACTCAATAGGTCAGCTCGTCGTTTGGAAAACGGGCTCAGTTCAATAAACGTCAGATAGCGCATAACACCAAAATCCTCAATTCGAAATTGTACAATGTACAACTCTTATGTGCAATTAAATTTATCAAGTCAGCAGAGTTATCAATAAAAATGAAAAGTTGCCAATAACGGATAACGATTTTCTCGATCCCGATCGTAATTTTGGAAAAAATGCCAGTTTTATATTGTCATCAAAATGTAACACTTCTTTGCTACAGTGATTCGGCTCAATGTCGAGCGATTAATTTTCGAATTCACTGAAGGACTGTTTATGTTTAACAAATCACTTTTGATTAGCGCACTGGCGACAGCAACTGTTTCTTTCTCTGCGTCAGCCGCAACGGATATTACTTGGTGGCATGCGATGGGAGGGCAGTTGGGGGAAACTGTCAACAAAATTGCGGCGACTTATAACGCTGCGCAACACCAATGTAAAATCGATCCGATTTATAAAGGCAGCTATGAAGAATTATTAACCGCCGGCATTGCCGCTTTCCGTGCCAAACAAGCCCCGAATATTATCCAAGTGTATGAAGCCGGTTCGGCAACCATCATCAACGCCAAGGGCGCATTGACGCCGGTTGCCGATCTGTTTGCCGAAAGCGGCGTGGCATTTGATAAAAATGATTATCTGCCGGGTATTCGTAACTTCTATGCCGACAGCCAAGGCAAAATGATCGGCATGCCGTTCAACTCCTCAACCGTGATTCTCTATTTTAACAAAGACGCGCTCGCTAAAGCCGGTGTGCAACCGCCGAAAACCTGGGAAGAATTCGAGGGCGTAGCGGAAAAATTGAAACAAGCCGGTTATATCGCATTGTCGCAATCCCATTCGCCATGGATTTTGTTTGAAAACTTCCATTCGCGCCATAACTTGCAATTAGCCGATCAAAACAACGGTTTTGACGCACCGGCAAGCAAATTGAACTACAACAACCCTGATCTGAAAATGCACCTGAGTAAATTCAAAGAGTGGAAAGACAAAGGTTATTACGGCTACTACGGCGAAGGTTGGGGCGACAACCAAACCCCGTTTGAGAAAGGCGAAGTGGCGATGTGGTTAGGTTCAAGCGGTTCATTCGGCGGCATTAAAACCCAAGCCGATTTTGATTTCGGCACAACCTATCTGCCGTACTGGGATTCGATCACCAAAGGCAAAGAGTACAACACCTTTATCGGCGGGGCGGCGCTATTTGCCTTCTCCGGTAAATCGAAAGAGCAGAATGCTTGTTCTACCGACTTCTTCAAATTCTTGAGCAGTGCCGAGGTGCAGGCTGATTGGCATAAAGAGACCGGCTATGTGCCGATCACCACCGCCGCGTACGAAAAAGTGAAAGTCGAAGGTTACTATCAGCAAGAACCGGCGGCGGAAACCGGCATTTTACAGTTGAATTTACCGGGCGGCGAATGGACCAAAGGCTACCGTTTGGGCTTCTATCCGCAAACCCGTGAAGTGATTCGCAGCGAAGTGACTAAAATGTTTACTGGCGGCACCGAGGTGGATCAAGCGCTGACGGTGATTGAAAGAGATGGTAACCAATTGCTGTCGCGTTTTGCACAAACCGTCAAATAACCCAAAGTGCGGTTTTGGCTGAAAAGCCTTTTCCCTTCCTTCGTCCTTCGGACACCTCCTCCGTTTACGGCGGGAGGGAATATTTTTCGGTTGTTTGATTTTTAGGATCACAAGATGAATAAAAGAACCTTTAAACATTCTGCATTACCTTATCTGTTTATTGCGCCGCAATTGCTGATTATCGCCATTTTCTTTGTTTGGCCGGCGCTGCAATCGCTGAATATGAGCTTCTATTTGGAAGATCCGTTCGGTTTCAGCTCGACCTTTGTCGGTTGGCAAAATTACATTGATGTGTTGAGTAATCCCAATTATTACAAATCGTTTCGCTTCACGATTATTTTTTCCGTGTTGGTCACTTTTTTCTCATTGGCGATTGCGCTGCTGCTGGCGGTGAAAGCCGATCAGGTGATCCGTGCCAAAAACAGTTATAAAACCCTGATTATCTGGCCTTACGCCATCGCGCCGGCAGTGGCGGGGTTGCTTGCCGTATTTTTGTTCGATTCCCATGTCGGACCGATGTATAAACTGTTGAACCAAATGTGGGCGTTCGATCATAAACTGGACGGCGTTGACGCCACTCTTGCGCTGGTGCTGATTTCGGTGTGGAAACAGGTGAGCGTGAATTTCGTCTATTTTATCGCCGGTTTGCAAGGCATTCCCAATTCGGTGAAGGAAGCGGCGGCGATTGACTGCAAAAGCCGCAGCAAACGTTTCTGGACGATTACCTTTCCGCTGTTAGCGCCGACCACTTTTTTCTTATTGGTAATCAATATCACTTATGCGTTTTTCGAAACCTTCGGCATTATCGACACCCTGACCCGCGGGCGCCCGAGCGGCGAAACCTCGACGCTGGTGTATAAAATTTATCAAGACGGTTTCTTGGGGGCGGATCTGGGGGGCAGTTCGGCGCAGTCGGTGATCTTGATGATTTTCGTGATGTTGCTGACGGTGGTGCAGTTCCGTTTCTTAGAAAAGAAAATTCACTATTAGCGGGCGTTTGAGGAATAACGATGAAAACAAAATTTTTCGACCATTTTATTTTAATCACCGGCGTGATTTTCTTAATGCTGCCGGTGTGGTTAGCGCTCACTTCCTCCACACACAGTGCGGAATATCTGGCGCGCAACGGCATTCAATTTTGGTTCGGCGATGAATTTATCAGCACTTACAAAGAGTTGCTGTTCGGTTCATCCAGCGTATTTTTAAACGACACCTCGGTGCAAATCAAAGGCGCCAGTGGTTTGCTGATGTTGAAAAACTCACTGATTCTGGGTTTTGGTTTTGCGATTGGTAAAATCGTTATCTCGATGTTGGCGGCGTATGCGATTGTCTATTTCCGCTTCCCGATGGGCACTTTCCTGTTTTGGATTATTTTCAGCTCGTTGTTGTTGCCGTTGGAAGTGCGGATTATCCCGTCTTATGAAATCGTGGCGCAACTGGGCATGGTCAACAGCTATACCGGGCTGATTTTGCCGCTGATTGCTTCGGCGACCGCGACGTTTTTCTTCCGCCAATTTTTTCTGTCGATTCCCGATGAATTAATCGAAGCGGCGAAAATGGATAACGCCGGCCCGTGGCGCTTTTTCATTGATATTTTGCTGCCGCTGTCGAAAGCGATGATTGCGGCGATTTTTATCATTATGTTTGTGGTCGGTTGGAATCAGTATTTATGGCCGATTTTAATGACCACCGACGAGAGTTTCAAAACTCTGTTACTGGGGATTAAAGACATCATCAATGTGTTGGACGACGGCAAAATTCCGGCTTATAACCGCGCATTTGCGCTGGCGGTGTTGTCGATTGCGCCGCCGGTATTGGTGGTGGTGCTGTTCCAAAAATGGTTTATCAAAGGCTTGGTTGATTCCGACAAATAAAAGAGAGAAAAAAGATGTCAGCATTAGAAATCAAAAACGTAAGCAAAATTTATCCCAACGGCAAAGCGGCAACCCACAATGCCAATATCAGCATTGAAGCCGGGGAGTTTGTGGTGTTTGTCGGGCCGTCCGGCTGTGGTAAATCCACGCTGTTACGCATGATTGCCGGCTTGGAATCGATCACGTCCGGCGATATGTATCTCGCCGACGAGCGGATTAACGATCTTGAACCGGCGGATCGCAATATTGCGATGGTGTTCCAAAACTACGCGCTGTATCCGCATATGACGGTGTTTAAAAATTTGGCGTACGGCTTGATTAACCGCAAATACCCGCAAGCGGAAATCCAAAAACGGGTGGAAGAAACCGCCAAATTACTCCAGTTGAGCGAATACCTTAATAGCAAGCCGAAAGAGTTGTCCGGCGGACAACGGCAGCGGGTGGCAATGGGGCGCGCGATTGTGCGCGAGCCGAAATTGTTCCTGTTTGATGAGCCGCTTTCCAACCTTGACGCCAAATTGCGTAATACCATGCGCTTGGAGATCAAAGCGTTGCAACGGCGGTTAAATATCACCGCGGTTTACGTGACTCACGACCAAGTGGAAGCGATGACTATGGCGGATAAAATCGTGATTCTGAATGCCGGTAAAGTGGAACAAATCGGCACGCCGAAAGCGATTTACCACCGTCCGGCAAATCTGTTTGTCGCCACCTTTATGGGCTCGCCGGCGATGAATATTCTCGAAGCGACCTTGCACAACGACAGTCTGCGACTGCCGAGCGGACACTATTTCAAACCGCACTTTGACTTGCCGCCGCAGTATCAAGGCAAAACAATTAAAATCGGAATCCGTCCGGAAAAAATTCAGCTCTCTCAGCAAAAACCGACGGTGGAAAATCCGTTTTTGCTTGCGGTCAGCGTAGTGGAGGATTTGGGCGCGCAGCGGGTGATTCACGGCAATTTAGGCAAACAGCCGCTGCTTGCCGTCACCGAAATGAGCAATGTGCCGGCGGAAGACGCCCTGTATTTTAGCGTTGCCAGCCGCGATATTTATCTGTTTGACGGCGAAACGGGGCAAGCCATTTACCAAAACTAATACCAGCAAAGGAGGCGCTATGGCACTGGCATATTCACTACCATTTGATGAGCGGGCGGAGATTCCGTTAATTACTCAATTATGCTCGGAACTGGAAAGCGTACCCGAGTCGGTTTTTGAAGAGATCCGACAGGCGGCGCGTAATCATGAAGTGCATAGGCGTTATATGCAGTTGCCTTGCTTGCAAAGTATCGAGTGCGGTCATCGTGGCGCAGGACAAAAATTATCGCGTCATTTTCGTGTTGTGGCATGGAATTTGGAGCGTTGTTTGGATGTCAGCGCAAGTGCGGTTTTGTTGCGCCGACATAATCCCGATATTGTGCTGTTATCGGAAATGGACAACGGCATGGCGCGTACCCAACAACGCCACACCACCCAAGCGTTAGCCAAAGAGTTGGGCATGTATTATCTGTACGGCGTTGAATTTTTAGAGTTGGATTTAGGCAGTGAAATCGAACGCAAACTGGCAACTGACGACTTCAACCGCCACGGTTGGCACGGCAATGCCATTCTGAGCAAAGTGCCGTTTAAATCAGCGGCGATGTTGCGTTTTGACGATCACGGACATTGGTTTAACGGACAAAAAGTGGGCGATCACTTCGGTGAAGCGCGGATTGGCGGACGCATGGCATTGTTGGCAGAAGTGGCGACTTCGCAAGGGAATTTATTGGTGGTCAGCACCCATTTAGAAAGCAACGTTAATCAAGATTTGACTTACCGTGAACAGCAAATGCGCACCCTAACACAAGCCTGCCAACAGTTTAAACCGGATTTACCCGTGATTATCGGTGGCGATCTGAATAGCGGCAACAATCTTGCCGACGGCTTGGATCACCGCGCCGAACCGCTGTTTGCCGCAATGGAACAGCTTGGTTACCATTGGCAAGCCAATCCCGACGGCGTGACCACCCACCACTCGCATATCACCTTGCGCCAAACGCGGCAACAAAAACTGGATTGGTTCTGCGCCAAACAGATCCGCTGCTCGCACAGCGAAATCCTCTCCGCCTTCACACCCGACGGCACGCCGTTGTCGGATCATGAACCGATTTTAGCCGATTGGGTCTATCCGAAATCACTGGGCTGACCGCACTTTTAAAACAGCCTAAAAAAGCCTTATGATAAGGCTCAGGTTGATGACAAAGTAATAATTTCCCTCCCTCCGTATACGGAGGGAGGTGTCCGTAGGACGGAGGGAGGCATAAAGAATGTTAAAAATGAATTTGATCTATAAGGCTTAATTTATTAAGGTAGTGATTTATTTCTTCAACGCTCCTAATAAGCCGCGCACAATTTGATTAGTGATTTTGTTGCGGATATTGCGTCCGATACTCTTACTGACGCTACTCACCACTTGTTCTGTCATGGTCAGTTGTTCGCCGCGTTTTTTACTGCCGAAGATCATGCGGCTGAGGCTGTTGACCAAACTGTTATCTTCCTCTTGCGCCTGTTCTGCCTGCTTTTGCGCCACCGCATCCAGATTTTGTTGCTCGGCAGTCAGCACTTCAAACGCCGATTCGTTATCCACATAGTCGCGGTAGAACAGATAGAGATCGTCGGCTTTTACCCAAGCTGACCGCTCTTCAAGCGTGATCGGTTTTAACTGGCTTTTCGGCGGGTAAATGTAGGCGATTTCGACCGGCGTCGGCATCCCTTTTTCGTCTAAAAACGACACCAACGCTTCGCCCACGCCAAGTGCGGTAATGGCTTCGACCACATTCACTTCAGGATTGGAGCGGAACGTTTCGGCGGCGGATTTGACCGCTTTTTGATCGCGCGGGGTGAACGCACGCAGCGCATGTTGAATGCGGTTGCCCAGTTGCCCCAATACGCTGTCCGGCAAATCGAGCGGATTTTGCGTAACAAAATAGACGCCCACGCCTTTGGAACGGATTAAGCGCACCACTTGTTCGACTTTTTCGACAAGTGCGGTCGGTGCGCCGTCAAACAGCAAGTGTGCTTCGTCGAAGAACATCACAAATTTCGGCTTTTCCGGATCGCCCACTTCCGGCAGTTGCTCGAACAGCTCTGCCATCAGCCATAATAAAAACGCACCGTATAAGCGAGTGGAATTAATCAATTTTTCTGAATTAAGAATATTGATCACGCCTTTGCCGTCACGGGTTTGCAGCCAATCGTCTAAATTCAGCGCCGGTTCGCCGAACAGATTGATTGCGCCCTCGTTTTCCAAAGTCAGCAACGAGCGTTGAATCGCGCCGACGCTGGCGGCGGAGACATTGCCGTATTCGACGCGATAGGTGGCGGCGTTGTCGGCGACGTGTTTTAACATCGCGCGTAAGTCTTTCAAATCAATCAGCAGTAAGCCTTTATCATCGGCAACGCGGAACACCAAATTCAACAAGCCCTCTTGGGTGGCGTTGAGATTGAGCAAGCGCGACAGCAGCAACGGCCCCATTTCGGAAATGGTGGTGCGCAACGGAATGCCGCTTTCGCCGAACACATCCCAAAACGAGACCGGATAGCCGCTCAAATAGCTTGCGCCGCCCAAGTCAAATTGTTCGATTCGTTCGGCGACTTTGCCTTGCAGTTCGCCGGTTTTGACCAAGCCGGAAATATCGCCTTTGACATCGACCAAAAACACCGGCACGCCGTCGTCGCTAAAGGCTTCCGCCAGTTTGCGCAGGCTGATGGTTTTGCCGGTGCCGGTTGCGCCGGCGATCAAGCCGTGGCGGTTCGCCATTTTGGCGGTCAGCGAAAGGGTCTTGCCGCTGTGGGTGCGGGCGAGGGCATATTGGGTCATAACATCTCCTTATAGATGAACATAATCGGGCTGATGATAACGGATTTACGTTATTGACGAAAGCTTAAACCGCACTTTTAGCCACTCTGTCATGTAACAATGCCGGCAGCTCCAACAGCGACTCTAAACGACGGTCGGCAATCGTGTAACGCGGATCGTCGCGCAAGGCTTGCGGCGGAATGGCGATGGCTTCCATTTGCGCCGCTTTGGCGGCAATTACGCCATTGACCGAATCTTCGATCGCTAAGCAGTCTAACGGCGATACGCCGAGTTTTTGCGCGGTATCCAGATACACTTGCGGGTGCGGTTTACCGTATTGCAATTCGTTGGCGGAATTAAGCGAAATAAAATAATCGCGCAGTTGCAGGCTATCGACCACCGCATTAATCACCTGCATATTGGAAGAGGAGGCAAGCGCCACTTTAACCCGTTGGCTTTGCAGCCATTGTAGCGAGCCTTGCACGCCCGGCAGTGCTTCGCCGTGTTGTTGAATCCAATAGATCACCGCTTTGTTCATTGCCGCCGCAATCTCAGCCGCTTTTTCCTGCGGCAGATGGAATTGTTTACACCAGTTATGCGCAATATCTTCCACCCGCTTGCCGACGGTGGCGTCAGCGTCGGCTTGTGTGATTTGCACGCCGCATAAGCGTTGCATGACCTCGAATTTCGCCGCTTCCCACGCTGGTTCGGAGTCGATCAAAATGCCGTCCATATCGAAAATGACTGCTTGTAACATTGGGTCTCCTTGTCTCTTTCTCTAATAATTTCCCTCCCTCCGTATACGGAGGGAGGTGTCCGAAGGACGGAGGGAGGCATAAAGAATGTTAAAAAGTAATATGTTGCATTTTCATATTGCCCCTCCCTCCCCATTTTTCTTGCGAAAAACGGTACTCCCTCCGCACGCGGAGGAAGAGAAGTAAGTTTAATGTACTACAAAATGCCCCAAAATGCCTTGATTAACGGTTGTTGTAAACGTTTTTTCTGCACGCACACCCCCAGCTCGAACGGCTTGACCGACAGCGGCAGATCAAGATGGGAAACCTGCCCGTTCATCGGGCTGTTTTTAATCACAATATCCGGCAGCAACGCCACCCCGCAACCAAGCGCCACCATCGGCACAATGCCCTCGTGCCCGCTGACCGAGGCGTAAATTTTCGGCTGTTTGACATTCATATGCTTAAACCAGAGATCAATCCGCTCCCGCACCGGACCGGCGACCGGCAGGATAAACGGAATCTGTTCCCAATCAATCGGGCGTTGTTGCAATAAGCGGGTGGAATGGCAAGCTACGCGCGGCGCAATCAGCGACAATTGGATATGATCGATAAAATGAAAATCGATATTGTCCGGCAATTTCAGCGGTTTGCCAACCAACGCCAAATCCGCCTGCTGCGACCGCACTTGCTCCAACGCATTCGCCGGATCGCCGGTGGTGAGTTTGATTTCCACTTTTGGATAGTGGCGGCGAAAGGCTTCCAAAATCGGCGGCAGGTGGCTGTAGGCGGCGGTGACCGAGCAATACAGTTTCAGTTCGCCGCTCAGTTGCTGTTGCTCCGGCTGTAGCTGGGTTTTAATCTGTTGCCAACGTTGCCAAGTGGAAAGCGCATAGGGCAAAAACAGTTCACCGGCTTCGGTTAAACGAACCTGACGATTATCGCGCAAAAACAGCGGCTGTTTCAGCTCCGCCTCCATTTTTTGAATTTGGCGCGACAAGGTGGACGGGCTCATATGGTTTTGCATAGCAGTTTGGTTGAAATTGCGCTTTTCCACCAAATCCAAAAACAGTTTTATCTCTTGAAAATTCATCTGACCGCACTTTTGTTTTCTATTATCTCAGCTAGGGCTTATTGTTTATCCAATTGTTTGATAAATCGATCGAAATCCGACGTAATCTTTTGCTGTCGGTTAAATGCACGATATTCTTCAACGGCTTTTTGCGTGGCTTGTTTGTGGCTGATTTTGCCGTTATCTTGTAAAATCTCATAACGATTGAAACTCAAAAAATCATCAATGCTTTTGGCAAAATCCTGCATTGCCAATAAATGTTCATCTTCTAACAGCCGTTCCACATAATCGAAATATGCCGATACATTGCGTTCCAGTTTTTTAATTTCCTGATCGGAAAGATAATTTTTTGCCACCACCACATCAGATTGTAAAATTCGCCCGTCGGGGGCATTTTTCCACGTCGTCAGCCCCATGTGTTTTTTGTGTTGATTGGCGTGGTGATACACAATTTCCGCAGCGGTCTGTCCGGTAATGGAATAATGAAATTTATTTTGTACAGTGGCATAAAATTGTTGGGTGATAGTTGAATTTTTATCATAATCATAGGAAATTTCGGCGAAAATATCAGTCAGTTGCTTCCAAATCCGTTGCTCACTGGCGCGGATTGAGCGGACGGTTTCCAGCAATTCGCGGAAATAGTCTTTACCGAAGGCATTTTCACCGTGTTTCATGCGCTCGACATCAACGATAAAGCCTTTTTGGATATAGGATTTCAAAATCTCCGTTGCCCAAATACGGAATTTGGTGGCTTTGTTGGAATTGACTCGGTAGCCGACAGAGATAATGGCATCAAGACTATAAAATGTCGTCAGGTAGTTTTTTCCATCAGCGGCAGTTGTTCGGGTTTTCCGAACAACTGAACTGTGTTCAAGCTCACCACCGTCAAAGATATTTTTTAGGTGTTCGCTCACCGTTGATTTTGCCACCCCAAACAGCTGGGCAATGCTTTTTTGTGTTGCCCACAGGGTTTCATCTTGCACCAAGACTTCAGTGTGTTCGCCGTTGTCGTAAATTAAAAATTGGATTTCTTTCATCATCTCCTCCTATCTCTGCGCAAATCATTGCACAAAATGCAATTATAGATTGTAATAATATCAATTTTCGCAATCAGGATTTTAGTCTATACTGCCCTCACTTGTCCACTTCGGACACTTTTTCAACCGATAAATAAGGAAAAAGACTATGTCGAACTATTTTAACACCTTGAACCTGCGTCAGCAGTTAGCGCAATTGGGGCAATGCCGTTTTATGGCGCGCGAAGAATTTGCCGATGAAGCGAATTACCTGAAAGGTAAAAAAATCGTGATCGTCGGCTGCGGCGCGCAAGGTTTAAACCAAGGTTTGAATATGCGTGATTCCGGCTTAGACGTGAGCTATGCGTTGCGTAAAGAAGCGATTGCGGAAAAACGCGCCTCATTCACCCGCGCCAGCGAGAACGGCTTTAAAGTCGGCACTTATGAAGAGCTGATCCCGACGGCGGATTTAGTCATCAACTTAACCCCGGACAAACAACACTCGGCGGTGGTGCAAGCGGTTATGCCGTTGATGAAACAAGGGGCGGCATTGGGCTATTCGCACGGCTTGAATATCGTCGAAGTGGGCGAGCAAATCCGCAAAGACATCACGGTGGTGATGGTGGCGCCGAAATGCCCGGGGACGGAAGTGCGTGAAGAGTACAAACGCGGTTTCGGCGTGCCGACTTTGATTGCGGTGCACCCTGAAAATGATCCGCAAGACGAAGGTTGGGCGATTGCCAAAGCGTGGGCGGCGGCGACCGGCGGTCATCGTGCCGGTTGTTTGGCGTCCTCTTTCGTCGCCGAAGTGAAATCCGACTTAATGGGCGAACAAACCATCCTGTGCGGGATGTTGCAAGCCGGTTCAATCGTGTGCTACGACAAATTAATCGCCGACGGCAAAGATCCGGCATATGCGGGCAAATTAATCCAATACGGTTGGGAAACCATCACCGAAGCCTTAAAACAAGGCGGGATCACGCTGATGATGGATCGTTTGTCCAACTCCGCCAAACTGCGTGCGTTCGAGTTGTCCGAGCAAATCAAAGACGAATTGGCGTTCCTGTTTGAAAAACACATGGACGACATCATCAGCGGCGAATTCTCGGCAACCATGATGGCGGACTGGGCGAATAACGACGTAAACTTGCTGACTTGGCGTGAACAAACCGGCAAAACCGCGTTCGAAAATGCACCGAAAGCCGACGGGATCAAAATCTCCGAACAAGAATTCTTTGATAACGGCGTGGTGATGGTGGCAATGGTCAAAGCCGGGGTTGAATTGGCGTTCGATACCATGGTCGCCAGCGGTATCTACGAAGAATCCGCCTACTACGAATCGCTGCACGAATTGCCGTTGATCGCCAACACCATCGCGCGCAAACGTTTATACGAAATGAACGTGGTGATTTCCGACACCGCCGAATACGGGAACTACCTGTTCGCCAACGTCGCCACCCCGATTTTACGCGAAAAAATCATTCCGACCCTGCAACGCGGCGATTTAGGCGAAGCGACGCCTACGGTTGAAATCGACAACGTGACCCTGCGTGATGTCAATGACGCCATCCGCAACCACCCGATCGAATACATCGGTCAAGAGTTGCGCGGTTACATGACCGACATGAAAAAAATCGCCGTTGCCGGTTAATCAAACCGCACTTTGACTTTTTTCGGTTAAGCAATCAATCCCTTTCGTGAGCGCGAAAGGGATTTTTTGTTATTTGCGTCCCAATACCACACTCAACCCCAACGCGATTAACGCCGGTACAGCCCAGCTTAAGCCGAGGTGATAAAACGGTATGTGGTTGAGTAAGCGATCGATTTCTGCGGGCAGCCAACCGAGATTATTCAGGCTGTCGCCGAGACTGAACAGTAACACCACGGCAATCGTCGAGCGGTAACTCAAGCGGGCATTCGGCAAGTGCGGTCGTAGCAGTTGTAGCGCCACTAGCATGATCGCCATCGGATAGATCAACAGTAATGCCGGAATGGTCACCCGCAACAGGGTGGTTAAGCCGGCTTCGGCGATGACGGTGGTGGCGATACTGAATAAAATGACGAAAAATTTGTAATTTAAACGGTGGTGGAATTGGGAAAAATAGTCGGCGCAAGCGCTGGTGACGCCGACTAAGGTGGTCAAACTTGCCAATAACACGATCGCGCTCATCATTAATAAACCGCTTTTGCCGAACAGTTGGTTGACATAGGCGGAAAAAATCTGTCCGCCGTTGCTGGCGTGCTGCGCCACCGGGGCGCTGGTTGCGCCCAAATAGAACAGGCACAGATACAGCGCCGCCAGCAGTACCACCGACACAACACCGGCACTGAGGGCGTATTTCAATACCGCACTTTTTTGCGCCACCCCTTTCACCGCCAAGGCGCGCGCCACAATACCGCCGAATGCCATCGCCGACAGCACGTCCATGGTTTGGTAGCCGCTGACCAAGCCGGTTGCCACCGCCGCATTGTCAGCATAGGCATGGCTAGGCGAAATAATATCGGATAAAGGATTGGTCATCACCGCAAAGCCGACTGCCGCCAGCAACAGCAATAATAACGGTGCCATAAATTTGCCGATACTGGAAATCATGGTGCTGCGCCCGAGCATAAAAAACAGCGCAATCAGATTAAAAACAATCGCAAACAGAATATGCGAATAGCCGCCGTTAAACAGGTTGAGCGGTTGCCACGCCATTTCATAGGCGACATTGGTAATCCGCGGCATGGCGAAAGTCGAGCCGATCACCAGATATAAAATCGACCAAAACGCCACTTCCAGCCATTGCGGCAGATCGCGCGACAACTCTTCACCGCGTCCTTTCACCGACACCACTAGCAGCGTAATAAACGGCATGATCACGCCGGTAAGGATAAAACCGAGTGCCGCCCATAGCCAGTACGTGCCGGCTTGATAGCCTTCCATCGGCGGAAAAATAATATTGCCGGCGCCTAAAAACAGCGAAAAAATCATCATGCCCAAAACGGCAATATCTTTACGAGATAACATATCGTTCAGCCTTAAATTTAAAAATAGGCGAATTATAGGCTATTTTCTTATTTTCAGAAATAAAATTCAGTTGTGATTGTATTGTCTGGTATTTTATATGGAATCTTCTTACTTTGTCAGGATAAAATGTTAATTATTCGCTTTGGACGGCGGTCGGCGACAAAATCGGTTAGAAAAAGCCGGTTCGTCTTGCTATACTGGCTGCGCCTGCTAATGTGTCACTTTTAACCGCACTTGTATACTGCCTTGTCCGTTAAGGCGTCGGAGGATTGAAAATTGAAAAGATTATTTGCCAGCCGTATGCTGAAACCGTTGCTGCTTGGCGCACTGACGTTTTTCAGTGCGTCGGCTTTCGCACAGAAACTGTATGTTTACAACTGGACCGAATATATTCCGTCAAAATTATTGGCGGATTTCACCAAAGAAACCGGGATCGAAGTGATTTATTCGACCTTTGAAAGCAACGAGGAAATGTATTCCAAAATGAAGCTGACCAAAGACAGCGGCTACGATTTGGTGTTTCCGTCCAGTTACTACATCGGTAAAATGGCGCAAGAAGGTATGTTGCAGCCGTTGGATAAAAGTAAAATCAACAACTTAACTAACATCAGCGCAGAGTTGTTGGATAAACCGTTTGACCCGAATAATGTATATTCGCTGCCGTATGTGTATGGCCTGACCGGTATCGGCGTGAATGCCGCCGATATTGACCCAAGTGCGGTCAGCAGTTGGCAAGATTTATGGCGTCCGGAATATAAAGGCAAAGTGTTGCTGACCGCCGATTCGCGCGAAGTATTCCATTTTGCCTTGTTATTATTGGGTTATTCGCCGAACACTAGCGATGAAAACGAAATAAAACAGGCGTATGAATTGCTGAAAAGTCTAATGCCGAATGTGGTGGCGTTTAATTCCGATTCGCCGGAAGTGCCGTATTTGCAGGGCGAAGTGGATATCGGCATGATTTGGAACGGTTCCGCATTCCGCGCCGAGCAGGAAAATCCGGATATCCGCTTTGTTTATCCAAAAGAAGGGGCAATTTTCTGGATGGACAACTATGCGATTCCGAAAGGTGCGAAAAACAGTGATGCCGCCTATCAATTTATTGATTTTATGTTGCGTCCGGAAAGCGCCAAAGTGGTGATTGAAAGCATGGGCTTCTCAATGCCGAATAACGGTGTAAAAGCCTTATTGGACGAAGCCGATGCCAACAACCCGACCTTGTTCCCACCGAAAAGTGAAATTGCAAACGGCGTGCTGCAAGCCGATGTGGGCGACGCAATTGATCTTTATGAGAAATATTGGAATTTGCTGAAAACCCATTAATTATTGACTCTTCCCTCCCTCCGCCCTTCGGACACCTCCCTCCGCGCGCGGAGGGAGGGAAGTTTTAGATTTATAAGGCAAAATGTACCATGTACCGACAACTGCTAGCCCCGATTCACCAATTTCTTCAATGCGAAACCCCTGACGCATGGATCAACGAAGCCAAAAAGCCGCAAAATCTCAGTGTAATCCTGCAAGATCATATGATGTGCGAGCTGAAAGCGGCACAATCGGCGATGTTTCTGTTGCGTAAATACGCCGCCGACAGCGAAAGCAATCAAAACCTGTTGCAATGGATGAAGCCTTACGAAGATTTCGCTTACCGCAAAATCGGTGATCTCAACAGCTTGAAAGGCAAAAGCCAAATCAGCAAAAAAATCGAACCGCGCAGCGAGCAACCGTATGCAGCGGAGATTATCGACAAAATGGTGTTGCTGATTAAAGAGGAACTGCACCATTTTTATCAAGTGCTGGAAATTATCGAACAACGCGGGATTGAGCTGACAAACATCAGCGCCGGACGTTATGCCAAAGGCTTAATGCGCGAGGTGATAAATCATGAACCGCATACGTTGGTGGATAAACTGATTATCGGTGCATTTATCGAAGCCCGTTCTTGCGAGCGTTTCGCCAAACTTGCGCCCTATTTGGATGAAAAATTAGAGAAATTTTATATTTCGCTGCTGCGTTCGGAAGCGCGCCATTACCAAGACTACCTGACATTAGCCGAACAGATCGCCGGGCAAGACATCAGCGCACGGGTGGCGCATTTCGCACAAGTGGAAGCGGAATTAATCCGTTCGCCGGACGACGAATTTAAGTTCCATTCCGGTGTGCCGACAGTGTAAGTATCAAAGTGCGGTTTAACCGCACTTGCTACTCTCGCTCCTCAACCAACACCACCAACCGATCCGTTTCAATATTGGTTTGTAATACTTCCACTTCCGGCAAGGTTTTGGTCACTTTTGCCGACAGGGTTTTGAAACGCTCCACTTTGCCGTATAAACCTTGATTGCCGACCAGTGCGGTGACGGTGTTGTTGTAGTGGTTATTGGCGGCGGTGAGCGAGCCGCCCAGTTTTTGCAGGCGCTCGGCGAGCAGGCTGACTTGATTATACAGTTCGCCGGCGCGTTCGCTGATTTCGCGCGCTTCGCTGTTGCCGCGTTCAAGCCGCCACAAATTCGACACGGTGCGCAAAATCGGCATTAAGGTGGTGTGCGACACCAAAATCACATTTTTATTATAGGCATCGTTAAACAAGGTGCGGTCGCGTTTCATCGCTTCGATATACGCCGGTTCAATCGGGATAAACATCAGCACGAAATTCGGGCTGCGCATGCCGATTAGGTTGCTGTAATCTTTATTGGATAACTCATTGATATGGTTGCGAATCGCCTTGACGTGTTCGCTTAAATGGTGCTGTTGCTGCGCTTCATCTTCGGCGCTGACCGCACTTTCATAATCGAGCAACGAGACTTTACTGTCGATAATCAAATGTTTATCGTCCGGCAACTTGACGATGAAATCCGGCTGGCGGCGTTTGCCGTCGCTGTCTTGAAATGATTCTTGCGCACTGTAATGGTCGCCGGAGATTAATCCGGCAAGTTGCAAACTACGCTCCAGTTGCATTTCGCCCCAGTTGCCGGCGGTTTTTTTGCTGCCTTTCAGCGCGGAAGTCAGGTTGTTCGCTTCCTGCGACATTGATAAGCCGATTTCCAGCACTTTTTTGATTTCGCTTTCCAAGGCGGTGTTGCCTTTAATCGCTTCGGAATGCACCTCATTGATCCGCTTTTGGAAACCCTCGATCTGCTCGCGGAACGGCTTCAGCAGGCTGTCGAGAGACAGTTGGTTGCTTTGGCGGAAAGCCTGGCTTTTCTCTTCCAAAATGCGGTTGGCAAGGTTTTGAAATTCGCTGCTGAGTTGTTGTTTGGTTTGGGCAAAATTCTGTTGCTGCTCGGCAAAATTTTTCTCTTTTTCCGATAACGAGGTTTTTAGCTCGGTTAATTCTTGGATTAACCCGGTCAGTTGCGCGCGGTTTTGTTGCAACTGTTGTTCGCGTTGCTCCACCGCACTTTGACTGTGTTGCAGCTGCTGTTGCAGGCTGTTGGCTTGCGCCGACGCGCTGCCGAACCGCTCTTTCAGTTCGGTGATATGGCAATTCACCGTCTCGTTGCGCTGCTGTTCTTCGTCCAGCGCTTTTTGCAGATAAACCAGTTTTTCATCACGTTCCACCAACCGATCTTGTAAGCCCTCGGCGCGGGTTTGCGCCTGAACCGCCTGTTGTTGCAGGGCTTCGCGTTGTTGTTGTACGTTTTCGTACTTTTCTAATAACTGATTGAAATCGGCAATGTTTTTATTTAAATCCTGTTGCAATTCTTGGCTGTCGCGCTTGCGCCGTGCGCCGATAAAAAACAGAATCAGGCAAAGTGCGGTCAGCAGCGCGCAAAGTAACAACCATTGGTTTTGAGTGAGTTCGATCATATTTAACGCTTCTTTAAATAGGCTTTTTAGGGTCTGTTGATATTTGTGCTTTTCAGTCTGGAAATTATAAAGCAAAATAAGGTACTTTTCGTTTTCTGAGTGTGAAAATAATGCAGAACAGCCTCTATTTAGCCTCCGGCAGCCCGCGCCGTTGGCAGTTGTTGCAAGAGTTGGGTTTAAATTTAATCAAAGTCGAGGCGGAAATCGACGAAACGCCACTGCCGGGCGAGCGTGCGCAGGAGTATGCGTTGCGCATGGCGGAGCAGAAAAATCAACGCGCGCGCCAAGTGTTGGCGCGTGAGCCGGAATTTCCGTTGTTGACCGCCGACACCACTGTCGCCTTTGAACAGCATATTTTAGGCAAACCGGAATCCGCCGCCCACGCCGCCGAGATTTTACGTTTGCTGTCCGGCACCACCCATCAAGTGCTGACCGCCGTGTGTGTTTACTTTCAAGGCGAAAGCCACAGCGTGCTGCAAACCAATGACGTGACTTTTGCCGAACTGAGCGAGCAGGAAATCCAAGCCTATATCGCCAGCGGCGAACCGATGGACAAAGCCGGGGCGTTTGCGATTCAAGGTTTCGGCAGCCTGTTTATCCGCCATATCAGCGGCAGTTTCAGCGGCATTATGGGCTTGCCGATTTATGAAACCGCACAGCTGTTGTTAAAGTGCGGTCTGCCGCACTTGCTGTTGACGCCAATAGGAAAATCCGCGTGAAACATTGGATTGAACAAGCCAACGCCTTCGGCAAACAGCGTGAACCTTTTCTGTTTCTGATTGATTTTGAACAGCAAAAACCGCTGATCGTGCCGCTAGCCGAAGCCAAACGGCACGGTCTCTATTTTGAGATTGAGGGGCAGAGCAACCGTGATTGGCAGCTGCCAGCGCCACAACAGCCGCTGCAGATTCAGACGACCCCGATCGCTATCGCGCGTTATCGACAAGGGTTTGATTTGGTTCGGCAGCAGCTACAGGCGGGCAACACTTATTTGCTGAATTTAACCTATCCGACCGCGCTGGAATGCAATTACAACCTGCGCCAAATTTTCCAATTCAGTCGTGCACGCTTTAAATTGCTGTTTGAACCGCACTTTGTCTGTTTTTCGCCGGAGTCCTTTGTCAGCACCCACGCCGATAAAATCTATTCTTACCCGATGAAAGGCACGATTGACGCCGCCTTGCCCGAGGCCGAACGGCAGTTGCTCAATTCCGAAAAAGAGCTGGCGGAGCATAATACGATTGTCGATTTAATCCGTAATGATTTGGCATTGGTGGCGCAGCGGATTGAAGTCAGCCGTTTTCGTTATGTAGAAAAACTGCATACTGAGCGAGGCACGATTTTGCAAACAAGCTCGGAAATTTGCGGCAATTTGCGCCACAACTGGCAAGACGAGATTGGCACAATCGTGGCAAAACTGCTGCCCGCCGGTTCGATCAGCGGCGCGCCGAAAGAGAAAACGATTGATATTATCCGCCAAGCCGAATTAGGTGAACGGGGTTATTACAGCGGTATTTTCGGCGTGTTTGACGGGGAAAATCTGCAAAGTGCGGTTTTGATCCGCTACCTTGAACAGACGGAAAACGGCTTGCTGTTCCGCAGTGGCGGCGGCATTACCACCCAAAGCCGGTTGGAAGAGGAGTATCAGGAGTTGTTGCAAAAAGTGTATATCCCGATTACGAAACATAAGGTTGCCTAATGTTGCCGCTCATTGAAACCATCGCGGTGCAAGACGGCGAACTGCAAAATTTGGCGTATCATCAACGGCGTTATCAACAGGCGTTAGCGACATATTATCGGCAACAGACCACGCAAATGTTGGATTTAGCCGCCATTCAAGTCCCACGTGAATTTCAGCACGGTTTAGTCCGTTGCCGTATCGATTACAACGCGACTGAACAGCAAGTGCGGTTTTTTGCCTATCAGCGGCGTGAATTCCGCACCTTTCAGCCGGTGATGTGCGATCACATTGACTATGAATTCAAATTTAGTGACCGCACTTTGCTGGATCAGCTGTATGCACAACGGGGCGAGTGCGACGAAATCATGATTATTAAGCACGGCTTGATAACCGACTGTTCCATCGGCAATTTAGTGTTGTTGCAAAACGGTATGTGGTATACCCCCGCGCAACCGTTGCTGCACGGCACGCAACGGGCGAAACTCTTGGCAGAAGGCAAAATTCAGACACGGGATATCCGCTTAGCGGACTTAGCCGATTACAGCCGGATTCGGCTGATTAATGCGTTGAATCCGCTGAGATGACAATCGAGCTAGATAAAAAAATACCGGCCACTGCCGGTATTTTTTATCAGTTCAACCAATTATTCAAGGTTTAGTGAAACCAGAACAGGTAAGCTATTGTGCCAATTATGAATACCGAGACGATATTCAACCGGACACCGGCGCGTATCATTTCGCTTTGTTTGATTTGCCCGGTACCGAACACAATTGCATTCGGCGGGGTGGCGACCGGCAACATAAAGGCGCAAGAGGCACCCAAACCGATAATCAGTGATAAGCCTAGCGGCGGCATACCCAAGGTTTCGGCAATCCTGATGAAGATCGGCACTAACAATGCCGCACTGGCAGTGTTGGAGGTGAACTCGGTCAGGAAAATAATAAAGGCGGCAACCACCAGACCGATAATATAGAAGTGTCCTCCCTCAATCGCGGCAACCACCATATCCGCCAAGATTTTACTGGCGCCGGAATCACGCAGTACCGCACTTAGGGTCAAACCGCCGCCGAATAACATCAACACGCCCCAGTCGGTATTTTTCTGGATATCTTCCCAAGCGGCGACTCGGCTGATACAGATAGCAACGGCTGCAATCAGGGCAATAATGCTGTCGAAGCTAGCCATATTCTTTTCCAAGCCGAATAATGAGGAGAGTAACGGATTGATTTGTCCGCTAAATACCCAGCATAAGGCAATCACCACAAAGATTGCCAATGCGACATACTGTTTGCGGTGCAGGCTTTGTTCTTCGAAGGTTTTTTCAAAGGTGGCGGTCAATTTTGGTTTGAAGGTGAGATACAATGCACCGATCATTAACGGCATCATTAAAATCATCACCGGCAGCCCGTATGACATCCATTGGGCAAAACTGATGTTAAGTTGTGAGGCAACAATCGCATTCGGCGGGCTGCCGACCACCGTGCCCATCCCGCCGATACTGGCGCTGTAGGCAATCCCGAGTAATACGAACACATAGGTGTTGTGATCGGAATTTTTATCCATCTTGCTCAGAATTCCCATCGCCAACGGCAACATCATCGCTGCGGTGGCGGTGTTACTCATCCACATCGAGAGGAATGCGGTGGTCGTGAACAGGTAAATCACCGCAAGGAACAGTTTTCCTCTGGCTAAATTCATGATTTTATTGGCGATGATTTTATCCAAGCCCTGAATGTGCAGTGCGGTCGCCAGGGCGAAACCGCCGAAGAACAAGAAAATCGTCGGGTTGGCAAACGTTGCCAAAGCAGTGCTGGTGGTGACCAAACCAAGCGCAATTGCCATAATCGGTACCAAAAGTGCGGTCACGGTCACATGAACGGCTTCAGTCAACCAAAGAATACCGATAAACACCAGTAATGCCAGCCCCTTATTTTCATTCATATTGAACGGCAGAAAATTGAGCAGCAGGAAAAAGAGGATAATATTGGCTAGAAAAATGATACCGCCGCGTCTTAATTCGCGATCTTCAATGCCACTTTGTAGCGGCTCCGGTTTGTTTATTTTTTTATCGATCATCGTGGTTTCCTTAATTTTAATACAACCAGAAGGAGAATACACTTATTTAGTGTAATGTTATCAATATAACAGGCTGTTACGATTTTATTAACTAAATGAAATAAATAATTGTCAAAAATGTGACCTCAAACAGAAAATAATCACGGAACACCCTATCGGGCAATAAAAAGCCCGGGCTGATTTGATTAGCTCGGGCTGATAGTCACAGAGGGAACAAGCGGTTAATCGTTAAAATTGTCATCCTCTCGGTTGTTGAGTTCCAGTGGTTCAGGCGAAAGGATAATCCCGGTCAGATCGGCATAGACATAATCTTCCGGCAAGAACGACACGCCGCCGAAATTCACCGGCACCTCGGTTTCGCCGATGGTTTTATCGTCGGCGGAGACCGGAATCGGCGCCAACGCATGAATGCCGATATCCAGACTTTCCAGAATATCCAATTGGCGCACCGCGCCGTAGACAATAATCCCTTCCCAATCATTATCAACCGCCAGTTGCGCTAAATCGGAATCAATCAAAGCACGGCGCACCGAACCGCCGCCGTCAATCAACAGCACCCGCCCCAAGCCGTCTTCTTCCAATACTTCTTCGATCAAGCCGTTACTTTCGAAACATTTGACAGTGGTGATTTTACCGCTAAACGCACTGCGCCCGCCAAAACTGGAAAAAATCGGTTCGACCACGTCGATTTGATCTTGATAAATATCACACAACTCAGAGGTATCAATACGCATGAGGGTATCCTTAATTGATGAAAAATCCGTTGCGGCTAGTATAAACAGTAAACAAACAAATTACCAATAAAACCCAAGTAATAAGCCAAGGCTGAACAGCAGGTTGGTTAACAGCGCCAACATTGCCATTTGTGCCAACATCGGGCGCAGTTGTTTCGGGTCGTTGGCACGTAGCACCGACCAAGCGTGTTTGAGCAGTAAAGGAAATGCCGCCGCCGCCAGCCAACCCGACCAATGTGGAAAATATAATAAGCCGAAGGCAAGATAGAGCAGAATCGCCGCCACGATTAGCACGCTGTGATAAATTTTTGCCGGTTTGTCGCCCAAGCGCACCGCCAGCGTGTTTTTACCGGCTTTGCGATCTTGTTCAATATCGCGTAAATTATTGATATTTAACACGGCGGTTGCCAATAGCCCGCAGGCGGTTGCCACCATTAAGATTGGAAAGTTGATCTGGTGCGCTTGCAAATAATAAGTGCCGCCGACCCCGAGCCAACCGAAAAACATCAGCACCGAAATATCGCCCAAACCGATATAACCGTAAGGTTTGCGTCCGATGGTGTAAGTAATCGAGGCAATCACCGCCAACACGCCCAACAGCAAAAACGCCAGCAGATCCTGCCAACTTTCGGTTGCCACCAGAATCAATGCCAAACCCGAACACAAACTGGCAATAATCGTGATAATCAGTCCGTTGCGCAGTTGTTTTGGCGTGATCACGCCATGCTGAATGCCGCGCAGCGGTCCGATACGCTCGGCGGTGTCCGAGCCTTTGAGGTGATCGCCGTAATCGTTGGCAAAATTCGATACCACTTGCAATAAAAGTGCGGTCAGAATTGACAACAACGTAATTGCCCAGCTAAAGACGCCACTGGATGCGGCTAAAGCAGAGCCGGTGACAATCGACGCCAACGCTAACGGCAAGGTTTTCGGGCGGGCGGTTTCCAGCCACATTCTAAAAACGGTTTTGTTCATATTCCCTGATAATAATAAAAGCGGTTTATACCGCACTTGACTGATTTGGGTGCTATTATAGGCGAAAATATCCGGCTTGTTTTGATTTGACAAGGTATTTTGCCGCTTTTTATCGAGAATCTGAAAAATGTCATCTGAATTTTGTTTTGCTCCGCTCACCCTGCAACCGGTTGCGGTGGCGCATACCCCCTATAATGAAAAATTTTCCGTGCCGCGCCAACCGGATTTGGTGCAAGACGGACAAGGCGTGATTGAATTACTGCCGCCGTATAATCAGGCGGAGGCGGTGCGCGGTTTGGAACAATTTAGCCATCTGTGGCTGATCTTTCAGTTTGATCGTATTGCCGCAAACAAGTGGCAGCCGACGGTGCGCCCACCGCGCTTGGGCGGCAATCAACGGGTCGGCGTTTTCGCCTCGCGCGCCACCCACCGCCCCAATCCGTTGGGGCTGTCGAAAGTGGAATTGAAAGCGATCGATCTCAGCCAAGGCAAAGTGCGGTTGCAGGTCGGCAGTATTGATCTCGTCAATCACACTCCGATTTTTGATATTAAACCTTATCTTGCTTATGCTGACAGTCAAGCCGATGCGCGTAGCGGTTTTGCCCAACAAAAACCGACAAGCGCGATCGAAGTGCGGTTTCTGTCCGAAGTATTGCAACAAATTCAGCAGTACACGCCTCGCTATCCGAACCTGCAACGTTTTATCCGCGAGCTGATTCAGCAAGATCCGCGCCCAGCCTACCAACAGCAACAAAGCGGCGAACGGCTGTACGGCATGAGTATTTGGCAGTTCAACGTCCGGTTTTGTTTTATCGAATATAACGTAGCGCAAGTGGTGGCTGTTGAGCGGAAGAAGCGTATTTTTTAATTTGTTTCCAAAAAGTTAAATGGTTAATTGAAGTATTTGAAAACCAAATGTCAAATCATTCACAGTGGCACAATCGGCTTTCGATTATTATTCACCGAAACTTTCTAATATTATAGTTATCGAGCTAATTTAGCGCTCTCAATATATTTCATTCTATCTCTCCTATTTTCAATGTGCGTTACTTCGACTTCTTGAAGAAGATTATCGAGAGTAATGTAATGTTTTTAGATAATGTCACTGTAATTAGTTGTTGCTTTGCTGACAATGCATGTTGGAAAGTCGTGTATACATAGTTAAGCAAAGTATGGCTGCACTGAAAACAACAAAATTTGTCAACTTGCGTTACTAATAATCAAATCACTGTCGGAAGATTCAGCTTAACTTAGCGTCTTTTTCTTAAAAATTTATATGTTTATAAAATAATGGTCTTTTTTGTGCAATTCTTATTAAATGAGCAGTTATTTTGCAGATAATTTCACTTTTTATGTTTACAAAAAGATCCTAATCAAGTGATTTATTGATTGGGTTTATCGTTTTTTAAAGTTGAGGTAAGTTTTAACTGTAAGTTTGATTGACACGCATTTTACAAATGATATTATCAGCAGACGTTAAGCAAGATTCAAAGTTATTAAGGTATATTTAAATTATTTTTTAATTAATTAAGATGTTAAATATAAACAAAATTAAGAGGATATATGCTACAAAATCATTATAATACTCGCGCAGCCTCGCGCAGCCTCGCGCAGCCTCGCGCAGCCTCGCGCAGCCTCGCGCAGCCTCGCGCAGCCTCGCGCAGCCTCGCGCAGCCTGTTTATTGGTTGGAGATCAATTGCCGTAATACGCCTGTTTGCACTGAGCCTTGTTTTATTCGGGTTGAGCGCCTGTTCGACTTCGCCTTCTGATTTAACCTCCTTATCCGATTCATCTTCACCTCCTCTCCATGCATTGGAACAATGGGAAAATTATCAATCTGTTGATATTAATACCCAAGATATTCCACTCGGACAAACACAGCTTGTTTTCTATCGACAGCAGCAATTAAACGGACCGGCGATTAATATTTATATCGACGGAAACTATCAAACCTCACTGCTGGAAAACGGTTTCAGCGCGATCTTATTGTGTGCCGAACCACACTTAGTCAGCGCCTCATTCAGCAGCGATACAATGGCAGGCAATAGAACCGAAGGGTTTAAATTTGCTTCGCCTAGTCAACAAGTCACTTATATAAAAATTAAAAATTCCAAAAGTGGTTTGCCACGTTTTGAATTCGTTGCAACGGAAACTGCACTGAAAGACTTATCCGCCTTAAATATGCAAAGCCAAACATTATCCAGAGTGCCGGCCTCGCGCTGTCAAGATGATAGCTATATTTTGGCGGCAACGTCAGTGAATGCCGAAATCACTTTTCCATTGAATCAATATGCTTATGACAAAGTGCTGATCGACGGTCAGCAGAATATCCGCCGATTCGCCGAAAAAATAAACGCAATGGATCCGAAGGATATCGGGCAAATTGTAGTCAGCGGTCATGCCGATCCGAGAGGACGTGCTGATTATAATCAACTTTTATCTGAAAAACGGGCTAAATCAATTAGTAATATCCTGACTGAATATGCGGTAGCACTGCCGATTGTAGCGGTCGGATACGGAGAAACGTCGCTGCTGGTTGAGGATTGTGCATTGCTTTATCCGCATGATATTGCCGCCCAAACACAGTGTAATTTACCCAATAGACGAGTAGATATTGTTGTTTATGGTCGTAAAAAATAACGTTCACTCAATATTTCAACATATTTCAAACCCGATAACTGCTTGTGTTATGGGTTTTACTATTTTATTAAATTAATTGTTATAGGAATTATATTATGTCAATCACATTAAAAGTTTTAAGCGCAAAAACAGAAATTGCTAATTATAAAGTTGTCAATGGCGAAACATTAATTATTAAAGCGCAAGAAAACGTAAATTATCAGCTGATTGAAGATGCCACAGGCTTGGGGCCGCAAAATATTATAGCCAAACGGGTCGGCGATGATCTGCAACTATTATTAGAAAACGGCGATAATGTGCCGGATGTAATTATCGAAGATTATTATAGCGACGAAGGCTCTACGAATCTGATTATCGGCGAACATGAAAATGGCAATATTTATGCCTATGTGCCGGAATCAGGACAAAATTCGGATGCAGTTAGTATGTTGGCAGAGCAAATGTCCGCACCTCAGGCGCTAGGTGGTCATGAAATTAGCCCGTTTTGGGTATTTAGCCCGTGGTGGTTACTGGCGGCCGGTGCTGTTGTTGGCGGTGTGGCATTGGCTGTTGGTGGCGGCGGAAGCGGTAGTAATAGTAATGAACCGGCGGGCGACACCACCGCCCCGAATGCGCCAACGGTCACCGATGTGACGAATAGCGACAAAGACGGTGACGGTAAAGCGGACAGCACCACAATTAGCGGCAAAGCGGAGCCGGGCTCCACCGTCGGTATCGATACCAACGGCGACGGCAAAGCGGACGTAACCACAAAAGCCGATGAAAACGGCGACTATAGCTTAGTAGTGACCCCGGCATTGGAAGACGGCAAAACCTATCCGGTGACCGCCACCGATCCAAGCGGCAACACCGGCAATCCGACTAATGTAACCGGCGACACCACCGCCCCGAATGCACCAACGGTCACCGATGTGACGAATAGCGACAAAGACGGTGACGGTAAAGCGGACAGCACCACGATTAGCGGCAAAGCGGAGCCGGGCTCCACCGTCGGTATCGATACCAACGGCGACGGCAAAGCGGACGTAACCACAAAAGCCGATGAAAACGGCGACTATAGCTTAGTAGTGACCCCGGCATTGGAAGACGGCAAAACCTATCCGGTGACCGCCACCGATCCAAGCGGCAACACCGGCAATCCGACTAATGTAACCGGCGACACCACCGCCCCGAATGCGCCAACGGTCACCGATGTGACGAATAGCGATAAAGACGGTGACGGTAAAGCGGACAGCACCACAATTAGCGGCAAAGCGGAGCCGGGCTCCACCGTCGGTATCGATACCAACGGCGACGGCAAAGCGGGCGTAACCACAAAAGCCGATGAAAACGGCGACTATAGCTTAGTAGTGACCCCGGCATTGGAAGACGGCAAAACCTATCCGGTGACCGCCACCGATCCAAGCGGCAACACCAGCAATCCGACTAATGTAACCGGCGACACCACCGCCCCGAATGCGCCAACGGTCACCGATGTGACGAATAGCGACAAAGACGGTGGCGGTAAAGCGGACAGCACCACGATTAGCGGCAAAGCGGAGCCGGGCTCCACCGTCGGTATCGATACCAACGGCGACGGCAAAGCGGACGTAACCACAAAAGCCGATGAAAACGGCGACTATAGCTTAGTAGTGACCCCGGCATTGGAAGACGGCAAAACCTATCCGGTGACCGCCACTGATCCAAGCGGCAACACCGGCAATCCGACTAATGTAACCGGCGACACCACCGCCCCGAATGCGCCAATGGTCACCGACGTGACGAATAGCGACAAAGACGGTGACGGTAAAGCGGACAGCACCACAATTAGCGGCAAAGCGGAGCCGGGCTCCACCGTCGGTATCGATACCAACGGTGACGGCAAAGCGGACGTAACCACAAAAGCCGATGAAAACGGCGACTATAGCTTAGTAGTGACCCCGGTATTGGAAGACGGCAAAACCTATCCGGTGACCGCCACCGATCCAAGCGGCAACACCAGCAATCCGACTAATGTAACCGGCGACACCACCGCTCCGAATGCGCCAACGGTCACCGACGTGACGAATAGCGACAAAGACGGTGACGGTAAAGCGGACAGCACCACAATTAGCGGCAAAGCGGAGCCGGGCTCCACCGTCGGTATCGATACCAACGGTGACGGCAAAGCGGACGTAACTACAAAAGCCGATGAAAACGGCGACTATAGCTTAGTAGTGACCCCGGCATTGGAAGACGGCAAAACCTATCCGGTAACCGCCACCGATCCAAGCGGCAACACCAGTGATCCTACACAAGTTACTGGTTCTGGTCCTGATGTTACGGCACCAAGTGCGGTTGCGGAAGCGGACGGCAGTGTTACTGTCACGCCACCGACGGATGATGATACGAAGTCAGTTGAAGTTAAGTTCACCGCTGAAGACGGCACCGAGAAAACCGTGACCGTGAACAAGAAAGATGACGGCACTTGGGAGTTGGCGGCACCGGTTGAAGGTGTCACATTGGAAGCGGGTACCGGTAAGGTAACGATTGCTGAGGACGCGGTGAAAGACGGTTCTACCGTAACGGCAAAAGCCAATGACGGTACGCAGGACTCAGCGAATGCGACCGTGGTTGCGAAAGATGTGACTGCCCCGAGTGCGCCGACGGCGACAGCAGAAGATAACGGCGATGTCAGCATTACGCCACCGGCGGATGATGATACGAAGTCAGTTGAAGTTAAGTTCACCGCTGAAGACGGCACCGAGAAAACCGTGACCGTGAACAAGAAAGACGACGGAACATGGGAGCTGGCGGCACCGGTTGAAGGTGTCACGCTAGATACGAATACCGGTAAGGTAACGCTTGCGGAAAGTGCGGTGAAAGACAACGGTAAAGTGACGGCGACGGCGAAAGACGTTGACGGCAATACCTCTACACCGGCAGAAGTGACGGCGAAAGACACGACCGCACCGGCGGCACCAAGTGCGGTTGCGGAAGAGAACGGCAGTGTTACTGTCACGCCACCGACGGATGATGATACGCAGTCAGTTGAAGTTAAGTTCACCGCTGAAGACGGCACCGAGAAAACCGTGACCGTGAACAAGAAAGACGACGGAACATGGGAGCTGGCGGCACCGGTTGAGGGTGTCACGTTAGATACGAATACCGGTAAGGTAACGCTTGACGAAAGTGCGGTGAAAGACAACGGTAAAGTGACGGCGACGGCGAAAGACGTTGACGGCAATACCTCTACACCGGCAGAAGTGACGGCGAAAGACACGACTGCACCGGCGGCACCAAGTGCGGTTGCGGAAGAGAACGGTGATGTCAGCATTACGCCACCGGCGGATGTGGATACGAAGTCAGTTGAAGTTAAGTTTACCGATGAGAACGGTGCGGAACAGACTGTGACCGTGAACAAGAAAGACGACGGAACATGGGAGTTGGCGGCACCGGTTGAAGGTGTCACATTGGAAGCGGGTACCGGTAAGGTAACGATTGCTGAGGACGCGGTGAAAGACGGTTCTACCGTAACGGCAAAAGCCAATGACGGTACGCAGGACTCAGCGAATGCGACCGTGGTTGCGAAAGATGTGACTGCCCCGAGTGCGCCGACGGCGACAGCAGAAGATAACGGCGATGTCAGCATTACGCCACCGGCGGATGTGGATACGAAGTCGGTTGAAGTTAAGTTTACCGATGAGAACGGTGCGGAACAGACTGTGACCGTGAACAAGAAAGACGACGGTACTTGGGAGTTGGCGGCACCGGTTGAGGGTGTCACGTTAGATACGAATACCGGCAAGGTAACGCTTGCGGAAAGTGCGGTGAAAGACGGTTCTACCGTAACGGCAAAAGCCAATGACGGTACGCAGGACTCGGCAGAGGCGACCGTGGTTGCGAAAGATGTGACTGCTCCAAGTGCGCCGACGGCGACAGCAGAAGATAACGGTGATGTCAGCATTACGCCACCGGCGGATGTAGATACGAAGTCAGTTGAAGTTAAGTTCACCGCTGAAGACGGCACCGAGAAAACCGTGACCGTGAACAAGAAAGACGACGGAACATGGGAGCTGGCGGCACCGGTTGAAGGTGTCACGCTAGATACGAATACCGGCAAGGTAACGTTTGCGGAAAGTGCGGTGAAAGACGGTTCTACCGTAACGGCAAAAGCCAATGACGGTACGCAGGACTCAGCGAATGCGACCGTGGTTGCGAAAGATGTGACTGCCCCGAGTGCGCCGACGGCGACAGCGGAAGAGAACGGTGATGTCAGCATTACGCCACCGGCGGATGATGATACGAAGTCAGTTGAAGTTAAGTTCACCGCTGAAGACGGCACCGAGAAAACCGTGACCGTGAACAAGAAAGACGACGGAACATGGGAGCTGGCGGCACCGGTTGAAGGTGTCACGCTAGATACGAATACCGGTAAGGTAACGCTTGCGGAAAGTGCGGTGAAAGACAACGGTAAAGTGACGGCGACGGCGAAAGACGTTGACGGCAATACCTCTACACCGGCAGAAGTGACGGCGAAAGACACGACTGCACCGGCGGCACCAAGTGCGGTTGCGGAAGAGAACGGCAGTGTTACTGTCACGCCACCGGCGGATGATGATACGCAGTCGGTTGAAGTGACATTCACTAAACCGGATGGTACAGAAGCAACGGTGACGGCGACTAAGAAAGACGACGGTACTTGGGAGCTGGATAACCCAGTTACGGGTGTCACGTTAGACCCGAATACCGGTAAGGTAACGCTTGCGGAAAGTGCGGTGAAAGACAACGGTAAAGTGACGGCGACGGCGAAAGACGTTGACGGCAATACCTCTACACCGGCAGAAGTGACGGCGAAAGACACGACTGCACCGGCGGCACCAAGTGCGGTTGCGGAAGAGAACGGCAGTGTTACTGTCACGCCACCGACGGATGTAGATACGAAGTCAGTTGAAGTTAAGTTCACCGCTGAAGACGGCACCGAGAAAACCGTGACCGTGAACAAGAAAGACGACGGTACCTGGGAGCTGGCGGCACCGGTTGAAGGTGTCACATTGGAAGCGGGTACCGGCAAGGTAACGATTGCTGAGGACGCAGTGAAAGACGGTTCTACCGTAACGGCAAAAGCCAATGACGGTACTCAGGACTCAGCGAATGCGACCGTGGTTGCGAAAGATGTGACCGCGCCGGCAGCACCAAGTGCGGTTGCGGAAGATAATGGTGATGTCAGCATTACGCCACCGACGGATGTGGATACGAAGTCAGTTGAAGTTAAGTTTACTGATGAGAACGGTGCGGAACAGACTGTGACCGTGAACAAGAAAGACGACGGTACTTGGGAGTTGGCGGCACCGGTTGAGGGTGTCACGTTAGACCCGAATACCGGTAAGGTAACGCTTGCGGAAAGTGCGGTGAAAGACAACGGTAAAGTGACGGCGACGGCGAAAGACGTTGACGGCAATACCTCTACACCGGCAGAAGTGACGGCGAAAGACACGACTGCACCGGCGGCACCAAGTGCGGTTGCGGAAGAGAACGGCAGTGTTACTGTCACGCCACCGACGGATGTAGATACGAAGTCAGTTGAAGTTAAGTTCACCGCTGAAGACGGCACCGAGAAAACCGTGACCGTGAACAAGAAAGATGACGGCACTTGGGAGTTGGCGGCACCGGTTGAAGGTGTCACATTGGAAGCGGGTACCGGTAAGGTAACGATTGCTGAGGACGCGGTGAAAGACGGTTCTACCGTAACGGCAAAAGCCAATGACGGTACGCAGGACTCAGCGAATGCGACCGTGGTTGCGAAAGATGTGACTGCCCCGAGTGCGCCGACGGCGACAGCAGAAGATAACGGCGATGTCAGCATTACGCCACCGGCGGATGATGATACGAAGTCAGTTGAAGTTAAGTTCACCGCTGAAGACGGCACCGAGAAAACCGTGACCGTGAACAAGAAAGACGACGGAACATGGGAGCTGGCGGCACCGGTTGAAGGTGTCACGCTAGATACGAATACCGGTAAGGTAACGCTTGCGGAAAGTGCGGTGAAAGACAACGGTAAAGTGACGGCGACGGCGAAAGACGTTGACGGCAATACCTCTACACCGGCAGAAGTGACGGCGAAAGACACGACTGCACCGGCGGCACCAAGTGCGGTTGCGGAAGAGAACGGCAGTGTTACTGTCACGCCACCGACGGATGTAGATACGAAGTCAGTTGAAGTTAAGTTCACCGCTGAAGACGGCACCGAGAAAACCGTGACCGTGAACAAGAAAGACGACGGTACCTGGGAGCTGGCGGCACCGGTTGAAGGTGTCACATTGGAAGCGGGTACCGGCAAGGTAACGATTGCTGAGGACGCAGTGAAAGACGGTTCTACCGTAACGGCAAAAGCCAATGACGGTACTCAGGACTCAGCGAATGCGACCGTGGTTGCGAAAGATGTGACCGCGCCGGCAGCACCAAGTGCGGTTGCGGAAGATAATGGTGATGTCAGCATTACGCCACCGACGGATGTGGATACGAAGTCAGTTGAAGTTAAGTTTACTGATGAGAACGGTGCGGAACAGACTGTGACCGTGAACAAGAAAGACGACGGTACTTGGGAGTTGGCGGCACCGGTTGAAGGTGTCACATTGGAAGCGGGTACCGGCAAGGTAACGCTTGCGGAAAGTGCGGTGAAAGACAACGGTAAAGTGACGGCGACGGCGAAAGACGTTGACGGCAATACCTCTACACCGGCAGAAGTGACGGCGAAAGACACGACTGCACCGGCGGCACCAAGTGCGGTTGCGGAAGAGAACGGCAGTGTTACTGTCACGCCACCGACGGATGTAGATACGAAGTCAGTTGAAGTTAAGTTCACCGCTGAAGACGGCACCGAGAAAACCGTGACCGTGAACAAGAAAGACGACGGTACCTGGGAGCTGGCGGCACCGGTTGAAGGTGTCACATTGGAAGCGGGTACCGGCAAGGTAACGATTGCTGAGGACGCAGTGAAAGACGGTTCTACCGTAACGGCAAAAGCCAATGACGGTACTCAGGACTCAGCGAATGCGACCGTGGTTGCGAAAGATGTGACCGCGCCGGCAGCACCAAGTGCGGTTGCGGAAGATAATGGTGATGTCAGCATTACGCCACCGACGGATGTGGATACGAAGTCAGTTGAAGTTAAGTTTACTGATGAGAACGGTGCGGAACAGACTGTGACCGTGAACAAGAAAGACGACGGTACTTGGGAGTTGGCGGCACCGGTTGAGGGTGTCACGTTAGACCCGAATACCGGTAAGGTAACGCTTGCGGAAAGTGCGGTGAAAGACAACGGTAAAGTGACGGCGACGGCGAAAGACGTTGACGGCAATACCTCTACACCGGCAGAAGTGACGGCGAAAGACACGACTGCACCGGCGGCACCAAGTGCGGTTGCGGAAGAGAACGGCAGTGTTACTGTCACGCCACCGACGGATGTAGATACGAAGTCAGTTGAAGTTAAGTTCACCGCTGAAGACGGCACCGAGAAAACCGTGACCGTGAACAAGAAAGACGACGGTACTTGGGAGCTGGCGGCACCGGTTGAGGGTGTCACGTTAGACACTGACAGCGGCAAGGTAACGATTGCTGAGGACGCAGTGAAAGACGGTTCTACCGTAACGGCAAAAGCCAATGACGGTACGCAGGACTCAGCGAATGCGACCGTGGTTGCGAAAGATGTGACTGCCCCGAGTGCGCCGACGGCGACAGCGGAAGAGAACGGTGATGTCAGCATTACGCCACCGGCGGATGTGGATACGAAGTCGGTTGAAGTTAAGTTTACCGATGAGAACGGTGCGGAACAGACTGTGACCGTGAACAAGAAAGATGACGGTACTTGGGAGTTGGCGGCACCGGTTGAAGGTGTCACGTTAGACACTGACAGCGGCAAGGTAACGATTGCTGAGGACGCAGTGAAAGACAACGGAAAAGTGACGGCGACGGCGAAAGACGTTGACGGCAATACCTCTACACCGGCAGAAGTGACGGCGAAAGACACCAATGCGCCGGCAGCACCAAGTGCGGTTGCGGAAGAGAACGGCGATGTCAGCATTACGCCACCGACGGATGATGATACGCAGTCGGTTGAAGTGACATTCACCAAACCGGATGGTACGGAAGCAACGGTGACGGCGAACAAGAAAGACGATGGTACCTGGGAGTTGGCGACACCGGTTGAAGGTGTCACGTTAGACCCGAATACCGGCAAGGTAACACTTGACGAAAGTGCGGTGAAAGACAACGGTAAAGTGACGGCGACGGCGAAAGACGTTGACGGCAATACCTCTACACCGGCAGAAGTGACGGCGAAAGACACCAATGCGCCGGCAGCACCAAGTGCGGTTGCGGAAGAGAACGGTGATGTCAGCATTACGCCACCGACGGATGTGGATACGAAGTCAGTTGAAGTTAAGTTTACTGATGAGAACGGTGCGGAACAGACTGTGACCGTGAACAAGAAAGACGACGGTACTTGGGAGCTGGCGGCACCGGTTGAAGGTGTCACGTTAGACCCGAATACCGGCAAGGTAACGATTGCTGAGGACGCAGTGAAAGACGGTTCTACCGTAACGGCAAAAGCCAATGACGGTACGCAGGACTCAGCGAATGCGACCGTGGTTGCGAAAGATGTGACTGCCCCGAGTGCGCCGACGGCGACAGCAGAAGATAACGGTGATGTCAGCATTACGCCACCGGCGGATGTAGATACAAAGTCAGTTGAAGTTAAGTTCACCGCTGAAGACGGCACCGAGAAAACCGTGACCGTGAACAAGAAAGACGACGGAACATGGGAGCTGGCGGCACCGGTTGAAGGTGTCACATTGGAAGCGGGTACCGGCAAGGTAACGATTGCTGAAGAGGCGGTGAAAGACAGTACGGAAGTCAAAGCGACAGCCAGTGATGCGGATGGTAATGAATCGAATGAAGTTAAGGTTGAAGCGCCTACAATTCTTTTACCGGCTCAGCCGATAGTTACTTTAGTTAGTGATACTGGATTTAGTTCAGCTGATAAGATAACGAACAATGGCATGATTAATGTTTCTAATTTAGAGGAAGGAACAACCCGAGAATACAGTATTGATGGTGGTAATACTTGGATAGTAATTCCAGGGATTACAGGAAATACTGCTACTTTTGAATTAGCGGAGGGAACATATCCTTCTATCTTAGTTCGTCAAAATAAAGATGGGCAGTCTTCTGTAGTTGGTAGTTTGAATGATGTCTTTATTGATAAAACTCCACCTGTAATACCAGAATTAAAATTAGCCCAAATATCCGATAGTGGGTACTCTGATACAGATAATATTACTAATGTTAAACAACCGACTTTAGAGGGGGTTACTGAACCAGGTACTACGGTGAGAATTTATGTTGATGGCTCTTATTATGCTGATAAGGCTAATGATACAGGTAAATTTAGTATTAAAATTACTAAAGATATGAGCGATGGTCAAAAGTTTCCATTAGTTATGGCGGTTGATGCAGCAGGTAATGCAAGTACAGCTACGCCGGCGGATCCTACAAAATGGACAGAAGGAAAGCCATTTATTGTAAATCTTTCAGCTGAACAGCCAATTATTAATCAGGAGGGATATGGTACTGTTACTGTTGAAACGAACGATCAACAAGCTTATAAATTAACTACTTTTTACTTTGATACTGCAGGTAACAAACAAACAGCTGTCTCTACAAAAGGTACTGATGGAAATTGGAACTTTACTTTTAGTGGTCCACAACCTGCTGGAACATTTGATTCTAAAACTGGAAAAATGACTTTTGCTGAGGGAGTCATTCAATCTGGTTCAACTGTGGAAGTGAAGTTGGAGGACAATGCGGGCAATATTGCAGATGCAAGTAGAAAATTGTTATTTAATCCAGTGTTTGCCGAGAGAATAGCTTCGATTGAATATTTTGAAAACTCTTTGATAAGTGATGTCTTAGGAAAAGTTACTGCCACCGATAAAGATAATCAGGTTGTACAATATCGCTTTTTGAATGATGATGGTACAGAGACTAATATCAGTAAAGATGGGCGTTATTTAATATCCAGTGGTGGAGAGTTTGCCTTAACTGAGAATGGAGGGGGGCTAACCTCAACGTCAGCAAACATAAGTACTAGAGATAGTAATGATTTTGAAACCGCTCCAAATAAATTTGGTCCTTATAAGGTTATTGCGATTGATCAAACTGGTTTGAAATCTAAGCCTATTGATGTTGATTTTACAGTACAAAATGTATTGGCAATTAGGACATTATGGGTGGACTTAAATGATAGAAATGGCGCTAATTGGGAGGGAACTATTGCTTCTGCTGATACAGCTAATAAGAATTTCCAATTTACTAGTGAAAACTCTGATAAAATTTTGATTGGTTATAATGAAGCAGGAAAAGCAGAAACTGGTTTAGGTATTGGTAATATTGAACGAGGCGCTGTTTTGAATACGCTAGACGGAGATGATTATGTTAAGCTCTCTCAAAGTGTCGGTAGTAACAATATGGACGGCGGGATTGCTCTTGGAAATGGTAATAATACTTTACTGATTGGTAATGATATTATTGGAGGAACTAACAGAAGTTGGGTTACTTCAGGAGATGGAAACGATACTATTATTGTAGGGGATTTTTCTAGTATTTTTAATGATCGTGATGATATTCAAAATGCAACAATACTAACTGGAGCTGGTAATGATACTTTACGTTTACAGGGGGGCGATGTTAAATCTAGCAGTATTATTGATATGGGAAGTGGCAATGACTCTATTATAATTACTGATAATGGAACCGCTTTACGAGCAGATCAAAGTTTAGACGCTAAAGCTACCTATACTGGTAGGGATTTTGGGGGGCATATTTATGACAGTACTATTATTTTAGGGGCTGGTGATGATACATTAACTACCTATAATTATTTACAGGATGCTACGATTATCGGAGATACCGCAAATACACCGATTGCACTAGATAGCTCTCCGTATACACCAATAGGGAATCCTAGAGATGTTAAAGATTCAGGAATATCCTCTTTAACTGGAGATGACACTGTTATTTTAGGGGTCAATGCTGATGGCAGTCGGAACGGAAAAGGGATTATGTATTACTCTTCCAAAATTGATTTAGGTGGGGGAAATGATACCCTTATTGTTGACCAGATTCGTGATAACTCAAAAGTTTATATGGGAGATGGTAATGACTCTGTGACTATCACTAAAACGTTTGGACGAGGAGATGGCTCTGCATTAGTCGATATGGGAGCCGGTAATGATACCTTGACTTGGAGTGGTAATGCTGGGATGGGATATAATGATCTTGGCTCGTTTAATAGTAAAATGCTTGGTGGAACAGGTATTGATAAATTAATTGTAGATAGCAATGTTGCTTCAGGTAATGATGTGATCTCTCATATTTCTACAGTTAATTTCACTGGCTTTGAACAGATTCAACTGAAAAATCAAGCAGTTTTAGATATTCGTTATGGTGATTTGTTTAATGATAATACTCGTGAAGGTAATTTCTATGTTATGGGAGGAAGCACAAATAAAGTTGATTTAGGACAAAGTAATTGGAATAATGACGGAGTGGCTAAGATTAGCTTAGTGGATAATGGTGCTGTTGGAAATAGTTATTACAATGGTAGTTGGGTTAAGCAGTCATCGACGACAGTTGAGGGAATCACTTACGATATATATCGTCATAATAGTGCAGCCAGTAGTTCTGATAACGATGTTTATATCCAACAAGGCATTATCGTTATCTAACCGATAACCTATTTTAAATAACCTCAAACCGCACTTTTAGCAATAAAAGTGCGGTTTTTTACAGGGTTTGAAAAACAAAAAAATAATCAAAGATTATTGATATGTTGTATATGGAAAGTTCCGGCTGTCTATTTTATTGATGGTAATGATCTTTTATGTAAAACCTGCGGTTATTGTCGCTAAAACCTGATAATTTTAATTCCAATTCAAAATTATAACTATTGGTTATTATTTTGAATGTTTTTGCATAAATGATTAACAATGAAACAGGAGAGCCGACTATGCCAGTGAATAGAATGGCAAATAATAAAAATTTATGTTTGAAATCGTTTGCCGAAAATCAACCGACAGATATGCCGAGAATTTGGGCGATGAATGGCGCACTGAAGATTGCGCCGTCACAGCAAAATTCAACGGAATTGAAGATTCAGTTGACGGATAGCCAAGGCGAAGCGCAAACAGTGATACTGACAAAAAATGTAGAGAACCAATGGATCAGGAGCGATAGAATACAAAATAGCAAACCGAGCGGATTATCGGTTGATCCTAAAAGCGGTGAAGTGACAATTGAGAAAAAGTTTTTGCTTTTCGGTTCAAAATTGATTGCTCATGACACTAACGGCAAGATAACGCAAGTTGAAACTAATGTGTTGTTCCAGCCGGTATTTAGTCAAGCAACAGCTTCATTCAAGTATTTTGAAAATCATTTAATCAAAAATCCGATCGCAACAATCGCTGCGACAGATGAGGATAATAAAATCAAAGAATATTTATTTGTTCACACTAATGGCGCTATGAGTGCCAGAAGTGAAGACGGTAAATATGCGATTAATACAAAAGGCGAGATTTATTTGACGGTATCCGGTGGTGGCGCGTTAATCAGCACAAACAGTAAACTCAGCCAAGTTGACAGCAATGATTATGAAACGTCCACAAATCAGTTTGACAATTATAACATTATTGCGGTCGATCAAACCAATTTGAAATCATATGCGATTACCGTCGATTTCACCGTGAATAATGTGTTGGCAATCCCACATTTATACAATAATACTAACGGTGTTGATTCATCCGGGCAGAATTTTTCTCAGGATACTAACAATCAAAGCTACCAGTTTACGAGTAATAATGAAGATAAGGTTTTGGTGGGGTATAACGAAAATGGTAGCGCTGTAACGGGATTAGGGGAAGGAAATATCGAAAGAGGTGCTGTACTTTCTACTTTAGAAGGTGATGATTATGTCAAACTTTCTCAAAGTGTGGGCAGTAACAATATGGACGGCGGGATTGCTCTTGGAAATGGTAATAATACTTTACTGATTGGTAATGATATTATTGGAGGAACTAACAGAAGTTGGGTTACTTCAGGAGATGGAAACGATACTATTATTGTAGGGGATTTTTCTAGTATTTTTAATGATCGTGATGATATTCAAAATGCAACTATATTAACGGGAGCTGGAAACGATACGCTGATTTTACAAGGGGGCATTGTTGCTGATAAAACCATTATTAATATGGGAGAAGGTGATGACATAGTTTCTCTAACAGATACTGGTATTGCACTGAAAGCAGATCAGAGTTTGGATGGTAAAGAAACAAATACAGGTCTTTCTGAAGCGGGTACATTGCGAGAGGATAGTATCATTATCTTAGGTGCTGGAAATGATAAATTAAATATTGATAAAGATATTACATCATCTATAGTGATTGGAGGAAAGGTAACATCAACAGGGTATTTAATTGATAATAAGTATCAATATGATACAGAAACAGCGCCGAATCTTAAAGATGATGGTGCGGATAATGGTATTGATATTGTTACTGTCGGAACGACGGTAACTAACTCAAAAATTTATCTTGGAGGTGGAAATGATGAGATGACTGTTGGAAGTTACGTCGATAACTCTACAATTAATATGGGTAACGGTGATGATACCGTAACCATTAAAGGCATTGTACAAAGCGGTACACAGATTAATATGGGTGATGGTAATAACGTTCTGACTACGGAAGGTGTAAATAATGCTTCAAGTATTACTTTCGGTAGCGGCAATGATTCATTAACGATTAAATCCCAATTGGGAGTTGGTGCTGGAAATCCAACCATCTCAATGGGTGCCGGTGATGATATTGTCACTTGGGGCGGTACAACTATTTCGAGTACAAATCCGATCGACGGTGGTGAAGGTAAAGATACCTTGATCTTGACGACTATCACCAATACGCATACTGGTAGTACCAATAATCCAACGAATTTAGGTTCATCACAATTCAAAGGCTTTGAAGTGATTGAAATGAAAAATCCAGGTAACTCGGTTGATATCCGTTATTCTGATTTGCTGCGTGATACGACTAATGATGGTCCACTGTATATTAGAGGTGTGGCTGGAAGTAAAGTCGATTTAGGTCAGAATAATTGGAATAATGATTCTGTAGGCAGTAGCAACCTCAATGATGGCACAGGTCGTTGGACTAAAGGAAGTACAACCAATGTAGATGGCGTAAGCTATGATATTTACCACCATTCAACAGCAGGAACAGATACATCTAACGATGTTTATATCCAAACCGGTATTATCGTTATCTAACCGATAACCCACGTTAACTAACCTCAAACCGCACTTTTAGCAATAAAAGTGCGGTCTGGGCAGGGTTATTCGGGCTTGTAACTCGCCACTGCGATAAAATTCAGTCGCTGTTGCGGATCATTAAACAGCTTGAACATTTTCTTAAAGGTCGGAAAATTTTGTTTTTTCAGTGCGTTGCGTATAATTTTTAGTGTGCCATTTATACCTTCATCATAAATTATGCCTTTCGGTGACAGCAGGGTCATGCGGGCATGAATCGACTCACAGCGGGCAAAACCGCACTCACGGAATAACTCCAACCAATTATGTTGACTTAACGGTGTGACGCTAATATTAATCGCATGGCGTAGTTTTTCCAATATTTCAGGATCTTTATCACGCGTTAGCATTACATCATGAGTCAGCAGAACGCCGCCCGGTTTCAGCACGCGAAAATACTCACTGATTGCTTTGCGTTTTGCTTCCAACGGCAGCATGGTCAACATCGCTTCGTTAATCACCACATCAAAACGGTTGTCGACAAACGGCAATTTGGTAGCATTGGCACGGCGCACATGGATTTTATTCTGCAAGCCGTGGCGCTGAATATTGGCTTCGGCTTTAATCAATGCCTGCTCGTCCAAATCAATCCCCTCGATTTGGCAGCCGTATTGTTTTGCCAAACCGATTGCAGTGGTCGCCATATTGCACGCCACTTCCAACACTTGCGTTTCCGCACTGAAATTGCCGCGTTCAATCAGCCATTCGGTGGCGCGCCGTCCGCCCGGGCGCAGACGGGTTTTGCCCAAACGGGCGAGGAAGTTATGTCCGACTTCGTCTTTTTTCATACTGATTGCCTTAAAGATATATTGCAAATAAGGCTTATCATAAAGAAGTGCGGTTTGTTTTACAAATAGAAATTATTATTATTTTTGAGGCGGAAAAAATGCCTCGAACAGAGGCATTGATAGAAAAGCAATTCAATTAACGCGTGCCATACACCACAATGGTTTTGCCGTGGGCGGAGATCAGGTTTTGATCTTCCAACATTTTTAGAATTCTGCCGACGGTTTCGCGCGAACAACCTACGATTTGCCCGATTTCCTGACGGGTGATTTTGATTTGCATGCCGTCCGGGTGGGTCATCGCCTCCGGCATTTTCGCCAGATTAAGTAAGGTTTGTGCGATACGTCCGGTCACGTCCAGAAACGCCAGATTGCTGACTTGCTTCGAGGTGTGCTGTAAGCGTCTTGCCAATTGTTCGGAAAGATACATCAATACTTCCGGGTTAATTTGAATCAATTGACGGAATTTTTTATAAGAAATTTCCGCCACTTCACAGGTGGTTTTGGCGCGAACCCAAGCGGTGCGTTCGCTTTCTTCTTCGAACAAGCCGATTTCGCCGACGAAATCCCCTTGATTGAGATAGGAGAGGATCATCTCTTTGCCGTCTTCATCTTTAATCGAGACCGACACCGTGCCTTTGATCAGATAATACAGGGTTTCCGCTTTTTCGCCGGCATGGATTAAGGTACTTTTTGCGGGATATTTGTGGATATGACAATGAGAAAGAAACCATTCCAGCGTTGGATCCGGTGAAGTTGGTTTTGTTGTGAATTGCTCTTGCATAGATACCTCTTTTAACTATGGCGACCGTAATTTTAGGCGGTTTATTTGCCTTGTAAAAATACTCTCTTATCTTTTATATCAATTGACTGGTGCAATTCAGACCACACCAGTACCGCATTGTCTGTTTCTAATTGGCGCCTCAGTCGTTCTTTTTTTTGCGCCAGCGTGAGTTCGGTAACACCGTAATCGGTGCCTTCGCGCAAAATAAAAGACTCGAGAATATTCTCAAGGGTTTGCGCATTTAATTCTTGCCAAGGAATCAGCATAGTAACCCTATTTTAGCAAGGACGCAAATAGCGGCCATTGTTGCGTAAATTCGGCGTGGCTACTGCGGCGGAAATTAGTGCGCACATAGCGTAAAAACTGCCCTTCACAAAAGGTAACCAAATGGGCGGCAATCACTTTTTCGTCAATGGCAAAGGCTTTACCGCCGCGCAGACGCTGCATTTGCAGAATATTGTTAAACTGGAGTTCCAGCCCGTCGAAAAATTTGACGATCCGCACTTTGAGCGCCGGATCTTCAAACATCAAAGCATGCCCGCTTAACACCCGCGTCATGCCCGGGTTTTTGCGCGCAAAATCCAGAATCATCTGCATAATATTGTGAATGCGTGTCACAGTATCGGTATCGTTTTTGATCGATTGTTTGATACGGTGGAGTAAATTCTCTTCGATCAGATCGATCAGCGCTTCGAACATTTTGGTTTTACTCGGATAGTAGCGGTAAAGTGCGGCTTCGGATACGCCCACTTCCGCTGCCAAACGGGCGGTGGTGATCCGTTCCATGCCTTTTTCCGAATGCAACAGATGTGACAGTACCGTTAGCACTTGCTTACGCCGTTCTTTAATGCTGCGTTTTTCGCTGTTTATTGCCGGGGTTTTGACTGTGTTACTCATCGAATCAGCTTTTTCCCGAATGCCCGAAGCCGCCTGCACCGCGTTCGCTTTGTTCGAATTCCGTCACCAGATTAAACTCGGCTTGCACCACCGGCACAAATACCAACTGGGCAATGCGGTCACCGACTTCCACCGTGAACGGTTCTTTGCCGCGGTTCCACAGCGAGACCATCAACGGACCTTGGTAATCGGAGTCGATTAAGCCGACTAAATTACCTAGCACGATACCGTTTTTATGTCCTAAACCGGAGCGGGGTAAAATTACCGCCGCCAGATTGGGATCGGCAACGTGAATTGATAAGCCGGTCGGAATCAGCTTGGTTTCGCCCGGATTCAGAGTGAGCCGCTGTTCTAACAAAGCACGCAGATCCAAACCGGCTGAGCCGGGGGTGGCATAACTCGGCAACGGAAATTCGCTGCCGATACGCGGATCTAAAATTTTAACGTCGATTTTTTTCATGGGTTTTATCTTCTCGTTATTAAGCCGTTTGAGTAAGGCGGTATTGTTGCACGATTAAGTCTGCCAGTTGCTGACTTAAACGGTATTTATCCGTGAGCGGTAACTGTTGCTGCCCGGTTTTCCATAACACGCTCAGGGCGTTTTGTTCGCTGTTAAAGCCTTGTCCCTGCGCGGCAACATCGTTGGCGCAAATCATATCCAGATTTTTAGCGTGTAATTTTTTCAGTGCATATTCTTCCACCGCTTGGGTTTCGGCGGCGAAACCGACCACAAAAGGACGGTTGTCCGATAACGCTGCCACCGCGGCAATAATATCCGGATTTTTCACCAGTTTTAACAGCATTTGATCGCTGTCGTCGGTTTTTTTGATTTTTTGCGCAGCAACCGTTTGCATGCGGTAATCGGCGACTGCCGCGCAGCCGATCACAATATCTTGCCGAGGCGCAAGGGAAAGGGTGAGATCGTGCATTTGTTGTGCCGATTCCACATCATAACGTTGCACATTTTGCGGTGTCGGCAGATTAACCGGTCCGGCAATCAAACTGACTTCCGCCCCTTGCTCGGCAAAGGCGCGTGCCAGTGCAAAGCCCATTTTGCCGGAGCTGTGGTTGCTAATAAACCGCACCGGATCAATCGCCTCGCGGGTCGGGCCGGCGGTAATCGCCACGTTCAAACCGGCAAACGGCTGTGCCGACCGCACTTGGCATAGCTTCGCAATTTCGGCAAAAATTTCGCTCGGTTCGGACATGCGCCCTGCGCCGACATCGCCGCACGCCTGTTCGCCGGAATTCGGACCGATCAGCTGAACGCCACGTTGTTGTAACATATTGAGATTCTGCTGTACCACTGTTTGGCGATACATTTGTTGGTTCATTGCCGGCGCGAGTAAAATCGGTGCGTTGGTCGCCAAACAAACTGTAGTCAGTAAATCATTCGCCATGCCCGTTGCCAATCGCGCAGCAAGATCCGCCGTTGTTGGTGCGATGACGATCAGATCCGCCCATTTTGCCAACTCAATATGCCCCATTGACAATTCGGCTTGCGGATCGAGCAGGGAATCGGCGACCGGATTGCCGGAAATCGCCTGCAAGGTCAGGGGCGTGATAAAATGGCTCGCCGCCTTGGTCAACACCACCCGCACTTCCGCATTCGCTTTGCGCAGCAGGCGGATCAGCTCAATGCTTTTATACGCGGCAATGCCGCCGCTAATGCCGATGACAAGATGTTTTCCGTTCAGACTGTGCATGTTATTCCCTGTTAAATTCGCTCGATTTTGCGCATTTATTTTACTGTAATTTTTCGCCTTCGGCTAATTGTTCGCGAGTGTAACGTGGCAAAAAACGTTAAAAATTAAAATTTGGATTCCAGATCGCAAAAATTCTGTGCGCCGGTTCTCTTTTTGCCCCTTTTCAGCCATTGTGATAGAAAATAAGTTAAAGGAAAAAATAAAGAAAATGAATGAGTTAATGCCGCGGGAAAAGTTGTTGCAATATGGCTGCGAAGCTTTATCCGATCAGGAACTATTGGCAATATTTTTACGCACCGGGATTAAAGGCTGTCCGGTGATGGAACTGGCACAGCAGGTGCTGCAACATTTCGGCTCGTTGCGACGCTTGTTGAACGCCGATCAACAGGCATTTTGCCGAATGAGAGGCTTGGGCGTGACCCAATTTATCCAATTACAGGCGAGCAAAGAGATGACAAGACGCTATCTACAGCAGGAGTTACAGTATCAAATTCAGTTTAATGATTCGGATAACGTGCGGTTATACTTGCAAAGCGAGCTGGAGCAGCGCCAACGCGAAGTGTTTCTGGTGCTGTTTTTGGACAGCCAGCACCGCCTGATTAAGCAAGAACAGATGTTTCTCGGCAGTATCAACAGCGCCTATATCCACCCGCGCGAGATTGTCAAAACCGCACTTGACTGCAACGCGGCGGCATTGATTTTGGCGCATAATCATCCGTCCGGTATCGCTGAACCAAGCGACGCTGATCGCGACATCACGCGCAAGATCCAACGCGCCTGTGAGTTGATCGACGTGCGGGTGTTGGATCATTTTGTGATCGGGCACGGTTGTTACCGTTCTTTTTGCGAGCTGGGCTGGCTATAAAACGAAGCGGATCAATGATCCCGTCAACGATCCTTTGTCGGAGAAAAATACAATTTAATCGGTTTTTCTGCTTGAGTCGTGATAAAAAAATGGTATAATCCTCCACCTTTAATATTGGCGTGGGTCGGGTTATGTACCTGACGAGGTTACCGCTAGCGGGATCCGAACCACGAAGCTCGAGCTAATTAAGTTTTATTGGAGAATTAACCATGTCTAGAGTCTGTCAAGTCACAGGCAAGCGTCCGGCAGTTGGCAACAACCGTTCGCACGCAATGAACGCGACTCGTCGTCGTTTCTTACCTAACCTTCACACCCACCGTTTCTGGGTTGAAAGTGAAAACCGTTTCGTAACTTTGCGCTTAACTGCGAAAGGTATGCGTATTATTGATAAAAAAGGCATCGATGCAGTGTTAGCTGACTTGCGTGCCAAAGGCGAAAAATTCTAAGGATCTGAATTATGGCAAGCAAAGGCGCACGTGAGAAAATCAAACTGGTTTCTACTGCTGAAACAGGTCATTTCTACACTACAACCAAAAACAAACGTAATATGCCTGAGAAAATGGAGATCAAAAAATATGATCCTGTTGTTCGCAAGCACGTTATTTATAAAGAAGCAAAAATTAAGTAATTTTTGTTACTAACGAAAAAGCCCGATTTAAGATCGGGTTTTTTTATGCCTGTGATTCGGATTAAATATGGTATGATTTGCCGCATTCGAATAAAGCAGGGCTATAAAGTGCGGTCAGAGAAAAAAGGGGCGAAACATGAGCGAATACAATCAATTAAAACTGGCGTGGGCGTGTCGGCGCGGGATGTTGGAGCTGGATTTTATGATTATGCCGTTTTACCAAAACTGTTTCGCACAACTGTCCGAGGCGCAAAAGGCAACGTTTGTCGAATTATTGGACTATAGCGATCCCGAGTTGTTCCGGTGGCTGATGAACCAGCAAACCGCACCGACTCCCGCGCTGGATGAGATGGTGAAGTTGATTCAAGCCCATTTAAGCAAAAATTAAGAAATAATTAAGATAATTTTTATAAAAATTGAACTTTTAAAAAATGCCGCACTCTAATTCATTAGACCGACCTGCTGTCATTGCAATTGGATTGTTAGCGTACTATGAGGTAAGGAGATTCACTTCTGATGAGTGAACAACTAACAGATCAGGCTCTGGTAGAAAAGGCACAGCAAGGGGATAAAAAAGCATTTAATTTGTTGGTCGCACGCCATCAGAATAAAGTTGCCGGGTTATTGACGCGCTATATTTCGCCGAACGATATCCCGGATGTGGTACAGGAAACCTTTATCAAGGCTTACCGCTCTTTGGAACTGTTTCGCGGCGACAGCGCATTTTATACATGGCTGTACCGGATTGCGGTGAATACGGCGAAAAATTATCTTACCGCGCAAGGGCGGCGTCCGCCCAGCGAAGATATTCAGGCGGAAGATGCGGAAACCTATGATGCGGGTGATAATTTAAGAAACGTAGACACCCCGGAAAACTTGATGTTGTCGGCGGAATTGAAAAAGGTGGTATTCGAAACCATTGCCGCCCTACCGGAAGAATTAAAAACCTCAATTACATTGAGGGAGTTAGAGGGATTGAGTTACGAAGAAATTGCTGAGATTATGGATTGCCCGGTCGGAACGGTTCGTTCGCGGATTTTCAGGGCGCGCGAAATTATCGATGGTAAAATTTCACCTCTGATTCATTAATATGAAGACCTATTGGATTAAATCAAAGAAATAGCGGAGTAGATTAAAATGCAAAAAGAGTTACTTTCAGCTTATCTGGACGGGGAATATCAAAACGATCATTTGCTTGATACCCTGTGTCAAGATGAAGAACTTCAGCAAGCATGGAATCGCTACCATTTGGTTCGCAGTGTAGTCCGTCAAGAAACGTCGGTGTTCTTAGACGCGGACTTTACCGCAAAAATGGCAAGTTTAATTGAAGCAGAGCCAACCCTGCAAGCGGCACTGCAACCAGTGTCGCCACAGGCTGCGGCATTACCGTTAATGCAAAAATTGAAAAATTGGCTTAGTCCGTTCACCCAAGTGGCGGTTGCCGCCAGTGTTTGCTTAGTGGCGGTATTCGGGGTGCAATCCTACCTGCAAAGCGAGAGCGGCGTGGTGATTGCGGAAAATCCGGTGCTGCAAACCCTGCCGTTTACCGATAGTATCCAACAAGTGAGTTATAATGCGCCGAGTCAGGAAGTGCCGACCCAAGCGCAAATGGAACAGCAAAGCAAACGAATTAATATGATGTTGCAAAATTATGAATTGCAGCGCCGTACCAGTCAGCCGCTGAGTGCTTCTGCGACACATGAATAAGTCTGTTGTTGTCAAAAATTTTTCACCACCGTTCGGTGGTGAATTTGTTTTAGCCGTTTTGAGTTTACACGAATGATGAAGCCATTAAAATTACTGATGTTATTGACAGTAATGTTACCGTTGCCGCTGGCGGCAGAGGTGCAGTCTGAACAAAATATGCCGCTGTCACCGTCGCAAGATACCGCGCCGCGCCATAGCTTGTTAGCGCAGCTGCAGCAGATGACGCAAGCGTGGCGCAGCAGTAATTATGAAATGTCGTTCATTCAGATTTTACCTTCCCAAGTCAACAGTTACCAATACCGTCACGTTTTTTCCAATCAGCGCCACTATGCGCAACTTTCGGCGCTGGACGGGGTGCAGCAGGAAATTATCCAGCGCGATGAAATTATCAGCTACTACGGCGGCGGTTATCAGCCGTTCAGTATTCGCGGCAGCCATATTCTGGATAATATTCCGAATGTGGCTTATGCGGATTATCAACGCTTGCAACACTATTATGATTTTATCGATGCCGGTAAAACCCGGGTGGCGGATCGGATCGCGCAAGTGATTCGCCTGCTACCGAAAGACGGCTTCCGCTATCAGTATGTCCTGTGGTTGGAAGAGCAGAGTAAGCTGTTGTTGCGCAGCGATATGTTGGATCGCAACGGCGAATTGCTGGAGCAATTCCGTGTGATTGATTTGCAACAAAGCAGTAATGCGCATAGTCTGATCGGCTTATTGCAACAGCTGAACCTGCCGCCGCTGATCAGTGTGCAAGGGGAAGCGGAAGCACAGCCGACCTGGACGCTGACCTGGCTGCCGCCGGGATTTGAATTGGTCAAGCATGAGCGCTATGAAACCGAGATCGGTTCGTTGGAAAGTGCAATGTTCAGTGACGGGCTGTTCTCATTCAATTTATATATCAATCATGATATTCGTGATCAGCTCGGTGAAAATTATTGGCAGCAGGCGGGCAACACCATTTACAGCGAAACCCAGGGTAACCGTGAGGTTACGCTAATCGGGCAAATTCCGTTGCTCACGGCTAAACAAATTGTGAAAGATCTGCGCTTTGATACCGGAGCAAACTAAACATGTTAGTCGAAACTGCACGGGTACTGGATTATCGCAACGGCATTGCCAGTGTGCGCTGTGAAACCAAAAAAGGTTGCAGTGGTTGCGCCGCGCAAGCCGGTTGCGGTGCGGCGGCGCTGTCGGAACTGAACGGCAGTAAAAACGAAGGCAGCTTGCTAGTTGAGCTTGCCGTGCCGGAGCGGTTGCAAAAAGGCGATCTGATCGAAATCGGCTTGCAGGAAAAATCGATGATTTTATCGGCGCTGCTGTTGTATATCGTGCCGCTGACCGCACTTTTGCTTTCCACCTTGATCGGTTCGCTGTATGTAGAAAATGAGTTGTTGCTTGCACTGTTCATAGTGGCGATGACCGCACTTGCCTTTGTCGCTATCAAAAAAATCGGTGCGCGCTTAAGCCGCCAAGCGCTGTATCAACCGATTTTTCTACGAACGTTAAATAATAACCCAGACCGCACTTTGGCTTAATCCGCCTGATACCAAATCTTATTGATATACCAAAACGCCTCGCCGGACGGGGTGTGCACCTTGATTTCATCATCAACCGCTTTGCCGATTAAGGCGCGCGCCACCGGTGAGTCAATCGAAATCCAGTTTTTATGCGGATCAAATTCATCACAGCCGACAATGCGGTACTGTTTCACCTCGCCCGCCGGATCTTCCAGTTCAACCCAAGCGCCGAAAAACACCTTGCCCTCTTGCTTTGGGTGATAATCGACGATTTGCAATACATCCAAACGCTTGCTTAAAAATCGCACGCGGCGGTCAATTTCGCGCAAACGGCGTTTGCCGTAAATATATTCCGCATTTTCACTGCGATCGCCCAACGCCGCCGCCTCGGAAACCGCCTGTGTGACTTTTGGGCGTTCCTCACGCCAAAGAAATTTCAGTTCTTGATCAAGCGTATTCCAGCCGTTGCGTGTAATATAATTTGATTTTGCCATTGTTGATATTGCCAATTATTTTATCGTGCGCCCATCATAACACAGTTTTAATCGGCTTTTTAACGCGCTGATGAATACGCAGAAAAACGGCTAAACTCATAAAAATAATGAAACCACTGGCAAGATAAATCGGCATTGTGCTATTAAAATACTGAACAATCCAACCGCCGGATAATGCCGCTATCGGAATGGCGAAATAGGAAATAAGCCGAGTGACCGCAATGACACGGCTTAAAATAAAAGGTGCGGTCACTTTTTGTCGATAAGTGAAAAAGGTCACCACAATAACGGATTGTACCAATGAGGATAATGCCCAAAATAAGGCATGGGTTACCGCACTTGGTGCAAAAATTAAGCTCAAACTACACAAACCGATAATCAACGAAGCCGTAGCAATAATCGTAATATCACTGAATTTCCCAATAATAACACCGCCTATTTTTGCCCCAATCACTGCGCCAAAACCGATTAAAATAAATAGAAAAGAGAGATCTTGTTCGGCAAGGTTAAATTGATGGGAATAAATCCAAATTAAATTTGGAAAAATCAAGCGTATGCCGATATTAATAAAGAAAAACAGTATCGCAATATTGCGCAATTCCGTTTGTTGATAAACATAGTGCACGCCCTCATAAAACGCAGTAAAAATTCCTTGTATCGATATCGTTGCTTTTTGCAAGTGCGGTTGATAGGCAATTAAGCCAATGGAAATAAAAGAAATTAAATAGCAAAAAGCAATAAATAACAGTAAACTATTCTTCTCGACACTCAACAAAATAATGCCTAATAAAGCCGGCGCAATAATCCCAACCAAGCTATCAATCATACCGATATTGGCATTAACGTGCTGTATTTTTTCTTTCGCAAACAGATCGGGAATAATGGCTTGAAAAATCGGGTGGTGAAATGCCGAAAGCGATGAAATTAAAAACCCAAAGAACAGCAGAATAGTGATATTTTGTTCAATGCCGATAGCAATAAACAGGCATAATGCACAAATCGCACATAGCAATTCACACCACATAATCAATTTTTTTCGGTTAAGCCAATCGCCCAGCACGCCAGAAAACGGAGTAAGCAACAGATAAGGCACAATATTCAGCGCGTAGGAAACAGAAACCGTTAAGGCTGAACCCGTCAGATCCAGCACCATCAATGGAATTAAAAACGAAGTAAGCCAAAAACCTAAACTGCTGTGAAAATAAGATAATGTGAGTTTGTTCATACATTTTGTTTTATAATCAGTAAAAAACTAAGATTAATAATGACAAGCGTTTTGTTCAAATCGAAACAGTTAAGAAAGTTTTAAACGGTGATAAAAAGATGGCAATAAATCAAATAGCTAGCGCGTTAGGCAATAAAATTCGTTTATCCATGTTATTACTAATGCTTGAAGGGCGGTATTTTACTGCTAAAGAGTTGGCATACAGTGCCGATATTCAACCTGCGGCAGCAACAGCGCATTTAAAAATTTTACTTGATAGTCAATTAATTAGCTGTTTTCCACAAGGGCGGTTTAAATATTTTGCTTTAGCAAATGAAGAAGTGGCACAAATTCTTGAAACCATGCTCTATCTTGCGCCAACGGTGAAAGTGAAACGAAAATTGCCGCAAGAAGCGATGTGTCAAGCACGTTTTTGCTACAATCATCTTGCCGGAAAATTAGGCGTGGCACTGTATCAAAAATTACATCATTTGCAATATATTCAAAGCACTAGTGACAATAAAGAGGTGCAAATTACCGCTCTTGGTTATAAATGGCTACAACAAGCCGAAATTTTACAATCGGGACAAAAGGTTAAACGTAAAATGGCAGTCAAATGCCTTGACTGGAGCGAAAGAACTCCTCACCTCGCAGGGCATTTAGGCACACTACTCGCAGAATATTTTGTTAAACAACAATGGGTTGTAAAACAAAGAGACAGCAGAATATTACATATCACCCCACTGGGCAGAACCGCACTTGTACAACAGTTTGGAATTGATTGGGATAGTTGAATAAGATTGGTTATATTAATTGTTTAATCTATAACACTATATCGCTTAGTCTAATATAAGAAATAATATTTTATCCCCGCGCTTTACTTTTAAATGCACGTCTTTAGATAAATTAAGGATTTTTCTAACCAAATGAATTTCTTGAGATGTATATTTTTTATTATTGACTAGCTCAATAACATCACCATTTTCCAAACCAAAAGAGTTTAAATAAATTTGATCATTATATACAAGCTCAATTAACCCATCATTATTTTTAACACCAATCATTCGTCGTGGCTCTGGGTCAGAATTAGATGACATTTCGTTATAGTAAAACTTTTGCTTAAAAGGATAAAAGATAAATCTATCAAACCGATCAAAGAAATCAAGACCTAATAGATTTTTATTTATCTTACTATAAATAAAATTCATCCTTTTAATCGGTGGCTCATTACCAAATTCTAAATCCTGTACAAAAACCAAGTCAGAAAATTCTGTTTTATTCATAAAATCAACTGAGTTTCTTATTAAGTTTTTATTATTATAGTTATTCACTATTATATGATTTTTGATAATAGGATCAAGAGATGAGTTGACTGCTCCCGTATCTAATGCAAAATGTAATGTAATCCACTGTTTATTCAGATCTTTAGACTTATTCTTTTTATATAATTTAAAATAAGGATAGTCGTCTGCTCTATAGCTTATAACATTTTTATAATCTTTCTTAATCTTTTTATCTTTATAAATATTCAACTTACCATTATGATTATCCACTTCCCAAATAAACTGGTTAAAAACATCAATACCTAAAATACCATCAATTTTTTCCCCAAGAACGGCTTCAAGATGACTAAGATCTAATGCAATAACTGCACTTGTATAAATTTGCTCTTGCCCTAAAAATATTGTTGGACTATGGTAGTATTGTATATCATTTTTATGATTATGTGCAGATATTAATTTGGTTACTGGCAAATAATAGTCTTGCTCTGTAATTTTTTTGCTGACTTCATCAGCAATTTTTGTATCTAAAACTGTGAAGCCACTCCCTGTATCAAGCATAAAACGGTATTTTTTTTGGTTAATAGAGACATCATATAAATAATATTCACTTTTAAAATCAGAACTATATATTAGTTTATCATTTGCTTTGGATAGTATAGGTACCATAACCAGTATACTAAATAAGAATTTAATTAAAATTTTCATATCATCTTTCATATGAATCTTGCCAAGTAATTTTTTCATTATATCCACCATATTTTAAAACTACCCCAACCACCAGAAATTTGTGTGTATTCGTTTAAGCTTAATATTTTCATACTATATCCTTCTAGATTTAGATAATAATTAAACTATCAAGATAACGATAGTTCTTTATGGTTATAATTATCTTCCTATGATAAAACTAGCCAGCATGCTCTTAAGAAGCGATTAATTGTTATTGATATTAATTTTTATTTCAGTGAGCCTGTTCACAAAATTATCTTTCAACAATTAAAGTTTTGTCGTTTAACTCTCTGTTTTATCTATAGATGTTCAAAAAATCAGCTCAGATTAGTGATAAACAATACCTAAAATCCCCGCAAAAAAAGTGATCTGCACCCCAAAAGTTGGACTGCAAAACTAACTGACTAAGGTGCAGATTTTTATGACTAAATATACCCAAGCATTTAAACAACACACAGTTGAATATTACTTTCAACATGCTCAATCTCTCAGTCAAACATCAAAACACCTTCAAGTTGCACCACGCTGTATTCGTCACTGGGTTGCACAATATCAGTATTCCGGTCTTGATGGGCTAGCCGTCCTACATATACCACGAAAATATAGGCTTGAAGATAAACTGAAAGCCATTGAATATATACAACACACCGAACTGACCTTTGACCAAATTGCACTGAAATTGGGCGTATCAAACGGCAGTGTTGTTTATCAATGGTTGCAACGGTTCAAAAAATTTGGCATAAATGGACTGATTGATAAACCCAAAGGACGACCAACCGTGAATAAACCCAAGAAACCCAAAAAACAGACAAAACCACTGACGGGTTTAGAAGAACTCGAACAAGAGAATCTGCGTTTACGCGCGGAGGTGGCTATTCTAAAAAAGTCGATAGAGTTATCCCTGAAAGACGAAGCCGAAAGGCAGAAATTGTTAAAGCCTTAAGCGGTGATTTTCCGCTTAATTTATTATTAGATATCATTAAGTTAGCCCGAAGCACTTACTTTTACCATCAACAACCGAAGACAGATAAAGAGGCCGATTTAAAAGCGGAAATCCGTCAAATTAAACGAGAGAATCCACAGTATGGCTATCGCCGAGTGACATTGGCACTCGGTACGGTCAATCACAAAAAGGTGCAACGTTTGATTCAGATTATGGGCTTACAGGTGAAAGGGAGGAAAAAACGGAAATATTGTTCTTACAGAGGTGAAGTGGGTCGAATTGCTGATAATCTGTTAGTACGTCATTTTACGGCGGAAAATGCTTACGAGAAGTTAGTGACCGATGTCACTGAATTCAAAGCGAAAGACGGCAATAAAGTGTATTTATCGCCGATTTTAGACTTATTTAATAATGAAGTGATTGCCTATCAACTTGGTCGTCGTCCAAACCGGGCGCCGGTTGAGCAGATGTTGCGACAAGCCGTGAATAAGCTCCCGAAGGAGGCAACGCCGATATTACATTCAGACCAAGGCCGGCAGTATCAAATGCCGTCTTATCGCAAGATATTGGCAGATAATCAAATTCAAATCAGTATGTCAAGAAAGGGAAACTGCTTAGATAATGGCGCAATGGAAAGTTTTTCGGCAGGCTGAAGACAGAATGTTTTTATGTTCGGCAATTTGATACGGCAGATGACATTGAGCAGGCTATTCATCAATATATGCAGTATTACAATACTGAACGAATTCAAGTAAGATTAAAAGGATTAAGCCCGATACAATATCGAACTCAATCCGTTCATTAAGCAGTCCAACTTTTTGGGGTCAGATCATGTCGAGGCGTTTTTTTAGCTGGTTTAGTGATTATTTTTTCAATAAATCACGGATTTCAGTCAATAATTTTTCTTCGGTCGAAGGTTCGGCCGGCGCTTCTTCTGCAGGCGGTTGTTCGCGTTTTAATTTGTTCAACGCTTTGATCATCATAAAGATGGCGAAGGCAACGATGATAAAGTCAAACACATTTTGGATAAATGCGCCGTAGTTTAAGGTGACAGCCGGGGTTTCGCCGACCGCTTGCTGTAACACGATATGCATATCTTTGAAATCCACGCCGCCGGTGAAAATGCCCAAAACCGGCATAACCACGTCGCCAACCAAAGAGCTGACGATTTTACCGAATGCACCGCCGATGATCACACCGACAGCCATATCGACCACATTACCGCGCATGGCGAATTCACGAAATTCTTTGAGCATACTCATAACCAAATCCTCTATTGAAATATAAAAATAAATTGTATAAAAGTTAATCAAAACAATATAGCTGCGTATTATAGTTATCCTTTGTCAGATGTAAAGTTATATTTTTTAAATTTTACATTTTAAATTACAAATCGATTTTTATCGAAAAATGAATAACTTTTAAATATCAAATAAAGAACGGCGTCGGTTGGAATAGTTTTTCGATTTCCGGCACTTGCTTTTTATCGTTTAGGAACAACACGACATGATCGTTGTCTTCGATGATTAAATGATTACCGGCGATTATCACTTGCTCATTACGTAAAATTGCGCCGATGGTACAGCCGCTTGGCAGTTTTAATTCGCTGATTTTACGCCCGACAATATGCGAGGTGTCGCGGTCACCGTGTGCCACGATTTCAATCGCTTCGGCATTACCTTTGCGTAGCGTCGCCACATTGCGCACGTCGCCTTTGCGCACGTGTCCGAGCAGGGCGGAAATGGTGGCTTGTTGCGGGGAAAAACCGATGTCAATGGTGCCGCCTTGAATCAGATTTAAATAGGCAATCCGTTGAATCAGCACCATTGCTTTGGTCGCACCCAGCCGTTTTGCCAACAGTGCCGCCATAATATTGGCTTCGTCGTCGCTGGTGAGCGCAATAAACACATCAATATTTTCAATATGTTCTTCAAACAACAGCGCTTGATCGGAAGCGTCGCCGGCAAACACCATGGTTTTCGACAATTTTTCCGCTAATTGCTCCGCCCGTTGCGGATTGCGTTCAATCAGTTTGACGCGGCAGCGATCTTCCAGGTATTTGGCAAGACCTGCGCCGATATTGCCGCCGCCGATAATCATCACCCGCCGATACGGGCGTTCCAAACGTTGCAATTCACTCATCACCGCACGGATATACGGCGTGGCACAGATAAACACCACTTCGTCACCGGCTTCGATAATGGTCGAGGCTTGCGGGCGGATATAACGCTCCTGACGGGTAATCGAAACAATGCGCGCGTCCAAGTGCGGTAAATGCTCTTTCAGTGCCGAAATGGCATAACCGACCAACGGACCGCCGTAGTAGGCTTTGACGGCGACCAAGCTAATCCGCCCGTCGGCAAAATGGGCGATTTGCAACGCGCCGGGATAATCAATTAAACGGGCAATGTCATCAATCACCAATTTTTCCGGTGCGATAATATGGTCAATCGGGATCACATCGGCTTGGAATAGCTTCTCTTTCTCGCGGATATATTCGTTTTCGCGAATACGCGCAATTTTGCTCGGCGTGCCGAATAGGGTGTAAGCGATTTGACAGGCGACCATATTGTTCTCATCGGAACTGGTAACCGCCACCAACATATCGGCATCGGCCGCGCCGGCTTCGCGCAACACGCGCGGTGACGAACCGTTGCCGAGAATGACGCGCAGGTCGAATTTATCTTGCAACGTATTTAACCGTTCTTGGTTGCTGTCAATCACGGTAATATCGTTATCTTCGCTGACCAAATTTTCCGCCAGCGTGCCGCCGACTTGCCCGGCACCGAGAATGATGATTTTCATACCTGTTTCTCTTGTTTTATGCTGTTTTGCTTAATTTAGCATAATAAAAACCGTCGCCGCCATCGGCTTGCGGTAAAAATTGCCGCCCGCTTGCCTCAGGCTGCCCGAAAATCACCTCTAGTTTTGCGTTGCGATGTTGTGCCAAAAACGCCTCGATTTGTTGCTGATTTTCTTGTTTCAGAACCGAACAGGTGGCATAAACCAAGGTGCCGCCGACTTTTAAGCGAGCCCAAAGTGCGGTCAGAATCTGTTGTTGCAGTTGGCTCAGTCCGTCAATATCTTGTGCCTGACGTAACCATTTAATATCCGGGTGGCGACGGATCACGCCGGTTGCCGAGCAAGGCGCGTCAAGCAAAATCCGATCAAACTGCACCCCGTCGGCGAGCCATTGTTGCGGCTGTGACGCGTCGCCGCACACAATTTCCGCCTGTTGGTTTAGCCGCCGTAGATTGTCTTTCACCCGTTGCAAACGGCCGGCTTCAATGTCCAACGCCATCACCTTGGCTTGCGGCGCACGCTCTAAAATATGGGTGGTTTTGCCGCCCGGCGCGGCACAGGCATCGAGCACTGTTTCACCGTTTTGTGGATCGAGCAGTAACGCCGCCCATTGTGCGTGGCTGTCTTGTACCGTCACCCAACCTTGCTCAAAGTGCGGTAGCTGTTTCACCCCGACCGCACTTTGCAAACGAATGGCGCAATCCGGCGTACCGCTTTCGGCGGCAATGCCTTGTGCATTCAGCAACCGTACATAATCTTGGCTTGAACAATGCCGTTGATTCACCCGCAGCCACATCGGCGGTTGTTGATTATTGGCTTCGACAATCTCACGCCATTGCTCCGGGTAATCTTGTTTTAAGCGATTAACCAGCCATTCCGGGTGCAGGGTTTGCCAATGCTTATCCACCACCGCCAAAATGGCGTCTTGTTCACGCAAAAAGCGGCGCAGAACGCCATTTAACAACGACCGGAAACCATCGGCTTTCAGGCTCTTGCCGGCGTTCACCACTTCATCAACCGCGGCATGCGACGGAATGCGCAGATACAGCAATTGATACAAGCCGACCAACAGCAGACAATGTACAATTCGGGTTTTGCCTTTCAGCGGTTTTTGCACCAATAAGCCGATAATCCGCTCTAAGCGCGGCAAAGTGCGGCATACGCCGAAACAGATCGCTTGCAGCAACGGCAGATCTTGCGCTTTCACGTGGTTTGCGGCTTCCGGTAACAGCGCCGACAACGATTTACCCTGATCGAGCACTTGCAGTAAAATCTGCGCCGCCGCGGCGCGGGCGGAAAGGGATTGGGATGTTTTGATTTTATTCATAATTAAGCCTAATTAAACCAAAGTGCGGTTGAGCGTAAACCACTCACGGCGCGAGTTGAGCAGATCCTGCGCGGACATCGGCTTTTTGCCTGCCGGTTGCAATTGGGTCAGGTTTAACACGCCGTCGGCGGTGGCAATTTGAATGCCGTGTTTGTCCGCCGCCAAAATCGTACCCGCCGGTTGATCCACATGCGGCAGCACATTGGCTTGATAGACTTTGATCGTTTGCGGCTGCCGTTTTTCATCTTCGGTGACAAAATAGCTGATCGGCCACGGGTTAAAGGCACGGATACAGCGTTCCAATTGTGCCGCCGGCAGTTGCCAATCCAGTTTGGCCTCTTCTTTGCTTAACTTTTGCGCATAGTTGCTGCTGTTTTCGTCCTGCTTTTCCGGCGTGAACTGTCCGTTGTCCAAATTATCTAATACCGCCAACAATGCGGGCGGCGCAAGCCGTGCCAGTTTATGGTACAACGAGGCGGACGTTTCGTCAGCCGCCAACGGGCAACGGACTTTGTGCAGCATATCGCCGGTGTCGAGGCCAAGATCCATCTGCATAATGGTGACGCCGCTTTCCGAATCGCCTGCCCAGACCGCTCTTTGAATCGGCGCTGCGCCACGCCAACGTGGTAACAATGAACCGTGCACGTTCAAACAGCCTAAGCGCGGTGCGTCCAATACCGCTTGCGGCAGCAGCAGACCGTATGCCACCACCACCATCACATCGGCATTCAGTGCGGCAAGTTGCCGTTGTGCTTCGGCGTTACGCAACGATTTCGGCTGGTAAACCGGCAAGTTATGCCGTTGCGCCAGTTGTTTGACCGCACTTGGCTGCAATTTTTTACCGCGCCCGGCCGGTTTGTCCGGTTGGGTATACACTGCGATCACATTATGGCGGCTGTCGAGTAAGGCTTGCAAATGCTGTGCTGCGAATTCCGGCGTGCCGGCAAAGATAATATTTAATGGTTTGCTCATCGGTTATGCACTCCTCAAAATAGAGAAAAAAATGAGAGGTTGAGATTGCTGACAAACTTACTTCTCTCCCTCCGTATACGGAGGGAGAGAAATGATTAGAGAAAGGGACTTTGTCATCAGCCTGAACCTCTCAAGCGAGAGGTTCGGCTTATTTTGCTTTCGCGGCTAAACGGTTTTGTTTTTCCATTTTTTGTCGAATGCGATCCCGTTTCAGCGGCGATAAATAATCGACAAACAGCACGCCGTTGAGGTGATCGATTTCATGCTGAATGCAGATTGCCAGCAGTTCGTCGGCTTCAAGGGTGAATTCTTTGCCGTGGCGATCCAAGGCTTTGACCGTGATTTTTTCCTTGCGCGGCACAAGCCCGCGACAGCCGGGAATCGACAAACAGCCTTCTTCAATCCCGGTTTCGCCGGAAGCGGCAAGCACTTCGGGATTAATCAACACAATCTGATTTTGTTTATCGCCTTCGATATCAATGGTAATGATTTGTTGATGAATATCCACCTGTGTCGCCGCCAAGCCGATACCTTCGTCGTGGTACATGGTGTCGAACATATCGTCAATAATCCGGCGGATTTCATCGTTCACCTCCGCCACCGGTACGGCTTTGGTGCGCAGCCGCTCATCAGGATATTTGACAACCGCTAAAATGCTCATAATCGTTTCTCTATTTTGTTTGTGTTATAGTTAATCGGTTATTGTAGCGATTTTTACGCGATAAAGAAATATCCGCTTGCTTTGACAACCAATCGCATTTGCTGTGGTCTAAACTAAGCAGTTATTTTATTAAAGGGAATTTTATTAAGGGGAATGATTATGTTTAAAAAAACATTTATTGCGCTGTTAACCGCAACCGCACTTTTCGCCGGCTTGTCGACGGCGTATGCGGCCGATACGCAAGTGCAGTTTAAAAAAGGACAAACTGCCGCGACTTACAGTGGCAAAATCAAAGGCAGCGAGTATGACAGCTATTTCTTCACCGCCAAACAAGGGCAAGTACTGAAAGTGGATTTGGACACCAAGGCGCACGCCGAAGTGGTGCTGTTCGGACAAGATAATTTCGTTGCCGGAGACAATTATGTGCTGCCGCAAAGTGGTAAATATGAAGTGCGGGTACTGCAAATGCGCACCTTTGCCCGCCGTGGCGCGCAATCGCCGTATTCCTTGACGATTACGATTGAAAACAGCGGCGCGAAAAATACGCCGGCGGCGCAATCACCGCAAAGCGACAGTGCCATATACAAACAACGGTACAGCTGTAAAGATAACAAGGTATTGGAAGTAGTGTATATGAACGCTCCTGATGTAAATTATGCCGTGATTAATCAGGGCGGCGAGATGATCCCGATGAACATTATGCCGATGGCATCCGGCGCCAATTACGCCTCGATTGATCAACATCATGCCTATAAACTTTACACCAAAGGCAACAGCGCCTTCTTGGAGCAAGATGATAAACCGGTGTTGAGTGATTGTGTGGAAGAATGATATTTCCGCGTGGTGCGGCGCAATTTATTGGCGTGAAGCCTTTTTAGGCGTGCCGGGTATTATTTTAGTTCTGACCCTCAGCGGCATATTCAATGGCACGCAGTTGATGGTGATGTTGGGTGCCGCGTTTTCAGTTGCCTTTGGTGCCGCGCGCACCTTGGGCAAACGGCGTTGGGGCGCGATGTTGGCGGCGGTGTTGGGCATGGCGGTTGCCGCCTTTATCGGCTCGATAGCCGGCTTTCATCCGCCGTTAATGCTGATCTTAACCGCACTTTTAGCCGCCGCCTGTGCCGCGTTGGCAAGTTACGACAACAGTTTATGGTGGGTGATGTTGCAGGTCGGCGTGGCGTTTATGATTGCCGGTTACTACCCAAACCACAGCGAACACGCCGCTTTACGCGCACTGGCGGTGTTGTTTGGCGGGCTGTTGCAAATCGGCTGTACGATGTTGTTTGCGCATTTAAGCCCGAAAAATGCCGCACCACTGCCCGATAGTCCGCCGATTGCCAAGAATCAATCTTGGCGCTTTGTGGTGGCGATCGCTCTTGCCGTTGCCGCAGCCTTATACAGTGCGCAATATTTCGGTTTAAAAAATGACTACTGGGCGCCGATGTCGGCATTTTTGATTCTCCGTCCGGTTGCACAAGCCACGCTCACACGCGGTATTAACCGTTTAATCGGTACATTGCTCGGCTGTGTGGTGGCAACTTTGCTGATTTATGCTTTTCACGATAACTTGCCGATATTGGTCTTTTTTCTGCTTTTAACCGTTGCCGGCGCATTGGCAATGCAACGGGCGCACTATGGGCTGTTCAGTTTTATGGTCTCTGCCACCATTGTATTGTTGATTGCGCTCGGTCATGGCGATCCGATTGCCACCACCGAACATCGCCTTATCGCCACCTTACTCGGCGGTGCTATTGCAATAGCAATGGCGAAACTGTTTCGGCTTTAACGGATTTTGCGATCCCCATTCCAAAAATAATCTGTGTGATAAGGCAAAAACGGTGAGGTTTGAGAAAATCACTCACCGTTTTTTCTTTTGTGAAGATGATCCCAATGCCGTTAGAACTATTACTTCGTTTAAATCAAATTCCGCAACTGGGCGCAAGTGCGGTACTACGTTTATTAAAACGCGTAGCGATGACCGATCTTTTGAATTATCGCTCCCCCGAATTGGCAGCGTTGGGCTGGAATGCGGCGCAAATTCAGCGTTGGTTGCAGCCGAAGCAGGAATATATTGAACCGGTTTTGGCGTGGCAGGCGCAAAGTGCGGTCAATCAGGTGATGACAATTTTTGATGAAGATTATCCTTATCTACTGAAACAGAGCGGTTCTGCACCGTTATTGTTATATCTGCAAGGCGACCGCACTTTGTTGGGTGAGCGGCAAATTGCAATGGTCGGCAGCCGCCATTGTTCCGATTATGGCGAATATTGGGCGCGCTATTTTGCCTCGCAACTCAGCCAGCACGGCTTGGTGATTACCAGTGGCATGGCGTTGGGTATCGACAGTTACAGCCACCAAGCCGCCCTCGACAGCGGCGGCAAAACCATTGCGGTGCTCGGCAGCGGTTTAAATCAGCTTTACCCGAAACGCAACTGCCGACTGGCGCAACAGATTATCGAGCAAGGCGCGTTAGTCAGCGAATTTATCCCCGATCAAGCGCCGTTGGCGGAAAATTTCCCGCGTCGCAATCGGATCATCAGTGGTTTGAGTTTGGCAACCTTGGTGGTTGAAGCCGACATCAAGAGCGGTTCGTTAATCACCGCCCGTTATGCCCTCGAACAAAACCGCGATGTGTTCGCCCTGCCCGGCGCAATTCAAAACCAATTCAGCCGCGGCTGCCACGCTTTGATTAAACAGGGTGCATTGCTGGTGGAGAGTTATCAAGATATTTTGGAAAACCTAAGCCGCGACTATTCGCCTTACACCGCACTTGCCGCACCGCCCAAAAAACAGCCTGACGTTGTGCCGAAGTCAGTAGAAAAACCGGTAGCAACGCAGCCAAAACAGGAAGTCAGCCATCCCGAACTCTACCGCTATATCGGTTTCCAAGCGATCAGCCCCGACGACCTCGCCACCGCCGCCAATTTACCGATCACCAACGTGCTGTCACAACTGTTGGAATTGGAATTAGAGGGCGTGATTCGGAGTGTCAGTGGGGGGTATTGTCGGATTTAAACAAGTTTGTTTTTAAAATAATAATTGATTTAAGAACCGCACTTTTGCCGAAAAATTCAATTCAGGATAAGATAGCCGTATTTATCACTTATCAACGGCAACTCTATGCATAAACGACCGCTTTTTGAAACCCCACGCCATACCGAACTTTGTCCGAAGTGCGGTGCGGCGTTGCAGTTGCGGCAGGGGAAAAAAGGGCTGTTTTTGGGCTGTAGCGCATATCCGAACTGTGATTACCTCAAGCCGTTGCAACACAGCGAAAGCAAGGTGCTGAAAGTGTTGCCGCAAGCCTGTCCCGAATGCGGCAATGCGTTGGTGCTGAAACAGGGGCATTACGGCATGTTTATCGGCTGTAGCCATTTTCCCGATTGCCACTATATTGCCCATGACGAAAGCCAAAACCCGCCCGAGAGTGAAGCGGAACTCGCCTGCCCGTCGTGTAAAAAAGGGCATTTGGTGGCGCGGCGCGGGCGGCAGGGCAAGGTGTTTTATGGTTGTGATCAATTTCCTGCCTGCCGTTTTAATTTGGCGCACAAACCCGAAGCGCAATCTTGTCCGAAGTGCGGTTATCCGTTGGCTTTTTATCGACACGATCAGCATTATCAATGTTGTAATAAAGCTTGTCGTCATCAATTTCATCCGGAATCGGCTTAATAGCACAACTTGGCGGATAAAAATGTGATCGAGGTTAAAAAAATGTTATTAAAAGCCCTATATTCCTAGGTTTTATTGTAAGCTCTAACTGCTTTAACATATTTTAGTCTGGTTTTATGTCTAAATATAGGGGGGTATTTTAATGAAACATGAAAATGTCAAAGAGGGTAAGTTTTTACGCACGGTGGAATGGTTAGGCAATGCATTACCGCATCCGGTAACCCTTTTCTTTATTTTTATCATGGTATTATTGGTTTTTTCTGCGCTCGGAGCCTATTTGGGGATTTCGGTACCAGATCCTCGGCCTGAGGGCGCAAGCGGACGTTCGGCAGACGGTATTATTTATGTGGTCAGTTTATTGAACCAAGAGGGTATTGTTAAAATCCTCACCAATTTAGTGAAAAATTTTACCAATTTTGCCCCGCTAGGTACGGTATTGGTTGCCCTTTTGGGGGTTGGGATTGCTGAAAAATCGGGATTATTATCGGCAACCATACGGTTAATGGTGCTTAAAGCGCCACGTAAACTGACCACATTGGCAATTGTTTTTGCTGGTATTATGTCGAATATGGCAGCAGAATTGGGGTATTTAGTGCTGATTCCGCTTGCAGCGATTATTTTTCACTCCTTGGGAAGACATCCGTTGGCGGGCTTGGCGGCGGCGTTTGCCGGCGTTTCCGGCGGTTATTCTGCAAATTTATTGCTTGGTACAATTGATCCGCTACTGGCTGGGATCACTCAACAGGCCGCACAGTTGATTGATCCGACCTATACTGTTGGGGCGGAATCAAACTGGTATTTCATGTTTATCAGCACCTTTTTGATCTCGATTGTCGGTTATTTGGTTACGGAGAAGATTGTAGAACCCCAATTGGGCGTGTATGAGGGAGGGTTTGCTGCTCAGAATGAGCAAGAAATAAAGCGGACTGCCGAAGTGAGCAAACTTGAACGCCAAGGGCTGTGTTATGCCGGATTAACCTTTATTTTGCTGTGCTTGATTTTAGCATGGACGGTTGTGCCGGAGAATGGTTTCTTAAGGAATCCGAAAACCGGTTTAGTGGCGGGCTCTCCTTTTTTAAGCTCAATTGTCGTGTTTATCTTCGTATTATTTGCTGTTCCCGGCATAGTGTATGGTTGGGTAACGAAGAGTATCCGCTCGGATAAAGATGTCGTCAATGCAATGGCTGAGTCGATGAGTACCTTAGGCTTATATTTAGTGATTATCTTTTTTGCCGCGCAATTTGTTGCGTTTTTCAATTGGACCAATATCGGACAAGTGATTGCTGTGAAGGGAGCGAACTTTTTAAATGATATTGGTTTGCGCGGCGGTTTGTTGTTCATGGGATTTATTTTAATCTGTGCTTTTATCAATCTTATGATTGGATCCGCCTCGGCGCAATGGGCGGTGACAGCACCGATTTTTGTCCCAATGCTCATGTTGTCGGGTTATGCGCCGGAAACCATTCAAGCGGCATATCGAATCGGTGATTCCGTAACCAACATCATTACGCCGATGATGAGCTATTTCGGCTTAATTATGGCAACGGTGATTAAATATAAAAAAGATGCCGGTGTGGGCACATTGGTTTCCATGATGTTGCCGTATTCCGCCATATTTTTGGTTGGTTGGTCATTACTTTTCTTTGTATGGGTATTTGTGTTTAATTTGCCGGTTGGTCCGGGTTCTCCAATCCACTATCCGGCATAACCTGTCATTGTTATTTAATCTTTGGTGTGACGGCAACCGAGGTCGTTACACCAATTTTTATTCTAAGTTTAATCTGCTAATATATTGACGATTTGACTTTTGATGATTTTATAATGACCTATACTTTACAACAGCTTGTTTCCCACTTAAAACACCAACAGGTGATAGCCTACCCGACCGAAGCGGTGTTCGGGCTGGGTTGTGATCCGTTGAGTGAAAGTGCGGTTTTAACCTTACTCGAATTAAAACAACGCCCTATTGAAAAAGGCTTAATCGTGATTGCACCGCACTTGGATTATCTATTGCCGTTTATTGATCAATCGCGTTTGCAAGCCGAGCATTGGCAACGGTTACAAGCCGATACTGATCGCGCGATTACTTGGCTCGTGCCGAAAAGTGCGCAAACCCCCGATTTCCTTAGTGGTAAATTTGACACTATCGCCGTGCGCTTATGCCGCCACCCTGCGGTGACCGCACTTTGCCAAACGGCGCAAACCGCGCTGACCTCCACCAGTGCCAATCTCAGCGGCTTGCCGCCTTGCCGCACCGCACAAGAGGTGCGCTTGCAATTCGGCGCAGATTTTCCGGTGTTGGAAAGTGCGGTCGGCGGCGCACAAAACCCGTCGGAAATTCGTGATATTTTTAGTCATCAAGTGATTAGGGCATAGTATGCTGAAAGCAACAATTGAAGTTAATCAAGAACTGAGGTTACAACAACTCACAGAAAGTGATGCACACTGGGTTTTTCAGGCGATAGCGCAAAATCGCACGTATTTGGGGCGTTGGTTGCCGTTTATTGCAAGCACTCAGCAAGTGTCGGATTCGCTGGAGTTTATCCAATCTTTGCAGCAAAACAGACTGGCGCAGGTGTTTAAAATTCATTATCAAGGACAAGGTTGCGGTTTAATTGGTTTTAATTCTGCGGATAGTAGCAATGCTAAAGCGGAAATTGGCTATTGGTTGTGTGAGGATTTTCAGCATAAAGGCATTATGACATTAGCAACCGAGGCTTTATTGGATTATGGCTTCCGAGAGTTGGGGTTTAACCGCATTCAAATTAAATGTGCACTTGGTAATCATGCGAGCCGTGGCATTCCTCAACGTTTAGGGCTTATTTTGGAAGATATTGAACGACAAGGCATTTTATTGAGCAGCGGTGAATTTGCTGATTTTGAAATTTATAGTATGTTAAAACAAGAGTGGAAAAAATGAACAGCTATGCAGACAGCCATGCCAACAAATACGCCGTGTGGGGCAATCCGATTGCACAAAGCAAATCGCCGGAAATTCAACAGCATTTTGCGGCGCAACAAGGTGTCGCGTTGAATTATGAACGTAAATTGGGCGACGAAGTGCGGTTTGAGCAACAGCTCGCCGATTTTTTTGCCGACGGTGGGCAGGGGTGTAATATCACTGCGCCGTTTAAAGAGCGAGCGTTTGCTTTGGCGGATTTGCACAGTGAACGCTGTTTGACCGCAGAAGCCTGCAACACTTTGAAAAAGTTGCCCGACGGACGGTTATACGCCGACAACACCGATGGCGCAGGTTTGGTCAGTGATTTGCAACGTTTAGGCTGGCTGCAACCGCAACAACAGATTCTTATTCTTGGCGCAGGCGGTGCAACCAAAGGCGTGCTGCTGCCGTTATTGCAAGCCCAGCAACAGATCATGCTGGCAAACCGCACTTTAGCAAAAGCACAGCAACTGGCGGATAAATTTCAGCCTTACGGCAACATTCAAGCAGTGGAATTGGAACAAATTCCGGTGAAGCCGTTTGATGTGGTTATCAATGCCACCTCGTTAGGCTTACAAGGCAAAGTGATTGAAATTAATCCCGAAATCATACAAAAGTGCGGTCTGGCGTATGATATGCAATATGCCAAAGGTGCAGACACCCCGTTTATCACATGGGCAAAACAGTGCGGAGCAAGCAAAACCGCCGACGGCATCGGTATGTTAATCGCACAAGCCGCCCATGCATTTGAGTTATGGTTTGGGGTGATGCCGCGGACAAGCGCACTTTTGCAAAAGTAGACTTCATTCTAAGCCTTAAATGCTGACCTCGCCACGAACGATAATTTTTGAAATATCGGCATTAGGCTTTTCTATTGAGCGAATGGCTAGATTAATTGCCTGATAGCCGATTTCATACAAATTATGTGAGATACAAGGTATTTTAAAACCATAAATTTCAGCATAGGGTACATTATCTATGCTAAATAAATCAAAATCTTGTTTAAAAGTTAATCCGGCTTCAATACAGGCTTTTAAAATGCCAAGTGAAATTTGATTATTCATTCCGGCAAAAACCACCTTATTTTTATTGGTTCTAAGATAAGATTTGGTCGTGTGATAAGCAGCTTCCATAAAAAAATCGGCGTGGAAAATCGTCAGATTTTTGCTTTTATCAATAACAGAAGTAAGACCTCTCACCCGATCAGTTGATACATTAGAATATTCCGGTCCTGCGATGACAACAACATTTTGATAATTAGTTAGATTAATATAATTAGCAACTTCTGTTCCACAGTGTAAGTTATCAATATAAATACCACTATATTCCGAGTTGCCGATTTCTCGGTCAATTAAAATCACCGGAATATTGAGTGATTTTAATTTTTGCAAATAGTCGGGTTGGTAATTTCTGTCGGAAGAAATTACCGATAAAACAATGGCATCGACTCCATAGCTAATCATCCGTTGGATTGATTGCGTCTCAACTTCTTCAGATTCGTAGGAATCAAACATCAAAATATCATACTCTAATTCTGATGATATTTTACTCATGATTTTTGCCAATTCGCCAAAAAAGGGATTGCTCATATTTGGATTAACAATTCCAATCAGCTTATTTTTTTTCGACTTTATATTGCTCGTATTGGAAAAATAACCCATCTGTTCAGCAATAGTTAAGATTTTATCGCGAGTTTCGGCTTTTACTTTACCAGGATCAGATAATGCGCGTGATACCGTTATTTTGCTGAGACCTGATGCCAGTGCAATATGTTCTAATTTAATTTTTTTTGATGATGAAGTCATAGTTATACTCTTATTACCGCCGGATCGGTAAAGATATCAAATTCGTCACGGCTTTGGCTTGAAAACTCCGCTATGACAGCACCGTCATTACCGGCTTGAAACCAATGTTTGGTGTCGGGTGCAATGGTATATTGTTCTCCGGGTTGAAGGTGAATTTCGTGTTTTGCGGTGTACCATTGCTGATGATCTTGTGGTGGAATTGCCTGAGGATTTTCGGTTGGCAGCCCTTCAACATAGAGATAAACCTCACCAAATAAACAACGGAAAGTTTCTTGTTTGCCGATATTATTTTCAAATGGTGGGTGGCGATGTTCAGGACAATTTTGTTGTGGAAACAAAACTAATTGCTTCGCACAATAGCGTTCGTTATTGATGAAAGTAATGAGCTGTAGCCCCATCTGTTCTAGCTTACCCAATTTAAAATCGGTGATTTCAATGTTTGCTTTATCTTGCGCCGACAGTATCGTACCTGCTTTTGCCAGTAAAGCAATTGTTCTTTCTATGATTTCAGAATGATCATTTTTATTCATTTTTCACCTCAAATATTGTTAATTTTATCGGTTAAGCCGTATTAGTAAGTGAGCTATTATTGATAATAAGCCAATTATAACGAGAAAATGTGATCTGCGTTGCAATTATCATCACGAATATTCGGGTAATCTTCCATTTTGTGATCTTTGACACATTATTATCATTAAAATGATATTAAATTATCAATAAATGATTTTCATATCATTTATTGAGGTTTAAAAATTCAATCAACTATCGAGGAAATGGCAATGAAAGCATTAGTTTTGGACTCGGGAAAGTTATATATCCGCGATAAAAACGTAGAAACCACCGTAGGCGATGATGATGTTGAGATCAAAATACATACTGTCGGGATTTGTGGCAGTGATGTGCATTATTATCAACATGGCAGAATCGGTCCTTTTGTGGTTGAAGAACCGATGATTTTAGGGCATGAAGCCTCCGGTGTCGTGACCAAAATCGGAAAAAATGTCACCCATCTTGCGGTTGGTGATCGGGTTTGTATGGAGCCGGGCATTCCTAATTTATCATCAATGCAGTCTAAATCCGGATTTTATAATTTAGATCCTGAAGTGCGGTTTTGGGCAACGCCGCCGATTGACGGTTGTTTAAGGGAGAGCGTAGTTCATCCAGCGGCATTTACCTTTAAATTGCCTGAGCACTTGAGTTTTGCGGAAGGAGCTATGGTTGAACCGTTGGCGATAGGTATGCAATCAGCAACAAAGGCACAAATTAAACCGGGTGATATTGCATTGGTTGTCGGTGCAGGCACGATTGGGGTTTTGACCGCACTTTCTGCTTTAGCCGGTGGTTGTGCTGAGGTGATTATTTGTGATGTAGTGGACGAAAAATTAGCCATTGCAGGGCAATATGCAGGAATTCATCCGATTAACAGTAAAACGTCCGATTTATTGGCGTTTGTACATCGTTTGACAAACGGAGCAGGTGTTGATGTGTTGTTTGAATGTAGCGGTGCTGCTGCGGTGATTGAGAGTTTACCGACCTATATGGCGCCCGGTTCAACCGCAGTATTAGTCGGTATGCCGGTTTCACCTGCTCCGGTTGATATTGTCGCTGCGCAAGCAAAAGAGATTACCTTCAAGACAATCTTCCGCTATGTCAATATGTATCCAAGAACCATTCGCTTGTTGGCATCAGGTAAATTAGATATTAAACCTTTAATTTCATATGTTTATAAGTTTGAAGAATCTATCGAGGCTTTTGACAGGGCAGCTTCTGCAAATCCTAATGATGTCAAAATTATGATTGAAATGGAGTAAAAAATGGGAATTTATGCCGGCGTTGATTGTGGTACACAAAGTACCAAAGTGATTTTAATTGATACGGAAATGGGCGAGATTTTAGGATTGGGTAGTGCGCCCCATCAATTAATCAGTGAAAGTAATGGAAAAAGAGAACAGCAACCTGAATGGTGGATTTCCGCGTTTCAGCAAGCTTTTTCCAATGCCATAAAAAATGCCGGCATTACGCCTGAAAAAATTCATGCAATCTCGATTTCTGGACAGCAGCACGGCTTAGTGGTGTTAGACAAAGTAGGCAACCCTTTATGTCCGGCGAAATTGTGGTGTGATACGGAAACAAACGATGAAAATGAAGCCTTATTAACTGCGCTGGGCGGAGCAGAGACTTGCTTAGAAAAGTTAGGCTTGGTTCTTGCAACCGGTTATACCGCCTCGAAATTACTTTGGTTAAAGCGACATCAGCCCGAAGTGTGGAGCAAGATTGATACGGTGTTGTTGCCACATGATTATCTGAATTACTGGCTGAGCGGCAATAAGGTGATGGAGTTTGGTGATGCGTCGGGAACAGGATTATTCAATATTTATCAGCGTGACTGGGATCAACGCATTATTCGTTTAATTGATGATAGCGGTGTATTAGAAAAGGCATTACCAAGATTAATTCGCCACAATCAAGCGGTAGGAACGGTGTTGCCTGAGATTGCAACAATATTGGGATTAAATCCCAACACCTTAATTGCAGCTGGCAGCGGCGACAACATGATGGGTGCAATAGGAACAGGAAATATTGAAGCCGGAATAGTCACATTAAGTTTAGGTACATCAGGCACATTATACGCTTATTCTGAGCAACCGATTAAACCGGTTTCGGCGGCTATTGCGAATTTTTGTTCTGCGAACAATGGTTGGTTGCCCTTAATTTGTACCATGAATGTCACTTCAGCAACGTCCTTAGTACAAGATCTGTTTCAATTAAATTTGGGAGACTTTAATAAGCAATTAAAAAGTTCACCACTTGGTGCAGACGGTGTAATGGTGTTGCCGTTTTTCAATGGTGAACGAGTCCCTTCTTTACCCATCGCCAAAGCCAGTATTCACGGCTTAGATAATAAAAATTTCACCAGTGAAAATGTATGTAGGGCGACAGTTGAAGGTATTACTTTTGGGTTGCGTTATGGCTTGACGTTATTTAAGCAGTCAGGGATAGAAATTTCACAAATCCGTTTGATTGGTGGTGGGGCGAAAAGTGAAATATGGCGACAAATTGTCGCCGATATAATGAATTGTGAAGTGATTTGTTTGAGAAATAGTGAAGCAGCTGCTCTAGGGGCAGCAATTCAGGCTGCTTGGCTTCATCAATTACAACAACCTAATCAGTCACGAGATGAAAAAACACTGTTTAAGGAAATTAATCAACGCTTTGTTGTGTTAGACAAAACAACATTGACTTTACCGAATACAAGTTGTGTTGCGCAATATAACGATATTTATTTTAAATATGTACGTTTATTAACAGAATATTATTTAGAGAAATAAATATGGAAAATACAGCAGATTATTTATTGGAAGTCACCGGTGTACGTAAAGCGTTTGGCGAAGTAGTTGCTTTAAAACAAGTTGAGTTTATTCTGAAAAGAGGATCAATTCATGCTTTGTGTGGGGGTAATGGAGCCGGGAAATCGACATTCCTCAGCATTTTAATGGGGTTCATCACACCGGATAGTGGACATATTTTTGTCAATGGCAAAGAGCAACATTTTGAAAATCCAAAACAAGCATTAGCAGCAGGAATCACGATAGTACAGCAAGAGCTGAGTACGATCCCGGATTTGTCTGTAGCAGAAAATATCTATTTGGGTAATGAACCGAAAAAGATGGGTTTTGTTGATTTTTCACAATTAAATCAGCAGACACAAAATTTATTAGATGATTTAGGATTTGATGATATTTCGCCACAAGCAAAAATGCGTGATTTAAGTGTTGCAGAACAACAGTTGGTTGAAATAGCAAAAGCTTTATCACATTCTAATGCCGATATTATCATTATGGACGAACCAACTTCTGCAATTGGAGAAGAAGATGTCCAGAAACTATTTCAGTCAATAAGAGCATTGGCAGAAAAAGGGAAAGGAATAATTTATGTATCCCATCGTTTATCAGAAATTTTTGAATTAGCGGATATGTTTACTATTTTTCGCGATGGTAGTTATATTTGTGAAGGCGAAATTAAGGATATAACCAGGGAAAAACTGATCGAACATATTATCGGAGGGGAGTTAAGTCAAGAATTTGCGAAATTTAATACGCCTTCGGATAATATCGTATTAGAGCTTGATTCATTAAGTTGGAAAAATAAATTACATCAAATTAATTTTCAACTTCGACAGGGTGAAATTTTAGGTATTTATGGTTTAGTCGGATCAGGACGGAGCGAATTGTTAGATATTATTTTCGGTTTGGAACAAGCGGATCAAGGCAGTATTTATTTTCAAGGGCATAAACTGGCACGCCATTCCGTCAAAAAAGCGATTGATTTAGGATTGGCTTATGTAACTGAAGACAGAAAAGCTAGTGGTTTGGTTTTATGCCGTTCAGTCGCTGAAAATATTGATTTATCTTCTTTAAACCAAATCAGCCGCTTTCATTTTATTAATCAATTTAAATCTAAAACACGCACACGAGAAATGATTAATAAATTTAATATTAAAACCCCAAATGAAGAACAGTTGGTGATTAATTTAAGTGGCGGTAATCAACAAAAAGTGATTTTAGGCAAATGGGCATTGTTAGAACCGAAAATTTTGCTGCTTGATGAGCCGACAAGGGGAATTGATGTCGGTGCAAAAAAAGAAATATATCACTTTATGTCGGATTTCGCCCAAAAAGGTAAATCCATCATTATGGTTTCTTCTGAGCTTTCAGAAATTATCGGCATGAGTGATCGGGTTATTGTCTTAAAAAATGGAAAAATAAACGGTGTTTTGACAAGAGATGAATTAACACAAGCAACACTGATGAACTTGTCCGTCTGATTTATAATAAAGGTAAAATTATGAATAATATGTTATTGCTAAATAAGCTTGATTATAAGAAAACATTAAATCGCTACGGAATTATTTTTGCATTTATTGCATTATGTTTGGCGATTGCGATTGCTGGTGAAATTTCAGTTTATTATGGAAATTGGGCAGACAACTACTTTTTAAGTAGAGATAATGCGTTGATTATTTTGCGACAGGTGTCTATCAATGGCATTTTAGCAATAGGCATGACATTCGTAATTATTACTGCAGGTGTAGATTTATCTGTTGGAGCAGTGTTGGCTCTAGCCGGTATTATTTCTGCACGTTTTGCAACTAGCGGTAGCCTTGCAATTGGCGATACTGATATGGCGCTTTGGTTGCCGGTTTTTATTGCAATTACGGTGGGCGCATTGGCTGGTTTTATTAATGGTGCGGTGATTGCTAAATATAATTTACAGCCCTTTATCGTTACGATGGGAATGTTATCAATTGCACGTGGATTAACCTTACTTTCAACCGATGGTAACCCTGTTTCGCAATTAAATCCAGATTTTCGCTGGTTAGGAAACGGTTATTTATTTGACAGTATTCCTATTCCGGTGGTGGTGTTTATTTTCATCTTTGTGATTGCGTGGATCATTTTAAATAAAATGCCGTTTGGACGTTATATTTATGCTGTCGGTGGAAATGAAAAAAGCACCCGCACTTCAGGGATTAATGTATTTCAAATTAAAGTCTTAGTTTATACTTTCTGTGGTGTTCTAGCTGCGATAGCAGGGTTAATTTTGACTGCAAGAACCGGCTCGGCACAAACAAATGCAGGAACAGCTTACGAACTTGATGCGATTGCTGCGGTTGTGATTGGCGGAACGAGTATGGTTGGTGGGGTCGGGACATTGATGGGAACGTTTTTCGGAATTTTGATTATCGGGGTCTTGAATAATGGATTGGATTTGTTGGGGGTGCAGTCGTATTACCAACAACTGATAAAAGGTGTACTTATTGTTGTTGCCGTGATGTTAGATCCATCACGCAAACAACGTCGATAATGTGTTGTTGTATGACACGGTTTTCTCAACTTAAAGAGGATTTATTTTATGAAAAAATGGCTCTTAACATCAGTTGCATTGGCAGTTTCAACCACAGCAGTTGCACAAAAACCACCCGTTAAAATTTCAATTTTAATGTATGGAATGAAAGCGGAATTTGTGCAATTAATGGAAAAAGCAGCAAAGGATCATCCTGCTGTAAAACAAGGATTAGCAACCTTAACCATTTATGATGGTCGTTATGATCCGTTGGTACAAAATAATCAGGCAGAAACCGCAATTCAAACTAAAACTGATGCGATTATTATTAATCCGATGGACTATGAAGCAAATATTGATGTTGTGACGATGGCGAATAAAGCGAATATTCCGGTCGTGGTGACAAATGCGCGTTTAAATACCGACAAAATGACAAGCGAAGTGGTGTCTGATGATGTTGAAGGCGGATATTTGGAAGCGAAAGCGGTATTGGAAAAAATGAACTGCAAAGGTAATGTTGTGATTATTGAAGGTCCGAAAGGTGGTTCTGGTGAAATCCAGCGTGGACAAGGTAATGAACGCGCTATTGCTGAATGCGGTGAAGGAAATATTAAAATTTTAGAACGGAAAACTGCGAACTGGTCACGCTCTGAAGCTATTCCTCTAATGGAAAACTGGTTACAAAAACATCGTGGTAAAATTAATGGGGTGATAGCACAAAATGATGAAATGGCACTCGGCGCAATTGAAGCGATTCAAAGCGCGGGACTAAATGTGTATGATTTTGCGATTGCTGGTGTTGACGGTGTAAGTGATGCGATTCATGCCGTAAAAGAGAAGAAAATGACTTCAATTTTACAAGATGCCAGAGGACAAATTCACGGTTCGATAGATGTTGCGATGAAAGCAGTAGTTGGCGACGGTTATCAACCGATGTCAGATATTTGGCAGCAATATCAAGGAAAAATGGATTGGAATGATGGCAAATCTAAACGGTATGATGTCCCGTGGACGGTTGTAACCTTAGAAAATGCCGATCATTTGTTGGATATGCGTAAATAATAAATGCGCAATCTGCTAATGATGTATTTATGACTTAAACTGACCGCACTTTTACCTATTTTATGCTAAAAGTGCGGTTATTTTTTGCTTAACCAAAGATTTTAAACCGTTGTTCATCGTCCATATAGGTTTTTTCTCCCGCTGCCGCTTCGATACTGCCGAATGGCATTTGTGCGCGCAGTTTCCAGCTTGCCGGAATGCCCCAGGTTTTTGCCACTTCTTGGTCGATAATCGGATTGTAGTGTTGTAGGGTCGCGCCTAAACCGGCTTCGGTTAATGCCAGCCACACCGCATATTGCGCCATGCCGCCGGATTGTTCCGACCAAATCGGGAAGTTTTCGGCATAAGTTGCGAATTGCCGTTGTAAACCGGTTACTACGTCTTGATCTTCAAAATAGAGTACGGTGCCGAAACCCGCTTTGAAATAGCTGTTCACTTTGGTTTCCGTTGCCGCAAATGCGTCGGTAGGCACGATTTTACGCAGCGTGTCTAATACGATATCCCATAGTTTTTCGTGTTCCGCACCGAATAGCACCACGACACGCGAAGATTGTGAATTGAATGATGATGGCGCCTCGCGCACGGTTTGTTTAATCAGTGCGGTCAGGCTGTCTTTGGATAGTTCAACGTTTTTGCCGATACTGTAAATCGAACGACGAGCCTTTTGTAATTGGTTAAATGCAGACATAGTGTTTTCTCCTGATTTGGCTGTGATTTTCGCTATCTTATTTTGAACAATTGCTATTGTAAATGGTGAAAATGTTGATACATCGTTTCACCACAGGAAATTATCATGCGCCAAAGTGCGGTTTAATAAAGAATAAAATAGCAATTAAAGCAATTTTATAGTGTTTTTTTAAAACAAATTGCTTTTTTTGGCTAAAAATATGCTATATAGTGGCGAAGTTTAGATATTATCTATTCTTAATTATTTTAACATATCATGATTATTTTAGGAGGTTGAAGCATGGCTCAACAACACGCGCCGTCTTCACGTGAAACATTCTCCGGTCGTCGCGCTTTTATTATTGCGGCGATTGGTTCTGCTGTCGGATTGGGAAACATTTGGCGTTTTCCGTATATCACTTATGAAAACGGCGGCGGTGCATTTATTATTCCTTATGTGGTGGCATTGCTGACCGCCGGGATTCCGTTATTGTTTTTGGATTACGCTATCGGGCATAAATACCGTGGCGCAGCCCCGTTGTCGTTCCGTCGTATGACCAAAAGTTTAGAAACGTTTGGTTGGTGGCAGGTAATGATTAATATCATTATCGGCACTTACTATGCGGTGGTGCTGGGTTGGGCGGCGATGTACACCTACTACTCTTTCACCGGCGCTTGGGGTACGAATCACGCGGATTTCTTTTTTAAAGAAGTGTTGCAAATGGCGGATGCCGGCGTGAGTCTTGATTTTGTCGGCACGGTAACCGGACCACTGATTGCGGTGTGGTTGGTCTGTTTGGGGATCTTAGCGCTCGGCGTAAAAAAAGGGATCGGCAAATCTGCCGCGATAATTATGCCGTTGTTGGTGGTGATGTTCTTTGTTTTAGTGGGAACATCATTAACGTTAGACGGTGCGGCGAAAGGCTTAAATGCGCTATTCACGCCGGACTGGTCTAAATTATATGATCCGAAAGTGTGGATTGCGGCTTACAGCCAAATCTTCTTTTCATTATCCATTTGTTTCGGGATTATGATTACCTATGCGTCATACCTCAAACCAAAAACGGATTTGAGCGGCTCGGGCTTGGTGGTTGGTTTTGCCAACAGCTCGTTTGAAGTGTTGGCCGGTATCGGCGTATTTGCGGCGTTGGGCTTTATCGCAACTGCAAACAACCAACAAGTATCGGAAGTGGCGACATCGGGCATTGGTTTAGCCTTTATCGCTTTCCCTGCGATTATTGATAAAGCGGGCTGGATTATCGGCGTGCTGTTCTTCGGTTCATTGACCTTTGCCGCCTTGACCTCGTTAATTTCCGTGTTAGAAGTGATTATCGCGGCGGTGCAAGATAAGCTGCAAGCGCGCCGCGCCAAAGCTGTGTTTATCGTCGGTGTGCCAATGATGTTGGCATCGGTGTTGTTATTCGGCACGACAACCGGCTTACCGATGTTGGATGTGTTCGATAACTTCGTTAATAAATTTGGTATCGTAGCGGTGGCATTGTTCTCGATTCAAGCGATTGTTTTAACCAACAACTTACCGCAACTGCGTGAACACATTAACCGTGTTTCTTCGTTCCAACTGGGTAAATGGTGGGAAATCGTAGTCGGCGTAGTTACGCCGGTGGTGCTGTCGTACATGTTATTAAGCGAAGTCAGCGATGTGTTGAAAAACGGCTACGGCGGCTATCCGACATGGTTTGTAAATACCTTCGGTTGGGGCATGGCGATTGGCTTGATTGTAGTTTCCCATATTCTGTCTAAATTGGCGTGGAAACACGAAACCATTGATTTTACAAAAGGACATAAAAAATGAGTATCAGTGCAATTATCATGATGACCGTTGCCCTCGTGATTATTTGGGGCGGATTAGTGATTTCGATTAAACGCTTACCGAAAGAATAAGCCATATTTTTAACAATCCAACCGCACTTTTGCTGAATAAAACCACAAAAGTGCGGTTTTTCGTTTAAAAAAGCGCCGCTCGGAAATTTTTTGCAAAAAAGTGAAAAAAAGCTCTTGCAAAGAATCGCTGAATGTCTATAATGCGCACCTCACAACGACGCAGTGTGCTGTTTGAAGCCGGCGGTTGTGACTGTTCTTTAACAATATATCAGACAATCTGTGTGGGCACTTGTGCAAGGCATTGGTAATTTAAAGATTTAAAAAAACTAAAGTCTTAATGAGTGCTGATAGTAAATTCATAATTGAAACTTTTGTGGTTTCAATATTATAGTCAGAGATTCGTTGAGCGATTGAACTTGAATTGAAGAGTTTGATCATGGCTCAGATTGAACGCTGGCGGCAGGCTTAACACATGCAAGTCGAGCGGTAACGGGGAGTAGCTTGCTACTTTGCCGACGAGCGGCGGACGGGTGAGTAATGCTTGGGAATCTGGCTTATGGAGGGGGATAACTACGGGAAACTGTAGCTAATACCGCGTAATATCGAGAGATTAAAGGGTGGGACTTTCGGGTCACCCGCCATAAGATGAGCCCAAGTGAGATTAGGTAGTTGGTGAGGTAAAGGCTCACCAAGCCGTCGATCTCTAACTGGTCTGAGAGGATGACCAGTCACACTGGGACTGAGACACGGCCCAGACTCCTACGGGAGGCAGCAGTGGGGAATATTGCGCAATGGGGGGAACCCTGACGCAGCCATGCCGCGTGAATGAAGAAGGCCTTCGGGTTGTAAAGTTCTTTCGGTGATGAGGAAGGTGTTTTGTTTAATAGACAGAGCAATTGACGTTAGTCACAGAAGAAGCACCGGCTAACTCCGTGCCAGCAGCCGCGGTAATACGGAGGGTGCGAGCGTTAATCGGAATAACTGGGCGTAAAGGGCACGCAGGCGGATAGATAAGTGAGATGTGAAATCCCCGAGCTTAACTTGGGAACAGCATTTCATACTGTTTATCTAGAGTTTTGTAGAGAGGGGTAGAATTCCACGTGTAGCGGTGAAATGCGTAGAGATGTGGAGGAATACCGGAGGCGAAGGCGGCCCCTTGGACAAAGACTGACGCTCATGTGCGAAAGCGTGGGGAGCAAACAGGATTAGATACCCTGGTAGTCCACGCTGTAAACGATGTCGATTTGGGGGTTGCCTGTATGGGTGGCTCTCGAAGCTAACGCGTTAAATCGACCGCCTGGGGAGTACGGCCGCAAGGTTAAAACTCAAATGAATTGACGGGGGCCCGCACAAGCGGTGGAGCATGTGGTTTAATTCGATGCAACGCGAAGAACCTTACCTACTCTTGACATCCTAAGAAGAGCTCAGAGATGAGCTTGTGCCTTCGGGAACTTAGAGACAGGTGCTGCATGGCTGTCGTCAGCTCGTGTTGTGAAATGTTGGGTTAAGTCCCGCAACGAGCGCAACCCTTATCCTTTGTTGCCAGCATGTAAAGATGGGAACTCAAAGGAGACTGCCGGTGACAAACCGGAGGAAGGTGGGGATGACGTCAAGTCATCATGGCCCTTACGAGTAGGGCTACACACGTGCTACAATGGCGTATACAGAGGGAGGCGAGAGTGCGAGCTTAAGCGAATCTCTTAAAGTGCGTCGTAGTCCGGATTGGAGTCTGCAACTCGACTCCATGAAGTCGGAATCGCTAGTAATCGCAAATCAGAATGTTGCGGTGAATACGTTCCCGGGCCTTGTACACACCGCCCGTCACACCATGGGAGTGGGTTGTACCAGAAGTAGATAGCTTAACCGAAAGGGGGGCGTTTACCACGGTATGATTCATGACTGGGGTGAAGTCGTAACAAGGTAACCGTAGGGGAACCTGCGGTTGGATCACCTCCTTATATATGACTGATGATTTTGTATAGGTGTTCACACAGATTGTTTGATAGAAAAGAAGACAGACCGTATAGAGAGATAGGCTTGTAGCTCAGGTGGTTAGAGCGCACCCCTGATAAGGGTGAGGTCGGTGGTTCAAGTCCACTCAGGCCTACCAATTCTACTTATTCTGCACCGCTTTGAGGGTTGCGATACTCATATGCTCGCGCATACTGCGTTTCTCACCTCAAATCGCTTTTGAATAAGCGAATTGGCTTTTAGCTTCATCATCTTGAATATCTGCGATGCCCATGTGCTGTTCGCACACTGCGCTTCTCGATTTCAACCTGATATCGCTAAATACGGGAAAAGAAAGGGGCTATAGCTCAGCTGGGAGAGCGCCTGCTTTGCACGCAGGAGGTCAGCGGTTCGATCCCGCTTAGCTCCACCACGCTTTAACTTGTCACAACGAGGTCAGTAATGACTGAAGTATCGGTGATAAGGGTTTATTGATTAATAGTGAGTTTTCTTAGCCAACGCTTTATGAGGGATTAAAAAACCTAAAGTGCGGTTAAGAGGATTGAGTATTGGTTGAAAAACCGATTTGTTCTTTAAAAATTTGGACACAAGCTAAAAACTGAAGAGAACTCAAGCGTTCGAAAGGACGTAAGAGCTGAGTATTCGAAAATCGAGCAATCGAGAATCGAATTGGGCTTGTTTGGTGAGAAAAGGCACTGAGCAGGTCAGCGTAGGGAAACTTACGCACGAGTCAATGGAAGACGGCTTTGGGAATGGAAAGCGGACTGAACGAAACGGGCACGAAAGTGGTTAGTTGAAATGAAAGTGCGGTATAAAAATTCTTGAGGTTGTATGGTTAAGTGACGAAGCGTGCAGGGTGGATGCCTAGGCAGTCAGAGGCGAAGAAGGACGTGCTAATCTGCGAAAAGCGTGGAGGAGTTGATAAGAAGCGCTATCACTCCACGATATCCGAATGGGGAAACCCAGTAGATGAAGAATCTACTATTGTTAACTGAATCCATAGGTTAACAAGGCGAACCGGGAGAACTGAAACATCTCAGTACCCCGAGGAAAAGAAATCAATTGAGATTCCGTAAGTAGCGGCGAGCGAACACGGAGAAGCCGTTAGTGATAGTAAGTGAGTTAGGAGAATGAGTTGGGAAGCTCAATCGCAGAGGGTGATAATCCCGTATCCGAAGGCACAGTTACGGTACTAAGCTAACAGCAAGTAGGGCGGGACACGAGAAATCCTGTTTGAAGATGGGGGGACCATCCTCCAAGGCTAAATACTCCTGACTGACCGATAGTGAACCAGTACCGTGAGGGAAAGGCGAAAAGAACCCTGGTGAAGGGAGTGAAATAGAACCTGAAACCCTGTACGTACAAGCAGTGGGAGCCCCCCACTTAAGCCTATTGAAGGATAGGATAAAACAACCGCACTTGATGGTTAACAACTTGCGCAGCAAGTTGGTCAACAATAAAAAATCAAGCAGTGGGCTTAAGGGGGGGTGACTGCGTACCTTTTGTATAATGGGTCAGCGACTTATATTGTGTAGCGAGGTTAACCGAATAGGGGAGCCGAAGGGAAACCGAGTCTTAACTGGGCGAAGAGTTGCACGATATAGACCCGAAACCCGGTGATCTAGCCATGGGCAGGTTGAAGGTTGGGTAACACTAACTGGAGGACCGAACCGACTACTGTTGAAAAAGTAGCGGATGACTTGTGGCTGGGGGTGAAAGGCCAATCAAACCGGGAGATAGCTGGTTCTCCCCGAAATCTATTTAGGTAGAGCCTTAGACGAATACCTTCGGGGGTAGAGCACTGTTTCGGCTAGGGGGTCATCCCGACTTACCAACCCGATGCAAACTGCGAATACCGAAGAGTAATATCTAGGAGACACACGGCGGGTGCTAACGTTCGTCGTGAAGAGGGAAACAACCCAGACCGCCAGCTAAGGTCCCAAAGTCTATGTTAAGTGGGAAACGAAGTGGGAAGGCTTAGACAGCTAGGATGTTGGCTTAGAAGCAGCCATCATTTAAAGAAAGCGTAATAGCTCACTAGTCGAGTCGGCCTGCGCGGAAGATGTAACGGGGCTAAAACATAGCACCGAAGCTGCGGCATTCAGATGACAGATTTCAGATGTCAGGAGACAGTATGGCAATCAAGTTTGAAGATTTGAAGGTGTTTCAACGCGCTTATAAAGTGTCGTTGGAAATTCATCAAGCGAGCTTGGATTTTCCTAAGATAGAGCAATATGCGTTAGGAGACCAAGTTAGACGGGCAAGCAAAAGCATTTGTGCAAATTTAGCCGAAGGTTTTGCAAGGCAACGTACTAAAGCGGATTTAAATCGATTTCTTAGCATGGCAATAGGCAGTGCTGATGAAATGCGAGTTTGGTTAAGATACTGTTATGACTTGAAATATGTAGATGAACAAGATTGGCAAAGATGGCGTAATGAATACGAAGAAATTGCGAAGATGTTACAAGGTTTTGGTAAAACACCGAAACCTGACGTCTGAAATCTGTCATCTGATTGGGTAGGGGAGCGTTGTGTAAGCGGAAGAAGGTGGCTCGAGAGGGCTGCTGGACGTATCACAAGTGCGAATGCTGACATAAGTAACGATAAAGGGGGTGAAAAACCCCCTCGCCGGAAGACCAAGGGTTCCTGTCCAACGTTAATCGGGGCAGGGTGAGTCGGCCCCTAAGGCGAGGCTGAAGAGCGTAGTCGATGGGAAACGGGTTAATATTCCCGTACTTGTGATAAGAGCGATGTGGGGACGGAGCAGGTTAGGTTATCCGGGTGACGGAAGTCCCGGTCCAAGCGTGTAGGATGGATGATTAGGCAAATCCGGTCATTTATATCAGAGGCGTGACGGGGAGACTCCACGGAGTCGAAGTAACCGATACCACACTTCCAGGAAAAGCCGCTAAGCTTATCTTATCATAAACCGTACTGAAAACCGACACAGGTGGTCAGGTAGAGAATACTCAGGCGCTTGAGAGAACTCGGGTGAAGGAACTAGGCAAAATAGCACCGTAACTTCGGGAGAAGGTGCGCTGACGGTAATTGAAGTCCTTAACGGATAGAGGTGAAGTCAGTCGAAGTGACCAGCTGGCTGCAACTGTTTATTAAAAACACAGCACTCTGCAAACACGAAAGTGGACGTATAGGGTGTGACGCCTGCCCGGTGCTGGAAGGTTAATTGATGATGTGAGAGCATTTGATCGAAGCCCCAGTAAACGGCGGCCGTAACTATAACGGTCCTAAGGTAGCGAAATTCCTTGTCGGGTAAGTTCCGACCTGCACGAATGGCGTAATGATGGCCAGGCTGTCTCCACCCGAGACTCAGTGAAATTGAAATCGCCGTGAAGATGCGGTGTACCCGCGGCTAGACGGAAAGACCCCGTGAACCTTTACTATAGCTTGACACTGAACATTGAATTTTGATGTGTAGGATAGGTGGGAGACAGAGAAGTATTAACGCCAGTTAATATGGAGTCGTTGTTGAAATACCACCCTTTAAGGTTTGATGTTCTAACACAGACTGCGGCACGCGGTCGTGGACAGTGTCTGGTGGGTAGTTTGACTGGGGCGGTCTCCTCCCAAAGCGTAACGGAGGAGTACGAAGGTTTGCTAATCACGGTCGGACATCGTGAGGTTAGTACAATGGTATAAGCAAGCTTGACTGCGAGACGGACATGTCGAGCAGGTGCGAAAGCAGGTCATAGTGATCCGGTGGTTCTGAATGGAAGGGCCATCGCTCAACGGATAAAAGGTACTCCGGGGATAACAGGCTGATACCGCCCAAGAGTTCATATCGACGGCGGTGTTTGGCACCTCGATGTCGGCTCATCACATCCTGGGGCTGAAGTAGGTCCCAAGGGTATGGCTGTTCGCCATTTAAAGTGGTACGCGAGCTGGGTTTAGAACGTCGTGAGACAGTTCGGTCCCTATCTGCCGTGGGCGTTGGAAAATTGAAAGGGGCTGCTCCTAGTACGAGAGGACCGGAGTGGACGCACCGCTGGTGTTCCCGTTGTTTCGCCAGAAGCATTGCGGGGTAGCTATGTGCGGGAGAGATAAGTGCTGAAAGCATCTAAGCACGAAACTTGCCTTGAGATGAGTTTTCCCACACTTAGAGTGTGTAAGGGTTGTTTAAGACGAAGACGTAGATAGGCGGGGTGTGTAAGTGTAGTGATACATTGAGCTAACCCGTACTAATTGCCCGAGAGGCTTAACCATACAACGCTCAAGGGTTTTACCCAAAAGCCGAGAGAAAGTTGTAAGAAAAGACAAGAGACGAAAGAGCGAAGTCAGAAGCTCGAGTAGGGCTCGAGGAGTTTGAATCAGATTAGCTTGTGACCGAATAGGAATAACAGCGAAAGAAACGCTGAAAGAATAAAAAATAGAGAACAAAACAAAGTAAGAAGAAACAAAGACAATCAAGCCGAATTATTCCGGCGGCGATAGTGCGGTAGCACCACCTGATTCCATGCCGAACTCAGAAGTGAAATGCCGTAACGCCGATGGTAGTGTGGGGTCTCCCCATGTGAGAGTAGGACACCGCCGGATATTATTGAATAGAACAAAAGCCCTTTGCAGTCATGCGAAGGGCTTTTTTGCGTTTGGGCGGAAAAAGCCTGAGGCAAGAAGGCTAAGCAATACGAAGAAATACCCGTGCGGTTTGCAGTGAAGTTCAATGAGAAAAGTATGGCAACAGGCTGAATTTTGGTAATAATCAGCCTGAAAGTGGTTATCAAACGCCGTATTGTTGACGATATGCCTGCATTGCGGGTAGGTATTGTTGATAGTTCGGATTGGTTTGTAAGAACTGCAACAGATCGTCGAAATTGATAATCGATAGCACGCGACAACCATAATCCCGTTCCACTTCTTGAATGGCGGAGAGTTCGGCTTGTCCGCGTTCTTGGCGGTTTAATGCAATCATTACCGCACTTAATTGCGCCTGATTAGCGGCGATCAGCCGCATTGATTCGCGAATCGCCGTGCCGGCGGTAATCACATCATCGACCAGCAGCACCTTGCCTTGTAACGGGCTGCCGATTAAATTGCCGCCTTCGCCGTGATCTTTGGCTTCTTTGCGATTAAAACAGACGGCTTTATCGACAGCAAAGCGGCTTGCCAACGCCACGGATACCGTTGTCGCAATCGGAATACCTTTGTATGCCGGTCCGAAAATCACATCGTAATCCAATTGCGCCGCTTGAATGGCGGCGGCATAAAACTCGCCTAGGCGCGCCAGATCGTTACCGGTGCTGAACAAGCCCGCATTAAAAAAATAGGGGCTGATACGCCCTGATTTTAAGGTGAATTCACCGAATTTCAAGACATTGCGGCTGAGGGCGAATTCGATAAATTGTTGTTTGTAATCCTGCATAAAGAGACCTTACCGATAAATTAGTGATCATTTAATGCCGCACGCTGTACCGCAAAAATCTGCTCAATACCGCCTTTCGCCAAATCCAGCAACCGTAATAACTCTTCATGGCTGAACGGCTCGCCTTCTGCCGTGCCCTGCACTTCAATCATGCGCCCGTCTTCTGCCATCACGACATTCATATCGGTTTCGGCGGCGGAATCTTCCGCATATTCCAAATCGCAGACCGCATTTCCCTCGACAATGCCGACCGAAATCGCCGCAACCAAGCCTTTAATCGGGTTGGTTTTTAAATCGCCATTGGCGAGTAAGGTATTGACCGCATCAATCACCGCCACGCATGCTCCGCTGATCGCCGCGGTGCGCGTGCCGCCGTCGGCTTGAATTACATCGCAATCGACGGTAATGGTGCGTTCGCCGAGTGCGGTCAAATCAATCATGGCGCGCAGAGAACGCCCGATCAAACGTTGAATTTCCAAAGTGCGCCCGCCTTGTTTACCACGCGCCGCTTCGCGCTGCATTCTGACATTGGTCGAGCGCGGCAACATGCCGTATTCGGCGGTGATCCAACCTTGCCCCTGCCCTTTTAAGAAACGTGGCACGCTGTTTTCCAAACTGGCGTTACACAGCACTTTAGTGTCGCCGAATTCAACCAATACCGAACCTTCGGCGTGTTTGGTATAGTGGCGGCTGATTTTAATCGGGCGGGTGGCTTGTACAGGGCGATCGTTTGGACGCATCGGTATTCTCCATAATAGATTTGAATTAAACGCCGCTATTCTAACACCAAACCGCACTTTAGACACGACAGTGCAGCAAAGAATCAGTACAATACAACCGGTTTAATCATCGAATAAAGGAAAAATTATGATTTACAGTATGACCGCTTTCGCCCGTCTGGCGCTGAAACAGGATTGGGGCAATGCCGTATGGGAAATTCGTTCTGTCAACCAACGCTATCTGGAAAATTTTTTCCGTTTGCCGGAGCAGTTTCGCGGCTTGGAAAATAATCTGCGTGAGAAGATCCGCCAACGGATTACGCGCGGAAAAGTGGAGTGCAATCTGCGTTTGGAATTAAAGCAGCAAACCGCACTTGAGCTGCAATTGAATCAGCCGTTAGCGCAGCAGGTGCTGAAATCGCTGCAATGGCTGAAACAGCAAACCGGTGAAGGGGAAATCAATTTAACCGATGTATTGCGTTATCCGGGCGTGGTTGAAACGCCGGAGCAAGATTTGGATCAAATCGCGCAAGATCTGCTAAACGGCTTTGATCAACTGCTTGATGAATTTGTCGCCATGCGCGGACGTGAAGGGCAGAAATTGCAAGAGATTATCCAACAACGGCTTGAGGCGATCAACGTTGAAGCGGACAAAGTGCGGTCGCAAATGCCGAAAATTCTGCAATGGCAACGGGACAAACTGCAACAACGTTTTGATGAAATTCAACTGCAAGCCGATCCGCAACGTTTAGAACAGGAAATGGTATTGTTGGCGCAACGGGTCGATGTGGCGGAAGAGTTGGATCGCCTGCAAATGCACGTGAAAGAAACGACTTCGATTTTGAAAAAAGGCGGTGCTGTCGGGCGTAAACTGGATTTTATGATGCAGGAATTGAATCGAGAATCCAACACCCTTGCCTCAAAATCGATCAATGCGGATATCACCAATTCGGCGGTGGAATTAAAAGTGTTGATTGAACAAATGCGTGAACAAATTCAGAATTTGGAATAAGGTTGGCAAAGTGCGGTTATGTTCTTTAACGCATAACCGCAGTTATATTTACTCCCGCACGCAGCCTTTGACAATCACCTCGCCCAAGCTGTTGCTCAAGACCGCACTTTCGCTTTTTTCCCACCAGTTCCATTGGATATTGGCGTAACGTTTACCGCTGTCGGACACTATCGGTTGTAAGTGTTGGCTAACGCCTTTAAACGTCAATTGAATTGACGGATTTTTTGAGTGTTGTTGAATTGCCAAGGCATTTAATACAACCACTTTAATCTCGGTTTCATTGGCGCAGTGATAAATATACGTCACATTTTGGCTTGGCAAGGTTTTATTGGAAACGCTAGACGCAGAGGTGCTTTGTTGAATCGGTTGTAATGTCTGTGGTGCGGCATTCATATATTGACAAGCAGACAGAAACAACAGAGTTGTGCTGAATAGAAGCGGTTTTAGCATAGGATCTTCTCTTGTAAATATAAAATCGAAAACGAAAAGCGCCATGATCAAGGGATCATGGCGCTCCAGACTTATGGCTTGTAACTGTAACTGCCGTCACTGTTACGGCTAAAGGAAGCGCCGTTTTGTAAGGTTAGGCGGTTGACCCGTCCTTGCGAATTCAGTTGAATAGTGACTTTATCACCCGGTTTGAAACGACTTAACGCTTTTTCACCGCCGTTGGTTTTGGTCATGGCGTTGACGTCGGCAATATTCAGATTATTGTTGCGGAACACCTGCATTAAGCTGACGCCTTGCGGAATGGTCAATGTGCGGCTGCTCGTGCTTTCTGTTGCGGCGGCAGTGTTGTTTGTTTTTGCCGATGCAGTGGTTTTTGGCGCGCTGGTCGCTTTGCTGGTTTCCGCTTTTTTCACCGGTTCTTTTGCTACGCCGGCGGTATTACGCGTTGGTGTTGCCGTTGCTTTTTTTGCCGGTTGTGCTACTTGCGCCGCTTGTGTTGCGGATTGAGCGGTTTCAGTTTGTGCGCTTTGAGTTTGTTGCGCTAAAGCAGTTGCCGCGGCGCTATTGGCTGTGCTGTCAGAAGGTGTCGGGACACCGCTGTCACTTTGCCCGGCAGTATTATTTGGCAATAGGACATTCGCTTCGGCATTTTGCTCTAGCGGCTGATTGACAACGTCCTCTTCCGATTGGTTCAACGGTTGGAATTCAATCGGTAACGAATTGGCATTTTGCGCCTGCAATGCATCGACGGTGGTGGTGGAACTTGGCTTCAGCCAAAAGAAAATCAACAGCACTAAGATTAATGCCAACAACGCGATAAATAGACGGCGGTGTTTAGCCGGCAAACGGTTGAGCAGTTCCCAAGTTTCCGGTTTTTTCAAGCGTTGGCTTAACGGTTCGCGTTTTGCGCTGCCTGCATTGAGATTGGCGGTTTCCGCTGCGGTTTCACTGATGGTTTCAACATTCGCTTCCATGTTTGCGGCTTGTGTCGGTTGTTGTGGATTCGTCGGGTTCACGCTTTCCTCCTTGTGTTCACGTTTTGGTAACAGCCCTTTGGCTTTATCCAAAAATGAAGGTTTTTCTTCAATCGGTTTTTTTGGAGTGATTGGCTCCATGTTGCTAAATTCAAATTTTAATTGGTTTTGTTTTTCATGAGACGATACGTCGTTATCGCCGGTTTTCTGCGGATTGTCAGAAGTCACACTGCACCTCAAATGTAAAAATACGTTTTTATCAATAAAAATATTTGTCTATTCTAAAGGAATTAGACAAAAGAAAAACAGTTTTTGCTGGAATTATTCTGAATTTTTATCAAAATTTGCCCCAAATAGGGTTTTATTCGGCTCGCCGGCAATTTCACGCGCCAACTTCGGCACCAGATAACCGGAGCTGATTTTTTGCAGCTCGCGATAAATTGCCAATGCTTGTTCGTCGTCCAAATAAAAATGCGCCGCCCCTTGCACCTTATCCAGCAAATGCAAGTAATAAGGCAAAATGCCTGCGTCAAATAGTTTGTCGCTTAACTGTTTTAGCACTTGCGCATTGTCGTTCACTCCTTTTAGCAGCACAGCTTGGTTCAACAACATCACATTTGCCGCTTTTAGGCGCTCCAAATGGTCGATTAAAGTGCGGTCAATTTCATTCGGATGATTGATATGGGTGACCAACACTTTGTGCAAGCGCGACTGCGACAAACGTTGGCAAAGTGCGGTGGTAATCCGTTGCGGAATCACCACCGGCAAACGCGTATGAATACGTAGCGTTTTTACATGGGCAATTTGTTCAAGTGCGGTCAGCAACCAGGCTAACTCATGATCTTTCGCCATCAGCGGATCGCCGCCGGAAAAAATCACTTCGTCGATTTCAGGGTGGGCGGCGATATAGTCAAGTGCGGTCTGCCAGTTCTGTTTATTGCCTTTGTTGTCTTGATACGGAAAATGGCGGCGGAAGCAGTAGCGGCAATTCACCGCACAGCCGCCTTTCACCATCAACAACACGCGATTATGGTATTTATGCAACAAACCCGGCACCGCACTTTGCTGCTCTTGCAGCGGATCAGGGCTAAAACCCTCTGCCGCTAAAAATTCTTGTTGCGCAGTCATCACCTGTAAAAATAACGGATCGTGCGGATTGCCTTTTTCCATTTTGTCGATAAACGGTTGCGGCACGCGCAACGGAAACAGTTTGCGCGCGGCAAAATCCTGTTCAGACCGCACTTGGCTTAAATTGAGCTGTTGCAGTAATTTTTCCGGGTCGCTGGTGGCATGAGCAAGATAATCGAGCCAATCGTCGCTTTGCTGAATTGGCACTTCTCTAAAGTGGGTGTTTTGCGGTATCATATGCGAGTTTTATTAAAATTTTATCTGATCTTGTCTTAAGATCGGGCTTTTTTCAAGTAATGAGGACATTATGGCAACCTATTCTACCAGTGATTTCAAACCGGGTCTTAAATTTATGCAAGACGGCGAACCTTGCGTGATCGTCGAAAACGAATTCGTGAAACCGGGCAAAGGTCAGGCGTTCACCCGTACCCGTATCCGTAAATTGATCTCCGGCAAAGTGTTGGATGTGAACTTCAAATCCGGCACGACGGTTGAAGCGGCGGATGTGATGGATACCAACCTGACTTTCTTATACAAAGACGAAGATTTCTGGCATTTCATGAACAACGAAACCTTCGAGCAATTGTCTGCCGATGCCAAAGCCGTGGGCGACAACGACAAATGGCTGTTGGATCAAGCGGAATGTATCGTCACCTTATGGAACGGCGCGCCGATTTCCGTGACCCCGCCAAACTTTGTTGAGTTGGAAATCGTGGATACCGATCCGGGGCTGAAAGGCGACACCGCCGGAACCGGCGGCAAACCGGCAACCTTAAGCACCGGCGCCGTGGTGAAAGTGCCATTGTTCGTGCAAATCGGCGAAGTGATCCGCGTGGATACCCGTTCCGGCGAATACGTTTCTCGCGTAAAATAATCGATTGTTTTAAAACTGAAAACCGAGCAAATGCTCGGTTTTTGTTATCTCGCCTTTTCTAACACCATAAAACGGCAGGCGTAAGCGTTTTTCTCATCGGCAGGTGCGATTTCTTCCTCGGCGATCTTCCATTGGTCTAAGTCAATCTCAGGAAAAAAGGTATCGCCTTCAAGAGCGGTTTGAATCTCGGTTAGATAGAGCTTATCGGCTAACGGTAAACTTTGTTTAAACAACTCGCCGCCGCCGATAATCATCACTTCTTCTGCCGTTGTACACAAACCAAGTGCGGTTGGCAGGCTGTCCGCCCATGTTACATTTTCATGCACAAACGGCTGGCGCGACAGCACAATATTGCTGCGGTTCGGCAACGGACGACCAATCGACTCAAAGGTTTTGCGCCCCATTATCACCGGCTTGTTCAAGGTGTTGCGTTTGAACCACGCTAAATCGCGCGGCAAATGCCACGGCATTTGATTATCTTTGCCGATAACGCGGTTTCGGGTGAAGGCGACAATCAGACTGATTTGCATGAGGGAGATCCTATCATTAAATAACCGGGCGTTGGCGGTAAAACAATAAGCCGGGCAATGCCAAGCCAAACGCCAGTGCCCCGAGAATAAAACCGGATTTAACAAAATTATCGACGGCTTGTTGGAACAGTGCTTCAGAATAGCCGATATGGTGGATTTGCACAACGGCGATCATCGCTTTATAGGCAAATACGCCCGGAATCATCGGAATAATCGCCGCCACCGTGAACACTTTCGGATGGGCGAGATAGCGCTGCGACAAATATACGCCGATAAACCCGATTAAGGCGGCGGCGAAAAAAGTGGCGAAAAGCAACGGCATATCGATGGTGATTAATAACAGTTTGCGAAAACCATGTCCCAGTGCGCCCAATAACGCACAATATTTCAGCGCATTTTGCGGCACGTTGAACAACAAGGCGAAACCGACCGCCGGAATGGCGGCGAAAAACATATCGTCGATTAAGCGGAGTAGCAAATCCATATCAAATGCCCCACTGGTTGATATTGAACAAACTTAAGGCAAATACGATGCCGATACAGGCGCCGAAGGTCAGCACCGTGGCTAATGCCCAACGTCCGATTCCCATATTGGTATAACCTTTCAAAATATCGGACAGGGCGTTAATGAACGGGAAACCCGGCACAAGCAGCAAGACGCTCGAGGCAATTGCAATTTGCGGATCGTTACCCAAGCCGAAACGTAATGATAAACCGGAAATACCGGTCGCAACAAAGGCAGTGGCGGCAAATACGATCATCGGATTGTAATGCTGGCCGGCTAATTGCTGGCGCACGAACATCGCGGCGCAGGACGCCAAAAAGGTGATCAGGCAAATTAACGCGTCGCCGCCGGCAAGGTGGGCAAATGAAGCACAAGAAAGACCGACCATCAAGAGCACATAATAACGGTTATATTTTAACGGCTTGATGTTATACAGTTTTTTTCGCACGACGGCACTGTCATAAATGTGGTGTTCCGCCGCAATCACAATATGTTGCACTTCGGTCACCACATGCATATTAATCCCGCGATCCTGATTTCGGCGCGCGGTGGTAATACAGTGCCCTTGATGTAAGGTGGTTAGCACCACCGCGTTGGCGGTCAGCGCCACTTCGACACTTTCTACTCCCAGCGCTTTGCCGAGGCGGGTGGCGATTTGGCAGACTAAGGTGCTTTCCGCTCCGTGTTGCAATAACAAAAGTGCGGTATGCACGCAAAGCCGGGTGATTTCTTGCTGTGCCGCTTGGCTGAGGGCGGCGTTTTTTATCGCCATAATCTCTCCGAATAATCGTCGCTAAAAGCAATTTTATTACATGATTTTTATACCGATTAATGGTAACGTAATCGCCACTTTGTTATTTATTTTAGATCAAGAATTATGCAAAAAGATTCGCATTCCATGACGATTGAGACAAAACAGAAGCCTGTCACGGCAAAAAATACGACGCTAAAAACCGTGGTGTTGAAATTCGGCACCAGCGTTTTGACCCAAGGGTCGCCGAAACTGAGCCGCCCGCATATGCTCAATATCGTGCGCCAATGTGCGTTACTGCAACAACAGGGCTATCGGGTGGTGATTGTCACTTCCGGTGCGGTGGCGGCAGGGCGGCATTATTTAAACCACCCGCAACTGCCGCCGACCATTGCCTCAAAGCAGTTATTGGCGGCGGTCGGGCAGAGCCAATTGATCCAAACTTGGCAACATTTATTTGAAATTTATGATATTTACATTGGACAAATGCTGCTGACCCGTGCCGATTTGGAAGATCGCGAGCGTTTCCTCAATGCGCGCGACACGTTGAATGCCCTATTAGATAACAACATTATCCCGATTATTAATGAAAACGATGCGGTGGCGACGGCAGAAATTAAAGTCGGCGACAATGATAATCTGTCGGCTCTCGTTGCGATTTTAGCGAATGCCGATCAACTTTATTTGCTTACCGATCAGCAAGGTTTATTCGACAGCGATCCTCGCGCCAACCCAGCGGCACAGTTGATTCCCTGTGTGGATAAAATCACCGAGCATATCCGTTCGATTGCCGGTGGCAGCGTATCGGGTTTGGGCACGGGCGGCATGAGCACCAAAATCACCGCCGCCGATATTGCCACCCGTTCCGGAATTGAAACCATTATCGCGCCCGGCAGCCAAGAGAATGTGATTGTCGATTTGGCACAGGGTGCAGCCATCGGTACTAAATTTAATGCCTTGTTATCACCGTTGCAACGCCGCAAACAATGGCTGTTTGCCGCGCCGTCGGCCGGCACGTTGGTGATCGATCAAGGGGCGGAAAGTGCGGTATTGCAAAAGCAACGGTCGTTATTGCCTGCCGGGATTGTCCAAATCGAAGGGCGTTTCTCGCGCGGCGAAGTGGTGCGGATCCGCACTCAACAAGGCAAAGATATTGCGATTGGTGTGGCGTGCTATAACAGTGATGCGTTGACGTTAATCAAAGGCAAGAAATCGGCGGAGATTGCACACACGCTGGGATATGAATATGGTGCCGTTGCGATCCACCGTGATGATATGGTACTTTTATCGGTCTAAAAAACGGAATAACTGTGTTGGAAATGCTCGCTGAAGCCCTACTTCAGCTGCGCTTTCCGCCTTGTTCTTCCGTTTTTTACAGGTGATAACGGGAATGACGGCGTTGCACGATAATACAGCTAGAAAGGACAGAAAAATGACAATCGATTTAGTGAAAATGGGCAAACAAGCCAAGCAAGCGGCGTTTGAGTTGGCGCAATTGTCCGGCGCGGAAAGAAACCAAGCGTTACAGGTGATTGCCGATCAGTTGCAAGCGCGCGAAGCGGAAATTTTGGCGGCAAATGCGCTTGATATTGCCAATGCCGAAGCACAAGGGATCAGTGCGGCGATTATTGATCGCTTATTACTCACTTCCGCACGCTTGCAAGGGATTGCCGATGATGTACGCCATGTGATTTCGCTTGCCGATCCGGTCGGCAAGGTGATCGACGGCGGTGCGCTCGACAGCGGACTCTCGATTCAACGAGTGCGCGTGCCGTTGGGCGTAGTCGCAACCATTTATGAAGCTCGCCCGAATGTGACCATTGATGTGGCTTCGCTGTGTTTAAAAACCGGCAATGCGGTGATTTTGCGCGGCGGTAAAGAAACCCGAAATACCAACGAGGTGTTGTTACAGGTGGTGCAAGACGCCCTGCAACAAGCCGGTTTGCCGGCAAGAGCGGTGCAGGCGATTATCGATCCCGACCGCACTTTGGTCATGCAACTGCTGAAACTGGATCGCTATGTCGATATGATTATTCCCCGCGGCGGCGCAGGCTTGCACCAACTGTGCAAAGAGCATTCGACCATTCCGGTGATTGTCGGCGGAATCGGCATTTGCCATCTGTTTGTCGAACAAAGTGCGGATCTGACGCGTGCCTTGGCAGTAATCGACAATGCCAAAACCCAACGCCCGAGTGCCTGTAATTCACTGGAAACCTTGCTGCTGCAACGCAATATCGCCGCCGAATTTATACCACACTTGGTACAGCAACTTGCCGATAAAAAAGTCCGTTATTTCGCCGATACAGAAGCCTTGCCACTGTTGTTGCAATGCGGTGCCGAGGCAAGTGCGGTCAGCGATGACAAGCTACGTAACGAAGCGTTGTGTAACAATATGAATGTGATGATTGTCGAGGATATTGACCAAGCGATTGTGCATATCCAAGAATACGGCAGCCACCACTCCGACGGCATTCTCACCGAATCGCAAGCGTTGGCGCGCAAATTTGTCAAACAAGTGGATTCGGCAACGGTGTATGTGAATGCCAGCACCCGTTTCACCGACGGCGCACAATTCGGTTTGGGCGCAGAAGTGGCGGTCAGCACGCAAAAACTGCACGCGCGCGGTCCGATGGGCTTGGAAGCCTTAACCACCTATAAATGGGTGTGTTATGGGGATTATTTGAGCCGTGCTTAAACATAGAATCAGAACGCTGTAATCTATAAAGTAGGGGGCGGATTATATATCAGTCCGAACCGCACTTCGCATTTTACGATTGTAGATTAAATACTTACATCTCACTTCGTAAACGGGCGGATATTTAATCCGCCCGCTTTGTCTTATCAACCTCTTGTCATCAAATATTAATCCGCCAACCGCACTTCAAATACCCCTTTATTCGGGTTGAGTTTAAAGCCCTGCTGCTGCCAGAATTCGCGTTGGTTTTGCGTACTTTCGACCACCAGCAGATTACTTTGGGTAAAACTGACGAATTCGCAGCTTTTGCGCAACAATTCGTGCATGATCGCGGTTTGATTGGGAATATCGCTGACAAAAATATCGGTCAATTGCCAGTAACGTTGTAGGCGGAGTGAGGATAAACGCGGGTAGAGTTGTACAAAGCCGACCGCTTGCTGCGCGTCATTCAGCGCCAGAAACAAAATGCTTTCGCTGAAGCGAATCCGATTTGCCAAAAAAGCCAATGCCCTTTCCGGGTTTTCCTGCATGCCTTGCTCGCGGCGATATTGCTCGAACAGCGGGAGCAGCAGTTCCAGATTCCATAACTCAGCTTTAAATATCCGCATAATTGCCTCTAAATTAACCAGTTTTGTAGCGAATTGTAACGGTTTTATCCGTAATAATCATCATTTGTTAAATAAAAAAGCGGAAAAAGGCAAAAAGCGCGAAAATTTTCGGCGGATAAAAAGCAATTTAGAGCAAGTTTTGCTATAGTGAACGCAATTTTTATTGATTCATCTTAAATTAACAAGGAGCAAAAAATGGCACGTCGTCCTTTAGTCATGGGTAACTGGAAATTAAACGGCAGCAAAGCGATGACCCGCGAATTAATTGCGGGATTGAAAGCGGAGCTGGCGGATGTCAAAGGCTGTGATGTCGCAATCGCACCGCCGTTGATGTATTTGGCGGAAGCCGAAGCCGCCTTGCAAGGCAGCAACATCGCATTGGGGGCGCAAAATGTGGATACCAATGTGTCCGGCGCGTTCACCGGTGATATTTCGACCGAGATGTTAAAAGATTTCGGTGCGAAATACATCATTATCGGACACTCCGAGCGCCGTACTTATCATAAAGAAAGCGATGAATTTATCGCGAAGAAATTTGCCGCATTAAAAGCGGCAGGCTTAATTCCGGTGTTGTGTATCGGTGAAACCGAAGCGGAAAACGAAGCCGGTCAGACCGAAGCCGTGTGCGCACGTCAGATTGACGCGGTGCTGAACAGCTTGGGCGCAGACGCGTTTAACGGTGCGGTGATCGCCTATGAACCGGTGTGGGCAATCGGCACCGGCAAATCCGCAACCCCTGCGCAAGCGCAAGCGGTTCACAAATTTATCCGTGATCACATCGCCAAACAAGATCAAGCGGTTGCCGAGCAAGTGATTCTGCAATACGGCGGTTCAGTCAATGACGCCAACGCAGCAGAATTGTTCACCCAACCGGATATCGACGGTGCATTGGTCGGCGGCGCTTCCCTGAAAGCGGCCGCATTTGCGGTGATCGTCAAAGCGGCGGAACAAGCCAAAAACTAAGCTGACCGCACTTTAGTCCAAAAAATAAAAACCGAATTCTGATCTGGATTCGGTTTTTTGTCGGCTGAATTTCTAACTTAGAAATGGCGCACAGCACTGCTTAAATTTTTTGCCCGAGCCGCATAAGCAGGGCTGTTTCATACTCGGATAGTGCGCTAAGGTCGGATCAAGAAAATACCAACGTCCGTCGATGTTGACAAAGGTGGATAATTCATGATGGGCTTGTTGCCCGGCGCCAGTTCGATAAAACGCGTTGAATTCCACTTGCGCATGAATTTTGCCGATTTTAGGCAAATGTTGCACAATTTCAAGCCCTGCCCATTGGGTTTGTTGCGCCCAGTGTAACATCGCCGCCTGATTCAAGTGCGGTTGTTGCGCAGGTACGGTGGTGGCAACCAAATAATCTATTTTTTGCAATACATAAGCCGCATAACGTGAACGCATAAGTTGTTCGGCAGTTTGCGCAATGATTTTTTCTTGATGTAATGGTTGGCAGCAATCTTGGTAGGATTGATCGGATTGGCAAGGACAGGATAAATCGGCACAAGTCATCAGAATAACATTATCAATAAGCGGAATATTTTTGCTGAAAAAGCGAGATTTCAAGAAGAAAAAATGGCGCATCCGAGAGGATTCGAACCTCTGACCGCTCGGTTCGTAGCCGAGTACTCTATCCAGCTGAGCTACGGATGCGTCGTTTTAAGATGATTAACCTTCATTTTGCCTTTTTACATTTTAATGAGAGTAAGCATTAAAATGGCGCATCCGAGAGGATTCGAACCTCTGACCGCTCGGTTCGTAGCCGAGTACTCTATCCAGCTGAGCTACGGATGCGCAGAACAAATGGCGGTGAGAGAGGGATTCGAACCCTCGATACAGTTTCCCGTATACACCCTTAGCAGGGGTGCGCCTTCAGCCTCTCGGCCATCTCACCGCAATCGGTTTGAGCGCACATAATACGGTTTTCGGAAAATATGTCAATCGCTTTTTTAACGGAAACCGCACTTTTACCTTTTTTCGCATTCGTTTGTTTGATTTGCAAACAATTTTTGCCGAAAGTGCGCTCAGCTTTTACGCTTTAACAGCGCTTTTAAATTGGAAACATGGCTACTGGTTTTTTGCTCGATTTGCTGGCTGGTGAGCGGTGGTTTATCGCGCTCCCATTGCAGATCGTCTTGCGGCAGTTCCAGTAAGAAACGGCTGACTTCGGGGCGAATCAGTTCGCCGTATTGCCGCCGTTCTTTGCATAACGAAAAAGTCAGTTCCTGCTGGGCGCGGGTGATACCGACATACGCCAAGCGCCGTTCTTCTTCCACGTTATCTTCGTCGATACTGGTCTGGTGCGGCAAAATCCCTTCTTCCATGCCGACCAGATAAACATACGGAAATTCCAAGCCTTTTGAGGCGTGCAACGTCATCAATTGCACCTGATCGCTTTCGTCATCGTCTTCGCCGCGTTCCAACATATCGCGCAGGGTTAAGCGTGTGACCACCTGATTTAACGTCATGGCGTCGTTATATTCATCACCGCGCAGCATGTCTGCCACCCACTCGAACAGCGTGGCGACGTTTTTGCTTTGCATTTCCGCCTGTGCCGGGCTGGCGGCGTGTTCAAACAGGTATTCCTGATATTGCAAGGCGGATAACATCTCGCGTACCGCACTTTCCGGCTCGCTGCGTAGCGCGTGATCATTCAGCTCGACAATCCAACGGGCGAAATGTTGCAACGCTTGATAAGCGCGCGGTGTGAGGCGTTGAATCAGTTCAAATTCGAAAACGGCGGCGAACAGGCTGATCTGTTTCTCTTGTGCCAGTTGCCCCAGTTTTTCTAAGGTTGCGGTGCCGATTTCGCGTTTCGGCGTATTCACAATGCGCAGAAATGCCGCGTCGTCATCTTGATTCACCACCAAGCGCAAATATGCCATCATGTCCTTGATTTCGGCACGCGAAAAAAACGACGTGCCGCCGGAAATTTTATACGGAATACGGTTTTGCATTAGCATTTTTTCCAGCAAGCGCGACTGGTGGTTGCCACGATACAGAATGGCGTAATCTTTGTATTGGGTTTTGCGGATAAAACGGTGCGCCACCAGTTCGGCGACAATCCGCTCCGCTTCGTGTTCTTCGTTTTTGGCTTCGATCACTTGCAATTTTTCGCCATGATCTAAGGTGGAAAACAGTTTTTTATCAAACACATGGTCGTTGTTATCAATCAAGATGTTGGCGGCGTGCAAAATCCGCTGGCTAGAGCGGTAATTCTGTTCCAACTTAATCACTGCCAGTTGCGGAAAATCATCGCGCAGGCGGATCATATTTTGCGGACGCGCGCCACGCCACGAATAAATCGACTGATCGTCATCACCCACCACGGTAAAACGCGCCTGTTCGCCGACCAGCAGTTTGATCAGTTCATATTGGCTGGTGTTGGTGTCTTGATATTCATCGACCAACAGATAACGGATTTTTTCCTGCCAACGTGACCGCACTTCGGGATATTGTTGAAACAGCAGGGTCGGCAGCATAATCAAATCGTCAAAATCAAGCGCATTGTAAGCACGGATTTGGTTGTGATATTGCTCGTAGCACAACGCAAACAACAGCTGTTTTTGCCCGTCGGCAATGCCTTTGGCGCGTTCGGGCAAGATCAAATCATTTTTCCAGTTGGAAATGGTGTTTAACAACTGATTTAACAGATCTTTATCGCCTTTGAGATACGGCTCGGTCAGCGCTTTCAGCAGGGCGAGTTGGTCGTGCTGATCGAACAGGGTGATATTGGCTTTATAGCCCAAATGGCGGTATTCGCGTTTGATAATATCGAAGCCGAGCGTATGAAACGTGGATACCGTCAGGCCTTTACTAGCTTGTTTGCCAATCGAATGCGCCACCCGCTCTTTCATCTCGCGCGCGGCTTTATTGGTGAAAGTCACGGCGGCGATTTGCTTCGGTTGATAACCGCACTTTTCAATCAAATAGGCGATTTTGTTGATAATCACCCGGGTTTTGCCTGATCCTGCACCGGCAAGCACCAAGCAAGGTCCGGTGACATATTCGACGGCGTTTTGTTGTTGCGGATTGAGTTTCATCGGTTAATCCTGCGCAAGGGCATAAGGCAAAAGTGCGGTATCGAGAATAAACGACAGCGGAATATCCAAAATCGGCAAGCCCCAACGTTGCGCCATTTCATAATCGTATTTCACACCGGCATAGGCGCTATAGGGCTGGGTCTGATTGATCAAACTCACAATCGTGCCGCAGCCGCTGAGGTTCAAACAGAAGCCGAATAGAACGCAAAAATACAGATATTTTCTCATTTCCTTTACCAAATAGAAATTGAAGTGGTGATTATAAAGGGAGTTGGCGGGAGAACAAATCACATTCTTAAAATAAGGGTTGATCTTACTTGCGCTGTGCTGTGCTGTAAAATTAAGCGATTTTTTTGAGCTAATGTCAAGTGCATTTTAATTTTATTATTAAGGAGTTATATGAATGAAAAGATCTCTGTTACTCACGACGGTTATGCTATGTTTTACGCTTGCCGGCTGCCAGCAAATGTTGGAGGCAAGCCGTTCGATGCGAGCGGCATTGGAGAATATTAATACCGGATTATCAGGTGCTTATGTCGAGCAAACTACACAAAACTCGATTGATTCAACGCTCAATAATGCGAAACCGAATAGTGCGGTTAAAGCATTATTTAATGATGCCAAACCAACAATGAACAAAGTGTTAGGACTATTAGCCTGTTTACCAGATGGTAGTCATTCAAATTCCCAGCTTATGATCTACAGTGATCCAGACAGTATTGAGCCGCATAGTCGAGTTAAACCACAAAGTAACATGAGTTATCATAAATCGGGTTGTTTAAATGTATCTCGAGTAATCGGATTTAAGAAATTAGCGGCAAATACTTTTGAGTTTAAAGTCTATTTTACCTCGCGACAGAGCGGAGAGACCGTTAACAAGCGCTATCATGCCATTAAACAACCTGGTGGTGAGTGGCTATTCGATTTTTGGGGGCTTTAATCACGATCATACACGCTTGTTTAGGCAACTATTCAGAATTAGCGTATTGACAGATACGCTGATTTATTGGTTTTTGCCAACATCATTAATAAGCTGTCAAGGGTAAACTTGCCGATCTTGCGATTAACCATATCGGAAATTCGAGGGCGGGTAACGCCTAAAATAGTCGCAGCATCAGCTTGTTTTAATTGATTTTCTTGAATCCAACTATCCATTGCCTCAACCAAAGCCAGTTTCATCTCTATCACCGCTTGGCTGTGTGCTTTCAAGCTTGCCGCTTCACTATCGGAGAACCCAAGATCGAGAAAAACATTGCCGTTAGCGGGGGTGATATGGGTGATTTTATCGTTCATTTTCTATCTCCAATAAGGTTTGATACCGTTTTTTGATCAACTCAAGATCGCGCGGGCTAGTTTTTTGTGTTTTCTTTTGAAATGCGTGTAGCACATAGATGCGTTTTGTAAACTTAGCAACATAAACTAAGCGAAATGCACCACTGTGATCGCGGTGTCGAATTTCAATAATGCCATTTCCAAGATTATTCATGACTTTATAATCACGTGGGCTTAATCCCTGTTGCACGAGATCTAAATCGTGACCAAGCTCTGATTTTATGTTGTCAGGAAATAATCTTAATATTGCTAATGTTGAACCCAACCATGCTATATCTTTGCGCACCGTTCTCTGTTTGTACAAAATTTTATACCTATCTTATCTGATAATGCAAGCTAGTAAATAAAATTTATATACTCAAGAAAATAGAGTAGCGAAAAGATTGCGATCAAGATTCCAAAAATTAAATTTGCTCACTTAACGTGATAAGCAAAGTGGTTAAACCTCACGATAAACCTGTTCAAACGGAACACGATAGCGTGCGCCCCAAATGCCGCGCCTTGTTTCGCGAATGCCGCAGACTACGATCATATTGATTTCCGCTGCGCGTGGTAGGTTCAAAATCCGTTTTACCCTGCGGCTGTCCAAGCCTTCGAGCGGGCAGGTGTCGTAGCCTTGTTCTGCCATTGCCAGCATAAAGGTTTGTGCGGCAAGGGCGCAGCTTTTGTGGGTCACAATGCGCGAATCGGCTTCCGAAACATTGGTGGCAATCGGGCGGAATAAAGCGATACTGTGGGCGATCAATTTGCGTAATATGCCCAGCAGACCGAAGCCGCGAGCATACAGAAACGGCATTAATTTGCCGTAATAGCCGTTTAACCGTTTTAAGCGTGCGGCTTGTTGCTCTGGCGGTGTATTGCGCTTGAGATCATCGCTGAACGCCGCTAATACCTGTTTGGCACGTTCACGGTAGAGATCCTGACGGGTCACAAATACCACCATTTGTTGCGCGGTGGTGGCGGCATTTTGGCTGAGGCAGGCTTCGGCAAGCTGCGCAAGTGCGGTTTTGTCCGTGATATGATAAAACTGATACAGTTGCATATTCGAGCTGCTCGGAGCGAGTTGCGCCAGTTGCAAACATTGGCGTACTTTGTCGCTGTCGAGCGGCGTATCGCTGTAGTGGCGCACCGCGCGGCGGTGGCGGAGCATTTCGCTTAAGTTCATAAGGTATCCTTTGTTGTGCGCTGAGGGTGTATTTATTCTACACCTGTTGTTGGATTGCCGCCAATGCCGCCGAGGGCGACATCTTTTTCAGCCGCAAAGTAAAAAGGCTTGGAATTTTCCAAGCCTTTTGTTTTGGTTTTTGCAAACCGTGCGATTAGTTCAAACGCTCTTTGATACGTGCAGACTTACCACTACGCTCACGCAAGTAGTACAGTTTCGCTTTACGTACCGCACCTTTGCGTTTCACGCTGATACTGTCGATTACCGGCGAGTGAGTTTGGAATGTACGCTCAACGCCGACACCGTTTGAAATTTTACGCAGGGTAAATGCTGAATGCAGGCCGCGGTTACGAATTGCGATAACCACGCCTTCGAACGCCTGCAGACGTTTTTTACTACCTTCAACAACCCATACTTTCACTTCCAAAGTATCACCGGGACGGAAGCTCGGTACGTCTTGTTTCAATTGTTCTTGTTCAAGTTGTTTAATAATGTTACTCATAATAAATACCTTTTATTCCTAGATGTAACTGAATCTTTACTCTTGCCGTTTGATCTGAGCCAACAGCACTCTCTGTTCGTCAGTCAGAGCTAGGCTCTCTAAGAGCTCAGGCCGGCGCGTCCAAGTGCGGTGCAATGACTGTTGTAACCGCCATTTGCGTATTTCCGCATGGTTGCCCGACATTAAAACCGGTGGCACGGCCACGCCGTTTAACACTTCGGGGCGGGTGTAGTGCGGGCAATCGAGCAGCCCGTCGGCAAAAGAATCTTCTTCTGCGGAGGCTTGCTTGCCCAACACACCCGGAACAAAACGGGCAACGGCGTCAATCAATGTCATTGCCGGCAGTTCTCCGCCGGTGAGGACATAATCCCCAACCGACCACTCTTCATCGATTTCCGCTTCAATCAAGCGTTCATCAATGCCTTCATAACGTCCGCACAGCAAAATCAGATTCTGATATTGTGCTAATTGCTGCACGCCATGTTGGTCGAGTTTGCACCCTTGCGGTGAAAGGTAAATCACTTTCACCTCCCCTGCCGTTACTGCCCGTGCCGCTTGCTTGGCGGCATGAATGGCGTCGCGCAACGGTTGCACCATCATCAACATGCCCGGTCCGCCGCCGTAAGGGCGGTCATCGACCGTTTTGTGTTTATCATGGGTGAAATCACGCGGATTCCAACATTGCACTTGTAACAGCCCGTGTTTTACAGCTCGTCCTGTGACCCCGAATTCGGTGATTGCTTTAAACATTTCAGGGAAAAGACTAATAATCCCAATCCACATAATATGACCTTATGCTAAAAATGTTACCGCCAAAGCGCCCACTGTTGCTGAGGTTAGAAACCAGCGTCCCAATCCACTTCAATAGTCTTTGTGGCGAGATCGACTCTTTTAACTACTGTTTCTTCAAGATACGGAATTAACCGCTCTTGTTTGCCGAAAGCATCATTCAGATTGGCTTTCACCATGAACACGTCATTCGAACCGGTTTCCATCATGTCGCTGACCACACCCAATTGATAGCCTTGCAGGTTGATGACTTGGCAGCCGATTAAATCGTGCCAGTAATAGCCTTCTTCCAGCGCAGGGAAATTGTCTGCACTCACCCCGATTTCCACGTTGGTTAATGCGTGTGCCGCGTCACGATCATCGACGTTTTTCAGTTTCACGATCAAATCGTTACTGTGATAACGCCAGCTTTCCAGTTCGGTGGCTTGCCATTGACCTTTGATATTCAAATACCAAGGCTGATAATCGAAAATACTTTCTTGTTGTTCTGTCGATGAATAAATTCGCAACCAACCGCGAATCCCGTAAGTTGAACCCAACTTGCCGACCGTGCTGATGTTTTGCGTGTTCATATTCACCTACTTATTGATTGCTTATAAAGCGTTTAAAAGCAGATTACGCTGCTTTTTGCGCTTCTTTAACTAATGCGGATACGCGCTCAGATAAAGAAGCACCTTTTTCCAACCATGCATTCACACGGTCTAAATCTAAACGTAAACGTTCTGCGTTACCGGTAGCAAGTGGGTTAAAGAAACCGACACGCTCGATAAAACGACCGTCACGCGGGCTGCGGCTGTCCGCAACAACTACTTGATAAAATGGGCGTTTTTTTGCACCGCCACGAGATAAACGAATGGTTACCATAGCGTCCTCTAAAATGATAGTAAAAATAAAACCCTCGTTCGAGGTGAGGGTGTCATGCGCTTTCGATGGCATACAGCCATAAAAAGTCGTCAGATTTTACTCTTTTCCTGAAGAAAAGCAAGTTTTACCGCCGGCGTAAGCCAAATTATCGGCGTGAACCGCACTTTCAATGGCTACGCCTGTGCAAGTGCGGTCAGCGGTTGTCAAAGCAAGACGAAAATCGCTATAATGCGAACTATTCTTAATTGAAAGGCGGCAAAGTGCGGTTCGGATGAAAGTGGTGAAATGGGTTTATGTTTTATTGGGATTTATTGCGCTCGGGTTGGGCATTCTCGGCATTCCGTTGCCGATCTTGCCGACCACGCCGTTTTTGCTGCTGGCGCTCTATTTTTTCGGCAAAAGCTCCGATCGCCTGCACGCTTGGTTTTTGCAAACCGCACTTTATCATAACTATTTGAAATCCTTTGATGAACAGCGCGCGCTGACCGCCAAAAGCAAAGCCTATATCTTGTTGCTTTCCACCGCAATGATCGCCGCCAGTTTCTATTTTATGCCGTCGATTTACGGGCGGATTTTTATTATTCTCTTATTATTGGTCGAATACTGGTTTTTCTTCTTTTGGATTAAAACCCTACCAAGCACAAAATGATAGCTTTTGTCGCCGTTTTTTAGCATACTGACTACGGCTTTTTTATCAGGAACTCTTCTTACTTTTTTTAGGAAATCTCAATATGAAATCTTTTTTTAAATTAAGTCTTTGTACCACGTTAGTCACATCCGTATTAGCCATTCCCACTTTCGCCCAAGCCTATGAACAAGACCGCACTTATCAATTGACCGTGTTGCATACCAATGATCTGCACGGCCGTTTTTGGCAAAACCAAAACGGTGAATACGGACTGGCGGCACAAAAAACCTTGATTGACCGCATTCGCAAAGAAGTGGCGGAGAAAGGCGGCGAGTTGATTTTGCTCAACGCCGGCGATTACAACACCGGCATTCCGGAATCCGATTTGCAAAACGCCAAACCGGATATCGAAGCGATGAATGCAATGGGCTACGAGGCGTTGGCCTTGGGCAACCACGAATTTGACAATCCGCTGCAATTGTTGGATATGCAAGAAAGCTGGGCGAAATTCCCGTTCTTGTCCGCCAACGTGTTTAATAAAAAAGATGGCAGTTTATTGGTAAAACCGTACACCATTTTAGACAAACAAGGGTTGAAAGTGGCGGTTGTCGGTTTGACCACCGAAGATACGGCGAAACTGGGCAACCCGGAATTTATCTCCAATGTGGAATTTGTCCGTCCGGCGGAAGCGGCAAAAGACGTGCTGGCGGCGTTGAACGACAATGAGAAGCCGGATATTAAAATCGGCTTGACCCATATGGGCTATTATCATGACGCTCAATACGGTTCGAATGCGCCGGGCGATGTGTCGATGGTGCGTGAATTGGAGAAAGGCGCGTTTGATCTGGTGATCGGCGGTCACAGCCACGACACGGTGTGTATTAATGACGACGGCAGTTTCAACGACAAATACAAACCGGGCGATGTCTGTAAACCGGCATTTGAAAACGGCACTTGGATTATGCAAGCCGGCGAATGGGGTAAATATGTCGGGCGTGCCGATTTTGAATTTAAAAACGGCGAGTTGAAACTGGTGAACTATCAATTAGTGCCGGTCAACTTAAAAGAAAAAGTGAAAAATGCCGAAGGCAAAACCGAATATGTGCTGTTTCAAGAGGAAATTCCCGCCGATGCGGAACTGTTGGCGCACCTGAAAGTCTATCAGGACAAAGGCGATGAATTACTGGGCGTGGAAGTCGGCAGTGTGAATGAGAAGTTGGAAGGTGATCGCAATGTTATTCGCTTCCGACAAACTAATTTAGGGCAGCTGATCGCCCGTTCGCAAAAAGAGCGTGCCAAAGCCGATATCGGCATTATGAACTCCGGCGGTATCCGTGCTTCAATCGAGCCGGGTAAGGTCACCTATAAAGATATTCTGACGGTGCAACCGTTCGGGAATATCATCAGCTATGTCGAGTTGAACGGGACTGAGCTGATTGATTACCTGAATGTGGTGGCGTTGAAAGAAGTCGATTCCGGTGCGTATGCGCAATTTGCCGGCATTGCCATGACCGTCGACCGCAAGGCGAAAAAAGTGTCGGAGGTGAAAATCAACGGCGAGCCGCTGGATCCGAAAAAAGTCTATCGGATTTCTTTACCAAGTTACACCGCGGCAGGGGGGGACGGCTATCCGCTGGTCAGCGACAATCCGACCTATGTCAACACCGGTTTTGTGGACGCGGAGAGTCTGAAACTCTATTTTGAGGAAAATTCACCGATTGATGCGGCGAAATTCCAAGCCAATGAAGAGATTATTTATAAATAATCCTAGACAGCAACAATAGATCTTATGTTTAAAATCCGATAAGGTATCACCATTATCAGATTATTGACAAAGTAAGTGATGAGGCAAAGTCGGGGCGGATTATATATCCGCCCGAACGGTACTTTGCGCTTCCCCTTTATTGATTAACTGCTTATATCGCACTCCGCAAACGGGCGGATATATAATCCGCCCCGACTTTTACAATCAATATTGTGCGTTTTAGTCTTTGTCAGCAGCCTGATTATCGGATTTTTATAATTTATTGTTTTGGCTAAACGGAAAAATGATGTTACGCAAACCGCACTTTACTCGTCCCTTTCGTTATCAACAGCTATTATTCAGCCTGTTGGTTTTTTTTGTTTTTGCATTTTTAAACAGCGCGGTCGCCAACGGTTTGTTCGGCGGCAAGAAAGAGCGGTTTTTACCGCCGCATGAAGCCTTCATCTTTTCGGCGCAAGCGGATCAGCAAAATTTACACCTCGATTGGCAGATCGCCGAAGGTTACTATTTATATCAACGTGAAATTTCCGTTGAAGACGAACAGGGGCAAATCAGCGAGTTAGCCTTGCCGCCTGCAATACCCTACCATGATGAATTTTTCGGTGAAGTCCAAATTTACCGCAATCAGTTAGCATTTGCAGTGCCGTTACATAACCGTAACGGAAAAATTATCGTTAATTACCAAGGTTGTACCAGCGGTTTTTGCTATCCGCCGGAAACGCAGGAATTGGATTTGGCGGCGTTACGGGGCGGCGCAGGCACAACCACAACGGCAACGGTGATCGCTGGTGTTGATAGCGCAGCACAAAGTGCGGTCAGCGAAAACGCCACCACAACCGAACGTACGCCTGTAGCGGATAACCGACGTGTTGACGATAGCTTATTTAACCGTAACAGCACCGAACAGCTGGCAAGCAATCTGGGCGAAAACAAATTCAGCATTCTGTGGTTTTTCGTCTTGGGATTGGGCTTGGCATTTACCCCATGCGTGCTGCCGATGTTGCCATTGTTATCCTCAATCGTGATCGGGCAAAAAGAACGCCCGCAAAGCCTGCGCGCATTGTTGCTGAGTTTGGTCTATGTGCAAGGCATGGCATTGACCTATACCGCACTTGGCTTATTAGTGGTGGCGATCGGTCTGCCGTTTCAAATTGCGCTGCAAAGCCCGTATGTGCTGATCGCTTTCTCGATTCTGTTTATCGTATTGGCGGGTTCGATGTTCGGTTTGTTCACGTTGCAACTGCCGTCCGGTTTACAGAATAAGCTCAATCAACTTAGCCAAAAACAGAGTGGCGGTGCTTATTGGAATGTGTTCCTGATGGGCATGATTGCCGGCTTAGTGGCTTCGCCGTGCGTCAGCGCGCCGTTGTCGGGGGCGCTGTTGTATGTGGCACAAAGCGGGGATTTTGTGGTCGGCGGCTTGAGCTTGTATTTATTGGCGCTGGGCATGGGCATTCCGCTGGTGCTGGTCACCCTGTTTGGCAATAAAATCCTGCCGAAGGGCGGAGAATGGCAGGAAAAAGTCAAAATTGCCTTCGGTTTCGTGATGCTTGCCGTACCGGTATTCCTGATTTCGCGCCTGTTGCCGGAAGTGTGGGAAAACCGTTTATGGTCGCTATTGGGTGTGGCGTTTTTCATCTGGTTGACTTCGGCAATCAGCGATAAAAAATCGATGTTGGGAATTAAATTGTTACCGTTAGTGGCGGCGATCGTGGTGGCGCAACCGCTGGTCAACTGGCTTGCACCGCTGGTGACCGGCAACAGCGAAAGTGCGGTAGCCGCAACGCCGGCACACGCCGAATTTGCCGAGATTGCCGATTACGACGCCTTACAAGCGGCATTGAAACAGAACCAAGGGCAGTTGGTGATGTTGGATTTGTACGCCGACTGGTGTGTTGCCTGCAAAGAATTTGAAAAATACACCTTCAGCGATCCGCAAGTACGGCAACAGTTTGCTCAAATGAAGTTATTGCGTGCCGATCTGACCCGCAACAGCCCGCAAAACCGCACTTTAATGGAGCAACTGCGCGTAGTCGGTTTGCCGACCATTATCTTCTTCGACCAAAACGGCAAAGAGATCCCGCAAAGCCGAATCAGCGGATTTTTAGATGCAGAACAGTTTAGGGAATGGGTACAGCCGTTGTTGGAGAAATAGCGCTCTAGGCTCTAAAACTTAACGATCTGGAAAAAATAAAATAAAAAGACTATCGAATAAATCATAACGATAGTCTTTTTTTAATTCTTTTTAAATAATTCCAATCGCTAATGGTCGGGTCTAATCTTGAATAAAATGTGATCTTGATCACGGAATCTCAGCTCAGTTCTCCGTATATTCAATCTCTTTTTCTATTTATTATATTCAGTAAGAGAGCTTTCCATGCACAAAATAATCCTTCCTTTTGCGTTGTCGTCACTATCTTTGACCGCATTGGCGGCGGACAATCCGACATCACCGACAGAGCAGTTAGCGGAAATTACCGTTGCAACCCAACTCGAATCTTACGTTTTGCCGGAGCAAAATACCATATCCATCTCAGGCAAAGCCCTGAGCGAACAATATCATAGTACGCTGGGCGATACCCTGAGTAAAATAAGCGGCGTGCAAAGCGAATCTTTCGGACCGCATGCCGGTCGTCCGCTGATTCGCGGACTTGGCGGGCAACGGGTTGAAATTTTAAGTAACAATTTATCGCTTAACGATATGGCGGCAATCAGCGGAAACTTGCCGACACCTTTGGAAAGCCAGTTGGCGGACAGTATTGAAGTGACCAAAGGCCCGGCGACAATCTTACACGGCGGACGGGCGATCGGCGGTACGGTGAATGTCAAAGACGGACGTATTCCGAGCAAGATTGCCGAAAAGCGTTTTCAAGGCAAAATCGAAGCGCAAACGGGGGAAAATACCCAGCGAATGCAGGGTTTCCGCTTAGATGTCAACGATGGTCGACATTGGGCGTGGCATATCAGTGCGATGTCCCGTCATAGCCGCTACACGAAAATTCCGGGCAACAGCAAGGCTGCCGTTTGCCATGATGTTAATGAGCTGAAAGCGGACAGCATGCTGCGTGATAAATGCCAAATTCAGATGAGTTCGTATCAAACCCGCAACCCTGCCCACTATCCTTATCTAAGCAAATTTTATGAGAAGTTTGCCGAAGAGTATGAACTGGAATCCAGTGAAAAATATACGACGCGCGAAAAAGATCGTCTTAGCTTTTTTGAAACCGTTGCCAATGATCCCAATCCGGCCTATATTCCGGACAGCGCGCAATACATTGATGTTTACACCGAGCCGAAAGCGTTGGTGAAAGCGGAAAACGGACGGATTCCGAATAGCCATTTTAAATCGAAAAATATTGCCGTCGGCGGCAGCTATATTGATGACTGGGGCTATGTCGGACTGGCTTATTCGCATTATCAAACCCGATATGGCGTGCCGGGTTTTGCTTATCGTGCTTCAAGCGTTGCCACCGAAGGCGATAATTTCGGTGCAGTAGATGTCTTGAGCCAAGATCAGCGTTTTGATCTGCGTGCTGAAATAGATAAAACGTTTTTGATTCTGCAGAAAATCAAACTCTCAGCTAATTATGCCAAAGCGCAAAATATTGAGCAGATTAATCAAATCGATTCCAGCCGTTTTAACACGCAGCAGCGGCAAGTGCGGTTGGAGGCGGAACATCAACCGTGGGGTAACTTGCACGGCTTGATTGGGGTTGAAGTCAGTAAACGCAAAATAGCCCGCGACGGAGCGGACGCCTATCTGCCGGACGTTAATAGCGATGAAAAAAGCCTGTTTGTATTGGAATCGTTGGTGCTTGATCCGTTTAAATTGAGCGCAGGCGGGCGTTGGAGCAGTGTGAAACACCGCTTAATCAAAGATTATGCCGGTAACGGCGGCGGTTCCGGCGAACGTGCGGACCGCACTTTTGATCTCTCCAATTACCATATCGGTTTGCTGTACCAACCGCTTGATAGCTGGCATGTCAAATTGCAACGTTCTTTTTCGCAAAGAGCACCGGAAGTCAATGAGCTTTATGCCAACAATAGCCACTATTCATTACTGATCGAAGAGAACGGCGATACCGATCTGAAAAAAGAAAAATCCAACGGTTGGGAATTGAGCAGCGGCGTGGAGTTTAATAACTGGATGGCGAATATCACATGGTATCAAATCGATTTTTCCAACTACACTTATTTAGCTCAAACCGGCATTGCCCGACGCGGAACGATTGTGAAAGAGTGGCGGCAAACGCCGATTCGCTTGCAGGGGATCGAAACGGAACTGGGTTACCATTTGCGCACGGATACATTCGGCGAATGGCGGTTCAGCCTGTTGGGCGATGTGGTGCGCAGTAAGGCAAAAAGCGGTTTTAACGGCGGCGGATATGTCAGCGCCATGCCGACCTCGCGTTACGGTGCCGGAATAGACTGGAATTATAAAAACTGGTCAACTTCCTTTTCGGCATGGCATTATTTGAAACAAGATAAAGTCGGGGTGGACATTAATAAAGAGTTGGAATCACCGTCGTTCACGTTGGTTGACGCCAGCATAAGTTATCAATTCCGCTTAGCGCATTCGGATATCGAGTTATATCTGATCGGAAAAAATTTAACCAACCGCGAAGCCCGATTGCATAATTCCACCTTGCGTTATCTTGCGCCAATGGCAGGGCGTAGCATTGCCACTGGCGTCAGATGGACATTTTGATTTTAATCGACCCATTAATAAAAATTTAGGGGCTATCCTAGAATATTGTCGTTATCTCGGACAGCCCCAAAGATTTTTTATTTAGCGTTGAGAAGACCCCTGAACCGGTTTTAAACTTATAAACTTAAAGAAAAGAAGTGAAAAAGAAAAAGACTATTGCGTAAATTATAGCGGTAGTCTTTTTTTAATGCCTTTTAAATAATTTCAATCGCTAATGTTCGGGTCTAATCTCAAATAAAACGTGATCTTGATCACGGAATCTATAGTTGTATTCACGTAAATATGTTGCCGGCTATTCAACCATACATATAAAGGAAAAAATAATGCGTTTACCGAATGCAAAAAATATAGAGAGTAAGATCCGACTAAAATTGACAGTTATTTTATTGATGGGATATTTATATCCGTCGAATATTGTTTGGGCAGCGAGCGATGGCGCTACTGAGCTGGAGGAAATTAATGTGACGGGAAGTGCGGTGCAATTTAGTAGCGATCCACTTTCAGGCATTCCCAAACCCAACGATATTGTTGTTTCTAAAACAAAATTAAAAAGATCCGCCAGTACCTTGGGTAATGCATTATCAAATGAACTGAGCGTGCATAGTAATCAATTCGGCGGTGGTGCCAGTGCACCGGTTATTCGCGGACAGGAAGGGGTTCGGTTAAAGATTTTGCAAAATGGGTCAGATGTTATCGACATGTCCCAACTTTCGCCGGATCACGCTATCGGTGTTGATACGTTACTGGCTGAACAGGTCGAAATTTTACGTGGCGCTTCTACCTTACTCTATGCCAATGCCTCTCCGGCGGGTGTTGTTAATGTGGTTGATAATCGTATTCCGTCCCATCTTCCTGAAAAAGGTTATCAGACCGATTTCAATTTGCGTTATAACACCAATAGCAATGAAAAATTAGCGACATCCGGCATTACATTGGGATTGGGGCAGCACATTGCATTACGTTTTGAGGGATTAACCCGTCGTTCTGATAACTATCATGTACCTGAATTTAACTTAGGGAAAAAAATAGATTTTGTACCGGATACGTTCAATAAGACAAATGCGGGCACTTATGCGATATCGTTTATTGGAGACCGTGGATATGTCGGGCTGGCTTATAATGAACGGCGCGAAATTTATGGCTTGCCAGGTCATAATCATGCACTGGATACGTGTGATGCCCATATTTGGGGGCGAAATCCGGACAATGAATATTTTTTGGAAATCTATCCGCACTTAATGGGAGAGGGGGATTTGGTCAATACCCATTTCCACTGCGGTTCTAACCATGCCTCAGGCGGAGTGCACAGCCACGATAATCCTTATGGGCATAAGCATGATCATACCCTAGGCGGCCCGGTCGTGGATTCGCTGTCGCAGCGCTATGATCTTCGTGCTGAGCTTCAGCAGCCTATTTCCGGGATTGATAAGCTACGTTTGAGCTATTCATCAACGGATTATAAGCATGATGAACGCGATGGCAGTATTCCAGTGAACCTATTTAAAAATCAAGGTTATAACTTGCGTTTGGAATTGTTTCATAAAGAAATAAAGGGGTTGACGGGCGTTTGGGGTGTTCAGTATCAAACCGCAACCAGTAGTGCAAACATTCCTCGTCTTCCGCCTTGCAGCAATAGTTTTGAGGCCGGCAGTAATATACGTTGCCCGGAGAAAATCAGTGATAATGATCGTAAGAAGTGGGCGTTAATTGAAAACAGTAATAAGCAGTTGAGTTTCTTTGCAGTGGAACAATTAAGAAAGGGGAACTGGTTATTTGATCTTGGCGTGCGCACGGAAAAGCAAAGAATCCCGATTAACTATGATGTTGCCAACTTGAAGAAAATTAAAAGCGATATTGAATGTTCCGGATTTTTCGGCGGCTGTTTACCCTATTCGTTAAATGATCCTGATTTATCGCTTTATAACCAATGGGCAACCTCCTATGCGACATCTGCAAGCTGGAATTTTCATCCGGATTACGCGCTATCTTTTGCCTTTTCGCATAATGAACGTCATCCGACTCCAATGGAACTGTATTATCACGGAAAACATTTGGCAACAGTGTCGCTTGAGTACGGTAACCGCTATTTGAAGAAAGAGGTTTCCGATAATTTTGAAGCCGGGTTAAGTTATGCGGGGGAAAAACTCAGTTATCATGTCAATGTATATTATAACCGTTTTAAAAACCGCATTTTTAACCAGACCTTGGCTAAGGAGGGTAATCTCTCATTAAATCGTTATAACCAGTCCAAGGCGGTTTATTATGGGGCAGAAGGGCGGATTGATTACCAATTTACTCAAGATGTGAGTGCGGGTTTATTTGCCGATTATGTTCGCGGCAAATTATTCGATTTGCCTCCGACATATGAAGTCGATCATCTTTTTAATACGGAAACAACGATTCCGCAAGCCGATCAAAACGCACCACGAGTGCCGCCGGCACGTTTAGGCTTGCGTGCCAATGCAGAATTGACAAAACATCTATCCGGTTCATTAGAATATACTTATGTTTATAAGCAGCACAAAGTAGCGCCGCTAGAACATAAAACTAGCGGGCACCAACTATTAAATATCGGGTTAAATTATACCAATCATATTGCTCAGATGGACTACGTTTTATTTGTGCAAGCAAATAATGTATTAAATCGGAAAGTTTATTCCCACACTTCTTTCCTGCCGTTTGTACCACAAATGGGGCGGAATATTATGCTTGGCATTAATATTGGTTTTTAAATGAAAAAAACGGCTCAAATCTCTTTGAGCCGTTTTGCTGAACTATAATCTTCTGACTACAGTCCTAATGCTTTTTTCACTCCTTCGCCGTAGGCAGGATCGCATTTGAAGCAGTTGTCGATATGGCGTTGTTTGATGAAATCCGGTGCGTCGCCCATCGCGCGTGCGGTGTTGTCGAACAGCACTTGTTGTTGCTCGGCAGTCATCAAACGGAACAATGCACGCGGCTGGCTGAAGTAGTCGCTGTCATCTTCACGGTAATCCCAGAAATCCGCATCGCCGGTGATTTTCAACGGTGGCTCTTTATATTGCGGTTGCTCTTGCCAGTAACCGAAGCTGTTCGGCTCATAGTGCGGGGCGCTGCCGTAGTTGGCGTCGACACGTCCTTGACCGTCGCGGTGGTTGCTGTGTACCGGGCAGCGTGGTTTGTTCACCGGGATTTGGGTGAAGTTCACGCCTAAACGGTAACGTTGTGCGTCGGCATAGTTGAATAAACGGGCTTGCAGCATGCGATCCGGCGAAACGCTGATCCCCGGTACCAAGTTGCTCGGCGCAAAAGCGGATTGTTCCACGTCTAAGAAGAAGTTCTCCGGATTGCGGTTCAATTCGAACTCGCCGACTTCGATCAACGGATAATCCGCTTTAGGCCATACTTTGGTTAAGTCAAACGGGTGATAAGGCACTTTCTCCGCATCGGCTTCCGGCATAATTTGTACGAACATGGTCCATTTCGGGAAATCGCCACGCTCAATCGCGTCATATAGATCTTTCTGATGACTCTCACGATCTTTACCGACAATCGCCTCCGCTTCCGCGTCAGTCAGGTTTTTAATCCCTTGCTGGGTTCTGAAGTGGAATTTCACCCAGAAACGTTCGTTGTCGCTGTTGATAAAGCTGTAAGTGTGCGAACCGAAACCGTGCATATGGCGGTAGCTCGCCGGAATACCACGATCACTCATCACGATGGTGACTTGGTGAAAGGCTTCCGGTAATAAGGTCCAGAAATCCCAGTTGTTGGTGGCGGAACGCATATTGGTGCGCGGATCGCGTTTTACTGCCTTGTTCAAATCCGGGAATTTGCGCGGGTCACGCAAGAAGAATACCGGCGTATTGTTGCCGACCATATCCCAGTTGCCTTCTTCGGTGTAGAATTTCAGCGCGAAACCGCGAATATCACGCTCTGCGTCGGCTGCACCACGCTCGCCGGCAACGGTGGTGAAACGGGCGAACATCTCGGTTTTTTTGCCGATTTCGCTGAAGATTTTGGCACGGGTATATTGGGTAATATCGTGGGTGACGGTGAACGTACCGAATGCACCGGAACCTTTGGCGTGCATACGGCGCTCAGGAATCACTTCACGCACGAAATTGGCGAGTTTTTCGTTTAACCATAAATCTTGCGCCAATAACGGACCGCGCGGGCCTGCGGTCATACTGTTTTGGTTATCAACCACCGGCGCCCCGCCGTTAGTGGTTAAATGGCTATAAGGGCATTTTGCTTTTTCTTGACTCATATAATTCATCCTCTTGGTAAAAGTGTATAACGTTAGGGTACTACCGGGTACAACTAAGCCTAAACAGGCGATTACAGATATACTAGCAAGAACAATAAAAATTATCTTATATAGATTTGATAGTGTTTGGCTATTGTTTAATTTAAATCAATTTGTAAAATTAATAATAAAACTTGAATTTGTTTAAATTACGTTCAGAAAAAACATCAAATAAAATGAAAGTGCGGTTTTGAGCCGTGATCTGCCCCCAAAAAGTTAGATTGCTTAATAAAGGGATTGAGCTCGGTATTGTACCGGGTTCAGTCCGTTTAATTTTATCTGAATACGTTCATTATTGTAATAAGCAATGTAGTCGCGGAGCAAGCGTCCGCTGCGAAAGACAGGCAACGCCCGAACTTGCGGAGGCGTTCGGCAACGTCGTGGCGAAATTCGACTTGGCATAGTCTGAACAAGGCGAAAATAAACGCCACGGCTAAGAAGTAAGCCGCGACCACATTCAGCCAGAGTGACAAAAGTGCGGTCAGCACCAAGGCGCCGCGCATGCCGCTAGGCTGTACTAATCATTCCGAATAAGGAAAGAAGTGCGGTTTGTTTTTCAACCAATATTGAGCTTTACGCCATTTTTTTGCTATAGTGTGGAGATAAACAAAACTGAACGATTATTAAAATAAATGCATTTTCGCGCGCTGGCTCTGGCGTGTGGATATGGTTGATAAATAAAGGAGAATCTTGGTGTCCACCAAAATTTTATTAGTGGAAGATGAAGTGGCGATCCGTGAGATGGTGGCGTTGGTGTTGGTGCAGCAAGGCTACGAAGTGATGGAAGCCGGTGATTACCGTAGTGCGATTCGGCAGGTCGGGCAACAGATACCGCACTTGGTGGTGTTGGACTGGATGTTACCGGGCAAATCGGGGTTGCAATTTTTACAATATTTAAAACAGCATGATGAATGTTCCAAAGTGCCGGTGGTGATGTTGACCGCCAAGAGTGAAGAGGCGGATTGTATCGCTTGCCTGAATGCCGGGGCGGATGATTATGTCACCAAGCCGTTTTCGCCGAAAGAGTTGATCGCCCGCTTGAAAGCGGTGTTGCGCCGCAGCGGTTTCGATCGGCCGGAACAGATATTGGAAATCGACGGTTTGGTGCTGGACAACAATTCGCACCGGGTCAGTTGCCAAAATCAGGAGATTCCGCTCAGTTCGACGGAATTTAAGTTATTGAATTTCTTTATGAAACACCCGGAAAAAGTTTATAGCCGTGAGAAATTGCTCGATCGGGTGTGGGGCGATGATATTTATGTGGAAGATCGCACCGTCGATGTGTATATCCGTCGCTTGCGCAAAAGTTTGGAACAACACGGTTATGATCAGTATATTCAAACCGTGCGCGGCGCCGGCTACCGTTTTTCTAAACAGACTAAATAAAGCAAGCAAATAGGAAGCAAAAACATGCTGAAAATGCCCTGTTTTAACTTTGTGGTCGAAGTGACGGCGGCGGCGGTGATTGCGGCGCTGTTCAGTTATTTCAGCGGACCGTTTTTAGTCTGGTTTGCCTTGGTATTGCTGCTGATTTTAATTTGGCACCATTATAACGAAACCCGCTTTTTGAAAATGCTTGATCGCAATCGGGTCAGCGATAAATACCAAATCGGCATTTGGGAGACCATTTCACAAACCGTGGCTTACCAAAAACGGCGCTCGCACCGCGAACGCTTTCGTACCCTGCGGATGCTATCGCGTTTGAATAAAAACATTCAATTTATCCCGGATGCGGTGATTATTTGCCATCACGACGGGCAAATTTATTGGTGTAATAACGCCGCACAGGAGTTGTTCTCTTTTTTTTGGAACAAAAAAAGCAATAAAAATCTGCTGAACGTGATTTTTTATCCTGAGTTCAAAACCTATTTTGAAAGCGGCGATCACCATACGCCGCTGGTGTTAATGCCGAGCAGCGATCACTATATCGAAGTTAATCTCAACCGCTACGATGATGAAAACTATATGTTGATTGCGCGCGATATCACGCAAATCATCAAATTGTTACAAAGCCGCCAGATTTTTCTGTCGAACCTGAACCATGAATTGCGCACGCCGTTAACGGTGCTGCAAGGTTATCTGGAAATGCTGGAGGATCGTAAGGCTTCGAAAGCGTTGCATGCGCGGGCGGTGTCGATTATGCAGGAACAAGTGCAACGGATGAGCAGTTTGCTACAGCAGTTAACCTTTTTAATCAAGATTGAAACTTCGGCGGGCAGTGAGGAGCGGCAGGTGGTGGATGTGCCGGCGATCTTGAAATTGTTGGCGAATGACCTGGAAATTTTAAATGATAAACAACATCAGGTGAATTTTGAATTTGAACCGCACTTGAAAGTCAAAGCCAATGCCAGTGAGCTGAATAGCGTTTTGTCGAATTTGGTTTATAACGCAATTAAACATTCGGACGGCGATAACATTAACGTTGTCTGGAAAAAATTGGATAGCGGAGCGTACTTCGAAGTGAAGGATAATGGCAAGGGAATTGCGCCCGAGCATTTGCCGCACTTGACCGAGCGTTTTTATCGGGTGCAGGATGCGCGCAGTCGTGATAACGGTGGCAGCGGTATCGGGCTGGCAATTGTCAAACACGCTTTGTTACATCTTAACAGCCAGTTGCAAATTCGCAGCGAACCGGGCAAGGGCAGTATTTTTTCTTTTATCGTGCCGGAGGAGTTTGTGGTGGCGGAAGATAACGCTGATACAGATAAACGGCTGATTTCCAAAAGCAAAAGTGCGGTTGAACCGCACTTTTTATCTCGATCAACGCTTAAACATACCGCCTAAGCCGCCCATTCCAGCCATGCCGCCGCCCATCATGCCTTTCATGCCGCGCATCATTTTTGCCATGCCGCCTTTGCGCATTTTCTTCATCATGCGCTGCATTTCGGTGAATTGTTTCAACATTTTGTTGAGGTCTTGCACTTGCGTGCCGGAACCTTGCGCAATCCGACGTTTGCGTGAACCTTTGATCAAATCGGGATTTTGTCGTTCTTTGAACGTCATTGAGTTGATCATCGCCTCCATTTTATTGAACATTTTGTCATCGACTTGCCCTTTGACGTGATCCGGTAGGTTTTTCGCGCCGGGCAGTTTTTCCAACATCGTCATCATGCCGCCCATTTTTTTCATTTCGATCAACTGCTCGCGGAAGTCTTCCAAGCTGAAATCGTCGCCTTTTTTGAATTTCTGCGCCATTTTTTCGGCTTTTTCTTTATCGACCGAACGCTCCAGATCTTCAATCAGCGACAGCACATCGCCCATGCCGAGAATGCGCGAGGCGACACGATCAGGGTGGAAGGGTTCTAACGCGTCGGTTTTTTCGCCCATCCCGAGAAATTTAATCGGTTTACCGGTGATTTGGCGAATGGATAACGCCGCCCCGCCGCGTGCGTCGCCATCGACTTTAGTCAAAATCACCCCGGTCAGCGGCAGCGCTTCATTAAAGGCTTTGGCGGTGTTGGCGGCATCTTGCCCGGTCATCGCATCGACGGTGAACAGGGTTTCAATCGGATTTAACACCGCATGGACGCGTTGAATTTCGTCCATCATTTCGCTATCGACGTGCAAGCGACCGGCGGTATCGACGATCAACACGTCATAAAATTTCAGTTTGGCGTGCGCCAGTGCGTTTTCGGCAATCTGTACCGCACTTTGGCTGGTGTCGGACGGGAAGAAATCGGCTTTCACCGTTTCCGCCAAGGTTTCTAATTGTTTGATCGCCGCCGGACGATAGACGTCGGCAGACACGACCAACACTTTTTTCTTATGCCGTTCACGCAGGAATTTTGCCAGTTTCCCGACGCTGGTGGTTTTCCCCGCCCCCTGCAAACCCGCCATTAAAATCACCGCCGGCGGTTGCGTGGCGAGGTTGAGCGTTTCGTTGGCTTCACCCATTGCGCTTTCAAGTTCGCTTTGTACGATTTTGACGAATTCTTGCCCCGGCGTCAGGCTTTTGTTAACTTCCACCCCGACCGCACGTTCTTTCACTTTATTGATAAATTCGCGTACCACCGGCAAGGCAACATCGGCTTCGAGCAATGCCATACGCACTTCGCGCAGGGTCTCTTTGATATTGTCTTCGGTTAAACGCGCACGTCCGCGGATACTGCGCAGGGTATGAGAAAGACGATCGGATAAATTTTCAAACATAATATGATTCCTGTAATAAATACCGCACTTTGCATTGCCTCAGCGGGAAGCCCGGCGGAAAGATAGTGCCGATTATACAAGATTTCCGCTTATTTTCACCCTTAAACCATTTTGTAGTAGAAAAATTGAGTTAAAACTGGTACTTTCAAGCGAAATCGTTATCAATAAATTCACTTGAAAGGACGAGCATTCGCACTATGTATCTCTTTGCCGTATTGTCGATTATCGCATATCTGGTTTGTACCGTTTCCCTGTTGCCGCACCTGTTGCAGAGCGGCGCGGGCGAAGGCGTGCCTGCGGGCAAAAAACCGAACCGCAGCCGCTTTATTTTGAGTTCGGGGTTGGCGCTGTTGCTGCACGCGGTATTTATTCAGCAACTGTTTGCCAACGGCAGCGAACCGTATAATTTCACGTTGCTGAATGTGTTAAATCTGATGACGCTGTTAGTCGTGCTGTTGGTCACTATGGCGCTATCGCATTTGAATACGTTATGGTTTTTATTGCCGGTTATCTACAGTTTCGCCATTTTGGGCATTCTGGCGGCGGCATTGCTGCCGGGGCATATTGTGGCGTATTTCCATGATAATACCGCACTTTTGGTGCATATCTCCCTTTCCTTGATCGCTTATGCGCTCTGTTTCATTGCGTTGTTATATGTGTTGCAATTGGGCTGGTTAGAAAAAAAACTGAAAAGTAAAAAAATCGTTTTTTCGCCGATGATCCCCTCGTTAATGACGGTCGAACGCCAATTTTTTAAGATCTTATGTGCCGGCGAACTGTTTTTGGGTTTGGCGTTGGTTAGCGGCGCGGTGTCTTTGCATAACTTTTTTGCCGAGGAACAGATTCAAAAAGCGATATTTTCCTTTTTGGCGTGGCTGGTGTTCGGTTTGTTGCTGATCGGGCACCGAAAATTACACTGGCGCGGAAAGAGGGTGCTAATTTATACAATTTCAGGTATGATTCTGCTCACGATTGCTTATTTTGGCAGCCGGACATTGCCGGTGCTGTAAGCAACGTCTGCAAGCGCGGTGCAATATTCATGTCTAGACCGCACTTGCAGGGTGATTTCTTAACGGAAGGAAATTTTTTTGGACAGTATCCCGCTTAGTACGTTGTTTATCGTTTTAATCGTACTGCTGATTTGCTCCGCCTATTTTTCAGGCTCGGAAACCGGCCTGCTTTCACTCAACCGCTATCGCATGCGTTACCTTGCCGGGCAAGGGCATACCGGCGCGAAAAAAGCCGAAAACCTGCTGAAACGCACCGATACCCTGCTGGGCTTAGTGCTGATTTTCAATAATATGGTCAATATTGCCGCCTCGGCAATTGCCACGATTATCGGCATGCGCTTATACGGTGATGCCGGGGTGGCGATCGCCACCGGCGCATTAACGTTTTTCATGTTGGTGTTTTCTGAAATTCTACCAAAAACCGTGGCAGCGATTTATCCGGAAAAAATCGGCTTCACCACCAGTCACATTTTGACGCCGTTGCTAAAATTGTCGGCGCCATTGGTTTATTTTATCAATTTTTTTGCCAAACTGATTATGAAGCTACTGCGGATTAAAATCGATCACAAAGCCTATTCAATCAGTCCGGAAGAGCTACGCAGCATTGTGCACGAATCAGGCAAATTTATTCCGTCGGCGCACCAAGAGATGTTACTTTCTATTTTGGATTTAGAGCAGGTTACCGTGGACGACATTATGGTGCCGCGCAATGACATCGGCGGCATTGATTTGGACGATGACTGGAAAGCGATTATGCGCCAGCTGAACCATGCGGCACACAGTCGGGTGGTGTTGTACAAAGGCGATATGGATGCCAATGTGTTAGGCATGTTGCGGGTGCGCGAGGCGTATCGTTTGATGTTGGATAAAAATGAATTCAACAAAGAAACCTTAGTCCGTGCCGCTGATGAAATCTATTTTATTCCGGAAGGCACGCCGCTGAATACCCAACTATTGAATTTCAAAACCAACAAGGAGCGGATCGGGCTGGTGGTGGACGAATACGGCGATTTGAAAGGCTTGGTGACGCTGGAAGATATTCTTGAGGAAATCGTCGGCGAATTCACCACGTCCATGACACCGTCGATCGAAGAGGAAGTGAGCGAGCAATCCGACGGTTCGGTGCTGATTGACGGACAGGCGAATATCCGTGACTTGAATAAATTATTCGGTTGGAATCTCAGCACCGAAGGCCCGCGCACCTTTAACGGCTTGATTTTAGAGCATTTGGAAGAAATTCCGGCGGAAGGCGTGGTGTGTGAAATCGAAGGTTTGCTGATCACGATCCTTGAAGTCTCGGATAATATGGTGAAGCAAGCGAAAGTGGTGCGCCGCGACACGACGGCAGAGAAAATTAAAACTTAACTCATCCGATCTTAGTTCGTTAACTGGTTTGGCGCGAGTCCGCAAATCAAATGATTGTTTGTTTATGCTGATGTTCTCAGAATAACCTTCATAAAATCAATGTTAATTGTCATTAAAACCGCACTTGGCAGCATGAAAATGCGATCCAAGTGCGGTTTTTTAATTTTTAATAATAATTATTCTCAAAATAGTTGATTTGTTCTTAATTATAGTGATAATAATTCCTATTCATTGTTTAAATGAATGCCTTTTTATCTTAAGTTTTGTAGATGTCGGCTGTAGTTGCGCTAAAGGCGCGAAGACGGTTTTATTCTGCGTTTGATGTAATTTAATAGTTTAAGGAACATGATGAAAATGTCTGGGAAGTTTAATCTAAGTCGTATCAGCCTGATAGTGCTGGGCACACTGGCAGCAAGCACCACCTTCGCCGATACCGCGGCGCCAAGTGAAGCGTTAGAGGAAATCGTGGTATCTGATCGCCAAGGTGCGAAGGTTCAAACCAATATTGTGACTTTGGAAGAGCAAGATGAAAGCACCGCCACGGATTTACGCAGTCTGTTGGCGGAAGAGCCGGCGATTGATTTCGGCGGCGGCAACGGCACATCGCAATTCTTAACCATTCGCGGGATGGGGCAGAACTCGGTTGATATTAAAGTGGATAATGCTTATTCCGACAGCCAAATTCTGTACCATCAAGGGCGTTTTATTATCGATCCGTCATTATTGAAAAACGTTTCGGTGCAAAAAGGGGCCGGTTCGGCAAGCGCAGGGATTGGCGCGACCAACGGCGCAATTATCGCCAAAACCGTGGACGCACTGGATCTGTTAAAAAACAGCGATCGTGATTACGGTTTCAAATTAAATAGCGGTTATTCCAGCAATGACGGGCATTCTTATGGTGGCGCGCTATTTGGTAAAGCCGGTAACTTTGATGGATTGTTCTCGTTTAATCGTACTGATGAAGACAACTATAAAGCGGGTAAAGGCTATCGCAATATCGATGGCGGTAAAACTGTGCCGTACAGCGGTTTGGATAAGCGCAACTACTTAATTAAATTAGGCGCGACTTTCGGTGATCACCGTTTGGTGTTAAGTCATCTGCAAGATCAACATCGTGGCGAGCGTTTGGTGCGTGAAGAGTTTACTGTTACCGGTGGTCGATTAACTTTAGCCCGTCAATCACCGGCTTACCGTGAAACTACGCAAAGAAATACCAATCTTGAATATACCGCGAAAAATTTAGGCTTTGTCAGCGAATTAACCGCCAATGCTTATGTGATGCAAAATAAACGTTATTCCGCGGATGACAGCGGCTGTGGTTACTGTGGCGGCATTGTGGGACCAACCACCACCAAGATTCATACCCGTGGCGCAAATGTGAATTTTGATTCTCCGATTGGCGATAACCTGTTATTAAAATACGGTGTCAATTATCGTGATCAAAAAATTACTCCGCATGCCTTCTTGAGTACCACTCATAAATTGAATGAACCGAAGAAACAAGATATTGGCACTTATTTGGAAGCGATTAGTGCGGTCGGTGATTTCACGTTAACTGCCGGTGTGCGTTACGACTATTTCAACGTTAAAGCGATGGACGGCAAAGAGGTGTCTGACGGTCGTGTGAATCCGAGCTTCGGTGTGATTTATCAACCGATTGACAGCCTAAGTTTCAGCGTTACACATAACTATGCTTCGCGTAGCCCGCGTTTATATGACGCGTTGATGACACATGGTCGGAGAGGAGTTGTCTCTATTGCCGATGGCACGGTGGCTGAGCAAGCGCGCAATACCGAAATCGGTTTTAACTACAACAATGGCGGCTTCTCGCTTGACGGTAGCTATTTCTGGCAAAAAGTAAAAGATGTGATCGTCAATCCACAGAATAGACATGATACGGCTGGTGTACGAGAAGCGATTAATGACGGCTACTCCAAAAACCACGGTTATGAGTTGAATGCCGCTTACCGTTATAACGGCTTCACTGCGCGTTTTGGCGTTTCAGACAGCAAACCAAGATTCTATTTAAATAATACCAAAAATGATTCATCTTTAATTCCGGAATTTGCGGTACAAACCGGTCGCACTTGGACAGCCGCGTTATCGTATCGCTTTAACAACCCGGATTTAGAGCTGGGCTGGCGCAACCGTACGGTAGAAGGGGAAGAAGGCTATGCCTTGGTCGGCACCAATGTTTCGGTGAAACGCGACAGCTATACCGTGCATGATTTCTATGTGAACTGGAAACCGTTTAGCAATGATAATTTGAATGTGAATGCGTCATTAAACAATGCATTTAATAAATTCTATTATCCGCATAGCCAACGCGGCGAAACCTTATCCGGGGTTGGGCGTGATTTCCGTGTGGGGATTAATTATCAATTTTAATTAAGCCTTGGGTAAAACAATGAGAACGAAACGATAAAGCAAGAATTTCGTATAAATTCTAATTTACCCTACTAGCAAAACAAGCTACAATAATGAAATCGATTATCAATTACAAAATACAAAGTGCGGTTTGTACTTTGTATTTTTTATTCTGTAGCAAAAATAACAAGGAATTTATCAATGGATCAGCTGTTTGAATTTTTAGAGCACTATACCGATTACATTATTTTAGGCACTTTGGCGCTGATGAGTTTTATCATGTTGTGGATGGTGATTGAACGGGTGATTTTCTTTCGTCAAGTGAACGTCGAGCACTATGGCACGATCCACGATTTGGAAATCGATCTGACCCGCAATTTAACCACGATTTCGACCATCGGTTCCAATGCGCCCTATGTCGGTTTATTGGGCACGGTAATCGGGATTTTACTGACCTTTTATGCCATGGGGCAATCCGGCGGTGATATTGATGCGGCGGCGATTATGGTCAACTTATCGTTGGCGTTGAAAGCCACCGCCGTCGGGATTTTGGTCGCCATTCCGTCGATGGTGTTTTATAACGGTTTGAACCGTAAAGTGGACGTCAACAAAATGAAATGGTTTGCCTTTAACGAAAAGCAAAAACAGCAGGCATAAGCGAATAAGCAAGGAAAGAGGTAAAGTGCGGTGAAGAAATTCGATGAGATCAATATCATCCCGTTTTTGGATATTATGTTGGTGTTGCTGGCGATTGTTTTAGTCACGGCATCCTTTATTTCACAAGGCAAAATTCAGGTCAACGTGCCGAAAGCCAGCAGCAGCGTCACCCTGAAAGCCGATGATTTGGCTAAATTGCTGACTGTCACCGAAAGCGGCGAACTGTATTATAACGACAAACCGATTGCGAAAGAGGCATTGGCGGAAGAGATTGCCACTTGGGACAAAGCGCAGAAAGTCACCTTGAAAGTCGATGCGGCAACTGCGTTTCAGCAATTTGTTGATATTACTGATATTTTTTCAAAATATGAAATCAAGAACGTGGCGATTGTCACGCTGAAACCGCAAGGCGAATAAGCATGAAAAAACATCGTTCGCTGATTGGTTTTTTAATTTCGCTGCTGTTTCACGGCGCCTTGGCTGCGCTTTTGGTTCTTGCCGTGCGCAGTTCGTTCGCGGATGACAGTCTCAACGGACAAGCGGTTACCGAAATCGATACCAGTATTTCAATCGAAATGATGATGGCAATGGTGCAGGCTGAACCGGAACCCGAACCGGAGCCGATGAAAGAGGTGATTCCGGAGCCGAAAGAGGAAATCCCTGATCCGACCATTAAACCGGAACCGAAAAAAATCGAAAAACCGAAAGAGCAGGAAAAGCCGAAAGAGAAGCCTAAGCCAAAAGAAAAACCGAAAGAAAAAGTGGTGAAGAAAGAGCGTAAAAAGCCGAAAGAGGCGGTGGTGGGCGATCGTGATGTTGATTCCCCGCATCAGGTCAACTCCAAAGCCAGCGGTGCGGCAGTCAACAGCAATAACCCGAATCAGGTGGGCGCCGGCGGCAAAGCGATAGATGCCTACCGTTCACAATTGCGGCGCGAAATCGAACGCAATAAACGCTATCCGCAGCGGGCAAAAATGATGCGCAAGCAGGGTGTGGTGACGGTTTCTTTCACTTTAAACGGTGACGGTAGCATTCAAAATCCGAGAGTAGCCAAATCGTCCGGCAGTGAGGATTTGGATCAAGCCGCGATTCAAGCGGTGCAAAATGCGCGCAGTGTCGGGCCTCGTCCGGCGGGCATGGCGGCAACGGTGACGGTGCCGATCAAATTTAGCATTAGTTGATTGCTATTCACTTAACTGCCGATAAGGTTATGTGATGAAGTGGCGTCGGGGCGTATTGCATACGCCCTTTAACGGTTGAATCAATAATGGGAAAATGCAAAGTGCGGTTTGTGTTACATCCACGCATTGTTGCGGATAATCCCGACCGCAATGCCTTCGATTTCCATATATTCGGTTTTGAGATCGACCACAATCGGTTTGAACGCTTCATTTTCCGCATGCAGATAAACGGTGGAGCCTTTTTTCTCCAAGCGTTTGACCGTCACTTCATCTTCAATCCGCGCCACCACCACTTGTCCGTTGCGCACATCCTTAGTGCGGTGCACCGCCAGCATATCGCCGTCAAGAATACCAATATCTTTCATCGACATACCATAGACTTTCAATAAAAAATGCGCTTGCGGTTTAAACATCGAGGCATCGACTTTATAGCTGCCTTCAATATGTTGTTCCGCCAGAATCGGCGCACCGGCGGCAACGCGCCCGATTAACGGTAAACCGTCTTCGTCATTGTCGGCTTCGACCGTACTTTGCTCTTCGTTTAACAATAGACGGATACCGCGTGAAGTGCCGGATAAAATCTCAATCGCCCCTTTACGCGCAAGGGCTTTGAGATGTTCTTCGGCGGCGTTCGGTGAGCGAAAGCCCAGCTCTTTGGCGATTTCGGCGCGGGTCGGCGGCATGCCGGTCGATTCCAAATGCGAACGGACAAAATCAAATACTTTCTGTTGGCGCGGGGTGAGGGCTTTATTCGGCTTCATACTAGACTCCCTGTTTTTTTATACAGTCACCCTGTTATTATATACAGTGCCAAATAATCTGCAATCAATAATTGATTTTGGCAGGCAGAAATTGCCCACGGAAATAGGCGATTATCGGAAATTATGCTAAAATTTTTGATCTGCTAAACTAGGATGACAATAACTGAACACAACCGCTGTTGAATTTGGATTAAGAATAAAAATGTCAATTTTGTTAAATGCTTACCGTAAGGTGTTGAATTTTATGCTGTCGCTTTCCGTGAAAAGCAATCCGATTCCGAACGATCCGATTGGGGAGTTGGGCTTGGATAAGCAGCAATGTTTTTTATATTTATTGCCGTATACCTCGCAAACGGATCTGTTGATTCTGCGTAAACACTGTCTGCAATTGGGGCTGCCGGATCCGTTGCTGGAAAATAAAATCAACGGCGATAGCCTGCCGAGTTTTGTGTTTTTGGATCGCGGACGGCGCTTTTTTAAATCGCGCCAATTGACCGAAAACACCCGCACGCTGTTTTCCAAATATTTTGAGCTACATCGCAGCCATCCGGAATTGGATGTGCAGTTGGTGCCGGTGTCGGTGTTGTGGGGGCGCTCGCCGGGACATGAAAAAAAATTACCGCACTTGCGCTTTTTAGGGCGCTTGCAAAAATTGTGGGCGATGTTGTGGTTCGGGCGTGATAATTTCGTGCGTTTTTCCAAAGCGGTGTCGCTGCGCGATATGGCGAACCTGAAAGGCAGCGATGATGAAATCGCGCTGAAATTAACCCGCGTGGGCAAGATTCACTTTGCCAAACAACGCACCTCGGCGACCGGTCCGCGTTTGCCGAACCGACAAGCGATGTTCCGCCAGATTTTGCAGTCAAGTGCGGTACAGGAAGCGATTGCCGACGAAGCCAAAAGCAAAAAAATCGATCAGGCGAAAGCGACTAAAAATGCGCAAGCGATTTTGAATGAAATTGCCGCCAATGTGAACCATGAAAGTTTGCGCTTGGCAGACCGTTTTTTGCGTTGGTTATGGAACAAACTGTATCGCGGGATTGATGTGCGCAATGGTGATCGGGTGCGTAAATTGGCGATTGAAGGGCATGAAATTGTCTATATCCCTTGCCATCGCAGCCATATCGATTACTTACTGCTTTCCTATATTTTATATCATCAAGGATTGGTGCCGCCGCATATTGCCGCCGGAATCAATCTGAATTTCTGGCCGGTCGGCGGCTGGTTCCGCCGTTGGGGCGCTTTTTTTATCCGCCGCACGTTTAGCGGTAATCGATTGTATTCGACCGTGTTCCGTCAATATCTGTCCGAACTGTTCCGCCGCGGTTATGCGGTAGAATTTTTTATCGAGGGCGGGCGTTCGCGCACCGGACGTTTGCTGGCACCGAAAACCGGGATGTTGTCGATGACGCTGCAAGCGTTGTTAGAAGGGCACACCCGCCCGATTAGTTTGGTGCCGGTATATATCGGCTATGAGCACGTGCTGGAAGTCGATACCTATGCCAAAGAGCTGCGCGGCGCGGCGAAAGAGAAAGAAAACGCAGGCTTAGTGCTGCGCGTGATCAAAAAATTGCGCAATATGGGCAAGGGCTATGTCAATTTCGGTGAGCCGATCACGCTGAATACCTACCTTAACCAACATTATCCGCAATGGAAAGATACCGAGGGCGAGGAAAGCAAACTGTGGCTGAACAGCGCAGTGGATAAATTGGCGGTGCAAGTCATGCGTAACATCAATAAAGCGGCGGCGATTAATGCGATGAATCTGATCGGCACGGTGTTGCTGTCGTCACGCCAACGGGCACTGGCACGCGAACAGCTGTTATCGCAACTGGGGATTTATCAACAACTGTTGAATAATGTGGTGTACAGCCGCGATGTGATCGTGCCGCAAGAGTCGCCGGAAGCGATGTTGGAGCATGTGCTCAGTTTGGATAAAGTCGGGATTATTCAAGAAAAAGACAGTTTCGGTGAAATCATCCGCTTGGAACGTTCTTCCGCAGTGTTGATGACTTACTATCGCAATAATATTCAGCATTTGTTCGTGCTGCCGTCGCTGGTGGCGTCGATTGTGATTCATCATGAGGCGATTCAACACAGTCTGTTGTTGGACGCCGTACAAAAAATTTATCCGTTCCTGAAATCGGAACTGTTTTTGGATATTGAACCGCAGGATCTTAAACCGTGGGTGAGCCAGATTCTGACGGAATTACAACGTCAGGAATTAGTCAATTTGCGCGATAACATGGTCGGAATCAATAAGCGCAATATCCGTTCGTTGCAGCTGTTATCTTCCGGTATTCGTGAAATCGTGCAGCGTTATTATATCACCCTGAATTTCCTACAGGCGGATCCGACGATTTCGCGCGGCAGTTTGGAGAAAGAGAGCCAATCGGTGGCGCAGCGCTTGTCGGTGCTGCATGGCATTAATGCGCCGGAATTTTTTGATAAAGCGGTATTTTCCACCTTTATCGCCAGTTTGAAAGAAAACGGGTATTTTAGCGAGCAGGGCGACGCCGACAGCGGCAAAGTCGAAGCCTTAGCCGCCATTCTGAAAGCGTTGCTGTCGAGTGAAGTGTCGATGACTATTTCCAGCTCGGTGGAAAGTGCGGTTGAGAAAGAGGCGGACTAATACGTTTGGCTTGAAACCGTGAGAGGTTTTTTAGACGTTTGACAACCTTCTCTTTCCTCCCTCCGCCAGCGGAGGGAGGAAAGAGATTACTGCGTATCGACCAACACCACTTCCGCATTGGTCAGTGCGGTTACGCGAATCACGCTTTCGCCATGAATCGCCGCACCATCGCCTTTTTCAATTTTTACGCCGTTGATTTCCACCGTGCCTTGCGCCGGCACCAGATAACCGTAACGTTGTGTAGCGGCGAAATGATATTCGACCGTGTTGCCGGCGCTAATCGTAGCACCGAGCACCCGCGCATTGGTGCGAATCGGCAAGGCGTCGTCGCCCTCGATCCCGCTGGCAAGCACCACAAATTTACCGGCACGATCGGTTTTCGGGAACGGACGCGTGCCCCATGACGGCGCGCCTTTTGCGCTTGCCATGGTCGGTAAAATCCAAATCTGGAAAATTTGAGTAGCTTCATTTTCATGGTTATATTCGGAATGATAAATCCCCGAGCCGGCAGACATCACTTGCACATCCCCGGCAATCGTTTTGCCGTCATTGCCCAGACTGTCACGGTGCGAAATTGCCCCTTGGCGCACATAAGTAATGATCTCCATCTCTTTATGCGGATGGGTATCAAACCCGGTTTGTGCAGCGATGGTGTCATCATTCCAGACCCGCAGATTGCCCCAGTGCATTCGGTTGCGGTCATAATAATTGGCAAAGGAAAAATGGTGTTTGGCATCTAACCAGCCGTGGTTGGCGGCACCTAATGCGTTATACGGACGGCGTTCAATCATAATTCGCTCCTGTTTATCTTCGGTTGACGGGCGCAGTATAGTGAAAAAATATTATCGATACTATAGAATAGATCGAATAACATTTATTCCATATTTTATGTGTTAAGAGGCGGATGTGAACCAATTACCTGATTTTGAAGCGTGGGCGATTTTTGCCAAGGTAGTCGAAACCGGCTCGTTTTCGGCTGCGGCGCAAGCCTTGCAGCTTTCGCAAGCCACGGTGTCCAAAGCGATTTCACGCTTGGAAAGCAGAATGAATACCACGCTATTGCAACGGACCTCACGTAAGCTGACCTTGACTGAAAGCGGTTTGGCGGTACAGGAATACGCGAAAGCCTTATTGGCGCAAGGTATCGGCTTGGAAGCGCAGTTACGGGCGGAAGTGAATCAATTACAAGGCAAAGTGCGGTTTGCGTTGCCGATGTCGTTTGGCTTATTGCAAGTTGCGCCGTTGTTAGCGGAATTTAGTGCGCGTTATCCTGAAATTGAGCTGGATTTGCATTTTGCCGATGAACAGCAAGATTTGATTGAAGCGCACTTTGATTTTGCCCTACGCATTGCCAAACTGGATGACTCGTCCTATCGTGCGCGGCGTTTATGTTGCGTGGCGCGCTTGTTGGTCGGCGCCCCGGCATATTTTGCCCGCAATGGCAGCTTGCGCCATCCGAAGGATCTGCCGGCCCACCGCACTTTGGTCTATAACAATGTGAAAAATGTGTGCAGTTGGACTTTTTATCATGCCACGCAAGGCAAATTCACCCAACTGGTTGAGCCGACATTGCAAGCCAATAATGCCGAAGCCTTTTTGCCGGCATTGCTGGCGGGGCAAGGGGTGGCGATTATGCCGGAGTTTATGGTGCGTACGGCGTTACGGCAAGGGCAATTGCAGCAGATATTAGACGACTGGACAATCGAACCGCTTTCGCTGTATTTACTTGCGCCCCCCAGTCCGCTGCGTCCGAAACGGGTGCAATTGCTGATGGATTTTCTGAGCGAGCGTTTGTCGGATCACGCTTGAAAAGCGGCGACTATTCAACCGCTAATTTTTCCGCCAGAAAATCAATAAACGTACGGATTTTAGCACTTAAATGTTCGCGGTTCATATAAGCGGCGTACAGTTTCAGGGTTTTCACCTGTTCGCGATCAAACAGCCGAACCAAGCGCCCGTCCTGCAATTCCGCCTGTATCGCCCACTCCGGCAGGTTGCCGATACCGTGCCCGGCAACAACCAATTCTTTTAACATTAAGGTGTTGTTGCTGTCGGCGATACTGTTGACCGGATATTCGAAGCTGGTGTAATTGGGCGTGACCGCCGGATAGTCGAGTAAATTGTCGTAACGGATTTCGGCATAACGTTGGATAAAGTGCGGTGCGGCAACCCAGTAAAAATGAATATCGCTCAGGGGTTTGACGATAATATTCGGATCAAGGCTGCGATCCACCCGCAGCGCCAAATCAAAGCCTTGGGCAATCAAATCGTTATGTTGGTTATCCAAAAACAGCGACAGTTTGACTTCAGGGTATTGTTGCCGATATTGTTGTAACAAATCGGCAAAGTAAGGGGTTGCCAACCAAATCGGCAAAGTGATTTTCAGCGTGCCGCGCGGATTCACTACCCCTTGCTGCGCGGTTTGGCGGGCTGAATTCAGAATGTCCAATGCATGGCAACATTCGCGGTAATAGTTCTGTCCGATTTCGGTCAAACTTAAATGCCGACTGGAACGGTTGAGCAGTTTGGCCTGCAGACAACTTTCCAGATGGCGTAAGTGTTTGCTCGCCATTGCCGGCGAAATATTCAGATAATCGGCGGCTTTACTGAAATTACCCAGTTCGACCACTTGGCGAAAAACATTCATACTGGTTAAGGTGTCCATGAATTGATTTCCTGAGAAGAAACAAACAAAATAGTTAACGGCAAGAATATCGGGATTTAGGCGGATATTCAATCAAAGTAAAGGAAAATGATGAGTCGATTGTTGATGATAACCACACAAACTGCCGCACGGCAGCCCGCGTTGACCGCTTGCCTGTGGCATTTTCGGCAGCGGACGCGACGGCAATGGGCAAATACGGAGCTGATCCGACAAACGCTCACACAGCATAATATGGCGGAATGCATTATCCAAACGCGTATGGCGGATTATCTGGCATGGGGATTGTGTCCGCCCGATTTGCAAGCGGGCAGCCACTGGCGTATTTATTTACAGCAGTTAACAGCGCAGGCAGAGAAACCGCACTTGAGCTTGTTTATCAGCGGTTTTTCAACAGAGGACACGCATGTTCTCGGGCAGCGGCTAGCGGCACAAGGATTTCGTCAGATTGCTTGGATCGACACCGACAATGACGCCTTGGCGGCACAACAATTAGATGAGCTGATGGCGTGTTGAGCATAGGCGGAAAGCCGCCATGAAATACTGATGATTGCCGGCGGACGCTAAAAATCGGGCAAAGTGCGGTATTAATCAGCGAACGGTGCGGCTTTTCCGAAAAAATACTTGACGAAAAGCTGATAAATCCCTATAGTTTGCGCCCTATCAGCAGCAAATATCATCACGGTGAGATGTCCGAGAGGCTGAAGGAGCACGCCTGGAAAGTGTGTATGCACGAAAGTGCATCGAGGGTTCGAATCCCTCTCTCACCGCCATCTGTCTTCGATTTCCTTGATTTCAATCCCAAGAACAACAAGTTTGTCTACCATGCCTATTTCGTGGCGCAATAAACGCAAAAACCGCACTTTGCAGTACGGTTTCCGTTTAGTTTAAATTGCCGATGAAATTACAACCAGCCTTTGCGTTTAAAATAGAAATAAGGCGCAAGTGCGGCGAGCAGCATTAAGCCGAGCGCCATCGGATAGCCGAAAGTGAAGCCCAGTTCCGGCATCTCTTTAAAGTTCATGCCGTAGTTGGAGGCGACCAGCGTCGGCGGTAGGAAAATCACCGACACCACCGAGAAGATTTTGATAATCCGGTTCTGCTCGATATTGATAAAACCCATTGCCGCCTGCATTAAGAAGTTGACTTTTTGGAACAACGATTCGTTGTGCGGTTGCAAGGATTCGATATCGCGCAGCACTTCGCGCGCTTGCTCCAATTGGGTTGCCGGCAAGCGGGTTTTGCGCACCAAAAAGCTTAACGCACGCTGGGTATCCATTAAGCATAACCGCACTTTCGAGCTGGCATCTTCTTGCTCTGTCAGGGTGGAAAGGGCTTTGTCAAAGGCTTCGCCCTGTTTGCCTTCCAAAATCACGCGGCTTAACTGTTCCAAATCGGCGTAAATGGTTTCGATGACATCGGCGAGCTGTTCGATTTTGGTTTCGAACAGATCCAGCAGCAATTCGTAGGCATTACAGGCTTCCAATTTCTGAATGCGCGAACGCATGCGGTATAAACGAAACGCCGGCAGTTCGCGATCGCGCAAGGTAAACAAGCGGCCGTCGCGCAGGGTGAACGCCACGGTCGAAATCGCGGCGTAATCGTCTTCGTCTTCACAATAGAAGAAAGAGTGTAAGTGCAGCCCGTCTTCGTCTTCGAAGAAACGCGCCGACGCTTCCAAATCTTCTAATTCCAGATAACTGGCAAGGCTTTGTCCCAGCCCTTGTTGCAACACGTCGCGTTCTTCGCTGCTGGGATCAATCAGATCGATCCAAATGGCAGAGTCTAAATTTTGGCTGGTTTCGTCAATCCGAACCAGACGGGCGTTGTCCAATGCAAAAGCACCAATCATATTTCATACTCCCGATGGGTTTATGAACACGCAATGAACAAATTAAGATTCCGGTAATTAACCGCAATAGGAAAAGCAGAAAGTTTCATACTTGTCCGCGATACGTGCACCGGCAAGTCTGAGAAAATGAGGGCAGGTATCAAGCGTAAGAATTAAGCCGGCATCGACTATGACTGTCCAAAGTGTGTGTCCTCATATTATTAAATCGTGCGAATCTTACGCCCTACGCTTTTAAAGGTCAAGTCATAATATCGCGGCAATGCCGGCCCGGATTGTTTATCTGCTAAATTTTTTAATAAGCAAAATAATAATTTGTGATCTGGCACAAGCTCTTTTGTATTGCATAGTGCTATTATTCAGTCAGCGTTAGGTGTATTGTTGATATGAAATATTTACTTATCTGATAAGTAATATAGGAGGCGATTATGTACAATCACATTTTGGTAGCCGTAGATTTGTCCGAAGACAGCCCGGTTCTGTTGAATAAAGCGGTGGATATTGCCAAGCGACATCAGGCAAAACTGTCGCTGATCCATGTCGATGTTAATTTTTCCGATCTTTATACCGGGCTGATTGATATCAACATGGCAACGATGCAGGATCGAATCTCGGTGGAAACTCAAGAAGCCTTAAACAAACTGGCTGCTTCCGTAGATTATCCGATTTCGGAAAAACTGAGCGGTACCGGCGATTTAGAGCAGGTACTGAAAGAAGCGATTAGCAAATACAAGGCAGATCTGTTGGTGACAGGGCACCATCAGGATTTCTGGAGTAAGCTGATTTCATCGACACGGCAAGTAATGAATTCAATCACCATTGATATGTTGGTTGTGCCGCTGAAAGATGAAGAATAATATTTGATTGCTGACCGCACTTTGTCAAAAAACGGGCAAAGTGCGGTTTTGTCTGCCTAATGAACGGCATAATTTGCCGACAACCGCACCGACCCCCGCATAAAGCCATTCCCCACGCCTATTTTTTATGCGAAAATAGAACACTTTTATCAATAACAAGTTGTTATCGCATAGGATTAAACAAGCATGAAAACCACCGCAGACATCAGACGCGATTTTTTGCGTTTTTTTGAAACCAAAGGACACCAAATCGTCGCCAGCAGTTCGCTGGTGCCGGAAAACGATCCGACCCTGCTGTTCACCAACGCAGGCATGAACCAGTTTAAAGACGTCTTTTTAGGACAAGATCAACGCAGCTATAAACGTGCCACCAGTTCCCAACGCTGTGTGCGTGCCGGTGGGAAACACAACGATTTGGAAAACGTCGGCTACACCGCACGCCATCACACCTTCTTTGAAATGCTGGGCAACTTCAGCTTCGGCGATTATTTCAAACATGATGCAATCCAATTCGCATGGGAATTTTTGACCTCGGCACAATGGTTGAACCTGCCGAAAGAAAAATTGTGGGTCACGGTGTATGAAAGCGATCAAGAAGCCTACGATATTTGGAACCAAATTGTCGGTGTGCCGGCGGAGCGGATCGTGCGTATCGGCGACAACAAAGGCGCGCCGTATGCCTCGGATAACTTCTGGCAAATGGGCGACACCGGCCCGTGCGGCCCTTGTACCGAAATTTTCTATGATCACGGCGATCACATTTGGGGCGGGCCTCCGGGGTCGGCGGAAGAAGACGGCGACCGTTACATCGAAATTTGGAACGTGGTATTTATGCAATATAACCGCCAAGCAAACGGCGAAATGTTGCCGTTGCCGAAGCCGTCGGTCGATACCGGCATGGGCTTGGAACGGATCAGTGCGGTGTTGCAACATGTCAATTCCAACTACGAGATTGATATTTTCCGCCGTTTAGTCAGCAAAGCGGCGGAAATTATCGGCGCGGTCGATTTGAAAAGCAAATCGCTGAATGTGATTGCCGATCATATCCGCTCTTGCGCTTATTTGATCGCCGACGGCGTGATCCCGTCCAACGAAGGGCGCGGTTATGTGCTGCGTCGCATTATCCGCCGCGCGGTGCGTCACGGGCATTTATTGGGCGCAAAAGGCGCGTTTTTCTATCAATTAGTGCCGACCTTGATTGAGGTGATGGCGGAAGCGGGTACGGAATTAAAAGCCCGGCAAGCGCAAATTGAAAAATGGCTGCGTCAAGAAGAAGAGCAGTTTGCGCGCACCCTTGAGCGCGGTTTAATCTTATTAGACGAAGCCTTAAGCAAAGTAGAAAACAATATGTTATTGGGCGAAGTGGTATTCAAACTGTACGACACTTACGGCTTCCCGTACGATTTAACCGCCGACATTTGCCGCGAAAAAGGGATCGCCATTGACCAAGCCGGTTTTGATCGTGCGATGGAAGCGCAACGCCAGCAAGCGCAAGCGGCAAGCAATTTCGGCGTCGATTATAGCAATGTGATTACCGTTGAAGGAGAAACCGCCTTTGAAGGCTACACTGCCGCCGAGAGTTTGGCGAAAGTGACCGCACTTTTCCGTGACGGCAAAGCGGTGGATTCCATTCAAGCCGGGCAAAGTGCGGTGGTGGTACTGGAAAACACCCCGTTCTACGGCGAATCGGGGGGACAAATCGGCGACAGCGGGCGTTTAGAAAGCCAAAGTGCGGTTTTTACAGTTAAAGATACGCAAAAATACGGCAAAGTGTTCGGGCATATCGGTGAATTACAACAGGGCGAGTTGAAAGTCGGACAGAGCCTGAATGCGGTGGTTGATAGCGCGCGTCGCGATAAAACCGCACTGAACCACTCGGCAACACATTTATTGCATGCGGCATTGCGCCAAATTTTAGGCACGCACGTCAGTCAAAAAGGTTCGTTGGTATCCGACAGCATTTTACGTTTCGACTTCGCACAGTCGGAAGCGATCAGCAAAGCACAGCTCAATCAAATTGAAGATGTGGTCAATCAGCATATCCGCGCCAACTATCCGGTCATCACCGAAATTATGGATTTAGAGGCGGCGAAAGCCAAAGGGGCGATGGCGTTGTTCGGTGAAAAATACAGCGAACAAGTGCGGGTGTTGTCGATGGGCGAGTTCTCCACCGAACTGTGCGGCGGGATCCACGCTAAACGCACCGGCGACATCGGTTTGTTTAAAATCGTGTCCGAAGGCGCGATTGCGGCAGGGATTCGTCGGATTGAAGCGCTCACCGGCGCGAATGCGATTAACTGGCTGCACCAGCAGCAAGCGGTGTTGCAACAAAGTGCAGAGCTGTTGAAAACCGATGGCAGTAGCTTGGTGGAAAAAATCCAACAACTGCAAGCACGCAATAAACTGGCGGAAAAAGAGCTGCAACTGCTCAAAGAAAAAGCGGCGCAACAAGCGGGGAGTGATTTGGCGAAACAGGTTGAAACCATCAACGGTGTGCACGTGTTATTACAACGGTTGGACGGCGTAGAAGCAAAATCGTTACGCGTCATGGTCGATGACCTGAAAAACCAACTGGGTTCGGCCGTTATTGCTTTTGCTTCGGTAGCGGACGGCAAAGTCAATCTGATTGTCGGCGTAACCGCGGATTTAACCGCCAAAGTTAAGGCCGGCGAACTGGTCAATCTCATGGCGCAGCAAGTCGGCGGCAAAGGCGGTGGTCGCCCTGATTTGGCAATGGCCGGCGGTTCCCAAGTTGAGAATGTGGCAATTGCGTTGGCCGCGGCAAAAACCAGCTTAGAAAATCAGTTATAATTTCCAATAATCTTAAAAACGGAGCACTTGCTCTGTTTCAAGCGGATGACAAAGTCTCTTTCTCTAATCATTTCCCTCCCTCCGTATGCGGAGGGAGGTGTCCGAAGGACGGAGGGAGGCATAAATCATTTTAAAAATGAATATGTTGCATTTTCATATTACCCCTCCCTCCCCATTTTTCTTACGAAAAATGGTACTCCCTCCGCACGCGGAGGGAGAGAAGTAAGTTTGTCAGCAATCTGAAGCGGGGCGCTTGCCCTGTTTTATTTTGTGTGCTACCGCACATTTTCCGGTTTTTCCAGTCACTTTTTTTAATAAAATAAAGTATTATCAATATATGTTATTTTTCAAAAATAAATATTTTATAGTGACTGAGCCAAGCTATTCTGTAGGAGGTGGGACATGCTGATTCTGACAAGGAAAATCGGTGAAAGTCTGTTAATCGGGGAAGACATCTCGATCTCTGTTCTCAGTGTTCGTGGTAATCAGGTCAAAATTGGAGTTGACGCTCCAAAAGATGTCTCAGTACATCGGGAAGAGATCTATCAGCGTCTAAAAGAAGATGTTGTAGAAGAAAAAGTTGATTAATAATAGGGAGTTATATCAATGGCAAAATTAACCTGTTTTAAAGCTTATGATGTGCGTGGTCGTTTGGGTGACGAATTAAATGCCGATATCGCTTATCGTATCGGACGTGCATTTGGGCAATTTCTGCAACCGAAGCGCGTCGTGGTCGGTGGTGATGTGCGTTTAAGCAGCAAAGAACTGAAAAGCGCGCTGACTAACGGTTTGTTAGATTCCGGCGTTGATGTGATCGATTTGGGCTTGACCGGAACCGAAGAAGTCTATTTCGCGACCTCATACTTGAACACCGATGGCGGAATCGAAGTCACCGCCAGCCATAATCCGATGGATTATAACGGTTTGAAATTTGTGAAAGCCGGTTCGCGTCCGATTAGTTCTGACAGCGGTTTAGGTGACATCCAACGCTTGGCAGAAGAAAACAATTTCCCGGAAGTGGCTCAACGCGGCGAGTATAAACAGCTTTCGGTGTTGAAAGAGTATGTCGATCACTTATTAACCTACGTGAATCTGGACAACTTCAACAAACCGTTAAAATTGGTCATCAATTCCGGTAACGGCGCAGCAGGGCATGTGATTGACGAATTGGAAGCGCGCTTTAAAGAGAAAGCGCCGCTAGTCAGCTTTATCAAAGTGCATAACGAGCCGGACGGCAGCTTCCCGCACGGTATCCCTAACCCGATTTTGCATGAAAACCGCCAAGATACCATTGATGCGGTGTTGGCGAACAAAGCGGATATGGGGATTGCCTTTGACGGCGACTTCGACCGCTGCTTCCTGTTTGATGAAAACGCCACCTTTATCGAAGGTTACTATATCGTCGGTTTGTTGGGACAAGCGTTCTTAGCCAAAAATCCGGGGGCGAAAATTATTCTGGATCCGCGTTTAATGTGGAATACGGTTGAATTAGTCGAAGACATGGGCGGCGAAGCGGTCGTATCCAAGTCCGGACACTCGTTTATCAAAGAAAAAATGCGTGCGGTGGACGCGATCTATGGCGGCGAAATGAGTGCACACCACTATTTCCGTGATTTCTTCTACTGTGACAGCGGTATGATTCCGTGGTTGTTGGCGGCAGAATTACTCTGTACCACCGGCAAGAGCTTAGGACAGCTGGTCGGCGACCGTCTGAATGCCTATCCGTCTCCGGGCGAAATCAACAGCAAACTGACGGATGCGCCGGCGGCAATTGCGCGTGTGCGCGCATTCTATGAGAAAGACGCGCTTGCAGTGGATGAAATGGACGGTATCAGCATTGAATACCCAACTTGGCGTTTCAATCTGCGCAGTTCGAATACCGAACCGGTGGTGCGGCTAAATCTGGAAACCCGCGGCGATAAAGCGTTAATGGAAGAGAAAACCGCCGAGATCTTAGCCTTACTTCGCGCCTAGTTTTCCGCTACAATAAACACCGTTTTGAAGAATACCAAAACGGTGTTTTTCTATCTGCAAATAATAAATGAAAGGACTTTCCATGAAAGCGATTATCCCCGTAGCCGGATTAGGCACGCGTATGCTGCCTGCCACCAAGGCCATTCCGAAAGAGATGTTGACCATCGTTGATAAACCGTTGATTCAATATGTGGTCAGCGAATGTGTTCATGCCGGGATTAAAGAGATCGTGCTAGTGACCCATTCGTCGAAAAACTCGATCGAAAACCATTTTGATACTTCTTATGAACTGGAGTCGATGTTGGAAAAACGGGTGAAGCGTCAGTTGCTGGAAGAAGTGCGTTCGATTATTCCGCCCGGTGTGACGATTATGCACGTGCGTCAGGGGCACGCAAAGGGTTTAGGACACGCAGTATTGTGTGCTAAGCCTTTGGTTGGCGATGAGCCATTTGTAGTGGTGCTGCCGGATGTGATTCTGGCGGAATTCAGTGCCGATCAAAAAACCGAAAACTTGGCGGCAATGCTGAAACGCTTTGCTGAAACCCAAACCAGCCAAATTATGGTCGCACCGGTTGCGCCGCAAGAGGTGAGTAACTACGGCATTGTCGATTGTAATGGCGTTGAACTGAGTGGCGGCGCAAGTGCGGTCATCAACAATATCGTGGAGAAACCGAGCATTACAGAGGCGCCATCAAATTTATCGGTGGTCGGACGCTATGTTTTTTCTGCTTCTATTTGGAGTTTATTGGCAAAAACCCCGGTCGGCGTCGGTGATGAAATTCAACTGACCGATGCGATTGATATGTTAATCGCACAAGAAACGGTAGAAGCCTTCCATATGAGCGGTAAAAGTTTCGACTGCGGCGATAAACTGGGCTATCTGCAAGCGATTGTGGAATACGGCACGCAACATCCGAAATTGGCAAACGAATTTAAACGGTATTTAAAACAGTTTGCCGATACGTTGTAATTACTAAAACGCTTGGGTATATTTAGTCATAAAAATCTGCACCTTAGTCAGTTGGTTTTGGAGTCCAACTTTTGGGGTGCAGATCAATTGAGGGCGTTTTGTTTATAGCGTATGGTTGACCTAGCTTTCCGTTTCTTCTAAAGCATAAGGCAACGGATACAAACACAACGGCTGTGCGTTTGCTTCGCGTAAACGGAATTGTTGATGGGATTCGCTGTCATTTGCCAGCACCACTTGTAACCACAATACCTTATTATGTTCAACGAAATTCACCACTGCGCCGGTTTTGCGCCAGTTGTTTTCTAACCGCACTTCGATTCCCTCACCTAACGAAGGCTTGCCATCGGCTTGTCCGACCAAGGTAAACAAGGCGCGTTTGTTTGCGCCACGGTATTTGGCGCGGGCGATGGTTTCTTGTCCGATATAACAGCCTTTATGGAAGGAAACGGTTTGTTCCAGCAGCTGCAAATTAAGGGCTTGCGGAATAAATTGATTTTGTGTTTCTGCGCTCAACACCGGCACGCCGTCTTGAATATCGAGCAAATCCCACGCATTTTCGGTTTCGGTAAGGGTAATGCTCGGGTTTTGCCGGCTAATCAACAGCCAACGTGGTTGCGCACGTTCGATATAAACCAGAAGTTCGCCATTTTGTTCAAGCAGCGGATTCTCTGCATTGGGTAATGGCGAGCCGAAAGTGGATAGTGCTTCGGCCGCCTGCACCCCGGCAAAACCCAGTAAAGTGCGGTCATTGACTTCACTAAAACTGACGTTGGAGAACACGGCATATTTTTTCAGTTGCTCCAATGCAATCGGTAACAACGCCTTGCGGATAATAAAATAGAATTGGGTTTGACTTAAACGCAGCAGACGGAAAACCGACCACACTTTGCCTTTCGGATCACAATGGGCGGTTAAGGTTGAATGCCCGATCGCCAGTTTGCTGACATCGGTGGTTAATTGCCCTTGCAGGAATGTTTCGCTATCCTCACCGTTCACTTCCAGGAGTCGAAATTGGTTTAGCGGACAAATTATCTTCGGGTTGCTATCGGTCAGGCGCGGATATTGGCAATGTGCAATCATATTTGGCTCTCACAGTGTTGTCAAAACGGTTATCAAGTGCGGTTTCGGGGTATTTTATACCGATTTAACGCAAGACGCTATCCGTGTTATTGCGAATTATTCGCGCTTAAATTGAGATCAAATCTTAAATTATTGGTTTTTTATCACAAGTGTGCGGCAGTTATTAGGCTTATGCTGAAATTCTATGATCTGTTTTAAAGGAGAACACAATGAAATTGAAAAAAACACTCGCTTTGGCTACGGCAATGTTGCCGGTGTTGGCACAAGCCGAATTGGCGGATAACGGTTTGTTAACGGTTGCCAGTCAATATGACGCGCCAAAAACGGTGCAGTTAATTGAAAAAGCGGTCACCGACAAAGGCATGACGATTTTCGGTGTCATTGACCATCAAAAAGCGGCAAAAGATCACGATTTAACCATGCCGGCGGCAACGGTGATTTTATTCGGCACCCCGAAAGCCGGTACGCCGTTGATGATTCAATCGCCAACCTTGGCAATTGATCTACCACTGAAAGCCTTGGTTTGGGAAGATCAAGCCGGTAAGGTTTTTGTCTCGTTGAACAAAGCGGAATTTTTAGGGCAACGTCACGGCGTGCCGGCGGATATTTCGAAAAAATTATCCGGGGCGGAAACCTTAATTCCAAATAGCGTGAAGTAATCACAGCGTAACGAATTGCTCCCAATAAAAAACCGCACTTTGCATACAAGATACAAAGTGCGGTTATTATTTTAAATCAACAGATTACGCTTTCGGACCTGCCGCAACCAAGGCTTTGCCTTCGTCGTTATCGGTATATTTGTCGAAGTTTTTGGCAAAACGTCCTGCCAAATCTTCCGCTTTCGCCTGCCATTGGGCTTTATCGGCATAGGTATCGCGCGGATCCAAGATTGCAGGATCAACGCCCGGAAGTGCGGTCGGAATCGCCAAATCGAAGATTGGTAATTGTTTCATTTCCGCTTTTTCAATCGAACCGTCTAAGATTGCGTCAATGATACCACGGGTATCTTTGATGGAAATCCGTTTGCCGGTACCGTTCCAGCCGGTGTTGACCAAATAGGCTTCTGCGCCGGAGGCTTGCATGCGTTTCACCAGCACTTCCGCATATTGGGTCGGGTGCAATGACAAGAATGCCGCGCCGAAGCAAGCCGAGAAGGTTGGCGTCGGTTCGGTGATACCGCGCTCTGTACCAGCCAATTTCGCGGTGAAGCCGGACAGGAAGTAGTATTGGGTTTGCTCCGGAGTCAGTTTGGAAACCGGCGGCAACACGCCGAACGCATCCGCAGTCAGGAAGATCACTTTTTTCGCATGTCCCGCTTTGGAAACCGGTTTAACGATGTTTTGGATATGATAAATCGGGTAAGAAACACGGGTGTTTTCGGTTTTCGAACCGTCGTTGAAATCGACTGTGCCGTCTGCCAACACCACCACGTTTTCTAACAAGGCATCACGTTTGATTGCACGGTAAATATCCGGCTCGGCTTCTTCCGACAGGTTGATGGTTTTGGCATAGCAACCGCCTTCGTAGTTGAACACGCCTTCATCGTCCCAGCCGTGCTCGTCATCACCGATTAAACGGCGTTTCGGATCGGTGGACAGGGTGGTTTTACCGGTGCCGGACAAGCCGAAGAACACCGCGACATCACCGTCTTCGCCCACATTGGCGGAACAGTGCATGGAAGCCACGCCTTTTAACGGCAGGAAGTAGTTCATCATCGAGAACATGCCTTTTTTCATTTCGCCGCCGTACCAAGTACCGCCGATCAACTGCACGCCTTCGGTCAGGTTAAACGCCACAAAGTTTTCGGAGTTCAAGCCTTGTTCTTTCCAGTTCGGATTGGTGGTTTTCGAGCCGTTCAACACAGTGAAATCCGGTTTGAAATTTTTCAGTTCTTCTTCGCTTGGGCGAATAAACATATTTTTCACGAAATGCGCCTGCCATGCCACTTCGGTCACGATCCGCACCGCTAAACGAGTGTCCGGGTTGGTGCCGCAGAACGCATCAATCACAAACAGACGTTTGCCGGACAGCTGATCGGCAACCAATTTTTTCAGGCTCGTCCAAGTGTCTTGGCTCATCGGTTTGTTGTCGTTTTTGGCGTTGTCGCTGGTCCACCACACGCTATCTTTGGTTTTGTCGTCCAACACGATATATTTGTCTTTCGGCGAACGGCCGGTGAAAATCCCGGTATCAACCGCCACCGCACCGGTGGTGGTCAATGTGCCTTTTTCATAGCCTTGCAAACCGGCTTTGGTTTCTTCTTCAAACAAAAATTCATAACTTGGGTTATACACCACTTCGGTGACACCGTTGATACCCAATACTGCTAATTCGTTTGCTACTGACATAATTACCTCGATAAAGTTTATTAAGTTTAAAATTGAAATCCGCAGTTATTGTAGAAGAAAAAATAAAATAAAAATGTTATCTGGATCAAACTATTCAACATCGTTGTCAGAAAAAAAGTGAAAGCGCGCCGAATTTAGGCGCGCTTTTTACGAGAATTATAAATTGCTGTTATGTAATTGTTGAGGCTTAGTATGCATTTTGTTTAAGCCGGTTAATCGCTTGTTTGTTGAAGAAGTAGTGCGTGCCGCAACATTCGCATTGCATATCGATACTACCGTTATGCTCGGCTAAAATTTCGTCAATTTCCGCCTCGTCAATCAAAAGTAATGCCGCGCCGGAACGTTCCGCCGAACAACCGCAATGGAAACGTACCGCACTTGGGTTAAACAGTTCCACTGTTTCTTCGTGGTATAAGCGGTACAGTAACTCTTCGGCGGTTAAACCGAATAATTCATCGCTTTTCACCGTTTCCGCCAATATTTGTAGATGTTGCAAATCATCAGCCGAACCAGTGCCGTCCGGCATAATTTGCAGTAGCATTCCCGCGGCGACCGGTTGCCCTGCAAATTCGCCGGTTTTAATCACAAGTGCGGTTTTCAACTGTTCGGAACGCTCGAAATAGTCTTGCAAGCACTCGCTAATCGTCGCTTTGCTTAACTCCACAATTCCTTGATAACGCTCGCCTTGGGTCGGATTAATTGAAATCACCAACACCGCTTTGCCGATCATCTGTTGCAAGCTACTGTCGGCGGCAATCTCACCCTCTACCCGCGCCAGCGCCCGTAGTTGCAGTTGATTGTCGCCGTTGACCAACGCCAGCTTCAGCGGGCCGTCGCCTTGGATTTGCACCGTGATGTCGCCTTCGAATTTCAATGTCGCGGTCAATAACGCCGTCGCCACCAGCATTTCCCCCAACAGGTTTTGCACCTCTTGCGGGTAATGATGGGTGTTCAAGGTTTCACTAAAAGTGCGGTTCAGCCGCACCCACTCGCCGCGTACCGCTCTTTGGCTGAACAGATAGCGGTGCAGAGTGTCGTTGTCTTGCGTATAGTCAAGGGTATTCGTTGTTTCGCTCATGTGATTTCCGGTTGATTGTTCGTGAAGATTGCTTGTTATATATGGGCGGATCTTAGGTTGTCAAGCCAGCTTGTGCAAGTATGAGATTTATTACTTGTATTACATTTAATACATCTCTAAAATAGCCACTGTCTCAAACAAAAACGAGGATAAAACAATGACGATTTCCGTGAGATTGCCAACCGAGTTGGAAATCCGTTTAAATTATTTGTCAGAAAAAACAGGGCGCGCCAAATCATTTTATATCAAGGCGGCACTGGAAGCCTATATGGAAGATTTAGAAGATGTGTTACTTGCCAATGCGATATTGGAGCGCGTTCGTTCAGGCAAAGAAAAAACGCATAAATTAGAGGACATTGAAAATGAACTCAAACTGGACGGTCTCATTAACTGATACCGCAAAAAAGCAATTAGCCAAATTAGCCAAGAAAAATCCAAAACAAGCAGAACAAATCATCAAATATCTCAAAGAGGTTGCCATGTTGGAAAATCCACGTATGCGCGGTAAAGGATTGGTTGGCGATCTGTCGGGTTTATGGCGTTATCGTATCGGTGATTATCGGGTGATTTGCGAAATTAATAATAATGAACTGCTGATTACCGCACTTGATTTAGGACATCGGCGCGAAGTTTATCATTAACACTCATTCCTGATACTTAAACTTAATCAAATCCCGCCGCTCTTTTTTATTGGGGCGGCGTTCAGGGTTTGGCATTGATAACGCATTGGCTTTGCGTGCGGCGGCGATTTGTTCGCGTTTCGCTATGCTGGCGGCGGTTTCTTGATACAGTTGCTGCGCCTGCGTGGCGTTGCCGCGTTTGTCGGATAACGCCAACACTTGCACCTCTTTTTCCTCGCTGCCTTGGCGCAGTTTCAGCATTGCGCCGAGTTCCACGATTTTGCTCGGTTTGCTGCGTTGTCCGTTGTAATGCACTTTGCCGCCGTCGATCATTTCACGGGCAAGCGAACGGGTTTTGTAAAAACGGGCTGCCCACAGCCATTTGTCGAGGCGCACGCTGTTATCGTTGTCTTTCATTATTCGCTTCCTTATTAAACAAACAGTTGGCTGAAATCCGCAATGCTGCGATGGCGTTGGAAGACGTTGGGCGGCAGGATTGAATCGGGATTTTCGATACCGACGGTGAACGCAATCCGATGATTCGCAGCTTGCTCCAACACCGCTTCCAAATCGTCGAGCAGCAATGTCCGTTGCGGATCAATCGCATAATTTTGTAGCAGCGCTGTCCATAGTCCGCCGTTCATTTTCGGCTGTTGAAATTGGTGCGAGGAAATCAGGGCTTCGAAGTGCGGTGCGAGATCGCAATGCGCCATTTTCACCTCTAAGCTGTAAGGGTGCGAATCGGTCAGTAACAGCAAGCGTTTGCCCATGCCGTTTAATCGTTGCAACAACGGGTATACGCCAGACCGCACTTTGAGTTTCGGCATATGCTGCAACTGCATTGCGCGGATGGGCAGTTGCAACGTGTTCGCCCAATGATCGATGTCGTACCATTGCATACTGTGTTCGACATCGCGATAAAGCTGTTTCAGTTTGGCGTGACTCTGCTCCGTGCTGATCGCCATCTTTTCGGCATATACCTGTGGCACAATCTCTTTCCAAAATTCGGCATCTAAGCGCAAATCAATCAGAGTACCGTCCAAATCAAACAGCACAGTGTCAATCTGCTGCCAATCTATTTCTCTCACTGGCTTTCCTTTTTACATTTATTCTCGGAGTATGGTATCGTTACTCTTGTTTGTTGGCAAATTTTAAGGAATACGATGACTGTTTCGCGACAAAAACCTCAGATTCTTGCGGTAAAGACCGCCGCCAAATCGCGTATTTTTGAAATTCAGGCAGTGGATCTGCAATTTTCCAACGGCGCACGGCGCACCTTCGAACGTTTCAAACCGAGTAGCCGTTGTGCGGTGATGGTGTTGGCGCTTCATCAGGAGCATTTATTGCTGATCAGTGAATATGCGGTCGGTACCGAACGTTATGAACTGGGCTTTGTCAAAGGTTTAATGGACGCAGGCGAAACGCCGCAGCAGAGTGCCAACCGCGAATTGCAGGAAGAAATCGGCTTCAAGGCGCAAAATCTGACATTATTGAAAACCGTGATCACTTCGCCCGGTTTTATGCATAACCCAATGCACATCTTTTTGGCGGAAAATTTAACGCCGTCACGTTTGCCCGGCGACGAACCGGAATCGCTCGACATCATTGAATATCCGTTGCAGGATCTGGATAAGTTGTTATCACACGATGACTTTTGCGAAGCGCGCAACTTGACCGCACTTTACCTGTTACGCGATTATTTAGCGAAACGGAAGCATTCAGTATGACCCATGCCATTTTACTCAGCGAACCACTATTAAACGCCGCCTTGTCGATTGCCAAAAGAGCGGGTGAAAAGCTGCTGACCTTTTATTACCGCGGTATCGAAAGCGAACTGAAACAGGATAATACGCCGGTGACCGAAGCGGATCTGGCGGTCAGCCGCTTTTTAGAGGACGAATTGCAAGCCTTGACCCCCGGCATTCCGGTGTTATCGGAAGAGAGCCAAACCATTGACTTTGCCGAACGTCGCCGCTGGACACAATATTGGCTGGTCGATCCGCTCGACGGCACGCAGCAGTTTTTGGAAAAAACCGATCAGTTTTCGGTGTTGATCGCCTTGGTGCAGCATAATCAGCCGACCTTGGGGATCGTCTATTCGCCTGTTCCGCGGCTGGCGTTTTATGCCATGGACAAATTCGGCGCGTACAAACAGCAGAACGGTGTGATTAGCCGTTTGCAGACCCGGCCGCCCGGCGATAACGTGATTCGGATTGCGGTGGGGAAGAATGTGCGGCGGCAACAGGTGATGGCGATGTTTCACGATCAATTTGACTACCAACTGATCCGTTACGGTTCCAGCGGTTTGAAAGGGGCGCTGGTGGCGGAGGGGCGCAGCGATTGCTATATTCGCTTGGGCAAAACCGGCGAATGGGATACGGCGGCGGTCGAATGTATCTTGCGTGAAACCGGCGGAAAAATCGTGGATTTGTACGGCAATCCTCTGACTTATAATCGGCGCGAAACCCTGATTAATCCGGATTTTATCATGCTCGGCAACGCCGCCTTTCCGTGGCAAAAAGTAGTACGATTTCAACAACTATTAAAATAATAGACGATTAGGACAAAATAAGCGATTGACGCTGTGAATCGATGTTATTAGACTGCATGGATTGCTGATGAAAGGTCAGTCAACCCGAAGGACGAGATAAATGAAAAAACCGGACAACAACAGCCTTGTTATTTTTGGCGCATCAGGGGATTTAACCCACCGCAAACTAATTCCTGCCTTGTATCATCTCTTTAAAAACGGCCGCTTGGCGGATGATTTTGCGATTTTAGGGGTCAGCCGCACCGAATTCAGCGACGAGCAATATCGTGAAAAACTGATGGATATTCTGGGAAAAAGCGAAAAAATTGAAAAGCGCGAGATGCTTGAGTTTTTCTCGCATGTTTACTACCAAGCGATTGATACCGCCAAGGTTGAAGATTATGCCAAAGTCAAAGTGCGGTTGGACGAGTTTGAAAAAACACACCGCACGCAAGGCAATGCGCTGTTCTATCTTTCCACGCCGCCAAGCCTGTATCCGGTTATTCCGGCACATCTTGCCGCGCACGGCTTGAATCATCAACGCAACGGTTGGAAACGGTTGGTGGTGGAAAAACCGTTCGGTTATGATTTGACATCGGCCATCAACCTGGATGCCAAACTGCACGAAGATTTTGACGAATCGCAAATTTATCGTATCGACCATTATTTAGGCAAAGAAACGGTACAAAATATTTTGGTATTGCGTTTTTCCAACGGCTTGTTCGAGCCGTTGTGGAATCGGAACTACATTGATTATGTCGAAATCACCGGGGCGGAAGCCTTGGGTGTGGAAGAGCGCGGCGGTTATTATGATGGTTCGGGCGCAATGCGCGATATGTTCCAAAACCACTTATTGCAAGTGTTGGCGATGATCGCGATGGAATCACCGGCGGTGATCGATGCCGACGCCATGCGCAATGAAGTGGTGAAAGTATTGCAAAGCCTGCACCCGTTGAGCGAAGAAGATTTGGAAAAATATCTGGTGCTGGGGCAATACACCGGTGCCAAAGTGCGCGGCGAATACCAAAAAGGCTATCGCGAAGAAAACGGCGTTGAGCCGCAATCGCGCACCGAAACCTATATGGCGTTAAAACTGAAAATCGACAACTGGCGCTGGAGCGGCGTGCCGTTTTATGTGCGCACCGGCAAACGCCTGCCGACACGGGTAACCGAAGTGGTGATTCACTTTAAGAAAACGCCGCACCCGGTCTTTAACGCCAACGCACCGGAAAATAAACTGATTATTCGCATTCAGCCGAACGAGGGGATCGTAATGAGTTTCGGCTTGAAAAATCCGGGTTCCGGATTTCAGGCCAAAGAAGTATCAATGGATTTCCACTATCAGGATCTGACCGATACCAATATCCTTGATGCTTACGAACGTTTGCTACTGGATTCGCTGTTAGGGGACGCAACCCTGTTCTCGCGCAGTGACGCAGTGCGAGCCTGTTGGAAGTTTGTCCAACCGATTTTGGATTATAAAGCCAATAATCCAAAACTTTATGGTTATGCCAGCGGTACTTGGGGGCCGCAAGAAGCGGATTTTATGATGGAGTCCAAAAACCGTAGCTGGCGTTTCCCGTGTAAAAATTTAACGAATACGGAATATTGTGAGTTATAACATGAAATACAGTAAGTTTGCAGACGCACAACGTGCGGTAGAGAAGATAGCAGAAGAATTTTTGGCGTATAGCCGGCAGGCAAAACCGGTGCATATTTCCCTGTCCGGCGGCAGCACGCCGAAATTATTGTTTAAAACCTTGGCGGAGGAATACGCCGAGAAAATCAACTGGACGAATTTGCATTTTTGGTGGGGCGACGAGCGTTGCGTTGCGCCCGATGACGAAGAGAGCAACTACGGCGAAGTACAGCGCTTACTGTTAGATCATATCCAAATGCCGGCGGAAAATATCCACCGCATTCGCGGCGAAGACGAGCCGGAAGCCGAAGCCGCCCGTTTTGCGGCGGAAATGTTAGCGCTCGTGCCGAAAAACAGCGCAGGCGTGCCGGAATTCGACTGGATTATTTTAGGCATGGGCACCGACGGACACACCGCTTCGTTGTTCCCGTTGCAAGTGGATTTTAACAGCCGTGCGCTGACGATTGTGGCAAAACAGCCGCAGAGCGGACAACTGCGGGTGTCCAAATCCGCCTATTTGATTGAAAATACAAAACGTCTGACCTATTTGGTCACCGGAGCCAGTAAAGCGGATTTGCTACGTGAAATCCAACAAGCCGGCACCAACGAATTGCCGTATCCGGCGGCGCGGGTGAAAGCGAATAACGGCAACACCGAATGGTATTTGGACGCCGACGCAGCCTCGCAGTTGCTGTAACGGATCTGATATAAGAGTGTTGTAGGGGCGGATTGCATATCCGCCCGTTTACAGATAAAAATCAACAATTTTAGCAAAGCAGAAGGAAACAAACATGAAAGGTGATATTGGCGTAATCGGACTTGCGGTCATGGGGCAAAACCTGATTCTGAACATGAACGATCACGGCTTCAAGGTCGTGGCTTATAACCGCACTACCAGCAAAGTGGACGAATTTTTGCAAGGCGCCGCCAAAGATACCAACATTATCGGCGCATACTCACTGCAAGATCTTGCCGACAAGCTGGAAAAACCGCGCAAAGTGATGTTAATGGTGCGTGCCGGTGAGGTGGTCGATCACTTCATCGACAGCCTGTTACCGCACTTGGAAGCGGGGGACATCATCATCGACGGTGGCAACTCCAATTACCCTGACACCAGCCGCCGCGTGAAAGATCTGGCGGAAAAAGGCATTCGCTTTGTCGGTGCCGGCGTGTCCGGCGGCGAAGAAGGCGCACGTTTCGGGCCTTCGATTATGCCGGGCGGCAACGAAGAAGCGTGGCAATATGTGAAACCAATCCTGCAAGCGATTTCCGCCAAAACCAAAGACGGCGAACCGTGCTGTGATTGGGTCGGCAAAGAGGGCGCAGGGCATTTCGTCAAAATGGTACATAACGGTATCGAATACGGCGATATGCAGCTGATTTGCGAAGCCTACCAATTCCTGAAAGAGGGCTTGGGCTTAAGCTACGATGAATTGCACCAAGTATTCAGCGACTGGAACAAAACCGAATTGGACAGTTACCTGATTGAAATCACCGCCGATATTCTTGGCTACCGTGATGAAAACGGCGAACCGTTGGTAGAAAAAATTCTCGATACCGCCGGTCAAAAAGGCACGGGCAAATGGACAGGCATTAATGCGTTGGACTTAGGCATTCCGTTGACCTTAATCAGCGAAGCGGTGTTCGCCCGTTGCGTGTCGGCATTTAAAGAACAGCGGGTCGAAAACCAAGCCTTATTTAACAAACAAATCGGCACGGTCGCAGGCGACAAAGCGCAATGGATCGAAGCGGTGCGCAAAGCGCTGCTGGCGTCTAAAATCATCTCTTACGCGCAAGGCTTTATGCTGATTCGCGAAGCGTCGGAAAACAACAACTGGGATCTAAACTACGGCAATACCGCACTTTTATGGCGTGAAGGCTGCATTATCCGCAGCGCATTCTTGGGCAATATCCGCGACGCGTACGAAACCAATCCGAATTTGCAATTCTTGGGCGCAGACAGCTATTTCAAAACCATTTTGGAAAATGCGTTGCCGGAATGGCGGAAAGTGGTAGCGAAATCGGTAGAAATCGGCTTGCCGATGCCGTGCATGGCGTCCGCGATTACTTTCTTAGACGGCTACACCAGTGCCCGTTTGCCGGCGAATTTATTGCAAGCGCAACGCGACTACTTCGGCGCGCACACCTACGAGCGTATCGACCAACCGCGCGGACAATTCTTCCACACCAACTGGACCGGCAAAGGCGGCAACACCGCTTCCACCACCTATGAAGTGTAATGAATTGCTGATCAAGGCTAAAATGCTCGATCTTTATGGTAAAGTCCGGGCGGATATTTAATCCGCCCGTTTACTTTGTCTCATCAACGCCCTCTGCCAATAATCTAAAAATACATCTCTTAACAGATTTTTCTTTCCTTATAAGAAACCATTTATCAACAAAACCGCACTTTATTTCTTCTGCGTTGATTTCTATACTCAAGCCATCAAAAATTAATCAAGAGGAAATGAATATGAACACTAAAATGCCGGCGATTTTTATCGGGCACGGTTCGCCGATGTTGGCGATTGAGCAGAATCCGTTTACCCCGAAATGGTATCAGGCGGCGCGGCAGATACCGAAACCAAAAGCGATTTTGGTGGTTTCCGCCCATTGGATTTCAGAGCGAGTGGCGGAAACCGCCTCGCCGAATCCCGATCTGATTTATGATTTTTACGGCTTTCCAGAGGAATTATATCAAGTACGTTATCCGGCAAAAGGCGATCCGCACTTGGCGCGGCAAGTGCAGCAGCTGGTGGATAACCCAGAAGTGCGGTTAGATCCGCAACAAGGGCTGGATCACGGCACTTGGGCGGTGTTGGCGAAAATGTATCCTGACGCCGATATTCCGATTGTGCAACTCAGTCTGGGGGCGGCGTTGAGTATGCAGCAGCATATCAACTTGGCAAAACAACTGAAACCGTTGCGCGAGCAGGGCGTATTGATTTTGGGCAGCGGCAATTTGGTGCATAATTTACATTTAATGGATTGGCGGCGAGCTGACGCACTGTTCGGCTACGACTGGGCGCACAGCGCACAGCAAACGTTGTTGGATTTAATCCGTCTGGGGGATTTGGACGCGTTGGCAGACTACCGCATGTTAGGCGACGCGGTGCAAAAAGCCATTCCGACCGCCGAACATTTTTTGCCGTTGCTGTATATTCTTGCCTTGCGGGAAGAGGGTGAGCCGTTAGATATTTTCAACACCCAGTTTGTCGGCGGTTCGCTGGATATGACTTGCGTGAAAGTGGGTTAAACCGCACTTTGCGTGATTATCGCCACCATTAACGTGGCGATTTTTTTTATTTCTTAACCCTAATGCCCCACTGTTTTGGAAAACAGATTAATCACCAGCACCCCAAGCACAATCAAACCAATGCCTAACAGCGCAGGCAGATCCAGTTTTTGTTGATAAGCAATCCAACCGATCAGGGCGACGATCACAATTCCCACCCCCGACCAAACCGCATACGCCACCCCAACCGGAATGGTGCGCAGGGTCAGGCTGAGGAAGTAGAACGCTACGCAGTAGCCGATCACCACGATCACGCTCGGCACAAGACGGCTGAATTCCTGTGAGGCTTTCAGCATTGAGGTCGCCACAATTTCGGCGGCAATGGCGATAAACAGGTAGATCCAAGACATCGTTTTCTCTCATTTAAAGTGCGGTTTGGCGCAGTATAACACAGAGATCGTTTCCTCTCAGTTGATAATATCTTTCTTTTTTGCGGATTGTTCCGCCAATCAAGAAAACTATAATGGGCGCACTTTCGCTAGTAACCCTTTTTACTTTTTATTCTGACATTAAGAGAGAAAATCATGAACAACAAATTAAATTCATACGCCCCATACGCTTTGGCATTATTACGCATTATCGCCGCCTATATGTTCTTTTGGCACGGTACGGCAAAATTTTTTGAAATTCCGGTGTCGATGACCGGCGGCAACGGCGGCGTGGCACTGTTTTCCCAATATGGTTTGGCTGGCGTATTGGAAATCGGCGGCGGCATTTTATTGGCATTGGGCTTGTTCACCCGCCCGGTGGCATTCCTGTTATCGGGCTTTATGGCGTTTGCCTATTTCGGCGTGCACGCCAGTGCGGGCAACCTGTTAATGCCGTTGTTAAACCAAGGTGAATTGGCGGCATTATATTCGTTAGTGTTCCTATATTTTGTGTTTAACGGCGCAGGTGCCTTTGCCTTAGATAACAAAATCGGCAAAAAATAATTCGTTTTAAACTAAACCAAAACCCGGTCGGCGTGATGATCTGCGCGCTGAACGGGTTTTTTATTCGGGCGGAGCGAGATTCGGGGCGTGTTGCAATTCGTGCAAAAGTGCGGTCGGATCTAATTCTAGCGCATGGCAATAATCGATAAATTCTAAAATATCTAAATGCCGATCACCGGTTTCAATTTTTCCAATCAACGAATAAATCACGCCCAAACGTTCAGACAGCGCGCGTTGCGACAAGCCTAAGGCTTTCCGTTGTGCGACGAAACGTTGTCTGAGCCAGCGCTGTTGTTCGGTGTGAATAGAGGTTCGAAATTTTTTCATTGCACCCATTTTAGGTTTAATTTATGGCTGAACCTGTTTTGGGTGCAATAACGTTAATTAAGGCGCTTCTTTATGAGTGAAAAAACAAATTCGGGCATGATTGCAGGTATTATTTCTTGCGTGTTAGCGGTGTTGGGTATTTTATTTTTAGGCTTTATTTTTATCCCTTTGGCGGCGATTGTGGCAATTTTTGCGACGGTAACCGCGGTAAAAAATAAAAATCTTGCCGGAATCGGGGCTAGTGTATTGGCTTGAATTTTAACCATTATCGGCTTATTCACCTCGCCGGTATTGTTGGGCATGTTAGGTTTGGGATTGGCGGGTTAATCTATTTATTTTTACGCACCCAAAACAATTTTTAGTTAAATATCAATCTATTAAATCCGCATGGCTGTTTTCCGCTACAGAAAAACGTTGATTTATTGTATAATTCCCGCTTGAATTTTTCCCACTTAAATTAAACCAACCACTCTGTAAAGGAATGCACAAATGCAATCAAATCGTCCTATTCGTCAAGCGCTGTTAAGTGTTTCAGATAAAAACGGCATTGTTGAATTTGCTCAAGGGCTGGCGCAACGCGGTGTTAAGCTGTTGTCCACCGGCGGCACGGCAAAACTGTTGGCAGACAGCGGTTTAGCAGTGACCGAAGTGTCCGACTATACCCAATTCCCGGAAATGATGGACGGGCGGGTCAAAACCCTGCACCCGAAAATACACGGCGGTATTTTAGGGCGGCGCGGGATTGATGACGCAGTGATGACGATTCACGGCATTCAGGCGATTGATATGGTGGTGGTGAATCTGTATCCGTTTGCGCAGACCGTTGCCAAAGCGGATTGTACGCTGGAAGACGCAGTGGAAAATATCGACATCGGCGGTCCGACCATGGTGCGATCGGCGGCGAAAAATCATAAAGATGTGGCGATCGTGGTCAATAATGCGGATTTTGAGCAAATTCTGCAAGAAATGGATAAAAACCACAATTCCCTGACCCTCGACACCCGTTTTAACCTCGCCATCAAAGCCTTTGAACACACCGCCCAATATGACAGCATGATCGCCAACTATTTCGGTCGGTTAGTGCCGCCTTATCAAGGGGCGGAGGAAGAGGATTTAACCCAACCGAGCGGGCAATTCCCACGCACCTTAAACCTGAATTTCACCCGTAAACAAACCATGCGTTACGGCGAAAACAGCCACCAAAATGCGGCGTTTTATGTGGAAAACGAACTGCACGAAGCCAGCGTTGCCACCGCCAAACAACTGCAAGGCAAAGCGTTGTCGTATAACAACATTGCCGATACCGACGCCGCCTTGGAATGCGTGAAAGAGTTCGCCGAGCCGGCGTGCGTGATTGTCAAACACGCTAACCCGTGCGGCGTGGCGTTGGGCGCAAATCTTTTAGAAGCCTACAACCGTGCTTACCAAACCGATCCGACTTCCGCATTCGGCGGCATTATTGCCTTTAACCGCACTTTAGATTTGCAAACCGCACAAGCGATTATCGAACGTCAATTTGTGGAAGTGATTATCGCTCCAAGCGTGGCAGACGAAGCAAAAGCGATCTTGGCAACGAAAAAGAATGTGCGTGTACTGGAGTGCGGACAGTGGCAAGTGCGTCAGCCGCGTTTGGATTTCAAACGGGTTAACGGCGGCGTGCTGGTGCAAGATTCCGATTTAGGCATGGTCGGCTTGGACGATTTGGAGGTGGTGAGCAAGCGCAAACCGACCGAAGCCGAGCTGAAGGATCTGCTGTTCTGCTGGAAAGTGGCGAAATATGTCAAATCCAACGCGATTGTGTATGCCAAAAACAACCAAACCATCGGTATCGGCGCCGGACAAATGAGCCGAGTCTATTCCGCTAAAATCGCCGGAATCAAAGCGGCTGACGAAGGGCTGGAAGTGAAAGGCACGGTGATGGCGTCCGACGCGTTCTTCCCGTTCCGCGACGGCATTGACGCAGCAGCAGCGGCAGGGGTGAGCTGTGTGATCCACCCCGGCGGTTCAATGCGCGATCAGGAAGTGATTGACGCTGCCGATGAACACGGCATGGCAATGGTGCTGACCAAAATGCGCCATTTCCGTCATTAATTTGCAAAGTGCGGTCAGCCACGGTGGTGACCGCACTTTTTGTTTTTCCCATTTAGCATAAGTAGCGTAAGGATCTCAAATGAATATTTTAATTATCGGCAATGGCGGACGTGAACACGCTTTGGCTTGGAAAGTGGCGCAATCGCCGTTGGCGGACAAAGTCTTTGTTGCGCCGGGCAATGCCGGCACCGCACTTGAGGCGAAAGTGGAAAATGTCAGCATTGCCGCCACCGATTTGGCGGCGTTGGTGGAGTTTGCCCAGAAAAACGAAATCGGTTTGACCATTGTCGGACCGGAAGCGCCGTTGGTAATCGGCGTGGTGGACGCATTCCGTGCCGCCGGTTTGAAAATATTCGGCCCGACCCAAGCGGCGGCGCAGTTGGAAGGTTCAAAAGCCTTCACCAAAGATTTCTTGGCGCGTCAGCAAATCCCGACCGCGGAATATCAAAACTTCACCGAAGTCGAACCGGCACTGGCTTATCTGCGCGAAAAAGGCGCGCCGATTGTGATTAAAGCCGACGGTTTGGCGGCAGGCAAAGGCGTGATCGTGGCGATGACTTTGGCAGAAGCCGAAAGTGCGGTGCAGGATATGTTGGCGGGCAATGCCTTTGGTGACGCCGGACACCGTATCGTGATCGAAGAGTTTTTAGACGGCGAAGAAGCCAGTTTTATCGTGATGGTGGACGGCAAAAACGTTGAACCGATGGCGACCAGTCAGGATCACAAACGGGTCGGCGAAAACGACAGCGGTTTAAATACCGGCGGCATGGGCGCGTATTCGCCGGCGCCGGTGGTCACGCCTGAGATTCACCAACGGATTATGCAAGACGTGATTTACCCGACCGTGAACGGTATGGCGGCGGAAGGCAACACGTACACCGGTTTTTTGTACGCCGGTTTGATGATTATGCCGAACGGGCAACCGAAAGTGATTGAGTTCAACTGCCGCTTCGGCGATCCGGAAACGCAACCGATTATGATGCGCTTGCAATCGGACTTGGTCGAACTGTGCTTGGCGGCGTGCGGCGGCAAACTGGATCAAGTGCGGTCTGAATGGTGTGCGCAAGCGGCATTAGGTATCGTGTTGGCGGCGGAAGGTTACCCGGGCGATTACCGCAAAGGCGATGTGATCAGCGGCATTCCGTCTAGTAGCATAGGGCAAAGCGCACTTGCCGGACAAAAAGTGTTCTTGGCAGGGGTGGAGCAAAAAGGCGATCAACTGGTCAGCAACGGCGGACGGGTGTTGTGCGTCACCGCACTTGGCGATACGGTGGCAGCCGCGCAGCAACAGGCGCTGCAACTGGCGGAACAAGTGCAATGGCAAGGGCGTTTCTACCGCCGCGATATCGGTTATCGTGCGGTGGCGCGTGAGCAAGCCAAGTAGCGGTTAAAAAACAAAGTGCGGTATGAAAATTTTTCATTCCAAACACAAAATAAACGACAACGATTAATCAAAAAAACAGTGTATGGTTGGTGAAAAAAACCGTACACTACAGACAAGTTATTTACCACCTAAAATGAGGAATTGAGCAATGTTAAGACGTGATATGAATATCGCCGATTATGATCCGGTGTTATGGCAAGCAATACAAGACGAAGATCGCCGCCAAGATGAGCATATCGAGCTGATCGCATCGGAAAACTATGCCAGCCCGCGTGTGATGGAAGCGCAAGGTTCGCAATTGACCAACAAATATGCCGAAGGCTATCCGGGCAAACGTTATTACGGTGGTTGCGAATACGTTGATATTATCGAACAACTGGCGATTGACCGCGCCAAAGCGCTGTTCGGTGCAGATTATGCCAACGTACAACCGCACTCCGGTTCGCAAGCCAATGCGGCAGTCTATATGGCATTGTTAAATCCGGGCGACACCATTTTAGGCATGAGCTTGGCACACGGCGGACACTTGACCCACGGCGCAACCGTCAGCTTCTCCGGTAAAATTTATAAAGCGGAACAATACGGTATCACCGATGAAGGCTTTATCGACTACGACGCCTTGCGTGCGCAAGCGTTGGCGGTGAAACCAAAAATGATTGTCGGCGGCTTCTCTGCCTATTCGCAAGTGGTCGATTGGAAAAAAATGCGTGAAATCGCCGATGAAGTCGGGGCATATCTGTTTGTCGATATGGCGCACGTTGCCGGTTTGATCGCGGCGGGCGTTTACCCAAGCCCGATGGAACACGCCCATGTTGTTACCACCACCACCCACAAAACCCTTGCCGGGCCGCGCGGCGGCTTGATTTTGGTGAAGGGCGGCGACGAAGAACTGTATAAAAAACTGAATAGTGCGGTGTTCCCTGCCGGACAAGGCGGTCCATTGGTGCATGTGATTGCGGCGAAAGCGGTCTGCTTTAAAGAAGCGATGGAGCCGGAATTCAAAACCTTCCAACAACAAGTAGTGAAAAACGCACAAGCGATGGTCGAGGTGTTCAAACAGCGCGGTTTCAATATCGTGTCCAACGGCACTGAAAATCATTTATTCTTGGTGGATTTGGTGAATAAAGGTTTAACCGGCAAAGCGGCGGACGCTGCGTTGGGGCGCGCGAATATCACGGTCAATAAAAACGCCGTACCGAACGATCCGAAAAGCCCGTTTGTGACTTCCGGTATCCGTGTCGGCACACCGGCAATCACGCGCCGCGGCTTCAAAGAAGCGGAAGCGAAAGAACTTGCCGGTTGGATGTGTGATGTATTGGATAACATTGAGGACGAAGCAGTCATCGAGGCAGTGAAACAGAAAGCGATTGCAATCTGCAAACGTTTTCCGGTTTATGCGTAGTATTTGACGATTGGTAACGCTATTTAATCGCAACGTCGGGGCGGCTATATAATCCGCCCCGACTTTTTTATCGCATAACTTGTCGGCGAACCGCACTTGGGCAATATTATGCCGTTTGTTGGTGGCGGGTGCTGGCGCGCAGCAATAATAAGCCTAATACGGCGGAAACCGTTGAGCCGAGTAAAATGCCGATACGTGAAAGGGTGTTGATACTTTCGCCGGCGCTTTCAAACGCCAAACCGGACAAGAACATCGACATGGTAAAACCAATTCCGCACAGCACCGAGACCGCAAAGATATGTTTTAACGTGACCAATAACGGCAAACGTGCGATTTTCAGTTTCACCGCAATAAAGCAGAAACTGAATACGCCTAACGGTTTGCCAATCAGCAGTCCGAGCATAATCCCTAACGGTAACGCGCCGCTTAACATTTCAATATCGACGCCTTTCAACGGTACGCCGGCATTGGCAAAGGCGAAAATCGGCAGGATAAAAAACGCTGACCACGGATTGAGCGCATGCTCCAGACTTTCCAGCGGGCTGCTGCCGTCACGGGCGGTGATCGGAATGGAAAAACCGAGGATGACGCCGGCCAAGGTAGCGTGGACGCCGGATTTCAACACACAGACCCATAACACCATGCCGACGAACAGGTAGGCACATAGCGCACTGATCCGCATGCGATTCATAATAATCAGGGTGATAATCGACAAGCCGGCACCGATCATCGCTTCGATACTTAGCCCGTGCGCGAAGAACAGGGCGATGACGATAATTGCACCTAAGTCGTCGATGATCGCCAACGCCAATAAAAAGATTTTTAAGGGTAGCGGAACCCGTTTGCCGAGCAGTGCCATAATTCCGAGGGCGAAGGCGATATCGGTCGCCATTGGGATCGCCCAACCTTCCATCGCGATCGGATCGCCATAGTTAAAGAAGGTAAACACCAACGCCGGCACTACCATGCCGCCAATCGCCGCCAACACCGGCAGAATCGCTTGTTGATAGGTGGAAAGCGAGCCGATCATGATTTCCCGCTTCACTTCTAAACCGACCAAGACAAAAAATACCGCCATTAAACCGTCGTTAACCCACAACAGAAACGGTTTGGCAATGCCCTGTTCGCCGAATTGCACAACCACCGGCGTATTTAACAATTCAAAATAGTATGGCGAAAGAAAACTGTTGGCAAAGATCAGGGCCAGTGTGGATGTTGCCAGCAGCGTGATCCCGCCGGAAGATTCAAGCTTTAAAAATTTTCCGATAAATGAACGCATAAAGTTCCTTATAGTTGTTATGTCATACGGTAAGCATAGGATATAACAGCCGTTGTCATGATTAAAGTAAAAACGGAATATCCCTTGTCTTTTTTAGCGATTACGCCAAATGAAGTCGGATTTTTCAATTTAAGCCCATTTAGCGATTGACAGCCAATAGCCGAGCTATTATTGTCAATACGTTGCATATTTGTGAACAGGTGCTGTTTTACGCAACAAGACGCCTGATTCGGGCAAGTTATTGATCGGTTTTTTATTGCTTCTAAAGGAGAGAGTTATGAAAAAAATGAAAGCGTCAGCAGTGGCGGTTGCCACCGCATTATTCGCCGTATTGATCAGCGGATGTGATGATAACAGTTCGACCACATCCGCGCCGGCTGCTGCTTCATCGCCGGCCGCCGCTCCTGAAACTGCCGGCGTACAAAGCCGCTTCGTCACGATTGCCACCGGCGGTGCTTCCGGTCCGTATAATATTATCGCGACGACGTTGGCGGAAATTTATACCAAAGAGTTGAAAACCAATTCCAAAACGCAAACCACCGGCGCCTCGGTTGAAAACCTGAATTTATTGAACCAGAAAAAAGTGGAAATGGCATTCTTAATGAGTGATGTCTTGAGCGACGCGGTGAACGGAGTCGGTAACTTCCCGCATAAAATCGAGAATGTCAATGAAGTGGCGGCACTCTATCCGAACTACGTGCAGATCGTGACCTCTAAACGCACCGGGATCACCACCATCACCGATCTGAAAGGGCGCCGTGTTGCAACCGGGGCGCAGAATTCCGGGGTGGAAGTGAATGCGCGTAATTTGTTGCAAGGTTTCGGTATCAGCTATAACGATATCAGCGTCGATTATCTGGGCTATGCCGAAGCGGCGGACGCGCTGAAATCCGGTAAGATTGACGCGGCATTCCTGACCAGCGGTTTGCCAAATTCATCGTTGATGGAGTTGCAACAAGGCTTTGACCTGCAAATCGTCAGCATTCCGGCGGACGGGATTGCCGCTATCGCCAAAGACAAACCCTATTTTAACGCGATGGAGATCCCGGCGGGCACCTACGGCAATGCCGATCCGGTTCCAACCGCGGCGATTAAAAATGCGCTGGCAGTGCGTTCCGATTTGAGCGAAAACGATGTTTATTTGCTGACCAAAACCTTCTTCGACAGTTTGCCGCAATTGCAAACCGCCCATCAGGCAGCCAAAGACATCAATCTCGAAAGCGCACAACAAGGCTTGGTTGCGCCGTTACATCCGGGCGCCAAAAAATATTATGACGAAATGAACGCCAAAGCCAAATAAAGGCGGCGCGTATCATGACAAAAACAGGCAAGTGGCTGCTGGGAAGCGTTCTGCTGACCGCACTTGCCTGTCTATTTCCGCTTAAGCTGTTTGTTATTCAGTTCGGTGAGCATAGGTGCTATTTGTATGCACAACAATTTGAATTGCGTTGGCGTCATTCGGTGGAGCGCCAGTTGTGGCGCGAACATTACCGGCGTGACGGTGACGCGATATTACTCGATCAAACTTGGTTACAAACCTTTGGTGCCGGCACGCCGTCACAGGGCACACCGATTGCGGCACCGCCGGGCTATGTCGGCTACCGGCAGCGGATTCGGCTGGCGGAAATCAATTGGGTGGTATCGCGCAATATGCAGGGCGAATTAAGCACGCCGCAAGTGCGGATACCGTTTTATCAAGTTGTGCCGGACTATAGCGACGTTCGGATCAAACCTTCTCGGACAGCGTTGATGGTTTTTTTATGGGAGAAATCGTGCCATGACTGGGCAAGTTAATCAGGGTTCATCAGGCTTGGGAAGCAAAGAACAGGGTATTCTGGAAAAATATGACCGCGAGTCGGTCACCCGCCGGTTAAAGTGCGGTTGGCAAAAACGGCTGATCAGCGTGATTGCCGTGTTTTATTCATTGTTCCATTTATATATTACCTTTTATCCGTTACCAACCCTGTTACAACGCTCAATCCATGTGGCGGTCGGTTGTGCGTTGATCTTTTTGATTTATCCGGCGGGTAAAAAAAGCCGCCGCGATCAAATTGTATGGTATGAATGGCTGTGGCTTGCCGCCGCGTTGGCAGGGGCGGCTTATTTAATGTACCAATATCAGGCGATTATGACGGTGCGCGGCGGTATCCCGAATAGCGAAGATATTGTGTTGGCAATTATCAGCGTAGTGGTTGTGTTGGAAGCGGCGCGACGGATTACCGGTTGGGTGCTGGTGCTTTTCGCCTTGCTATTCCTGTTGTATCCGTTTATCAGTTCGATGGAATTTATGCCGGATCGGCTGCTGACCCGTCCGTATGACATCGGCGATATTTTCGGACAGTTATATTTGAAAACCGAAGGCTTATATTCTTCCGCCACCGGTGCCTCAGTGACCTTTATTTTCCTGTTTATCCTGTTCGGCGCGTTTTTGGGCAAATCGGGCATGGGGCAGCTGTTCAATGATTTGGCGCTGGCGATTGCCGGTGACAAACAGGGTGGGCCGGCGAAAGTGGCGGTGATTTCCAGCGGCTTTATGGGCAGTATCAACGGCGCGGCGGTCGCGAATGTGGTCAGCACCGGCGCGTTTACTATTCCATTAATGAAAAAAATCGGCTATCACAAAAACTTTGCCGGCGCGGTGGAGGCCAGTGCCTCGGTCGGCGGACAAATTCTGCCGCCGATTATGGGCGCCAGTGCGTTTATTATGGCGGAAACCACCGGTGTCAGCTACGGTACGATTGCGTTGGCGGCTTTATTCCCGGCGATTTTGTATTATCTCGGTGTGATTGCGCAAGTCCACTTCCGTGCCGGTAAGCGTAACCTGAAAGGCATTTCCCGCGACCAACTGCCGCAACTGAAAGCGGTGATGAAAGCACGCGGGCATATGCTGCTGCCGATTGCGGCACTGGTTTATTTTCTGATTCAATCGGTGCCGATCGGGTATGCGGCGACTTACACCATCGGGATTACGGTATTGATTAGCCAATTACGCCAAGAAACCAGGATGGGACTGAAAGATATCTGGGCGGCGTTGGAAGACGGCGCGCGGCAGGCATTGCCGGTGATGGCGGCGTGTGCGGTGGTCGGTATTGTGATCGGCGTGGTGAACCTGACCAGTTTCGGTACGGTGATGACCTCCTCGATTGTGACCTTAGGCGCCGGTTCGTTATTGCTGACCCTGATTTTGACCATGTTGGCGTCGATGGTGCTGGGCATGGGCTTACCGTCGATTCCGGCGTATATCATCACCGCCACCATGGCGGCACCTGCCTTGGCGACGTTTGATGTGCCGGTGTTAGTGGCGCATATGTTCGTATTCTATTTCGGTATCTTCGCCAATATCACGCCGCCGGTTGCCTTAGCGGCGTTTGCCGGGGCGGGCATTGCCGGCGGCGATCCGATGAAAACCGGTTGGCAATCGTTACGCTTGGCATTGGCGGGCTTTATCGTGCCGTTTATGTTTGTGTATAACCCGAACATGCTGATGATTGATGTCAGCGATGTTGCGGTGACGGCGCGGACTTTCCCGTTGCCGGATATTTGGGTGATCATCAGTGTGGCGGTGACGGCGACCATCGGCGTGTTGGGCTTATCGGCGGCGGTTGAAGGTTATTTCAAACACACCTTTGCCGCTTGGCAGCGCGTGATTCTGGCGATCGGCTCGTTAATGCTAATCGTACCGGAGCATATCACCGATTTGGTCGGTATCGTGATTGTCGGCGCTATGGTGTGGTTGAACTACCGCCAAACCTCACATTCTGCTGAAGCATAGTGCGTAAAGTGCGGTTTTGCTAGCGCACGTTGTTGCGATTTGTCGCTAACATATGGCTTGTTACCGCACTTTGCTGCGATTTTGATCTGACCCCAAAGTGCGGTTTGATTCGGAGACTTACAGTGCCATTTGGTAAATGCGATACATATCCGCTTCGCGCAACACTTTGGCGGAGCCCATTTTGCCGTTAACGGCAAGGCTGCATTGTTTTGCCATCTGCTGCAATTGTTCGTCGCTTGGCGTAATGCCCAATTCGCGCAGTGAGGTCGGCATGGCAATGCTGCGGTAAAACGCTTCCATCGCTTCAATCCCTTTCAGCGCAATCTCTTGCTCACTGCCGTCTGCACTTACGCCCATGACGTTTAGCGCAAAACGCACGAACGGTGCAAGGCAATCTTGATAGACATAACGCGCCCAGCTTCCCCAAATTGCCGCCAAGCCAGCACCGTGTGCCACATCGAACATGCCGCCGACTTCGTGTTCCAACATATGGGTCGCCCAATCTCCGCCGCCGTTGCCGCAACCGGTCAAGTCGTTGTGCGCCAAGCTGCCAGCCCACATGATTTCGGCACGGGCGGAATAATCATTCGGGTTGCCATGCAGGATTTGTGCGTTGCGCATTACGGTGCGCAGCAAGGCTTCGGCAATGCTGGTGGTGATTTCCATACTGCCGTTGGCGGTGAAATAGCGCTCCATGGTGTGCATTAAAATATCAACGCAGCCGCTGGCGGTTTGGTAATCAGGCAACGTGAGGGTCAATTCGGGATTCATGACGGCGAATTTCGGACGGGATAAATCGTCGTCATAAGCGCGTTTGATTCCGACCTCGTCTTTTGTGATCACCGAACCGCCGCTCATTTCGCTGCCGGCAGCGGCAATGGTTAACACCACGCCAAGCGGCAAGCAGGCGCTTGCTTTACGGCTGTGTTCAAATAAATCCCACACATCGCCGTCTTCCGCCGCGCCGTAGCCGATGGCCTTGGCGGAGTCAATTACACTGCCGCCGCCGACTGCCAGAATAAAATCCACCTGTTCGCGACGGCAAAGTTCGATTCCTTGATAAACTAATGACAAGCGCGGGTTCGGCACCACACCGCCGAGTTCTACGCTTGCGATCCCTGCCGCCGCCAAGGCGTTTTTCACTCGCGCCAACAGCCCGGAACGAATCACGCTGCCGCTGCCGTAATGCAGCAAGACTTTTTTGGCGTTGAGCGATTGGACTAAATCGCCGACCTGATTTTCGCTTTGTTTACCGAAAATCACTTTGGTTGGGGCGAAATAAGTGAAGTTGTTCATTTTGAGCTCCTGGTTATTATTAATAAATGGCTAGCTACCAGTATAAGTTCAGATGTTGTGGAGATAAATAGGTAATACAAGAAAATAGCGCCGGGCAAGTGATTTGGGGATCACTTGCCCGGCGGATTGGCTTGCGACGGGTTAAGCAAACAGATCGTTTAACCCTTTGGCAATGGTCGGGTGGGGAAGATTTGGTTTTTGAAGTAGCCCGCCGGGATCCGATGATCGATTGCCGCTTTGAATAAATTAATCAATTCAACAGCGCTCGTATCATGGCAAAAGAAGCAAACGGTGTACCAAAGCGGTGCGAAAAACGGCTTTTGTTATAGAAGGTAACATACGGCAAAGTGCGGTTTGCGCTTATAGCCAGTCTTGCTTTAACAATGCTTTTTTCAATTGGGCGTAGATAATCGGCGCGCTGATCAAGCCGGCAATCCCGAACGCGGCTTCCATGAATAACATTATGATCAGTAGTTCCCAAGCGGCGGCTTTGATTTTATGCCCGATAATATGCGCATTGAGAAAATATTCCAGTTTATGGATCACAATCAGCCAGCCTAATGACATCCCGGCGACGCTGAGCCCGTCGTTTAAGCTGATAATCACGATAAAGCCGTTGGAAATCAGGTTGCCGACCACCGGAATCAGCCCGGCAAAAAAGGTGAGCGCCACCAAGGTGCCGGACAACGGCAACGTCTTGCCGAGCAGGGGCAGCAGCACTAACAGGTAAAGTGCGGTCAGAAATGTGTTGAGAAGCGCAATCCGCACTTGTCCGAAAAATACATCGCTAAAGCCTTTCAATAAGTCGATAAACTGGAGGTGAATCGTGCGGGCAAGCGGTTTTGGGCTCAAGGGGGAAAACAACGGCAGCTGCACGGCGGCAATGGCACCGATGACGATTCCGGCAAGTATGTGTCCGACGCCGCGCAAAGTATGGATTCCCGCCAATTGCAGCGCTGCGGCATGGGATTTGAAGAAGTGCGACAGGCTTTGTTTCAGCGTATCCAGCGAGGCGGGAATATGCTCGGCAAGCCCGTGCGGCAGCGTGGCGTGCAGTTGATCCAGAATCGCCGCCGATCGCGCCATTAAGGCAGTTAAGGAATAGCGGTCGGTTTTGTCGTCCAACCAGTCGCTTAACAGAAACAACACGGCAATCAACGCGAAGCACAATAGCAAGGCGCCGATGAGTTCCGAATGGCGCAACCCATTGTGCCAACGGCGCAGTTGTCGGCTCAGGGCAGTGACGGCAGAGTAGCTGATCAAGGCGGCAAACAGCGCCGATGTCAGCTGCAGCCATAACACCGGCAGCCACATAATCAAGACGGCACTGATGGTCAGCAAAAAAGTATTGGCGGTTAATATCGCGTTATTACGCATGGTAAGCGGCTCATTTCGGCGGATCATGTGCTGATTTTACACCGTCACAGCCGATTTTTATAGCGTTTAAATTTTGCGCTCCGACGAAATGTCAGGCGGATGTATTGAATTGCTTCCGCCTGACAACCGACAGCATGACGGTCAAGCAAACAGATCGTTTAACCCTTCGGCAATGGTCGGGTGGGTGAAGATCTGGTTTTTGAAATAGCCCGCCGGGATCCGATGATCGATTGCGGCTTTGAATAAATTAATCAATTCATGTGCTTCGGCACAGAACAGCGTGACGCCGAGTATTTCATCACTCTCGTTATCAATAATCGCTTTCAGCAAACCGTCGGTTTGGTTTAAGACTTTGGCTTTCGGAATCGCTTCGGCTTTCAGGCGGGCGACACGGTAAGTACGTCCGGATTGTGCGGCTTGGCTTTCCGTCATCCCGATTTGTGCTAACGGCGGCTCGGTGAACACCGCGGTCGGGAATACCAGCCGATCTTGGGTGTGGCGTTTGCCTTCAGCCAATAATTGTTCGCGCACGATACGATAATCATCCAACGAAATATAGGTAAATTGCGGGCTGCCCGCCACATCGCCCATTGCCCAAATGTGCGGTTTAACCCGTAATTGGTTGTCGGTTTGGATAAATCCGCGTTCGCTGACGGCAATTCCGGCATTTTCCAAGCCCAAACCGTCGGTGTTCGGACGACGTCCAATCGCCACCAATACGGCGTCGGCGGTGAAATTTCCCTGCGAAGTCATCGCGTTGGTTCCGACCGCACTTTGCTCAAAGCGTTGCACCGCTGCGCCTAAGACGATTTCGACGCCACGCGATTTCAGGACGCGTGCCATTTCATCGGCGATATCGCGATCTTCCCGAGGCAGGAACGTATCGCCGACATCCACCACCGTGACGGCACTGCCGAATTGGCTATACATAAAGGCAAATTCCAATGCGATATAACCGGCGCCGATAATGATCAAACGTTGCGGGCGTTGGCTTAAGGATAAAATGCCGGTGCTGTCGTAAATGTGTTCGCCGTCGGCACCGGGAACATTCAGCGCAACCGGCTGGCTGCCGGTATTGATGAAAATACGTTCGGCATTGACGCGGAATTCGCCGTCCCGCCCTTGCAACAAAACGGTGTGTTCGTCGACAAAACGGGCTTTGGCGGTGATCACTTGCACATTATCCAAGCTGTCCAGTTTAGTGAAGTTAGCTGCGCGTAACTTAGCGATTAAACCGTTTTTGGCTTGCATAGCCTGTTGAAACGCCTGCTCTTTATCTTCAAGCGGCTGTTGGCGTTCGCCTTCGACCAACAGTTTTTTGGACGGAATACAACCGATATTGATACAAGTGCCGCCATACATCTGCTCGCTGGCTTCGACCAAAATGACTTTTTGCCCGTGTTGAGCCAAATCGGCGGCGAGGGTTTTTCCGGCTTTACCAAAACCGATGATTAAATTTTGAATGTCTAGTTGTTGCATATTGGGATCCTTCGGATGAGATTATTTCACTGAAAAACATGCTTTTAATATACACTGACGGAACGTATAACAAGCACCCATTATGCTCATAACTTACAGCAAAAATCTTATTTCTAGCGAAATTTTGTGGATGAGATCGCAAAAATGAACCGCACTTTGCGCCGGATTTTACTCTGCTTCAGATTGATATTCGACTTGATAAAATGCGGCTAATGCCTGTAATTGCGCACTTAACGGGTCAAACGATAGCTGTCGTCAATCAGCTCATAAATGGTTTGTTCTGCAACGCGATTCAGCACTACGCTGATCCAATGTTCCTTATTCATATGATAGGCGGGAAAAATACCGTTGATTGCGCGCAATGCCCCGACCAATTCCGGTTGCGCTTTCAAATTGATTACCTCCAGCCGTTCCTCACTATGCAAACCTAATTTATTTGCCTCCACCTTCATCAACAAACAAAACCATTTACGGTCGGCATGACGAAAAACCGCATAATCGGGATATTTCACCCAAGGATAATCGGGGGCGGCGCTGTATTGGGTGTTGATATAGTGAATCAGCTGTTCGGCGGTCATGTTTACTTTTCCTAAAATAAATAAGATAGCATATTATGTCGTAAAATGGGCTTGGACTATAGTAAGTGAGGCGGAAAATTGGCTTGGAAAGCCAGCCAAACCGCACTTTGCCTTTTTCTGCACAATCGCTTTTCACTTGCTCGCGATTTCTATTACAATAGCCTTAACTTTTTTGCAAATTAAGGAATTATTATGATTATCGTAACAGGTGGTGCAGGATTTATCGGTAGTAATATCGTGAAGGCGTTAAATGATCTCGGACGCAAGGATATTTTGGTGGTGGACAACCTCACCGACGGCACGAAATTCGCCAATTTGGTGGATTTGGACATCGCCGACTATTGCGATAAAGAGGATTTTATCGCCTCGATTATCGCCGGTGACGAATTCGGTGAGATCGAGGCGGTGTTCCACGAGGGCGCATGTTCCGCCACCACCGAATGGAACGGTAAATATGTGATGAGCAACAACTACGAATATTCGAAAGAGTTGTTGCATTATTGCTTGGATCGCCGCATTCCGTTTTTATACGCCTCTTCTGCCGCGACTTACGGCGACAAAACCGAATTCAAAGAACAGCGCGAGTTTGAAGGGCCGTTGAATGTGTATGGCTATTCCAAATTCCTGTTCGACCAATATGTGCGCGAAATCCTGCCGGAAGCGGAATCGCCGGTGTGCGGCTTCCGTTATTTTAATGTTTACGGCCCGCGCGAAAACCATAAAGGCAGCATGGCGAGCGTGGCATTTCATTTAAATAATCAAATTTTAAAAGGGGAAAATCCGAAACTGTTTGCCGGCAGCGAACATTTCCGCCGTGATTTCGTCTATGTCGGCGATGTGGCGCAGGTGAATATCTGGTGTTGGCAGCACGGTGTTTCAGGCATTTACAACTGTGGCACCGGCAATGCCGAATCGTTTGAAGAGGTCGCCAAAGCGGTGGTGAAATTCCATCAGCAAGGGCAAATCGAAACCATTCCGTTCCCGGAACATCTGAAAAGCCGTTATCAGGAATATACCCAAGCGGATTTAACCAATCTGCGCGCCACCGGCTATGATAAACCGTTCAAGACCGTTGCCGAAGGCGTGGCGGAATATATGGCATGGCTAAACAAAAAGTAGTAAGTAAAAGGTAAGTGAGCAGAGCGCAATGAGAATTTTGGTAATCGGACCGTCATGGGTCGGCGATATGATGATGTCGCACAGCTTATATCAGGTGTTGAAACAGCGCGATCCGCACTGTGTGATTGATGTGCTTGCGCCGAATTGGTGTCGTGCGCTGTTGTCGAGAATGCCCGAAGTCAACAAGGCGATTGCCATGCCCATCGGACACGGCAGCTTTGCTTTGGGCGAGCGTTACCGTTTGGGCAAATCGCTGCGCAAGCAATACGATCAGGCGATCATTCTGCCTAATTCGTTGAAATCGGCGTTTATTCCGTTGTTTGCCAAAATCCCGCAACGCCGTGGTTGGAAAGGCGAAAGCCGTTATTTTGTGCTCAATGACCTGCGCAGCAACAAACGGGATTACCCGTTGATGGTGCAGCGTTATACCGCACTTGCCTTCGAGAAAAGTGCGGTTCCGGCGGCTAGCGAATTGCCGATTCCGTATCCGTATTTAACGGTCGAGGCAGCGCAGCGCGATAAAACCTGCCACAAATTTGCCAAGCAGACCGCACTTGCCGACAACCGCCCGATTATCGGTTTTTGCCCAGGCGCGGAATTCGGACCGGCAAAACGCTGGCCGCATTACCATTACGCCAAACTGGCGGAATTGCTGATTGCGCAGGGCTACCAAATCCATATTTTCGGCTCAAGCAAAGACGATAGCGTTGCCGAACAGATCCGCAGCAGTCTGCCAACCGCACTTCAGCGCTACTGTATCAATCTTGCCGGGCAAACCCAGCTGGAAGAAGCAATTGATTTGATCTCTTGCTGTACGGCGGTAGTCAGCAATGATTCCGGCTTAATGCACATCGCCGCCGCCTTACAACGCCCGCTGGTCGCGCTCTACGGCCCGACCAGCCCGCAATACACGCCGCCGTTGAGCGACAAGGTGGAAATCATCCGCCTGATTGAAGGCGGCTTAATCAAAGTGCGCAAAGGCAGCGACAGCGCAGAGGGCTACCACCAAAGTTTGATTGATATTCAGCCGGAATTGGTGGTGGAAAAGCTGACCGCACTTTTAAAGCGATAAGGCAAAGCGCATGAAAATCTGCCTCGTCAAAACCTCCTCAATGGGCGATATTTTGCATACGCTACCGGCTTTAACCGACGCACAACGTGCGGTTGCCGATTTGCAGGTGGATTGGGTGGTGGAGGAAAACTTTGCCGAAATTCCACGCTGGCATTCGGCGGTGAATCGAGTGGTTCCGATTGCATTACGCCGTTGGCGTAAGCAGCCGTTGAGTGCGCAAACACAGGAGGAGTGGCGACAATACCGCACTTTGCTGCAACAACAGCAGTATGACGCGGTGATTGATGCGCAGGGGCTAGTGAAAAGTGCGGTTTTTGCCACACGGTTGGCGCATGGCACAAAACACGGTTATGACCGTCGGTCGATTCGCGAACCGCTGGCGAGTTTTTTCTATGATAAAACCTATACCATCAGCTATCAACAACATGCCGTCGAACGGATTCGCCAGTTGTTTGCCCACAGTTTAGGCTATGTGTTACCAAGTGAACAAGGCGATTACGGCATTGCCCGCCATTTCTTAACGCAAACAAACAACACAACGCCGTATCTCATTTTTATCCACTCAACTACGCGCGATGATAAGCACTGGTCAGAAAGCGCATGGCGCGAGCTGATAACCGCACTTGCGCCGTCCGGTTATCAAATCCAACTGCCGTGGGGCAACGAAAAAGAGCGGTCACGCGCCGAACGCTTGGCGCACGGTATTGATTATGTGCAGGTGCTGCCGAAAACCACGCTGTCGCAAATTGCGGAAAAAATTGCCCATGCGCAAGCGGTGGTTTCGGTCGATACCGGCTTGTCCCACCTCACCGCCGCGTTGGATAAACCCAACATTACCCTTTATGGTGCAAGCGATCCTAAACTGATCGGCAGTTACGGTAAAAACCAAACCGCACTGGCGGCGGAGAGTATGGATAAGATTGGACCACAACAGGTGCTACAAACCTTACTCCCACAACTCTCGTCTAAAAATTAAATCAACGGGTTGCTTGAAACCGCACTTTTTACCTCCATATAACCCACATTAACCCAATCAATGTGAGGTAATTTATGACCACGATAGTGAGCGTGCGCCGTGACGGGCAAGTTGTCGTCGGCGGCGACGGGCAGGTTTCGTTAGGCAATACGGTGATGAAAGGCAATGCGCGCAAGGTGCGCCGTTTGTATCATAATAAGGTGCTGGCGGGTTTTGCCGGCGGGACGGCGGACGCATTTACGCTGTTTGAATTGTTTGAACGCAAGTTGGAAATGCACCAGGGGCATTTGTTGAAAAGTGCGGTCGAGTTGGCGAAAGAGTGGCGTACCGACCGGGCGTTGCGCCGTTTGGAAGCGATGTTGATTGTCGCCGATGAAACCGAATCGCTGATTATCACCGGTAACGGCGATGTGGTGCAACCGGAGGACAATATTCTGGCCATCGGTTCCGGCGGCAACTATGCGATGTCGGCGGCGCGGGCGTTGTTGCAAAACACCGAGTTATCCGCGCGCGAAATCGTGGAAAAATCGCTGAAAATTGCCGGTGATATTTGCGTGTTCACCAATTTGAATCAAACCATCGAGCAGTTGCCCGAATAAACAAGATAAGGAAAAAATATGTCTGAGATGACTCCGCGCGAGATTGTATCCGAATTGGATCAACACATTATCGGTCAAAATGCTGCCAAAAGAGCGGTGGCGATTGCGCTGCGTAACCGCTGGCGCAGAATGCAGTTGAATGATACGCTGCGCCATGAAGTCACCCCGAAAAATATTCTGATGATCGGTCCGACCGGCGTGGGGAAAACCGAGATTGCCCGTCGTTTGGCGAAATTGGCGAATGCGCCGTTTATCAAAGTGGAAGCGACCAAATTCACCGAAGTCGGTTATGTCGGTAAGGAAGTGGATTCGATTATCCGTGACTTGACCGATGTGGCGATGAAATTGGTACGCCAAACCGAAATTGACAAAAACCGTTACCGTGCCGAAGAAATGGCGGAAGATCGCATTTTGGATATTCTGTTGCCGCCGGCGAAAAACAGTTGGGGCGCGGAAGAAGAAAGCGATAAACAGAGCGGCACGCGCCAAGTGTTCCGCAAAAAACTACGTGAAGGGCAGTTGGACGAAAAAGAGATTGAAATTGATGTGGCGGCGGCTTCGGTCGGCGTTGAAATCATGGCGCCTCCCGGCATGGAAGAGATGACCAATCAGTTGCAGTCGATGTTCCAAAATCTGTCGAGCGGGCAGACCAAAAAACGCAAGATGAAGATCAAAGATGCGTTGAAAATTCTGGTTGAAGACGAAGCGGCGAAATTGATTAATCCGGAAGAGTTGAAACAGAAAGCGATTGAAGCGACTGAGCAGCACGGAATCGTGTTTATCGACGAGATTGATAAAATCTGCAAACGCGGCGAAAGCTCCGGTCCGGATGTGTCGCGCGAAGGGGTGCAGCGGGATTTGTTGCCGTTGGTGGAGGGCAGTACGATTAACACCAAACACGGCATGGTGAAAACCGATCATATTCTGTTTATCGCCTCCGGGGCGTTCCAAGTGGCGCGTCCGTCGGATTTAATCCCTGAATTACAAGGGCGTTTGCCGATTCGGGTGGAATTGAGCGCGTTAAGCAGTAAAGATTTCGAGCGCATTTTGACGGAGCCGAATGCGTCTTTAACCGAGCAATATAAAGCGTTAATGGCGACCGAGGGCGTGAATGTGGATTTCACTGCGGATGCGGTGGCGAAAATCGCCGAAGCGGCTTTCCGCGTGAATGAAAAAACCGAAAACATCGGCGCACGCCGTTTGCACACCGTGTTGGAGCGTTTAATGGATAAAATCTCATTCGATGCCAGCGAAATGTCCGGTCAAAGCGTGACTATCGACGCGCAATATGTTGTTAGCGCACTGGGCGATATTGTCGAAGATGAAGATTTGAGCCGGTTTATTCTTTAATCAGCTCGAGATAAGCTGAGCGAAACGGTTTGTTAGTGATAACAAACCGTTTTTTTATGCGTTACTTTGCGCCTCTCTATTTTTGTTTGAATAAAAGCATATTCTTGGGCGATTTAGTTGATACTAAAGCGTGTTAATGAATGCTGTTTAAACTATATCATAAGATCTCTTTTACCCAGCCAGTCGATAAGGAAGTGAGCATGAGACGTCAAGATCGTAGTAAACAGATTGTTAGCCGTATTTTAGAACACGCCGGGATCACGGCGAATGGTTCCCAGCCCTATGATATTCAGATCGATAATCCCCAGACTTATGCCAGGGTGGTTCAATTTGGCTCCATCGGACTGGGGGAAAGTTATATGGACGGGTGGTGGCATTGTGAGCGGCTTGATCAGTTTTTTTATCAATTATTACGTAGCCACGCTGATCGTGTACTGCCTGCCAGTATTCCGGATGTGATTCATGCCCTGTTAATGCGCGGCACGAATATGCAGTCACGCCGGCGGGCTTGGATTGTAGGGCGTGAACATTATGATTTAGGCAATGATCTTTTTGAAAAGATGTTAGACGGCAATATGCAATATTCCTGCGGCTATTGGGCGAATGCCGCGGATTTAGAGCAGGCACAAGCGGCTAAGTTGCGCATGATTTGTGAAAAATTAGGCTTAAAAGCCGGAATGACCCTGCTGGATATCGGCTGCGGCTGGGGTGGCTTGGCAAAGTATGCCGCGGAGCACTATGGCGTTAAGGTGACCGGCGTCACGATTTCAAAGCAGCAGCAAATTCTGGCACAACAGCGTTGCCGAGGGCTGGATGTGGAGATTTTGTTGCAGGATTATCGCGATATACAACGGCAGTATGATCGGGTGGTCTCGGTGGGAATGTTTGAACACGTCGGGCCTAAAAATCATGCGGACTATTTTAAGATTGTCGCCCGTGCATTAAAGCAGGACGGCATTTTTTTGTTACATACGATCGGTTCGAATATCACGTCGAATAAAGTTGACGGCTGGATTAATAAATATATTTTTCCGAATGGCAATTTGCCGTCGGTACAACAGATTGCGCAAGCCGCAGAGCGACATTTGATTATGGAGGATTGGCATAATTTCGGCAGTGATTATGACAAGACGTTAATGGCATGGTACGAGAATTTCTGCCGGGCATGGCCATCATTGGCAGCGAGCGGAAAGTATGATGAGCGCTTCAAGCGCATGTTTACTTACTATCTGAATTGTTGTGCCGGCGCTTTCCGCGCCAGAGATATTCAATTATGGCAAGTGTTGTTTAGTCCGAACGGCGTGGAAGGGGGAATCAAGCGCTACTGCTGAGGTGATAAAAATCGGCCCCGCTGTGGACGGGGCTGAATAGGATTAGGCTTGTGTGATTGCCGCAGGCTGTTTGGTTCGAATCAATTGTTGGAAGCCCTTTTCGCGAATGCGTTGCGCCTCGATACTGTCGCCTAGCTGTTCATAAGCATAAGCGGCAACGGTATAGTCCTCCGCTTTTGCCGTCAGAGGGTGTTGCAACACCTTATCAAGGTATCTTTTGGCTTGTTGAAACTCGTTTTTGTGCAATACCAAGTAACCTAAGGCGCGGTTATAAGCGAGTTTGAGTTCTTCGTCATTGCTGGCGGCGAGTTGTTTTTCCAGTATCTTAACCAGCTTATTGTCACTGGTAAATTGCAAGTGCGGTAGCTGCTGCAACAGCGCCAAGCGTTCGGTTTTGCTTTCGACTTTTTTCACGGTTTCCAGTGCCAATTCGTAAGCGGATTCATGATCATTCGCCGCAATCAAGCGTGTTATCATCCCGGTTTTGGCATAGATATCATTGTGACGTTTACGGCTTTGTTCTTGCCACCAAGCCAACAGCCCGTCAACGCCTTCCTCGTTCAATTTTTCATCCTGTAAGCCGTCCTCGATTTGATGGCGTAATTGCAGCAGTTTTTCACGGCTGTAATTCAATTTATTTTCCACCCGACCGAATAACTCATCCAATGAGGCGTAAGCTTTGGATTGCAGGTAAATATCCACTGCCAAACGCAAGACTTCGGGATTATACGGAGCGAGCAGCAGTAGGCTGTCGATTGAGCTACGGGCGGCGGACAGTTTGCCTTGTTGCAGCAGGATACGGGTGCGTGACAATTCGACTACCAAATTATCGTTACCGGCAAGTTTGGTCGCTTCAATCAGGTATTTATTGGCGCTGAACTCATCGCCTTTTTGCTGTGCCGCTTCCGCCGCTTTGATGAAATTGAGCACCGGTTCGGTGGCGTGTTTGGCATTTTTGCCGATCAATTTTTCCGCTTTGGCGTAGTCGCCTTCGTCCATTTTGATCAAACCGGCAAGGGTTTGTTTTTCCGCTTTCAGGCGTTTGCGGCGGGAAAACCAGCCGTAGGTGCTTTTGTTCAGACTACAGAAGCGGGAAATTGCCGCTTGGATCAGATAGACCGCTGCCAGAGACAATACAAACAAAATCACCAAGGTCGGAATGGTCATTTCGATGTCATGATTGGCGGTCGAAATCAACACATAGCCTTGTTTGCCGGAAAGATAAGGTCCGGCAACCAAGCCTGCCAGCAAAATCAGCATTAAAAAGAGAACTTTAAACATAGCGGTTGCTCCTATTATTGTGCTGAGGTTTCTTGAGCCGGCGCGGCTGGGACAGACGGTGCCGCTTCGTTTTCCGGCGCGGATGGGCTGTGGTCATTTGCCGCCGCTGTGTCGCCTGCGGTTTCATTCGCACGACTTTCCTGCCGAGTGGTTGCGGCAGGGGTATTCGTCTGTTCGCTTTCAGCCGGCGATTGCGCTTTCTTATCTCCGTCCTCTTCCGTATTAACAGCCGGCTCAGGCGTGCTATCCGTTACCTTTTTCGGGCTTTCCGCCGCACTTTTTTCCTGTGCTTTTGTGTTGGAAAACTGTCCTAATGTGCGGTAATCGCGGTTCAAAACGGTGCCGATTGCCTGCCATGCGCTTAATTGCTGCGGCGCATTGACATAAATGGATTGCTCTTTCAGTTGATCCACTTGTTGCAGGAACTGTTGAACCGAGAAATCGTCGGTGTCAAAGTAACTGCGAATCCAGCTGGCAACCGAATTTAACGATTGTTTATACACTTCGTTTTGTTGGCGCGGCACGGCTATCAACGCCACTTGCAAGCTGAGACGGATATTTTCTTTCAAGAAGATATCTTGATCCGGCGCTAAGAATTCGGGACGATTCGGATCTTTTTTCCGTACTTGGATAAAGTGGGAAAGGAACGAGGAGGCGCTCTTTTCTAAATTTTGTTGCCAATCGTCAATCGAATCGCTCACTTCCGTGTTGGCTTTATTTGCCGGATTCAGTGCCAAGACTTTCAAATTGTCCACTTGCGATACCAACAAGCTGAGTTGCGACATAATCAGATCTTGATCAACATCGTTCACCGTTTGTAATTGCGCCAAATCATTACTGATCGCCGTACGGATCGATAAGGCTTGTGAGGTCGAAACTTGTTGCAGGGTTTGGTTGGCTTCCTGTAGCAGCAATACGACGGTGTCGATGTCGTTATCTAACACTAATTTCCGCTGGGCATTGGTCAGAAGGAAATCGGCTTCCGACATCAGCCAATCGTTCGCTTCCGTCTTATTGTTAAAACTTAATTTATTTAATTGGTTACGCAGTTCGCTGTTTTCCGTTTTTTGCAGATCCAGAGCGGCGCTCAGCTGTTGAATTTCACGCTGGGTTTGTTGTCGCGCATTTGCTTGCGCGGTTTGTAATTCGGCAAACTGGCTTTGCAAAGCGGTTTTGACCGCTTCGCTATTGTCTTGCATTACTGGTTGAACCGCACTTGTGCTGGGTTGTGCTTGTAATTTTGCCAATTCGGCTGAAAGCGTACCGACTTGCTGTTGCAATGCGCTGAGTTGCTGGTTGCCCCAAAAATAGCCGCCGGCACCGACGCCTAACGCAATCAGGATGGCAAATAAGGACAAGCCTTTGCCGCCGGATTTAGTCGGTGGCGTTGCCGTGGTCGCAGAGTGTGGTTTTTCACGTGCGGCGGATGTGGTTTTTTCATCGTCCGTCGGTTGTTTGCTTTCGGGTTTCGTTACAGGTTTAACCGCCGCTTTTTTAGCATTGCTTGCCGTTTTGGTGGTTTTAGCCGAGTCGGTTGCCGATGAACTTTGCTTTTCTTTGGCTTCGGAAACCGTTTCAGTCGCAGTTGTATCTAACGAAACCGCACTTTGTTCCGCCGCGGAATGTTGCTTTGAGTCTGCATGGTTGTCAAGCGTTTGTTTTTCACTCATGTTTATCCTACCTTTGCTCGTTCAATTCGTGTTTCAATGACAATAGCGCTTCCAAAATCGAAGCATTATCCGCACGGTTGGTCTGGGTAATATTTTGCCAGCCACAGTCTTGTGCCAATCGGGTAATACGCGGACTAATCGTAATCAAATGACATTGAGTCAACCAATTATGGTCATTTTTTGGTACAAATTCCACTAAATAGCGCAAAATTTCGTTACTGGTGACCACAATCGTGTTGATTCCGGCGCGTTTCCAAATGCTAATCTGTTGAATATTATCATATTCTTTGGCGATTCGTTGATAACATTCCAATATTTCAACTTTTGCGCCGCGTGCACTTGCCTGCCGCCGCAGTAGATCCCGTCCACCGTTGCCGCGCAGGATAAGAAGTTGTTTATCGGTTAAGTGTTGCATTAATGGCAGGGTGAGCAAGCCTTCGCTGTTTTCTTCCGGATAGGGATAATGCACCGCACTTTCTATCATGCTGCTCAGATATTCGGCGCTGCGGCGCCCGACGGCGAAGTGATGCAAATCGCTGCGCCAATGCAAGCCGACATTACGCAACACTTGATCGGCATACCGGATGGCGTTTTTTGAGACGGCAAAGACATAGTCCCCGCTTTGCAGGTTCTGCAATTGCTGTGGCAGACGGTTGAGATCCGCTCCTTTTTCAATGCCGAACATGGGGGCGTACAAGGTTGCGAATCCCTGCTGGTTTAGCAATTGGCATAAGGCTTCGCCATTCGGTTCGGGGCGAGTAACTAAAACCGCCATCGGATCTCCTCCTCAAGCGTGATAAATCGCGTTTAAAATCTCGCCGGCGCCTTGCGCCAATAATTGCTCGGCGATTTCAATGCCCAGCTGTTCGGCTTCGGCGATCGGACGCTTACCTTCGGCGCGTAAAATCGTGCTGCCGTCAGGCTTGGCAACCAAGGCTTTTAGAAATAGCTGCGCTTCCTGAATTTGGGCGAAACCGGCAATCGGCACTTGGCAGCCGCCTTGTAAACGGCGGTTCATCGCGCGTTCTGCCGTGACGCAATAGTGGGTTGGCAAATGTTGTAACGGCTGTAACAGCTGGTTGATGTGGTCATCGTCAATGCGGGTTTCAATCCCCAACGCACCTTGTCCGGCGGCGGGCAACGATTGATTCGCCGGAATCAGCGAGCGGATTCGCTCGTTCAAGCCTAAACGTTTTAAACCGGAAGCCGCCAGAATAATCGCATCATAATCGCCGTTATCCAATTTGCTTAAGCGGGTGCCGACATTGCCGCGCAGCGATTTAATCCGTAAATCGGGGCGCAGGGCTTGCAGTTGCGCTTGTCGGCGCAGACTGGAGGTGCCGACCACCGCACTTGGCGGCAGATCCTCAAGTGCGGTATAGCGGTTGGAGACAAAGGCGTCACGCGGATCTTCCCGTTCGCAAATCACGCTCAAGCCTAATCCTGGCGGGAATTCCATCGGCACGTCTTTCATGGAGTGTACTGCCAAATCCGCACGGTTTTCCAGTAGCGCCAGTTCTAATTCTTTGACGAATAAACCTTTCCCGCCGATTTTTGCCAACGGCGTATCCAAGATGATATCGCCTTTAGTGACCATCGGAATCAATTCAATCGTCAGGGCGGGATACAAATGCTGTAAACGGGATTGGATAAAGTTGGCTTGCCATAAGGCAAGCGGACTTTGACGGGTCGCAATACGGATTATTTTTTTCATTTTCATCATGTTCGGTTGCTGAAAGAGTGATTAATCCTATCATTGTTGGCACGAATTGTCAGCGTTACGGCGAGGATTAGCGCGATTTCCTGTCGATTTTGTCGCATAAATAACGAATAAGCGCGATTTTGGGCTTATTTTGCGTAAAAAGTTGACGGGGAATGCACAGGAATGGATTATAATAACTCACATTTTTTATCAGATGAATCAATCGTAGAGGCTTATTGTGAATATCCGGGATTTGGAATATTTGGTGGCGTTGTCGGAACATAAACATTTTCGCAAAGCGGCTGACGCTTGTCACGTCAGCCAGCCGACATTAAGCGGACAGATCCGTAAATTGGAAGATGAACTGGGCATTTTACTGTTGGAGCGTACCAGCCGCAAAGTATTGTTCACCCAATCCGGGCTGTTATTGGTGGAGCAGGCGCGTAAAATTTTGCTCGAAGTGCAAATCTTCCGCGAAATGGCAAGTAATCAAGGCAAGGAAATGAGCGGACCGCTGCATATTGGCGTGATCCCAACCTTAGGACCTTACCTGTTACCATGCATGTTGCCAATGTTAGAGCAGGATTTTCCCGATTTAGAACTCTATTTATACGAAGCGCAAACCCAAACGCTGCTGGAAAAATTGGAAATGGGGCAGTTGGATTGTGCGATTTTGGCACAGGTGCCGGAAACGGGTAACTTTATCGAAGTGCCGATGTTTAAAGAAAAAATGTTATTGGCGGTTTCGCCGAAACATCCGTGGGCAAGTGCGGTGGATTTACCGTTAAGCATATTGAAAGATCAAGAAATTTTAATGTTGGATGACGGGCACTGTTTGCGGGAACAGACGTTGGATTATTGTTTTACGGCCGGGGCGCGTGAAAATAACCATTTCCAAGCGACCAGTTTGGAAACGCTGCGCAATATGGTTGCCGCCAATACCGGCGTGACTTTAATGCCGAAGTTGGCGATTATTAACGAAGGCAGCCGCCAAGGGGTGGAATATATTCCGTTTAGCGATCCTGAACCGTATCGCAGTGTGATTTTAGCCTATCGTCCCGGCTCGCCGCTGCGCACCCGTTATGAGCGAATTGCGAAAATCATTCAAAGTGCGGTTGCGCCGCGATTATCCGAATAAGCAATAGGAATTTAACGATGGCAGGCGTTCGAGCGCAACAAAAAGAAAAAACCCGACGGGCGTTGATTGATGCCGCGTTTAATCAGTTGAGCGCGGAAAAAAGTTTTTCCAACCTCAGTCTGCGTGAAGTGGCGCGCGAAGCCGGGATTGCGCCGACGTCGTTTTACCGTCATTTTCGCGATATGGACGAGCTCGGTTTAACCATGGTGGACGAAGCCGGTTTGATTTTGCGCCAGCTAATGCGGCAGGCGCGCAAGCGAATCGAACGCGGCGGCAGCGTGATTGTGATTTCCGTGGAAACCTTTTTTGAATTTATTGATGAACGCCCGAATATGTTCCGTTTGCTGCTGCGCGAAAGTTCTGGTACGTCACAAGAATTTCGTACCGCCGCAGCGCGTGAAATTCAACATTTTGTCGCCGAGCTGACCGAATATATCGTGGTACAGGACAGCGATTCGCGCTATTTGGCGTATGTACAAGCGGAAGGAATGGTGACGATTGTGTTTACCGCCGGCTCGCACGCGCTGGATATGAATAATAAAGAACGGGAAGCCTTAAAACAGCGCTTGATTTTACAGTTAAGAATGATTGCCAAAGGGGCGGTGAAAATCGTCGAAGAGAAAGTGCCGCAGCCTGTCTAATAATGCGGCGGCGGGGTTTCTTCCGCTTGCGAGGCGATATTCGACGGTTGCAAGTCGGTCAGTTTTCTGGCTAATAACCGCACTTGCTGTTGTAAACGGTCGATAATGAATTGTTGCTCGATCAGCGCTTGATTCAAATCTTCGATAGTGCCTTCTTGAAAGGTCAGTTTGACTTCCAGTTCGGCAAGTTGTTGTTGTAATTTATTCAGTGACGGCATATTGATTTTTATAAAAATTGACCTTATATACGGAAAGAATGTACTTTAACCTATTCGGCAACGAATATATAGTATAGGATGATTTATCTAACCACTCCAGACTAAAAGGGGAAAACCAAGATGTTATTGAAAAAGAAATTATCGGTAGTCGCATTATTCATCGCAAGTGCGGTTTCCGCCTCTGCCTTGGCAGCCGGCGAAACCTTAAAAGAGCCGAAATTCGTTGAAGATTCATCTTATGCGCTCGGCGTATTAATGGGAAAAAATATTCAACAAGTCGTTGATTCGCAAAAAGAGCTGATTGCGTATGACCAGGCTCAAATTATCGAAGGTTTAAAACAGACTTTAGAAGGCAAAAGCAAGTTGAATGATCAGCAATTGGAACAACAATTGCGTAAATTGGATCAAGAACTGGGCGCAGTGGTTGCGGAAAAAGAAGCGCAAGCGGCAAAAGAAAACGCAGACAAAGGCGAAGCGTTCCGTAAGGAATTTGCCGCGAAAGACGGCGTGAAAAGCACCAAATCCGGATTGTTATACCGTATTGAGAAAGCCGGCGAAGGGGATACCGTTGAACCGACAGACACCGTCAAAGTCCATTATGAAGGCAAGCTGATTAATGGCGAAGTGTTCGACAGTTCGGTGAAACGCGGCGAGCCGATTGAATTTCAATTGAACCAATTGATTCCCGGCTGGATCGAAGGGATTCCGTTGATCAAAAAAGGCGGCAAAATTGAGCTGGTCATTCCGGCGGAATTGGGTTATGGCAGCCACGCGACCGGCAATATCCCGCCAAATTCGACTTTAGTCTTCGACATTGAATTGTTGGACGTGACTAAAGCGGCAAAACAATAAGCCATTATTTGCAAGACTACCGTAAAGTGCGGTAGTCTTGTCGTTTTCACTGCGTTATTTAAATCCACAATTTGATATGGTACAGGATACTCGACCTTTTACAGAACAAGATCAGGCAATTTTACAATCTTACCGTGCCGTGGTTGACGGCTTGGCGGCATTGATTGGCTCGCATTGTGAAATCGTGTTGCACTCATTGGAAGATCTACAGCGTTCGGCGATTTTTATTGCCAACGGACACAACACCAATCGCAAAGTCGGCTCACCGATCACCGATTTGGCGCTCAGTTCGTTGCACCACATGCAGACCGACAATGTGTCCAAACCTTATTTCACCCGTTCGAAGGGCAATGTATTGATGAAGTCGGTGACGATTGCCATCCGCAATGCAGACAAACGGATTATCGGGCTGTTGTGTATCAATATAAATCTGGATGCGCCGTTGTCACAGGTGCTGCAAACCTTTGTGCCGACCGATACCCAGCAAGAATTATCCTCGGCGGTCAATTTTGCCAATTCGGTAGAAGATTTGGTGGCGCAGACGGTGGAATATACCATTGAGGAAATTAACGCGGATGTCAGCGTGGCGAATAACAGCAAAAATAAACAAATCGTCATCTCACTGTATGAAAAAGGTATTTTTGATATTAAAGACGCGATTCATCAAGTGGCAGAACGATTGGATATTTCGCGCCACACGGTTTATCTGTATATCCGTCAAATTAAACAGGACGAAACGGAGCTGTAATGCGCTACGTGTTACAAGTCACGCAACCGCTATACGGCGGACAAGGCTCGGCCCTAGCCTTACAACTGGCGCAAGCGCTGCTGGCGGCCGGACATCAATTAAGCCAAATCTTTTTTTACCGAGAGGGCGTGTCTAACGGCAATGCTTTCAGCTATCCGGCAAATGACGAACCCAATCTGTTGGCACAATGGCAAGCCTTGGCAAAACAACAGCAAGTGCGGTTGAATCTGTGCGTGGCGGCGGCACAGCGACGTGGCGTGGTTGCGCCGCAAAGTGCGGTTGACGGCATGCAGAATAATTTGGCCGACGGGTTTGAAATCGCCGGGCTGGGCGAATTTAGCCGTGCGGTACTGGAAGCCGACAGGGTGATTACGTTATGAAACTGGCAGTGGTGTTTACTCAAGCCCCCTTTGCTTCTTCCGCCAGCCGTGAAGGCTTGGACGCATTGTTGGCGGCAAGCGCCTTTGTTGCTGAAACAGACATTGGCGTTTTTTTTATCGAAGACGGCGTGCTGAATTTATTGCCGCAACAACCGCACTTGCTGTTACAAAAAGACCACTTGAGCGCATTTAAGTTGTTGGATTTGTATGAGATCGAACAGCGCTATTCGGCACAACAAGCGTGGCAACGGCTGAATTTAAGCAGTGAACATAGCCTTATCACAACACAAGTTTTACCGCTTGAACAATTGCTGCAAAAACTGGCAACGGCAGAAAAAGTGCTGACGTTTTAATTAATGTAGGATTAACTCCAATGCTTTATACTTTTTCGCAAACCAATTATGATTCGCAGTTGTTAGGGCAATACGCCCAAGCGGCAACCGCCGCCGATGCGTTGCTGTTTTGGCAAGACGGCGTATGGGCGTTAAGCAAATACGCCGAGCAGTTGCACGGCTGTCGCGCGGCTATTTATGTGCTGCAACAGGATTTAGCCGCGCGTAATTTGGATATAACGCAGTTCGCACCGCACTTGACGGTTTACAGTTTAAGTTTGCCCGAATGGGTCAGTCTGACCGAACGCTATTTTCCGCAACTGGCACGTTAAACATCCCAAAAGCAGGCAAAGTGCGGTTTGGCCGTACGGTTTAGATCGTGTGCAGAAAATGATCAGCCGATCGTGCGCTAATCCTTGACTTTCTCCCCCCTAAGGTCTAAAATTCTGCGTCCATTCTATTATTGGGTGGAATTAACTTTTACATTCTTTATGAATAATATTAATAAACTGGAGCTTTTTTAATGGCAACTATCAACCAGCTAGTACGCAAACCGCGTGTTAAAAAGGTTGTAAAAAGCAACGTTCCTGCATTAGAGGCTTGCCCGCAGAAACGTGGCGTGTGTACCCGTGTGTACACAACTACACCTAAAAAACCGAACTCTGCATTACGTAAAGTATGCCGTATTCGTTTAACCAATGGTTACGAAGTAACCTCATACATCGGCGGCGAAGGGCACAACCTTCAAGAGCACAGCGTTGTGCTTATCCGCGGTGGTCGTGTTAAAGACTTACCGGGTGTGCGTTACCACACCGTTCGCGGCGCATTAGACTGCGCAGGCGTTAAAGATCGTAAACAAGCGCGTTCTAAATACGGCGTTAAGAGACCTAAAGCTTAATGGATCTCCGTTAAGTAAGGCCAAACGTTAATATTTAGCTTAAACAAACAATATAAACCATAACTCCAGTCAACGAGTTTTGGGTAACCTGAAGAAAAAAACGGAGAAATGCCATGCCACGTCGTCGTGTAATTGGTCAACGCAAGATCCTTCCAGATCCTAAATTCGGATCAGAACTACTTGCAAAATTCATCAATGTATTAATGGTAGACGGTAAAAAGTCTATCGCTGAAAAAATCGTTTACAATGCGCTGGATACATTAGCCGAGCGTACCGGTAAAGATCATTTGGAAGCCTTTGAAATCGCATTGGAAAACGTGCGTCCAACCGTAGAGGTTAAATCTCGTCGCGTTGGCGGTTCAACTTATCAAGTGCCGGTTGAAGTGCGCCCGGTACGTCGTAATGCCTTAGGTATGCGCTGGATCGTCGATGCAGCTCGCAAACGCGGTGATAAATCAATGGCATTACGTTTAGCCAACGAATTATCCGATGCGGCAGACAACAAAGGCGCAGCGGTTAAGAAACGTGAAGACGTTCACCGTATGGCCGAAGCTAACAAAGCGTTTGCTCACTTCCGTTGGTAATCCGACGTTATTGATCATACGGACAACAGGCTTGAGTTTTTCAAGCCTGTTACATACAAAATTCTTTTTCAACGCCTAACGAGAGGAAATAATCGTGGCTAGAACAACTCCAATTGAGCGTTATCGTAATATCGGTATCAGTGCTCATATCGATGCGGGTAAAACAACCACCAGCGAACGTATCCTGTTCTATACCGGTGTAAGTCACAAAATCGGTGAAGTACATGACGGTGCAGCAACCATGGACTGGATGGAGCAAGAACAAGAGCGTGGTATTACCATCACTTCCGCTGCAACAACAGCATTCTGGAGCGGAATGTCAAACCAATTCCCTCAACACCGTATTAATGTTATCGACACCCCGGGACACGTTGACTTCACTATCGAAGTAGAGCGTTCTATGCGTGTACTTGACGGTGCGGTAATGGTGTATTGCGCGGTAGGCGGCGTACAACCTCAGTCTGAAACAGTATGGCGCCAAGCAAACAAATATAAAGTTCCGCGTATCGCGTTCGTAAATAAAATGGACCGTACCGGTGCCAATTTCCTGCGTGTGGTTGAGCAAATCAAAGCACGTTTAGGCGGTAATGCCGTGCCTTTACAGCTGCCGGTAGGCGCTGAAGACAACTTCAAAGGCGTGATCGACTTAGTCAAAATGAAAGCGATCAACTGGAATGAAGCCGATCAAGGTATGACGTTCACTTACGAAGATATTCCGGCTGAATTGCTGGCAGAAGCCGAAGAATGGCAACAAAACCTAATCGAAGCTGCGGCGGAAGCCTCTGAAGAGTTGATGGAAAAATATTTGGGCGGCGAAGAGCTGACCGAAGAAGAAATCAAAAGCGGTCTGCGTCAACGTGCGCTGAACAATGAAATCATCTTGGTAACTTGTGGTTCTGCGTTCAAAAACAAAGGTGTGCAAGCGATGTTAGATGCGGTAATCGAATATTTACCGGCGCCGACAGACGTTCCTGCGATCAAAGGTATCAACTTAGATGACACCGAAGGTGAGCGCCACCCGTCTGATGACGAGCCGTTCTCTGCTTTGGCATTTAAAATTGCAACTGACCCGTTCGTGGGTAACCTGACCTTCTTCCGTGTGTATTCCGGTGTAATCAACTCCGGCGATACCGTAATCAACTCCGTGAAACAAAAACGTGAGCGTTTCGGTCGTATCGTACAGATGCACGCGAACAAACGTGAAGAGATCAAAGAAGTTCGCGCGGGCGATATCGCTGCGGCTATCGGTTTGAAGGATGTGGGTACCGGTGATTCTTTATGTGACCAAAATGCGCCGATTATTCTTGAGCGTATGGAATTCCCAGAGCCGGTAATCTCTGTTGCGGTTGAACCGAAAACCAAAGCTGACCAAGAAAAAATGGGTATCGCTTTAGGTCGTTTGGCACAAGAAGATCCGTCATTCCGTGTTCACACTGATGAAGAGTCGGGTGAAACCATCATCTCCGGTATGGGTGAATTACACTTGGATATCTTGGTTGACCGTATGCGTCGTGAATTTAAAGTCGAAGCAAACATCGGCAAACCACAAGTATCTTACCGTGAAACAATTCGCGAGACCGTTAAAGATGTTGAAGGTAAACACGCGAAACAATCCGGTGGTCGTGGTCAATACGGTCACGTGGTGATTGACCTGTATCCATTGGAGCCGGAAGGTCCTGGTTATGAGTTCGTGAATGAAATCAAAGGCGGTGTAATCCCTGGCGAATATATCCCTGCGGTTGATAAAGGTATTCAAGAACAATTGAAATCCGGTCCGTTGGCAGGTTATCCTGTCGTTGATCTGGGTGTCCGTTTACACTTCGGTTCTTATCATGATGTTGACTCCTCTGAGTTGGCGTTTAAATTGGCTGCCTCTTTGGCGTTCAAGTCCGGTTATATGAAAGCAAAACCGGTATTGCTTGAGCCAATCATGAAAGTTGAAGTTGAAACACCACCGGATTATGTGGGTGATGTAATCGGTGACTTGAGCCGTCGTCGTGCGTTAGTGAACGGTCAAGAAAGTAATGAATTTGTTGTCAAAATCAATGCTGAAGTTCCACTTTCAGAGATGTTTGGTTATGCAACAGACCTTCGTTCGCAAACCCAAGGTCGTGCGTCTTACTCAATGGAACCATTGAAGTATGCCGAAGCACCGACCAGCGTGGCAAATGCTGTAATTGAAGCACGCAAAGCGAAGTAATATTGTTAAACAAATCTACAAGCCGTAAGGCTTGTAGAATTCAGATAAGGAAACTTAATCGTGTCTAAAGAAAAATTTGAACGTACAAAACCGCACGTTAACGTGGGAACAATCGGCCACGTTGACCATGGTAAAACAACTTTAACCGCTGCAATCACAACCGTATTGGCAAAAACCTACGGCGGTGCCGCGCGTGCATTCGATCAAATCGATAACGCGCCGGAAGAAAAAGCACGTGGTATCACCATCAACACCTCACACGTTGAATACGACACCCCTACCCGCCACTATGCGCACGTTGACTGCCCGGGACACGCTGACTATGTGAAAAACATGATCACCGGTGCGGCGCAAATGGACGGCGCGATCTTGGTTGTTGCGGCAACTGACGGTCCAATGCCACAAACTCGTGAACACATCCTGTTGGGTCGCCAAGTAGGCGTGCCTTACATCATCGTATTCTTAAACAAATGCGACATGGTTGATGACGAAGAGTTGTTGGAACTGGTTGAAATGGAAGTGCGTGAGCTTCTGTCTCAATACGATTTCCCGGGCGACGATACCCCAATCGTACGCGGTTCTGCGCTGAAAGCGTTGGAAGGCGACGCTGAGTGGGAAGCGAAAATCATCGAATTGGCAGAGCACTTGGATACTTACATCCCTGAGCCGGAGCGTGCGATCGACCAACCGTTCTTGTTACCAATCGAAGACGTGTTCTCCATTTCCGGCCGTGGTACGGTAGTTACCGGTCGTGTTGAGCGCGGTATCGTACGTACCGGTGACGAAGTTGAAATCGTCGGTATCAAAGACACCACCAAAACCACCGTTACCGGTGTTGAAATGTTCCGTAAACTGTTAGACGAAGGTCGTGCGGGTGAGAACATCGGTGCGTTGTTGCGTGGTACCAAACGTGAAGAAATCGAACGTGGCCAAGTCTTGGCGAAACCGGGTTCAATCACTCCGCACACTGACTTCGAATCAGAAGTGTACGTATTGTCTAAAGATGAAGGCGGTCGTCATACTCCGTTCTTCAAAGGCTACCGTCCGCAATTCTATTTCCGTACCACAGACGTAACCGGTACAATCGAGTTACCGGAAGGCGTGGAAATGGTTATGCCTGGCGACAACATCAAAATGGTTGTCAGCCTGATTCACCCGATTGCGATGGACCAAGGCTTACGCTTTGCGATTCGCGAAGGTGGTCGTACCGTTGGTGCGGGCGTTGTGGCGAAAATCATCAAATAATTGATGTTTGCAAGCACAAACGAGCAAAAAGGCACTTTCGAGTGCCTTTTTTCGATCTGTCCACGCGCAATAAGCCAAGAAATTATCGCTTTTGCCGATAATCCAACTACCCAATCCACAAAGAAAATGCTACAATCGCTCGTTCAAAATTATACCGTTATTCACTGAGTCGGATAGATAAAAAGCATGAGTTTAGAAAATATTAAAAAACAACAACTTATTGAAAGTCATGAGGGCAAAAGTAAAGCAACTAACAATCTGCTTTGGATTTTGGCTGTCTTGTTGATTATTGTTGCAGCTGTCGGCAACACCTACTTTGCCGATCAATTTGCGTTGGCAATTCGTGTTGTGGCGATGGTGATTTTAATGGCGGCAGCACTAGGATTGGCGGCAATCACCAACCAAGGTAAAAAAGCAGTTGCTTATTTCAAAGAGTCCCGCGGCGAATTAAGAAAAATCGTATGGCCTAAACGGTCTGAAGCCACCCAAACAACGTTAATCGTATTTGGCGTAACAGTGGTTGCCTCATTAGTGTTGTGGGGATTTGACTCCCTTATTATTGCCGTGATTTCGTTTTTAACCAACTTGAGATTTTAATTTATGAGTGAGAATACTGCACCTAAAAAACGTTGGTATGTGCTACAGGCTTTTTCCGGCTTTGAAGGTCGTGTCGCGAAAACGTTAATCGAATATATCAAACAGCATAAGATGGAAGATCAATTCGGCGAAGTGTTAGTGCCGACCGAAGAAGTGGTTGAAAATGTTGCCGGTAAACGTCGTAAAAGCGAACGTAAATTCTTCCCGGGCTATGTGTTAGTCCAGATGGAAATGAACGACGAAACCTGGCATTTAGTACGCAGCGTGCCGCGTGTAATGGGCTTTATCGGCGGTACACCGGATAAACCGGCGCCGATTTCAAATCGTGAAGCGGATACGATCCTGAACCGCTTGCAACAAGATGGTGACAAACCGAAACCGAAAACACTATTCCAACCGGGCGAAGAAGTGCGTGTTACCGAAGGGCCGTTTATGGACTTCAACGGTACGGTGGAAGAAGTGGATTACGACAAGAGCCGCTTAAAAGTTTCGGTATCGATTTTCGGACGTGCTACCCCGGTCGAGTTGGAATTCCGTCAAGTGGAAAAAGCGGTTTAATTCAGCCAAACGTATTCAGAATTTCTCAAGTATTTTAGTTTTAAAATGCTTGAAAAGTAGGCGGTGTTTGATTAGAATACCGCACTTTATTAAACAGGGAAGCAAGGAAACTTGCGTTATACCCACCAAGAGGAAACTAAAATGGCAAAGAAAGTACAAGCCTACGTTAAGCTGCAAGTTGCGGCTGGTATGGCAAACCCAAGCCCACCGGTTGGTCCTGCGTTAGGTCAGCAAGGTGTGAACATCATGGAATTCTGTAAAGCGTTCAACGCGCGTACAGACAGCTTAGAAAAAGGCTTACCGATTCCTGTGGTTATTACGGTTTATGCAGACCGCTCTTTCACCTTTATCACCAAAACGCCACCGGCAGCAGTATTGCTGAAAAAAGCCGCTGGCGTTAAGTCTGGTTCAGGTAAACCAAACAAAGAGAAAGTAGGTAAAGTGACTCGTCAACAAATCCAAGAAATCGCTGAAACAAAAGCAGCAGACATGACCGGTGCGAGTATCGAAACCAAAATGAAATCTATTGAAGGTACCGCTCGTTCAATGGGCTTGGTAGTGGAGGACTAATCAGATGGCTAAACTTACCAAACGCATGAAAGCGATCCAAGAGAAAGTCGATTCAACTAAAGCATACGAAATCAACGAAGCGGTTGCATTGTTAAAAGAATTGGCAACGGCAAAATTCGTTGAAAGCGTTGATGTTGCCGTAAACTTAGGTATCGAAGCACGTAAATCCGATCAAAACGTGCGTGGCGCAACCGTGTTACCACACGGTACCGGCCGTGAAGTGCGCGTTGCCGTATTCACTCAAGGTGCAAATGCAGACGCGGCGAAAGAAGCCGGTGCAGATTTAGTCGGTATGGACGACTTGGCCGAATTAGTCAAGAAAGGCGAAATGAACTTCGACGTGGTTATTGCTTCTCCGGATGCAATGCGTGTTGTGGGTCAATTAGGTCAAATCCTAGGTCCGCGCGGTTTAATGCCAAACCCGAAAGTGGGCACGGTGACCCCTAACGTGGCGGAAGCGGTTAAAAATGCCAAATCCGGTCAGGTTCGTTACCGTAATGACAAAAATGGTATTATCCATACCACTATCGGTAAAGTCAGTTTTGAAACTGCACAAATCAAAGAAAACTTGGAAGCCTTATTGGCGGCATTAGTCAAAGCGAAACCAGCCTCGTCTAAAGGCGTGTTTATCAAGAAAGTGAGCTTGTCCACCACGATGGGCGCAGGCGTGACTATCGATCAAACCAGCTTGAACTAATAAAAACTTTACAGGGGAACGGATTATATATATAATCCTCCCCTTATTTTCCGTTTGTATTTTAGACGGAAACTTCTGGTTGGTGCTTGACCTTATTCAAGCCCCATCCAAGACCGCAGGGGAAGTTGCTGTGGGGGGAACTCAGGTAATTTCTTAATTATCCTGCGTAGATGGTGAACAGAATGATGGAAATTTTCTGCTTCTGCGCACCGAAGAACGTCCTGATGTGCTTGCATATCGGGGAATTTAAATCCGGGAAACCGGAGTGTATTCAGGAGCTATAAGCCAATGGCATTAAATCTTCAAGACAAACAAGCAATTGTTGCTGAAGTAAACGAAGCAGCCAAAGGTGCCCTATCGGCAGTGATCGCGGATTCTCGCGGTGTAACTGTAGATAAAATGACTGAATTGCGTAAAACCGCGCGTGAAGCCGGTGTTAATATGCGTGTTGTGCGTAATACTTTATTACGTCGCGCGGTAGAAGGCACTGACTACGAGTGTTTAAAAGACGTGATGACCGGTCCGACACTTATCGCTTTTTCTAATGAACATCCGGGTGCAGCTGCACGTTTGTTCAAAGATTTCGCAAAAGCGAACGATAAGTTTGAAATCAAAGGTGCTGCTTTCGAAGGTAAAATCCAAGATGTTGAATTCTTAGCAACATTGCCGACTTACGACGAAGCAATCGCACGTTTGATGGGTACTATGAAAGAAGCTGCAGCAGGCAAACTTGCTCGCACTCTTGCGGCGTTACGCGACAAATTACAAGAAGCCGCTTAATTGCGTTTCTTACCTCGTTTAATTTATTTACTTTAGGAATTGATTGTTATGTCATTAACTAACGAACAAATCATTGAAGCGATTGCTTCTAAAACTGTAACTGAAATCGTAGAATTAATTTCTGCAATGGAAGAAAAATTCGGTGTTTCTGCAGCAGCAGCGGCTGTAGCGGTAGCAGCAGGTCCGGCAGAAGCGGCAGAAGAGAAAACTGAATTCGACGTTATCTTAACTGCGGCCGGTGCTAACAAAGTTGCTGTTATCAAAGCAGTGCGTGGTGCAACCGGTTTAGGCTTGAAAGAAGCGAAAGACTTAGTTGAATCTGCACCGGCTGCTCTGAAAGAAGGCATTTCTAAAGCTGAAGCTGAAGAACTGAAAAAAGCATTAGAAGAAGCAGGCGCTTCTGTTGAACTTAAATAATTAATTTTATTTAGTTTATAGCCTGTTTAAAGGCGAATGGCTAGTGGTTTAGACTGCTAGCCATTTTGTGCCTTTAAAAAATAGAAGTAAATATGCCGTTTTTTTATTTCTATAACTGCTTGATAAAATAGTGATTATTGATTTTATCGAGCCTGCACCAGAAGTTTTGCCGTTAATCCGGCAAAAAAGTGAAAGTGCGGTACCAACAAACGGTATCGATAGCATTGCCACCTTGTTAATTTGATCGCAAGTGTGCGCGAATTTTGGGTCACCGATCAGCGAGCAGAGGAACCCTATGGTTTACTCCTATACCGAGAAAAAACGTATTCGTAAAAACTTTGGCAAACGCCAACAAGTTTTAAATGTACCTTATTTATTAACAATCCAAATCGATTCTTTCGATAAATTTATTCAGCAAGATCCGGAAGGCCAGCAAGGTCTGGAAGCTGCGTTTCGTTCCGTGTTTCCGATTGTCAGCAATAACGGTAGCACCGAGTTGCAGTATGTGAGCTATAAGTTAGGTGAACCAGTATTTGATGTGCGTGAATGTCAAATCCGTGGGACAACTTATTCTGCGCCGTTAAGAGTGAAACTGCGTTTAGTCAGCTACGATCGCGACGCTGCGCCGGGTACGGTAAAAGACATCAAAGAAAATGATGTCTATATGGGTGAGATCCCATTGATGACCGATAACGGGACTTTTGTGATCAATGGTACTGAGCGTGTTATCGTATCGCAATTACACCGTAGTCCGGGCGTATTCTTCGACAGCGACAAAGGCAAAACCCACTCTTCCGGTAAAGTGCTGTATAACGCACGCATTATCCCTTACCGTGGTTCGTGGTTGGATTTTGAATTTGATCCGAAAGATAACCTGTTTGCGCGTATCGACCGCCGCCGTAAATTGCCGGCGACCATTATTCTGCGCGCGTTGAACTACACCACCGAAGAAATTTTGGCACTGTTCTTTGAGAAAGTGAATTTCTCAATTGAAGACAACAAACTGATGATGGAACTCGTGCCGGAGCGTTTGCGTGGTGAAACCGCCAGTTTTGACATCGAAGCCAACGGCACGGTCTATGTCGAACGCGGCCGTCGTATCACCGCGCGTCATATCCGCCAATTAGAAAAAGACAATATCTCTCAAGTGGTTGTTCCGACCGAATACATTGTCGGCAAAATCGTTGCAAAAGATTATATCGATCTTGAGAGTGGCGAAGTGATTTGCAGTGCCAACAGTGAAATCAGCTTGGAAATGCTGGCGAAGTTGAGCCAAGCCGGTTACAAAACCATCGAAGTGCTGTTCACTAACGACTTAGATCACGGTCCGTATATTTCTGAAACCTTGCGTGTCGATCCGTCTTATGATCGTTTGAGTGCGTTGGTTGAAATCTACCGCATGATGCGCCCGGGCGAACCACCGACCAAAGAAGCGGCGGAATCGTTATTTGATAATCTGTTCTTTTCCAGTGACCGCTATGATTTGTCTGCGGTCGGTCGTATGAAGTTCAACCGCTCTTTGAATATTCCCGAAGGGGAAGGCAGCGGTATCCTGAGCAATGACGACATTGTGATGGTGATGAAAAAACTGATTGAGATCCGTAACGGTCGCGGTGAAGTCGATGATATCGACCACTTGGGCAACCGTCGTATCCGTTCGGTCGGTGAAATGGCAGAAAACCAATTCCGTATCGGTTTGGTGCGTGTGGAAAGAGCGGTCAGAGAGCGTTTGTCATTGGGCGACTTGGACGGTGTAACGCCGCAAGACCTGATTAACGCCAAGCCGATTTCCGCCGCGGTGAAGGAGTTCTTCGGCTCTTCCCAGTTGTCGCAATTTATGGATCAGAACAACCCATTGTCGGAAGTGACCCACAAACGCCGTATTTCTGCGTTAGGGCCGGGCGGCTTGACCCGTGAGCGTGCCGGCTTTGAGGTGCGTGACGTTCACGCCACTCACTATGGCCGTGTTTGTCCGATTGAAACCCCTGAAGGTCCGAACATCGGTTTGATCAACTCATTATCGGTGTATGCACGGACTAACGACTACGGCTTCTTGGAAACCCCGTACCGTAAAGTGGTCAACGGGCAAGTGACGGAAGAGATCGAATATTTGTCAGCGATTGAAGAAGGCAAATATGTGATTGCTCAGGCGAACTCCAACTTAGATGAAAATTCACGCTTTACCGACACCTTTGTGACCTGTCGTGGGGAACACGGTGAGTCCGGTTTATATAAAGCCGATGAAATTCACTATATGGATATCTCCACCCAACAAGTGGTGTCTGTCGCAGCGGCATTGATTCCGTTCTTGGAACACGACGATGCTAACCGTGCCTTGATGGGGGCGAACATGCAACGGCAAGCCGTGCCGACTTTGCGTGCCGATAAACCGTTAGTCGGAACCGGTATCGAGAAAGCGGTGGCGGTGGACTCTGGGGTAACCGTGGTTGCCAAACGCGGGGGTTATGTGCAATACATTGACGCGTCACGCATTGTGATTAAAGTCAATGAAGACGAAACCGTGCCGGGCGAAGCCGGGATTGATATTTATAACCTGACCAAATACACCCGTTCTAACCAAAACACCTGTATCAACCAAGTGCCTTGTATTGCTCTGGGCGAGCCGATTGAGCGCGGTGAAGTGTTGGCGGACGGCCCATCAACCGATTTAGGGGAGTTGGCGTTAGGTCAAAATATGCGCGTGGCGTTTATGCCATGGAACGGTTATAACTTCGAAGATTCGATGTTAGTCTCCGAGCGCGTGGTGCAAGAAGATCGTTTCACCACCATTCACATTCAAGAATTGACTGCGGTTGCGCGTGATACCAAGTTAGGTGCGGAAGAAATTACCGCCGATATTCCTAACGTCGGTGAAGCGGCACTGAGCAAACTGGACGAATCTGGCATTGTGTATATCGGTGCGGAAGTGAAAGGCGGCGACATTCTGGTGGGTAAAGTCACCCCGAAAGGTGAAACCCAATTAACGCCGGAAGAAAAATTGTTGCGTGCGATCTTCGGCGAGAAAGCGTCTGATGTGAAAGATTCTTCTTTGCGTGTGCCGAACAGCGTTTCCGGTACGGTGATCGACGTGCAAGTCTTCACCCGTGATGGCGTGGAAAAAGACAAACGCGCGCTTGAAATCGAAGAAATGCAGTTGAAACAAGCCAAGAAAGACTTGGTGGAAGAGCTGGAAATCTTGGAAGCCGGTCTGTTCACCCGTGTGCGTAATCTGTTGTTAAATAACGGTTTCGATGAGAAGCAGTTGGATAAACAAACGCGGACCCAATGGTTAGCGCAATCGCTGGCGGACGAAAACCAACAGAACCAATTGGAACAGTTGGCAGAACAGCACGAAGAGTTGCGCAAAGAATTTGAACGCAAACTGGAAATCAAGCGCAATAAAATCATTCAAGGCGACGATTTGGCACCGGGCGTGCTGAAAATCGTGAAAGTCTATTTGGCGGTGAAACGTCAAATCCAGCCGGGTGATAAAATGGCGGGTCGTCACGGTAACAAAGGGGTTATCTCGAAAATTAACCCGGTTGAAGATATGCCGTATGATGAAAACGGACAGCCGGTTGATATCGTGTTGAACCCGTTGGGCGTACCGTCGCGGATGAACATCGGTCAGATTTTGGAAACCCACTTAGGGTTAGCGGCGAAAGGAATCGGCGACAAGATCAATGCGATGATCAAACAACAGCAGTCGGTTGCCAAATTGCGTGACTATATCCAACGCGCCTATGACTTGGGCGACGCGTCACAACAAGTGGATTTAGCCACTTTCAGCGATGACGAAGTGATTCGCTTGGCGCAAAACCTGCGCAAAGGTATGCCGTTGGCGACACCGGTATTTGACGGTGCGCACGAAAGCGAAATCAAAGGCTTGTTGCAATTGGCGGATCTGCCGACCTCCGGTCAGATCACCTTGTTTGATGGCCGTACCGGTGAGAAATTCGAACGTCCGGTTACTGTCGGCTATATGTATATGCTGAAATTGAACCACTTAGTTGACGACAAAATGCACGCCCGTTCAACCGGTTCGTACAGCTTGGTTACCCAGCAACCGTTGGGTGGTAAAGCCCAGTTCGGGGGACAACGTTTCGGGGAGATGGAAGTATGGGCACTTGAGGCTTACGGTGCCGCTTATACCCTGCAAGAAATGCTGACCGTGAAATCCGATGATGTGAACGGTCGTACCAAAATGTATAAAAACATTGTGGACGGCGCGCACCAAATGGAACCGGGTATGCCGGAATCCTTCAATGTCTTGCTGAAAGAGATCCGCTCTTTGGGTATCAACATTGACTTGGACGAAAACCAATAAGCGATAGCCGTAACGCTAGAAAGTATGCTCAAGTGCGGTCAGACCGCACTTGAATTAAGTTTAACTCCGACAGGAGCAAATCTGTGAAAGACTTAGTTAAGTTTTTGAAAGCACAAACAAAATCATCAGAAGATTTTGATGTGATTAAAATTGGGCTGGCTTCTCCCGACATGATCCGTTCATGGTCGTTCGGTGAGGTGAAAAAGCCGGAAACCATTAACTACCGTACGTTTAAACCGGAACGTGACGGTTTATTCTGCGCACGCATTTTCGGACCGGTCAAAGACTACGAATGCTTGTGCGGCAAATACAAACGCTTAAAACATCGCGGTGTGATCTGTGAAAAGTGCGGTGTGGAAGTGACGCAAACCAAAGTACGCCGTGAGCGTATGGGGCACATCGAGTTAGCCTCGCCGGTGGCACACATCTGGTTCTTAAAATCGCTGCCGTCCCGTATCGGTTTATTGTTAGATATGCCGTTGCGTGATATCGAGCGCGTGCTGTATTTCGAAAGCTATATCGTAACCGAACCGGGCATGACCGATTTGGAACGCGGTCAATTATTGACCGAAGAACAGTTTATGGACGCGGAAGACCGTTGGGCGGACGAATTCGAAGCCAAAATGGGGGCGGAAGCGATCCAACATTTATTGCAACAAATGAATTTGGCGCACGAGTGCGAAACCCTGCGTGAAGAGTTGCAAGAAACCAGTTCCGAAACCAAACGTAAAAAAATCACCAAACGGTTGAAACTGTTGGAAGCCTTTATCCAATCCGGCAACAATCCGGAGTGGATGGTGCTGACCGTATTGCCGGTATTACCGCCGGATCTGCGTCCGTTAGTGCCGTTGGACGGCGGGCGTTTTGCCACTTCCGACTTGAACGATTTGTATCGCCGCGTGATCAACCGTAACAACCGTTTAAAACGCCTGTTGGATTTGGTTGCGCCGGATATTATCGTGCGCAACGAAAAACGAATGCTGCAAGAATCTGTTGACGCATTGTTAGATAACGGTCGCCGCGGTCGTGCGATCACCGGTTCAAACAAACGTGCGCTGAAATCCCTTGCCGACATGATTAAAGGCAAACAAGGGCGTTTCCGTCAAAACCTGTTGGGTAAACGTGTGGATTACTCCGGCCGTTCGGTGATTACCGTCGGTCCATACCTGCACTTGCACCAATGCGGTCTGCCGAAAAAAATGGCGTTGGAACTGTTCCGTCCGTTTATCTATGCCAAATTAGAAAGCCAAGGTTATGCCTCGACGATTAAAGCGGCGAAGAAAATGGTTGAGCGTGAAGACGCGATTGTTTGGGACATCTTAGCCGATGTTATCCGCGAACACCCGATCTTATTGAACCGTGCGCCGACCTTGCACCGTTTGGGGATTCAAGCGTTCGAACCGTTGTTGATCGAAGGTAAAGCGATCCAGTTACACCCGTTGGTGTGTGCAGCGTTTAACGCCGACTTCGACGGAGACCAAATGGCGGTACACGTGCCATTAACGTTGGAAGCGCAATTGGAAGCGCGCGCGTTGATGATGTCCACCAACAATATCTTATCACCTGCGAACGGTGAGCCGATCATTGTTCCGTCGCAAGACGTGGTGTTGGGGCTGTACTACATGACCCGCGAAAAAGTGAATGCCAAAGGCGAAGGCATGTACCTGCAAAATCCATTGGAAGCAGAGAAAGCCTATCGCACCGGGCAAGCGGAGCTGCACGCGCGGGTTAAAGTGCGGATCACCGAATATGTGAAATCGTCCAGTAATGAGTTTGAAGCGGTCACGACGCTGACGGACACCACTATCGGACGTGCGATCCTGTGGATGATTGCGCCGAAAGGCATGCCGTTTGAGCTGTTCAACCAAACATTGGGCAAGAAAGCGATTTCGCGTTTAATCAACGCCTGTTACCGTTTGTTGGGCATGAAATCCAGCGTGATCTTTGCCGACCAAATCATGTACACCGGTTTTGCCTATGCGGCACGTTCGGGAGCGTCGGTCGGTATTGACGATATGGTGATCCCGGAACAGAAAAATGAGATCATCTCTGCGGCGGAAAGCGAAGTTGAAGAGATTCAAGAGCAGTTCCAATCAGGTTTGGTTACCGCCGGCGAGCGTTACAATAAAGTAATCGATATTTGGGCGGCGGCGAATGAGCGTGTTGCCAAGGCGATGATGGAAAACTTGTCGACCGAAGAAGTGGTGAACCGTGACGGCGAATTGGAAAAACAAGCCTCCTTCAACAGTATCTTTATGATGGCGGATTCTGGGGCGCGGGGTTCTGCGGCGCAGATTCGTCAGCTTGCCGGTATGCGTGGTTTGATGGCGCGTCCGGACGGTTCGATTATCGAAACGCCGATTACCGCAAACTTCCGCGAAGGTTTGAACGTATTACAGTACTTTATTTCTACCCACGGGGCGCGTAAAGGTTTGGCGGATACCGCACTTAAAACCGCGAACTCCGGTTACTTGACCCGTCGTTTGGTTGACGTGGCGCAAGACTTGGTGATCGTCGAAGACGATTGCGGCACGGAAGAAGGTATCGTCATGACCCCGTTAATCGAGGGTGGTGATGTGAAAGAAGCCTTGCGTGATCGCGTATTGGGACGCGTGGTGGCGGAAGATGTCTTAATTCCGGGTACGGACGAAGTTTTAATCGCGCGTAACACCTTGATTGACGAGAAACTGTGTGATGTGATCGACGCGAACTCGGTTGACAGCATTAAAGTGCGGTCAGTGGTAACCTGTAGCACCGATTTCGGCGTGTGTGCCAAATGTTACGGACGTGACTTGGCGCGCGGACACATCATCAATAACGGTGAAGCCGTCGGGGTTATTGCGGCGCAATCTATCGGTGAACCGGGTACACAGTTAACCATGCGTACGTTCCACATCGGGGGGGCGGCATCCAGAGCGGCATCCGAATCCAGCATTCAGATCAAAAACAACGGTAGCATTCGTTTAGCCAATGCGAAATTCGTGACCAACAAAGACGGCAAATTGGTGATTACCTCGCGTAATACCGAATTGACGGTGATCGATGCGTTTGGTCGTACCAAAGAGAACTATAAAGTGCCTTACGGTGCGATCTTAAGCAAAAACGACGGTAACGACGTGAATGCCGGTGAAATCATCGCCAACTGGGATCCGCATACCATGCCGGTTATCTCAGAGGTAGAGGGGAAAGTGGAATTCGTTGATATTATCGACGGTATCACCGTAACCCGCCAAACCGATGAATTGACAGGCTTGTCTTCCGTGGTGGTGCAAGATGTAGGTGAACGTGCGACCGCAGGTAAAGATTTGCGTCCGGCGTTGCGTATCGTTGACGCCAAAGGTAATCCGGTATTAATCGCGGGTACAGACGTGCCGGCACAATACTTCTTGCCGGGTAAGGCGATTGTAACTTTGGACGACAATGCGGAAATCAGTATCGGTGAACCGTTGGCGCGTATTCCGCAAGAATCCGCCGGAACGAAAGATATCACCGGTGGTTTGCCGCGCGTTGCCGACTTGTTCGAAGCGCGTAAACCGAAAGAGCCTGCGATTATGGCGGAAATTTCCGGTATCGTGTCGTTCGGTAAAGAGACCAAAGGCAAACGCCGCTTGTTGATTACCCCGAGCGAAGGGGAAGTATACGAAGAAATGATCCCGAAATGGCGTCAGCTGAACGTATTCGAGGGCGAATTGGTTTCCCGTGGCGATATCATCTCCGAAGGGGCGGAAACACCGCACGACATTCTGCGTCTGCGTGGTATCCATGCGGTAACCGATTATATCGTCAACGAAGTGCAGGAAGTTTACCGTTTACAAGGGGTAAAAATTAACGATAAGCACATCGAAGTCATCGTGCGTCAAATGTTGCGTAAAGGGATTATCACCCAAGCGCATGACTCCGAATTCCTCGAAGGGGAGCAGGTCGAAGTGGCGCGCGTGAAAATCGTTAACCGTCAGCGTGCGGCCGAAGGCAAACCGCCGGTGGAATTCGAACGCGAATTGCTGGGTATCACCAAAGCGTCATTGGCAACCGAATCCTTCATTTCAGCGGCGTCGTTCCAAGAAACGACCCGCGTCTTGACCGAAGCGGCGGTCGCCGGTAAACGCGACGAGTTGCGCGGTCTGAAAGAGAACGTGATCGTCGGTCGTCTGATTCCGGCGGGTACGGGTTATATGTATCACCAAAACCGTCATAACGGCAAAGGTGCCGCTAAAGCCGCAAATGTACCGTTGGAGGAGATCGACAGCAAATTCGATGCCGACGAAGCAACGGCAAACCTAGCCGAAATGCTGAACATGGCTGAATTTGAATAATCGCGTGATTATCCGATGAACAAGACCCGAAGTGCCGAACCGCACTTTGGGTTTTTTTATGCGTTACGGCTAATAATGCTTTATAATGACATCAATTTTTATCAGGCGGAGCGATCATGCAACAGCTACAATCCCATGATTTCGGTTATTGGTTACTCACTAAAGGCAGCCGCATTTATTTACAACAAGGCGAATTGCCGCACGGCACGGCGCAAACGCTTGCTTTAACCGAACAACGGGGCATGGTGATCGGCGAATATCGTGATCTGCCGTTGTGGTTGGTGCAGGAGTTTGACGATACCCGCGACTATTTTTCTCTGCGCGATCAATTGGTATTGCCGGAACGAATTTTTAATTTGCTCAATCGCGGCGTAGCGCTCAATTATTTTTGGAAAACCCACCGTTTTTGCGGCGTGTGCGGCGGCAAAACCGTGGCGCTGACTCCGCAGGAATGGGCGGTGGAGTGTACCCTTTGCCAGCACCGCACTTACCCGATGATCGCACCGTCGATTATCGTGGCGGTGCGCAACGGCGACTCGATTCTACTGGCGAACCATGTGCGCCACCGTGAAGAAAAAATTTACACCACTCTTGCCGGTTTTGTGGAAGTAGGCGAAACCTTAGAACAGACCGTCGAACGTGAAGTGTTTGAAGAGAGCGGTTTGAAAATTAAAAATCTACGTTATATCGGCAGCCAACCGTGGTCATTCCCTAATTCATTAATGCTCGGCTTTTTGGCGGATTATGCCGGCGGCGAGATTTGCATTCAGCCGGAAGAACTGAATGACGCACGTTGGTTTCGCTATAATGCCGAGTTACCGCACTTGCCGCCGGTGGGCACGATTGCGCGTAAACTGATTGAACTGACCCAACGGATTTGTGCTGCTGAAGCGCAGCAAAAGAATAACTAAGAACAACAATAAGGAAAACCCATGACTGAATTAAAAAATGATCGTTATTTGCGTGCGTTATTGCGCCAACCGGTCGATATGACTCCGATTTGGATGATGCGCCAGGCAGGACGCTATTTACCGGAATATAAAGCCACCCGTGCGCAGGCCGGGGACTTTATGGCGCTGTGTCGCAATCAGGAGCTCGCCTGTGAAGTGACGTTACAACCGTTGCGCCGTTATGAGTTGGACGCGGCGATTCTGTTTTCCGATATTCTCACGATTCCCGACGCGATGGGCTTAGGTTTGAGCTTTGGCGCAGGCGAAGGCCCGAAATTTGCCAACCCAATTGAAAACCAACGCGATGTTACCAATCTGCCGATTCCCGATCCGGAGCAGGAGTTGCAATATGTGATGAACGCGGTGCGCACCATTCATACCGCACTTGACGGCAGCGTGCCGCTGATCGGCTTTTCCGGCAGCCCATGGACCTTGGCAACCTATATGGTCGAAGGCGGCAGCAGCAAAGCCTTCACCAAAATCAAAAAAATGCTGTATGCCGAACCGCACTTGCTACATCAATTATTAGATAAATTGGCGGACAGCGTGATTTTATATCTTAATGCCCAAATTAAAGCCGGCGCGCAAGCGGTAATGCTGTTTGACACCTGGGGCGGCGTGTTGGCGCACCGCGATTACCGTGATTTCTCGTTGCAATATATGCACAAAATCGTGGACGGCTTAATCCGCGAGTACCGTGGGCGTCGTGTGCCGATCACCTTGTTCACCAAAGGCGGCGGGTTGTGGCTGGAAGCGATGGCGGAAACCGGCTGTGACGCGCTCGGTTTGGATTGGACGGTAGATTTGGCGCAGGCGCGCGCACGGGTCGGACATAAAGTCGCATTGCAGGGCAATATGGATCCGAGCGTGCTATATGCCGATAAAACGCGGATCGAACAGGAAGTGCGGCAGATTTTGAGTGACTTCGGGCAAGGCAGCGGACACGTTTTCAATCTGGGACACGGCATTCATCAAGACGTACCGCAGCAAAGTCCGGCTTATCTGGTCGATGCAGTACACCGTTTCTCACAACCTTTCCATGCTACGGAGAAATAACCCATGCGCAATCCAATCCAAAAACGCTTAGAGCATTTCGAAACCTGGCAGCATTTGGCTTTTATGCTGTGCCTGTGCGAGCGCATGTATCCTAATTTTCAACTGTTCTGCCACATGCAAGGCAAAGGGCAGGACAGCAAGGTGTATCACAATATCCTCAATTTGGTGTGGGAATACCTGACGGTGAAAGGGGCGAAAATCAATTTCGAATCGCAATTGGAGAAATTGGAGGCGATTATCCCCGATGTGAATCAATATGATTTTTACGGTGTGTTCCCGGCGGCGGACGCCTGCGAAGGTTTATCGCACACCCTGCACGCCATTATTTCCGGCTCGAGCTTGGAGCAGGCGATTTTGGTCAGCAAACTCTCGTTGCAAACCGTTGCGGCGTTGTTGGAAACCGAGCAGGACCGCACTTTGAACGAGCAGGCATTGAAGCAAGCGGACGACATTCAACAGGAGTTGGACGTGCAGTGGCTGATTTACCGCACCCTGAATGAAGCGGAAGAACGCGATGTCGAACTGTTGTTAAGCCTGAAAAACGAATTGAGGGAAGAGGGAATTAGCAATATCGGCATAAAAATTGAACAATAAGTGTGATTTTTCACAAATTTTAGTGATTTATGGCTTTCAATCTCAAGCAACTTAGATTAATCTTACCATACTGTTTTTAGACAGCTATTGCACCAAGAATATCCAGATATTCAATCCATACAAAAGCTTAACTTAAACACCAATAACAAGGGGTACTATCTTATGAATAAAGCAGAATTAATTGATGCAATTGCATCTGCTGCAGAGTTAAACAAGAAACAAGCTAAAGCGGCTTTAGAAGCGACTTTAACAGCGATTACTGACAGCTTGAAGGCTGGCGATCCGGTTCAATTAATCGGCTTCGGTACTTTCAAAGTAAACCAACGCCAAGCCCGTACCGGCCGTAATCCGCAAACCGGACAGGAAATCCAAATTGCAGCGGCTAAAGTGCCTGCGTTTGTTTCCGGTAAAGCACTGAAAGATGCTATCAAATAATCACCGATAGTCCCGAATTGAAGAACCTCTGTAAGTTTACAGGGTTTTTTTTATGTCTGAATTTTAACCCGCCTCTTTTCCTTACTTATTGCTCCAATTGATGGCTTGATGGGCGAAATAAGGTTGCACTCGCGTATTTATCCCTATATAATTCCGAACCGAAACTTAATGTAACCGTTTGGAAAGATATTGTGTCAAAGCGAAATAGCACGCAACGCCGTCACTTGATTATGCAACTGTTGCAGCAGCAGGGCGAGGTGTCGGTCGAGCGGCTGGTGCAGCATTTTAATACTTCGGAAGTGACGATTCGTAAGGATCTGACCGCACTTGAAGGCAGCGGCTTGCTGTTGCGTCGTTATGGCGGGGCGGTATTAATGCCGAGTGAGATTTTATCGGATGAACACGATGAGCCGTTTTCCCAAGCCAAGCTGGCAATTGCCCAAGCCGCCGCCGATCGCATTCGTGACCATAACCGGATTATCATTGATTCCGGCAGCACCACCGCGGCGTTAATCAAACAGCTGAATCCGAAACAGGGTTTGGTGGTGATGACCAATTCGTTGGCGGTTGCCAATCAACTGACTGAACTGGAAAACGAGCCGACCTTGTTGATGACCGGCGGCACTTGGGATATCCGCTCCGAATCGTTTCAGGGGCAGGTTGCCGAGCAGGTATTGCGTTCTTATGATTTTGACCAACTGTTTATCGGTGCGGACGGCATTGATTTAACGCGCGGCACGACCACCTTTAACGAATTGGTCGGTTTGAGCCGGGTGATGGCGGAGACCGCACGTGAAGTGGTGGTGATGGTCGAGTCGCAAAAAATCGGCCGCAAAATGCCGAATTTGGAGTTAAGTTGGGAGCAAATTGATGTGTTGGTGACTGATAATGGCATAAGTGCCGAGATCATCAAACAAATCGAACGGCAGAATGTGGACGTCGTGCTGGTAAACGGATAGCGGCTGATTAATTGCGGCAAACTGATTTTTTATTATTTTTTTATGACTAAATAGAGGAAAAAACGATGTGTGGAATCGTCGGGGCAGTTGCCCAACGTGATGTGGCGGAAATTTTAATCGAGGGTTTACACCGCTTGGAATACCGCGGTTATGATTCTGCCGGGGTCGCGGTGGTGGATGAGCGGCATAATTTACAACGTGTGCGCTGCTTAGGCAAAGTGAAAGCGTTGGACGACGCCGTGGCAAAACAGCCGTTAATCGGCGGCACAGGCATTGCGCACACCCGTTGGGCGACCCATGGCGAACCGTCGGAAGCCAATGCGCACCCGCACGTCTCGGGCGATATTACCGTGGTGCATAACGGCATTATCGAAAACCACGAAGAGCTGCGTGAAATCTTACAAGCGCGCGGTTATGCCTTCACTTCGCAAACCGATACCGAAGTGATCGCGCATTTGGTGGCGTGGGAAAACCGCACTTCGGCCAGTTTGTTGGAAGCGGTGCAAAAAAGCGTGCAACAGCTGACCGGGGCTTATGGCATGGTGGTGTTGCACCGTGAACAGCCGGAACACCTGATTGCGGCACGCTCCGGCAGTCCGTTGGTGATCGGCTTGGGCTTGGGCGAAAATTTCTTAGCCTCCGACCAACTGGCGTTGTTAAGCGTCACCCGCCGTTTTATCTTCTTGGAAGAGGGCGATATTGCCGAAATCAGCCGTCGCAAGATTGATATTTATAGCCGTGACGGTGAAAAAGTCGAACGTCAGGTACACGAATCCAATCTGGAAAATGACGCGGCGGAAAAAGGCAAATATCGCCACTTTATGCAGAAAGAGATCTTCGAGCAACCGAGCGCGATTGTGAACACCTTGGAAGGGCGGATAGCCAATGACAGCGTGATTATCGAAAGTATCGGCAACGGTGCGCGTGAAATTTTGGAAAAAGTGGAACACGTGCAAATCGTGGCGTGCGGTACGTCCTACAATTCCGGGATGGCGGCGCGTTATTGGTTCGAAGCGTTGGCAGGCGTGAGTTGCGATGTGGAAATCGCCTCCGAATTCCGCTACCGTAAATTCGTCACCCGTCCGAACAGCCTGTTATTAACGCTTTCCCAATCCGGCGAAACGGCGGATACCTTGGCGGCATTGCGCCTTGCCAAAGAAAAAGGCTATATGTCGGCGATGACGATTTGTAACGTATCAGGCTCATCTTTAGTGCGCGAATCCGACTTGGCGTTTATGACCCGTGCCGGGGTGGAAATCGGCGTGGCTTCGACCAAAGCCTTCACCACCCAATTAGCGACCATGTTGTTGTTGGTGCTGGCGATTGGTAAGTTAAACGGCAATATCCCTGCCGAAAAAGAGCGTGAAATCATCAAATCGCTACAGAGCCTGCCGGCAAAAATCGAACAAGCGTTAGCCTTTGACGGCGCGATTGAAAAATTGTCGGAAGACTTTGCCGAAAAACACCACACCCTGTTCTTAGGGCGTGGCGAATACTATCCGATTGCGATGGAAGCCGCGTTGAAACTGAAAGAAATTTCTTATATCCACGCCGAAGCCTATGCCGCCGGGGAGTTGAAACACGGTCCGTTAGCCTTAATTGACGCCGATATGCCGGTGGTGGTGGTTGCCCCGAACAATGAATTGCTGGAAAAACTGAAATCCAACATTGAAGAGGTGCGCGCGCGCGGCGGGCAGTTGTATGTGTTTGCCGATGAAAACGCCGGTTTCAGTTCGACTCCGGACATGAAAATCATCACCATGCCGCAAGTCGATGAAGTGGTGGCACCGATTTTCTACACCGTACCCATGCAGTTGCTGGCATATCACGTCGCCTTAATCAAAGGCACTGACGTAGATCAACCGCGCAACTTGGCGAAAGCGGTTACCGTAGAATAAGAAAACGCTTTTCCTTTCAACAATACCGCACTTTGCTTTTGGATAGGCAAAGTGCGGTTTTTTTGTTAATGGATCAAGGTCGCAATATTACGCGTTGCTGTATTTCGGTTCGCTGAATACGCTCACCGGCGGAAGGTCGGCGCTGTATTTTTCCACTTGCAAAATCGCGGTGTTCGGCGAGTTGCCTTGTGCCAATTTAGATGTGCCGATGTCCATGGTCAGCACATTCGGATTGCCGAATTTGCACAGCGGTTTTTCTGCCGTGCCTAAATCGGCAGGGTCGTACCACGCCCCTTCGTGCAAGGCAACCGTACCTTTGATCACGCCGTCCGTAATGACAGCGCCGGCAAGCACTTGTCCGCGTCGGTTAAACAAACGCACCACATCGCCGTCGGCAATGCCGCGCGCTTGTGCGTCGTCCGGGTGGATCAACAGCGGCTCGCGTCCGTTCACGGTGTATTTTTCGCGAAGTGCGGTTGAGAAACACAACTGACTGTGCAAGCGGTAGTATGGATGTGGCGTAACCAACGCCAACGGTGCTTCGGCAGTGGTGTTGCCGGCGTACTCTTCCGGCACGAGCCAGCTTGGGTGTCCTTTGCAGTCGTCGTAGCCCATTTTGGCAACGGTATCGGAATAAATTTCGATTTTGCCTGACGGCGTTCCGAGTGGATTAAGTAACGGATCGGCGCGGAATTCGGCATAACGCACCCATTGTTTGGCTTTATCGCCGATTTTGAAGGTGATTGGCTTATTCGCCTCCCAAAATTGTTCAAAGCGCGGCATGACGACGCGATTTTTGCGGGCGGCGTCATAAGCGGTTTGATAGAAGCCTTTCAGCCAATCCATTTCCGATTTGCCTTCGGTAAATTTCTCTTCCACGCCGGCTAGTTTGGCGAGGGCGGCGAAAATGTCGTAATCGCTTTTCGCTTCGAATTGCGGTTCGAGCGCTTGTTTCATCGGGAAGATATTCAACATCGAATAATCGCCGCTCATGGTCAGATCGTTACGCTCAAACGAGGTGGTCACCGGTAATACGATATCCGCCATGCGTGCGGTCGGCGTCCAATAGATTTCATTCACAATCACCGTATCCGGTTTTTGCCACGCTTTGATTAAGGTGTTGGTGTCTTGATGGTGGGTAAACGGATTGCCGCCCGCCCAATAAATCAGCTTGAGATCGGGATAGGTGATTTCAGTGCCGTTATATTGAATGACCTTGCCCGGATTGAGCAGGGCGTCGGAAATGCGCGCCAGTGGAAAACTGAGTTTGCTGGTTTCGTCCAGCCAGGTTTGCCCGCCGCTTTCGCCTGAAGTATTGGCGGAAATCGCGCCTAAAATCGCGCCGGTTGCGGTTGGCACGCCGCCGTTGGCATAGTGATAGCTCAAGCCGAAGCCACCGCCCGGCAAGCCGATTTGCCCCAACATGGAAGCTAAGGTGACTAATGTCCAGTGCGTTTGTTCGCCGTGGCGTTGGCGTTGCATGCCCCAGCCGCCCATTAACATGGTGCGCTTGCCGGCAAAATCTAACGCCAGTTGTTTAATTGTCTCGGCGGGTACGCCACAAATTTGGCTTGCCCAAGTTGCGTCTTTCACCACGCCGTCTTCCCCTTTACCGAGTACATAGGCTTCAAATTTATCATAACCGACGGTGTACTTTTTCAGGAAATCATTATCTTGTTTGTCCGCGCTAATCAAGCTGTGTGCCATTGCCAGCATTAACGGCACGTCGGTTGCCGTATTAATCGGAATCCATTCTGCGCCCAGATAGTCACAGGTTTCACTGCGTACCGGATCGATACAGATCACCCGTTTACCGCTTTCTTTCAGTTTTTTGAAATAATCCGTGCCTTGCTGATCGGTTGACGTCCAGGCATTACGCAGGGTCGTCATCGGGTTTGCCGACCATAAGACGACAATCTCGGAATGTTGCAGAATCACTTCCCAGCTGGTTTGCTGTTCATAGACTTCAATCGTGCCCAACACATGCGGCATAATCACTTGCGCCGCGCCGGTGGAGTAATCCCCCTTGGTGCCGACAAAACCGCCGGTCAGGTTCATATAACGGTGTAATAACGTGCGGCTGGCATGCAGGGCGCCGGAGCTATACCAACCGTAAGAACCGGCAAATACGCCGGACGGGCCTTGGGTATCGCGTACCTGTTTTAGCCCGTTATGGACTAATTCCAAGGCTTTTTCCCAGGAAACGCGCACCCATTCATCGTGCCCGCGCAAAGTGGTGTCGCTTTTGCCCGGATTTTCCAAATAGCCTTTGCGTACCATCGGGTATTTCACCCGCACATCGCTATGGACTTGTTCGGCGACCACGGTTTGCAATTCATTGGCGATGGTTGGCTCAATTGCCGGTCCGGATTTCACCACTTTGCCGTCTTCAACCACAATACCAATCGGACCCCAGTGCGCGGCGGACATCACCGTGCTGCTTTCTGCCGCCGCCGCTTTATTCGATAGCAATAGGTTGCCGCCGATACCGCCGCTTGCAGCAAGCCCGACCGAACCTAACGAGGTGTTTTTCAGAAATGAACGACGGCTGTTATTAATTTTTTTCGTATGACTCATGTTGCCTCTCCTATGATGATGGGCGTAATAGATAACATTAATGGGCGTTAGACGTTGCCGTTGACGGCATATCTTTCGCCAAGCGTTGCAAATAAATCGTTACTGCGCGCACTTCCGCTTCGCTCATCGAAGTGCGGTCTTTCATCGAATTAATCACCCCGACCCACTGATTGGCGGTGTAGTGATCCGCCGGAATCGTCGCGTGACAAGTGCTGCAATGGGTTTGATCCAAGCTTTTGCCATAAGCATTGAGCGCGTCCAGATTGGCTGTCAGCGCCGTTTTAGGCAGGGAAAGCGTGAGCTTGACTTGCCGCCAATCGGAATTCGTCACCGTATCGTGTACGCTGTTGAGCACGCTGACATCGGTTTTGGCATTATCATCCAACACCCCGACAAGAATGCGCTTGCCCATTTGTTGATACAGCAGATTTTCTGCGCCGGCTTGTTGCCAGCCGCTCACTACGGCATGGACGGTATCGCCCTCTTGTTTCCATTCGCTTAGCTTGGCAAACGGCATTAAGCGGATTTCGCCGTTTGCGGTTTTGGCGGGGGAGATCGCCAAGGCATAAAGTGCGGTATCGGCACGGCTGAAATCGCCGCCATGCTTGCTTAATTCGCCACTTGCCGCGCTCGCGTCGGTCGGCACATCCGGCATAAAATGCACCAAGCCTTTATGGCAGTCGATACAGGTCTGCTTGGTTTCGTCAGCCAGTTTGTGCATGGTTTGCGCCTGTTCGGATTGTTCGCCTAAAATCCAAGCGTCGGTTTTGTGGCACGTGCGGCAGGTTGAGGAGTCTTGTTCTTTCATGTTTTTCCACACCGTTTGCGCCATTTCCAAACGGTGCGCTTCATAGGCCTCCGCATCGGGGATTTTGCCGGTGATCTCGCCCCACACATCTTTCAGCGCCATCACTTTGGCTTTGACATAATGCCAACTGTCCGGCGGCACATGGCAATCGGCGCATTCGGCGCGGATTCCCTTGCGGTTAGCGAAATGCACGCTGCCTTCCCACTCTTCTTTCGCCACGCTCATTGAGTGGCAACTGACACAAAATTCGGTCGAATTGGTTTGGTGGAAAACCCCTTGGGTAAGCCACAATGCCAACGCCCCCGACAGCAAACACAATCCGCCGAATAAAACGATTTTCCTTTTACTCCAACCTTTCACACTCATAAAATACCCTTTAAGAATTAATCATTTATAGTTATTTAATTTGTTTATCTTAGTGAAAAGGGATTTAGGCTCATTGATATAAATCAAACGGAGGTTAATTTTGTCAAATAAATAAAATAGCCAAAGTGCGGTTTGGGGAACGGAATTAAATTTAATTGCTTGATTTCAATGAAAATAAAAAGCCAAACAGCGAATAAATCGAGCTGTTTGGCTTATTTTAACGGCGAGGTGTTATCACGCATTTACGCTATATGAAAAATCATATTACGATTCTATCGTCGCTTCCTGTGCAAGGGTACAATTGCTTAAAAAGTTTGCTATCCTGTAAATGGTCGTTTAAAACTAGATTAAATCTGTTATTTTTCAGTTTTTTGAAATTTTATTTTGATTTTTATTTTAAAAATGGATTTTTATATAATTTTAATGGCGGTTTGATTCTGATTTTTAGTAGAAAATATTATTTAATTGATTGACAAAGTGCGGTTGGCAAGTAAAAATAGCCGTCATTCTGTGCTGAGCGCACATTAATTTAATTTGGATATAAACGATGAATTTCCCATTTGCTACTTTCTCTCTCCTACTCTTGCTCGCAAACTGATTGTGCGGCTCGACTGTGGAAGATGATTGGCAAATTGCAATTCACACGAATTTTAAACCCGCACAACGTTGCGGGTTTTTTGCATTTATAAACCGCACTTTGGGCAATATCAACATAAGGAAAATGTGATGAGTGATAACGTGATTATTTTTGATACCACCTTGCGTGACGGCGAGCAGGCGTTGAGTGCCAGTTTGACGGTGAAAGAGAAGTTGCAAATTGCCCTAGCCTTGGAACGTTTGGGCGTGGACGTGATGGAAGTGGGCTTCCCGGTTTCGTCTTCCGGTGATTTTGAATCGGTGCGTACCATCGGGCAGCATATTAAAAACTCGGTGGTGTGCGGGCTGTCGCGTGCGGTGGATCGCGATATTGACGCGGTGTACGAAGCCTTAAAAGAGGCCGAGCGTTTTCGCATTCACACTTTTATCGCCAGTTCCGCCTTGCACGTGGAAGCAAAGCTGAAAAGCACCTTTGACGATGTGGTTGAACGGGCGGTGCGCGCGGTGAAACGCGCCAGAAATTACACCAATGACGTGGAATTTTCTTGTGAAGATGCCGGGCGTACCGGGATTGATAATATTTGCCGTATTGTGGAAGCGGCGATTCATGCCGGCGCAACCACGGTGAATATTCCCGATACCGTCGGTTTCTGCTTGCCGACCGAATACGGTAATATCATTCATCAGGTGATGAACCGCGTACCGAATATTGATAAAGCGATTGTGTCGGTGCATTGCCATAACGATTTGGGCATGGCGACCGCCAACTCGTTGACCGCGGTGCTGAACGGGGCGCGTCAGATTGAATGTACCATTAACGGCATTGGCGAGCGCGCCGGCAATACCGCACTTGAAGAAGTGGTGATGGCGATTAAAACCCGTCAGGATATGTTTAAGGTGGATACCCGCATTAACACCCAGGAAATCCACCGTGTCAGCCAAATGGTGAGCCAGCTGTGCAATATGCCGATTCAGCCGAACAAGGCGATTGTCGGTAAAAATGCCTTTGCGCATTCATCGGGCATTCACCAAGACGGTATGTTAAAAAATAAAAATACCTACGAAATCATGTCGCCGGAATCGATCGGCTTGAAAAAAGAGAAATTGAACTTAACCGCGCGCTCAGGACGGGCGGCGGTGAAAGGGCATATGGCGGATATGGGCTATGCCGAAGCAGATTACGATTTGGATAAATTGTATGACGCTTTCCTAAAACTGGCGGACAAGAAAGGGCAAGTGTTCGACTATGATTTGGAAGCGCTGGCGTTTATCGATATGCAGCAAGGGGACGAAGATCGTCTGCGTTTAGACAAGATCTCGGCGCACTCGGTCAGCGATTTCCCGGCGACGTCATTCGTGCAAATCGAATTGGACGGCGAGAAGTTAAGCACGGTTTCCACCGGCGGCAATGGCCCGGTCGATGCGACTTATAATGCCATTTTGGCATTAACCGGCTTGGAATTAACCATGTCGCACTATAACTTAACCGCCAAAGGCGAAGGCGCGGAGGCGTTGGGGCAGGTGGATATTGTGGTCGAACACAAAGGGCGCAAATTCCACGGCGTCGGCTTGGCGACGGATATTATCGAATCGTCCGCCTTGGCGTTGATCCATGCGATTAATGCGATTTATCGCGCGCATAAAGTGGCGGATTTGAAAGCCAAGAAATAAGACTGAACAATTCCCTTCTCCCTTAATGGGAGAAGGTGCCCGCAGGGCGGATGAGGGTGATGTAAGCGAATATTCCCCTCATCCTGATTTAAGCGTCTGAACGACGGTCAAATCTGTCCTTCTCCCACAAGGGGAGAAGGGAACGAAAAAATAAAAACAGAGGAAGAAAAAATGCAAACATACAACGTAGCAGTGCTGGCCGGCGACGGGATCGGCCCTGAAATTATGGCGCAAGCAATCAAAGTGTTAGATGCGGTGCAGCCAAAATTTCGGTTTAAGTTGAACTACAACCATTTTGATGTCGGCGGTGCCGGGATCGATAACCACGGTAAGGCGTTGCCCGACGTGACGTTGCAGGGCTGCGAAGCCGCGGACGCGATTCTGTTCGGTTCGGTTGGCGGTCCGAAATGGGAAAGTTTGCCGCCGGCAGAACAACCGGAGCGCGGTGCGTTATTGCCATTAAGAAAACACTTTGCGTTGTTCTGTAATTTGCGCCCGGCGACGCTATACAAAGGCTTGGAAAAGTTCTGTCCGTTGCGTGCCGACATTGCCGCAACCGGTTTTGATATGGTGGTGGTGCGCGAATTGACCGGCGGGATCTATTTCGGGCAACCGAAAGGACGCGAAGGCGAAGGCGCAATGGAAAAAGCCTATGACACCGAAGTCTATCACCGCTATGAAATCGAACGCATTGCGCGCATTGCATTTGAAACCGCACTTAAACGCACTAAACACGTCACGTCGGTGGATAAAGCCAATGTGCTGACCAGTTCGGTCTTGTGGCGCGAAGTGGTGAATGACGTGGCGAAAGATTACCCTGAAGTGCGCTTGGATCATATTTATATCGATAATGCGACCATGCAGATGATCAAACAGCCGTCGTTCTTCGATGTGCTGCTGTGCTCGAATATTTTCGGCGATATTATTTCCGATGAATGTGCGATGATCACCGGCTCGATGGGCATGTTGCCGTCCGCCAGTATGAACGAACAAGGTTTCGGTTTATACGAACCGGCCGGCGGTTCTGCCCCCGACATCGCAGGCAAAAATATTGCTAACCCGATTGCACAGATTTTATCGGCGGCAATGATGTTGCGTTACAGCTTTAACTTGGAAGAGGCGGCGCAAGCGATTGAAAGTGCGGTACAGAAAGTATTGGCTGACGGACACCGTACCGGCGATTTAGCCGATAACAATCAACCGGTTTCAACCTCCGAAATGGGCGATTTGATTGCGGCGGCGATTTAATTAAAACTCACGAATTTACCGATTACATATTTACGGATAGCACAATGAAAAAAACCTTATATGAAAAACTGTTTGACTCGCACGTGGTGTATGAAGCGGACGGCGAAACCCCGATTTTGTACATCAACCGCCATCTGATCCACGAAGTCACCAGCCCGCAAGCCTTTGACGGCTTGCGCGTGGCAAACCGCCACGTGCGCCAAGTGGGCAAAACTTTCGGCACTATGGATCACAGCATTTCCACCCAAGAACGCGATGTGAATAAACTGGAAGGGCAGGCACGGATTCAGGTGTTGGAATTGGATAAAAACTGCAAAGCCACCGGTATTTCGCTGTTTGATATGGACAGCAAACAGCAAGGAATCGTGCATGTGATGGGGCCTGAACAGGGTTTGACCTTGCCCGGTATGACCATTGTTTGCGGCGACTCGCACACCGCAACCCACGGCGCATTCGGGGCGTTGGCATTCGGGATCGGTACGTCGGAAGTGGAACACGTACTCGCCACCCAAACCCTCAAACAAGCCCGCGCCAAAAGCATGAAAATCGAAGTGCGCGGCAAAGTCGGCGCAGGAATCACCGCCAAAGATATCGTATTAGCGATTATCGGCAAAACCACCATGGCAG